>NZ_CAKKLV010000001.1 GCF_918698115.1 Peribacillus sp. Bi96
TTTGAAAAGACATAACATTACACAAAGCATGTCCCGCAAAGGAAATTGTCTCGATAATGCGGTGATTGAAAACTTCTTTGGCTTATTAAAATCCGAATTACTCTATCTTCAAGAATTTGAAAGCATGGAGCATTTCAAACAAGAACTAGAAGAATATATCCATTACTACAATCATCAACGAATCAAGGTAAAATTAAAAGGCATGAGCCCGGTAGATTACCGGATTCATGCCCTCAAGGCTGCCTAATTAAATAAAGTGTCTAACTTTTTGGGTTCACTTCAATGAAGGGGCTCTTTTTCATGAACGATTTTATCAATGTTTTATGATCATTCTTCAGAAAATTTCCCCTTTAGGAATAGGGCTGAAAAGTTATATGTTAAAATTAGGATGAAAAAAATCAGAAAATATAGATAAAGGAGAATAAAGGATGAATGTTTATAAAATAGCGGTCATCGCGGGTGACGGGATAGGCCCAGAAGTGATTAATGAGGGTGTAAAGGTCCTTGAAGAAGTTGCTGGGATTGCAGGGGATTTTTCTTTCGAGTTTACATATTTTCCATGGGGCTGTGAATATTATCTTGAGCACGGTAAAATGCTGCCCGACGACGGGCTGGAACAATTGAAGAAGTTTGAAGCCGTGTATCTTGGGGCGGTCGGTTATCCTGGTGTACCGGATCATATCTCATTACGTGAACTTTTGCTGAAAATCAGAAAGCAATTTGATCAATATGTGAATGTTCGGCCTGTAAAATTGCTTCAAGGTGCTCCCTGCCCATTAAAAGACGTTACTCGTGATCAAATCGATATGGTTGTCATCCGTGAAAACAGTGAAGGGGAATATTCCGGTGCTGGTGATTGGCTATTCAAAGGCAAGCCGGAAGAAGTCGTACTGCAGACTGGGGTCTTTTCACGAAAAGGAACGGAGAGAATCATCCGATATGCATATGAACTGGCTCGTAAGACGGGCAGGACGCTAACGAGTATAAGCAAGGCGAACGCATTGAATTATTCCATGGTTTTTTGGGATCAGGTATTTGAAGAAGTCGGGATTGAGTATCCGGATGTTGAAACGAATTCATATTTGGTTGATGCCGCCAGCATGTTTTTTGTCAAACAGCCCGAGCGATTTCAAATCGTTGTCACTTCCAATTTGTTTGGTGACATCATCACGGATTTAGGTGCTGCCATCGCAGGCGGGATGGGACTGGCGGCAGGAGCCAATTTAAACCCGGAACGGACATATCCTTCAATGTTTGAACCGATTCATGGTTCAGCACCGGATATTGCACACCAAGGCATAGCCAATCCACTTGCCGCCATATGGTCTGCCAGTCAGATTCTTGATTTCTTTGGGCATGAGGATTGGGGCGCAAAAGTGTTGGACGTGGTCGAACAGGTGATGGTCGATAAAAAAGCCCTGACCCCAGATATGGGAGGGGCAGCTTCTACAGAAGAAGTCGGAGATGAAGTGGCTGCATTATTATCCGCTTTACAAACAAAACAGGTATAATCATCATGAAAAACGGGCATCCTGCACAATAACTATCATTATAGTAAAAGGGCAGGGGAGAGCCGATGATTCAAGTGAAATTATTTGATTATGAGCATGAAAAGGACCTAGAGGATGAAATGAACGTCTTCTTGGAAGACATTCGTGAGAATCAAATCGTCGATATCAAATACAATGTCGCCACTTCGGGTGAAGAGGAAGAGGAACAGATTTACTGTTTTAGTGCGATGATCATTTATAAGAAAAAATAAAGTCATGAGGCCCTATCGTTTTCATTTTGCAAAAATATTAGACTACCTATTGCTGCACGAGGGGCAACCAAGGTAGTCTTTTTTTCATTAAGTTTTAATCTGCAAAACCCTGACTTTGTCTCCAGTAAGATATGTTAGGATGAAGTCGATTCCCCGCCATTGACCAGAAGTGTTTGTCCGGTCACGAAACAGGAATCATCAGAAGCGAGGTAGACAAAGGTGGGAGCCAGTTCAAACGTCTGACCTTGGCATTGCATCGGAACCGTGATGGGGACGTCTTGATAACGAGTTATCTTTCCATAATTCGCATGCATGGGAAACCCTTTACCAGATGATTTCTTTTTCTTATCTTCTGCCATGAGGAGTCCTCCTAAAAAAGAATTTAGACGGATTACTTTATGTCGGCCGGGCAAATGCCGTGCAACATGACTAATGATTAATAACCTCTGGGCAGGACTCGTTGCCGTGCACCTGGAATAGGCTGAAGGGTAGAAAAAAAGTCTTTGGATGTCTCAATATGGCCTATTATTATAACCCGCGTTATGTGCCGTATTATCCTGTAATTTAAGGACGAACTTCAAAGGGATAAATTAGCAAAGACTGATTATATCCTTTTATGAATTTTACAAACAAGCGGATTATAGGTAAAGTTAAACGTAATGCATAGTACGGACTGGTGTATTTAAAGGAGAGATTCTTTTTGGATAACAATATGAAACAACTGATAGAAAATATGCAACAATCAGGTGGAGGCCATATCTTATACTGTTTTAATGAATTGGAAACCTACATTGAAAACGAGGCAACATTCATTATTGCCGGTGTTGAGCAAGGAGACAATATCCTGGTCGTGGAAAATGATCGCATCTTTCCTTTCGTGCAAAAAAAATTACAGCTTCATTTAAATGAAGAGCAATTGAAGAAAGTGAATCTTATTAATAATTTTGATTTTTATTGTTTTCATGGAGACTTCCATCCTTCAACGATGGTTCATTATTTCTTGGAAAATATCGATTCATATTCAAAACAAAATCAACTCGTGCGAACTTGGGGTCATGTGGAATGGGGCCAAGAAGATAAAGCAAGCGTTGCGATAGGTGAATATGAAAAAGGAATCGATAAATTGATAACGGAACGAGGGTTGATTTCTGTTTGTGCTTACGATGACTGCAGAGTACCTGACGTGCTTAAAGCAGACTTGATCAAGCATCATGAAATCCTCATAACCGATGAAAAAATTACGATTTTGACTAACAGATAGGACAAAGGGGCGAAGAATGTGGATAGTTTTACTGAACGGGTTATTAAGATCATTCAACATATCCCTTCCGGTAAAGTGATGACATATGGCCAGATTGGACAGCTTGCTGGAAGCCCGCGCGGTGCAAGGCAGGTCGTAAGGATCCTTCATTCAAGCAGCAAAAAACATGACCTTCCTTGGCATCGGGTAATCAATGCCAAAGGCGAAATCGGCATAAAAGCAGAGGGAGCTGCGGAACACCAGAAGGCGATGCTGGAAAGTGAAGGCGTCACATTCACCAATCGGAATACCATTGACCTGGAGGCTTTTCGATATCATCCAGAAATTTATTAAGGATAGGCCGAAGGCGGCCGAATAAACAGCGATGAGGACGAAAAAAAATAGTGGAGGGACGAATAACGATGCGGCGGGTCGAAAACTGTGCAATCAAACGAAAAAAGAGGGCTGCCTGCGGAATTACCGAATTATTCTCCAGGCAAACGCTGAATGAATGCCACTACAAACGAAATCATACACAAAAAAAGGCTGATCCAACTAGATCAGCCTTTTTTGTGTATTATGAACGGGCATACATGGCAGCATTCAACCCGGCAAGTCTTCCGGTTACTAATGCCGATGTTATATTATAGCCGCCTGTGTATCCGTGTATATCCAAAATTTCACCGCAGAAATACAGTCCGTCCATTAGTTTGGAAGCCATTTCTTTTGGATGGATTTCTTTGACGGATACGCCGCCGCCTGTGACGAAGGCCTTCTCTAGCGGCTGGGTGCCGTGTACTCCAAATTGGAATTCCTTGCATAGTTCAGCAAATCGGCGAATTTTCTCATTTGAGATCGTCGCTCCTTGTTCTTGAAGGTCGATGCCGCTTCGTTCAAGCAGGAAGTGAAGATACCGTTCCGGAACCAACCCTTTTAATGTATTTTTAATGGCTTTTTTCGGTTCGGCTTTGATTTCTTTTATGATGTCTTGAAAGACTTCTTCCTTGTTTCGATCGGGAAGGGCATCGAGTTTCATGGTCACTTCCGAGAGGTTCCACTTTTTCATCGCTTTCACGACGAATTGGCTGCATCTTAGTACAGCTGGACCAGAGACGCCAAAATGGGTGAAGAGCATATCCATTTGGTGCGTAATCAAGGCCTTGCCTTTTGGATTAAGGACACTCAATGAAACACCCCGGAGTGCGAGACCCTGAAGCGTTCGATCTTTAATGAATGTTTCTTGGCTAAGCAAGGGAACTTCAGTCGGGAACAGTTCAGTAATCGTATGCCCCGCCTTTTTAGCCCATGCATAGCCGTCGCCGGTTGAACCGGTATGGGGAACTGATTTTCCACCGACAGCGATCACGACTGCATCTGAATCAATTGTCTGTCCATCTTTCAACCGGACACTGCTTGTTTTTCCATGTTCATAGAGTACTTCAGCAACTGGGGAGTTCTTATAAATCGTAACCTTTAAATGCGACAGGCGCGTCAGCAGGGCATCCACGACACTTTGTGCCTTATCGTTTACAGGGAACATCCGGCCATGGTCCTCTTCTTTTAGAGCAACGCCCAATTTTTCAAAGAATTGAATAATGTCTTCATTGTTGAACTCTGAGAAAGCACTGTATAGAAATCGCCCGTTTCCAGGGATATGCTGAATGATTTCATCGATAGAGAGCCTATTCGTCACGTTGCAGCGTCCTCCGCCCGAGATTGCAAGTTTCCTTCCAAGCTTCTCGCCTTTATCCACTAACAATACATGGGCACCTTTTTCCCCGGCTGCAATTGCTGCCATCAATCCGGAAGGGCCGCCGCCAATTACCACTACATCATATTTCATATTGATCACCACTTTATCATTTTCAGTCCCTCTATTATATAGCAAGAGCCCGTCAGATTGCGAATGTAGAAAAAGAGGAATGATTTGTTTGTGTATTATCTTCGAAAACGATAAACTTGAGTGTAGTTTTCTATAGAAAAAAAACTTTATTATGTTAAGATAAAAAGCGTGTTAAACGTAACTGACAGAGGCAGGATGGGATTAGATGTCGTCTAAATTTTTAAAAGGGGCTTTTATATTAACGCTGGGAGCGATCATTTCCAAGGTTCTTGGTTTATTTTATGTCATCCCATTTGAACATATGGTTGGGAATAAAGGGGCTTCACTCTATTCATATGGGTATATCCCCTATACCATTTTCATCAGTTTTGCAACGGCAGGCATGCCGCTTGCTGTTTCTAAATTCATTTCGAAGTATAATGCGCTTGAGGAATACGCGGTCGGTGAGAAGTTATTTAAATCGAGCCTGAAATTAATGGTTGTTACCGGTTTTCTTGCCTTCTTGATTCTCTATACGATGGCACCGATGTTTACTGAAGTCTTTGGTGTCAGGAAGGAAGATGTCAGGGATGTCACGGCGGTCATACGGGCAGTCAGCTTCGCCCTGATTTTTGTACCGTTCATGAGTATCATCCGCGGTTATTTTCAAGGACATGAGGCGATGGAGCCGACGGCCATTTCGCAGGTTGTTGAACAAATTGTCCGCATCGTGTTCCTTCTGGCCGGTGTTTATGTTGTATTAAATGTCCTGGATGGAGAATTAGTGAAGGCCATTCAAATAGCTACGTTCGCGGCGACGGTCGGGGCTGTCGGCGGTTTAGTGGTGTTATTTTGGTATTGGAAAAAACAAAAACCCCGTTTGGACAGCTTGATGGAGAATGACCGGGGGACGATGGACATTTCCCTGCCGGAGATTTATAAAGAAATATTTCTTTCGTCGATTCCTTTCATATTTGTCGGAATCGCGATGCCATTGTTTCAGTTTGCGGACTTATTGTCTTTCAATAAAGCGATGGCTTCCATCGGTTTACAGCATGTTGCTAAAGATGCCCTTGGGGTTTTGAATGTATATGCCCAGAAGCTTGTCGTAATTCCTATGACGCTTGCAACCGGGTTTTCGATGGCGCTTCTTCCCTCGGTGACGAAGGCATATGCAAGTGAGAATACCGAAGAGTTCAACCGCCAGCTGGACCAAGCCTTTCAAATTTTGTTGTTCATTACGATTCCCGCTGTCGTTGGGATGTCGGTGCTGGCCGATCCAATCTATAGCGCCTTTTACAGCCATGATCCACTTGGAATCAGTGTCCTGAAGGCATATGCGCCCGTTTCCATTTTGTTTGCACTCTTTTCCATTACGGCGGCTGTTTTACAAGGGATCAATCAGCAAAAATATACGGTGCTCAGCCTGCTTTTAGGTTTTTTAATCAAATTGAGCTTGAATATCCCCATGATCAAGCTGTTTGAAACGGAAGGTTCCGTTTATGCAACGGCATTTGGCTATTTAGCTGCGGTCTTGCTGAATATGTATGTCATTACCTACTTTACTGGATATCGTTATAGCCTTACTATCAGAAGGAGCGTATTGATCACTGTTTTTTCCGCGATAATGGGACTGTCGGTATGGGGCATGAACAGTTTATTAGCGCTGTGGTTTACAACGGAAGGGCGATTCCAAGCGATCCTGATCGTGGCCATTTGTGCCACTTTCGGAGCTCTCATTTTTGCAGCACTTTCCTTGAAAAGCAAACTGGCCCATCGCCTATTCGGAACCCGTATCGATCGTTTAAAAGAAAAATTAGGATTATAAGATAGAAGTTTGATGTGTAAAATAAAGGGTATAAAATAAGTGAATTCCCAGATTAAATTATATTGGCCTTGCCTGTCATAAAATGGGCAAGGCTTTTTACTGAAAAGGCTTTAGGAGGAAACGATGAGAATAGATAAAATATTATCCAATATTGGTTATGGCAGCAGGAAAGAAGTGAAAAAACTCCTGAAATCCGGCGCCGTTAAGGTCAATGATCGGCTGCTGAAAGATCCGAAAGAACAAGTCGACCCTGAAGCAGAAATCGTGACGGTTCATGGTGAACGTGTTGAATACAGGGAGTTCATCTATTTAATGATGAATAAACCGCCAGGCGTATTGTCGGCAACGGAAGACAAACACCAAGAAACGGTCATCGACATCTTGGAGCCAGAAGATTCCGTATTCGAGCCATTTCCTGTAGGTCGTTTGGATAAAGACACAGAAGGTTTATTGCTGATCACGAATGACGGAAAGCTTGCCCACCAACTGCTTTCCCCGAAGAAACATGTCCCTAAAACGTACTTTGCGGTCATTGATGGCGAAGTGACGGAACGGGATATTGAGGCATTCCGCAACGGCGTGACCTTGGATGATGGGTATGAAACAAAACCGGGTGAATTGAATATTCTAAAATCAGGTCTGACATCGGATATCGAGCTGACGATCATGGAAGGGAAGTTCCATCAAGTGAAGCGAATGTTTGAGTCCGTTGGCAAACGTGTCGTCTATCTTAAGCGTCTTTCCATGGGAAGTTTACAGCTTGATGAGGAGCTTGAGCTTGGTGAATACCGAGAGTTAACGACAGAAGAGCTTGAACAGTTAAAAGCGGGCCAACCTGCAGAATGATGATAAGAGGAAAAATGAGGCGGACAAATATTGTCCGCCTCAAAGTATTTTACATATCGATCTTGTTCGGGTGGTCGTTCTTTTTACGATGACATCTTCACCTTTTTACTTGTTGTCGTCCAAAGGCCACGGCTTGGGCTTTGAACAAGGTCATTGTATGCTAAGACATTTAAATCGCGCTGCACAGTTCGAGGAGTGATGCCAAATTCTTCTACAAGCTCTTGAGTAGAAACCGTACCGTTATTACTAATGAACATATAAACGGATTTAATACGGGTTAACATGCGATTTGTTGAAGGTTTCAAAAAATCACTCCTTATTCTTTTCATTGTTATTCTGAACAAATGAAAACAACCGATATGTCGGACAGCATTTCAGCTGTCACTATGTACTTGCTATACCCACCCTATAACTCCTCGGAAACATTTAGAAAAAACAAGATGTCATTAGCTTCATTTTACTCCTTTGCAAAAGCAAATTCTATAAAAAGATGCTAATTGACTAAATATTACATTTATTATATCAAATTTTAACAAATATATTCTCTTAACATGTATAAAAATTAATAAAGATATGACTCCATTTGCTCATACTCACATTTTGCCAATAAACGATGCGAAATATGCATCTAAAAATATGATAAACAGCAAGAACGTTGACTATGGGGAATATGCATGTTATTTTACTAAAGACAGACTTTAAAACGTAATTGTTACGGTTTATATATAGTTGGAGGATTTGCTTGATGGCTTGCTGTAACGATGTCATAATGAGGTATTGAGCAGTTTAACCTATTCATACATAATCTAAAAGGAATTTAAATATATACAAATTCGAGGTAGAGCCATATGAACGAAAGATTAATGGAGTTTTTATTACGCGATGAAGTAACCAGGCTTTCTGGCGTGAAAAAACAAGTGTATGAATTCATCGTGAACGAAGAAGATTATCTTGCTTCAAAGGCGGACACAGTCGATCAATTTATGAGACTGCTTGTAAAGCACTCTCCACCCCGGCTCGCAGCCCGTCATTTCAATATGCCATATGGGGAAATTATTCGTTTCATGAATGAAATAGAAGATGAGCTGAATGAGAGATTAGAGGAAAGATGCAAGAAAGTGAAGTGGATGGACTACACGGAAAAGGACCAGCAGGCATTTGTGGAGTATCATCGAAAGTTATATCTATTCGTAAATTAATAAATTGGATCATGAAAATGCCCTGGTATGAAAGGGCATTTTTTTATTTGTCCGGAACTGTTAAACGGGAATCCAGCACAACCATTGTTTGAATGGACCATAAGAGCAAGAATGAGGACGATTTGGAGCTGGGTTGATTGTTAAAATGAGGACAATTAAATTTTAGGAGCAACTATATTGACTAACATTAAGGAATTCAATGAATTACACTTTTCGAAGGGCCTGTTGATATTGGGGAACGCCTGGGATCTATTATCGGCCTTGATTCTTGAGAAATCAGGATTCAAGGCGATTGGAACGACAAGCTGGGGTATTGCCAACTCCCTGGGTTATTCTGATGGCGAATTGATTGATTTTGAAAGACATTTAGGTATCATACTAATGGCGGATAATGTGAAAATTCCCGTCACTGCAGACATTGAAGCAGGCTATGGTGAAACCGCAGAAAAGATTGTCGATAATGTGTTAAGGACGGCAGATGTCGGTGTAGCCGGGATCAATATTGAGGATTCGCCCAAAAAACAAAAAGGGCTAAGAGATCTATCTCAACACTGCAGCCTACTATTAAAAATAAGAGAAGCGTTGGATTATAATGGGTATGAAGATTTTTACATCAATGCTAGAACAGATACTTATTTTCAAAAAGAAAATCCTTTCCCGGAAACAGTAGAGCGGGAAAAAGCGTATGTGGAGAATGGTGCCAGCGGAATATTCATCCCTGGAATAACGAACTATGATGAAATAAAGGAAATCACTTTGAATATAGGTGCTCCCCTTAATGTATTATCTTTGCCTGGATTAACGAATGGTAAGGAGCTTGAAGAAATAGGCGTGAAACGTTTCAGTTTCGGAAATGCCCTAACCGATAAAATTATTGATTTATTAGAACAAGATACAGCACGAATAGTAGAGCTGAATGACACCTCACATTTATATGGGAACTAAAACTGAAAGGATGCGGAGTATAATGGCTGTTGCTTTAAATCTTTCTTTTGAAGAAATGTGGGAGAAGATCATTGCCTGCGACCCTAAATATGACGGATTATTTTTTACGGCAGTAGAGACAACTAAAATATACTGCCGCCCTTCATGTAGGTCAAGGAAAAGTCGAAAGGGCTGGTTTCCGTTCTTGCAAAAGATGCCAACCGGAAGTTGATGATTCCCCGCAGAAGGGACTTGTCAAAGATGTCATCGCTTTATTGAAAAAAAATCGGGTGAGTGGAAGGCATCTGCTGCCTTATAAGTATGGAGGTCCTTATATATGTTATATAAATTAGATTATGAATCACCGATTGGAATTATCGAGATATCAGGAACGAATGAGGCCATCTGTTCGATAATGTTTGCTGAAAGGGATATAAAGATAAATATTATGCAAGATCAAACGCCCAAGATTTTGGTGGAGTGCTTTAGTCAGCTTGATGAGTATTTCAAAGGTGAACGCAGGGAATTTACATTTCCCTATATACTTGAAGGGACCATCTTCCAGAAAAACGTGTGGAACGCTTTAACAGGAATCATGTACGCTAACACGGGTTCCTATAAAGACATCGCCGTTACAATCGGTAATGAAAAAGCCATTAGGGCAGTAGGGAGCGCTAATGGCAGAAATAAGTTAAGCATCGTGATTCCTTGTCATCGGATAATAGGTTCAAATGGAAAATTAACTGGTTATGCGGGTGGCTTATGGAGAAAGGAATGGCTCCTTCAGCATGAAAGGAATTTTAAGTAGGATACTGGGCGCAACTTTATGGGAATCGCCGGGACCTAAAACAGAGTCAAATCCATGAAAATAACCTGATCTGACCCAATAAAGGATGGGTAAATTGGGCATTCATGCATATATCTCATTTTCCAACCGAAACCTTTGATTTTGGGGAATTCTACAATTATATCAAAGAGAGGGGCTACGTAATCTATCCCGGAAAACTGACGGACATAGATACATTCCGTATCGGTAATATTGGCGAAATCCATGAAGAAGATATCGAGGAACTTGGCAGGATCGTAGAAAAATATATGAAAGTGGTGACAGTATAAATAAGGTAGAGGGAATCATTTTGGATTGGGCTGGAACGGCTGTGGATTTTGGATGTTTTGCGCCAGTGAATGTTTTTGTGGATATTTTTAAGAATGCTGGACTGGAAGTGACGATGGAGGAAGCCAGAGCTCCGATGGGCATGCTGAAAATCGACCATATTCGTGCGATGCTGACCATGCCAAGGATATCTTCTTTATGGAGAGAGGAATATGGAAGGTCATTCAATGAGGAAGACGTTGAAAAACTGTATGCCGAGTTCGAACCGGCACTAATGATGTCATTGGCGGATTATACAGATCCAATTCCAGGGGTTATCGAGACAGTGGAAGCATTAAGAAATCGCGGCCTGAAGATTGGGTCGACAACGGGTTATACGGATACCATGATGGATGTTGTCGTTTCAAATGCGTTGAAAAAAGGGAATCAGCCAGATTTTCATGTAACCCCAGATGCAACCCATTCGATTGGAAGACCCTATCCTTACATGATTTATCGTAATATGGAAGAATTGAAGTTATCGGCATCATGGAAGGTTGTGAAGGTAGGGGATACCATTTCCGATATGCAAGAGGGAGTGAATGCAGGGGTATGGTCCGTCGGAGTCATTGTCGGAAGCTCTGAAATGGGGTGAGTTTGAATGAGTATACGAGTCTATCAGAATTTGATAAAGAAATTGTAATCTCCAAAACTGCAAACTCTTTTATGCAAAATGGGGCTGATTTTACGATTAAAACGATGAATGAACTTCCCGGTATTATCGAAAGAATTAATAGTCTTATTTCAGATGGTAAGAGACCTCGTACAAACTAAACATTAATTATAGTAAAAAAAGTGTAGCATATACTCTATTCTTGATTGAGAAAGAATAGAGTATATGCTGCATCTTTTTTATTTGTCGGCTGTGTAAAAAGGGTTGTAGGGGACTTAATCGACCTAGAGGTTTCCATCATTTCAAGTGACAATTATTGTGTCTAAGATGTTTTTCATCTTTCTTTTAAACTTCGTTACTTTATTTTAAATCTACACCATAATTTTCTTCGATTTTCAATACTGGTGGCTGTTTTTTTAGTCCTTTTGTCAATACAAGTAAATAAATGAAGCCTATTATTAACCAACTTACTCCAAGTACTTTTGAGTGCGCATCAAGATTCACAAGTAGTAAAATATCAAGAGCAGCTCCAATAATGGGAACAAATAAATATAAGACAGTTCCTTTTACCGAACGTTCTCTATTTCTAATATAATAATGAGCAATTACTGAAATATTAACACAAGTGTACGCAAGAAACGCCCCAAAATTAATAAATGATGCTACAAGATCTAAACTTAAAAATAAAGCAAGCAAAGAGACAAAACTAATGATCAGGATATTATTTACGGGTGTTCTATATTTCGGATGCAGGGTGCCAAAGAACTTTTCAGGAAACTGTCCGTCTCGCCCCATCGTATAGAGGACTCGTGATGCACTTGCCTGGGAAGACATGGCACTACCCAATACAGCTAATGCGTAAAGGGCAAGATATATTGAGTACATCGCCTTTCCACCAACAAGTTTAATAATTTCGTAGGCAGCGGAATCAGGATTATTAAATGTGTTATACTCTGGCCATACAAGATACGAGAAATATGAGACACTTGTAAAGATTAAACCACCACCAAGAGTAATTAAAATAACAGCTCGTGGAATTGTTTTCTTAGGGTTCACTGTCTCTTCCGAAAACGCTGTAACTGATTCAAACCCAAGGAAACAAAAGCATAATAATGCTGCTCCAGCTATTGTATAAGAAAAGGGTTCTTTCGAATTATAGAATGGCTCAAGAGATAAAAGAGTTGCCGTGCTTTCTCCCATAAAAATTTCCTTAATAGAAAAACCTATAAAGATAAGGATAAAAAGAAAAGCAAAAATCGTTATGAATGCGTTTACATTTGTGGCAATCTTCAATCCTTTAATATTAATAAAAGTGACGAGAATCAGCATACCTGCAATCCAGATGTAACTTGGAATTGTAGGAAAGGCAGCTGAGAAAAAAATACCAAATACTAAATAATTCACCATTGGCATAAATAAATAATCCATTAAGATCACCCATCCGACAAGAAATCCAACAGAGGGATTGAGCGATTTTTGCGTATAAACATAGGCAGAACCGGAAGATGGAAACGCAATTGCCATTTTCCCATAACTGTAAGCAGTAAACATCATTACCACTAGAGCAACTATCATTGCCCCTGGAACCGTACCGTGGGAAATATTGGCCGCAATACCATACGTAGTAAAAGCTGTGGTTAACCCCATAAATGAAAAACCAAACAATACAACTGGAATGAGTGTCAGTGTTCTATCCGTTTTCCTTATATTTGACATGTAAAATACTCTCCTCTTTTACCTGATTTAACCTTTTGTGAGAAATAGGAACAATATTATTACTTCCATGGCTTTTTTAATACGGTGGGTTTCTAGAAATCATAAAAAAGTCAGAAAGATGCTAGGGAGCCTGCTTTGAATTATCCATGAATTTGTTGTCTTATTTCCCCATTCCTCGTAAGGAATTTCGTCTGCAGAATAACAAAGATAATTCCTGTAAAAATCTTCTCGCTGGCATCTTTACTGACTCCTGGAATTTCTTTAGTAGCGACTTGTTCAATAACGTGTATACTGATTTCTAATCAATAGAAATGAAACGTAGAATATGAGATAACTCTAAAGACGCTTTATTATTTTGACAATAGTAACTCATTTTTTATATCTGTATAAGGCATGTTATGATTGATCCCAACTTCGTGATGAACAATTTCACCGTTCAAAGTGCTGATACAATTTCTTATTATTACATCATTTTCTACAACCTCTTTCAAACCATTATTCGCAATGTCCATAATATATGGGCCCGTTGTCATCAACATCATGTTTGTCGAGGTTTGTGGACATAGAGCCGGCATATTCGGGACACAGTAATGTAGGACATCTTGTTCGTAGTAAACTGGATCTTCTAAAGTCGTATAACGTGAGGTTTCAATTATACCCGTTCCTGCAATATCAATAATAATAGAATGGGGTTTCATCTTACTGACCATCTCTCGTGTTATGATAGGTTCGGTTACCCCTGGCATCGGATAAATTGTATTAATTAAAACATCACTTTGAATAAGTTCTTCGAACATTATATCTTTATCCCAACACAAAATGTCCACCTGTGGCAACTGATTGTTCAAATAATCGATGCGTTTCATTGATGCTTCCATGATTGTTACATTCAATCCAAGGCCCACAGCAACTTGCGCAGTATTGAGTCCAGCATTGCCACCACCAAGTATGAATACTTTGCTCGACGGTAAACCTGCCAGTTTCCGGAGAAGTATTCCTTTTCCACCATAACCATATTGAGCATATTTGACTGCTTCAAGCATTGCTAATGTTCCTGCAATTTCACTCATTGGTTTAATCGTAGGTCTTGTCCCATCAGGTAAAACGATTAATTCCATTGATATTGAAATAGCTTTTTTATCTAGTAAGGCCTGTGTCATCTCATGATTTACATCTTCCGCCAAATGAAACCATGCCATTATCATTTGATTTTCTTTAAGAAGGCCGTATTCATAGGGTTGAAGTTCCTTCACCTTAACAACAAATTCTGCCTTCTCATAAATTTCGTCAATCGTGTTTACTATTTTTGCTCCAGCCAAAATATATTTCTCGTCACAAAAACCACTAGCTTCACCTGCCATGCTTTGTATTAGTACTTCATGACCGAAAGCTGTTAATTTTTTTACCCATGATGGATTTAATCCCACTCTAGTCTCTGCGGTTTTTAATTCTTTAGGAACCCCTACTATCATTGTTCATTCTCCTTTTTAATTGTATTTAATTTATTGAACATTCTAAAATCTTACAGGGAAATGATAACCCTTTCATTAGACACGAGGTTAAATGTATATTAGTTTTTTTTTAACCAAGCGCTTTTGGTTATCTTGAACTTTTATGAATACAGCATTGGTGAGTAAGTGATAATTTTTCCATTGTATAACTAATTGTTTTGGTCGTTTTAAGTTTCAATACTCCACCGTTCATGCACACATATAACTGATGAAAAATGGTGTAAATGGATACCAGTATGAAAGATTCTCAGGTTGATTAAGGTATTTCATCAAAGCACGTAAAAGAACATTATTTGGGGTTAAACAGAGATAGGGATCCATATTTTATGGGCTTAGACTTTCTAGTATAGTTATAATAAAATGATACAGCTAACAATTATTAAATGAGGAGGTACACATGCTTACAGTACAAGATGTTCTTAAGCGCTCACTCTTTTCAAAAACGGAGGTAGTTGCGGGGGCAAACGGGTTGCACCGTCAAGTCAAATGGACACATGTCCTTGAAATTCCGTTTTTTGATGATACCATCTTTCAGGGAGGGGAACTGATACTCTCCACCGGATTTGGGTTTGAATGGAGAGACTCCTCTAATACTTCATTTTTGTTAAATCTTATCGAACGCAATGCCTCATGTTTATGTATAGAACTTGGACACTACTTCGAAAAGGTCCCTAATGAAATGATCGAGATGGCAAATGAGTATAACTTTCCGATTATTATTTTCAAAGAATTCATAAATTTCGTTGAAATAGCACAGGATCTACATTCGTTTATCATTAATGTTCATCATGAGAAGTTGGTTACATTAGATTCGATATCAAGAAAGTTCCATTCATTGTCACTCACTACTCATGGGTTATCAAATATTTTAAAGTTGTTGCAACAGAAGACAGAAGCACCAATTATCTATCTTCCTATAGAAGGAACACCTTTTTCGATTCCAGGATTGAAAAATGAATTTATGGAGCAGCTACTTCAAACCATTTATGAAGATAAAGAACACTGGCATGACCGGATTACAAATGATTCGCCCGTTGAATGGAAGGCATTAAACCATACTATTCTTCTCCAACCGATCGGAGCAATGGATCAAATCTGGGCGTACCTTGTTATGGTTTTAGATCGTGAATCGGATGAATTTGATTTCCTAATCCTTGATCGTGCTTCTCTAGCAATCTCACAAGACTTACTGCGCAAACATTATTTGGATGAAAAACGATTACGTTTAGAATCTACATGGCTAAATGATTTACTTTATAGACGCATCAATAATGAAGAACAAGCAAGGGGATTTATTTCGTTAAAACCTAAGCGTGCTTCTATACATTATCGAGTTGCAATCGTTGATATCGAAGATGCTCTTCATCCGTCTTTATTAAGTTTATCGAATGAAGAAAATGAATCTGCTATTTATCATTATTCTTTAAAAATTCGATCTGGGTTCGCAAAATATTCTTTTACACCTTATATCACATCTATAAGAAATCAGATTATTGTATTAGCTATTGATCTCGGAACTGCCGATTCCTCTAAGGCACGCTTCTTGAAAGTGATCAATGCCTTGCTATATGTTAAAGAAGGTGAATCTAGCCAAATCCGTATAGGCATTGGGCGACAATACCAGTTACTTTTGGATGCTCATACTGGGTATCGAGAAGCGCAGTTAGCTTTAAATTATCGTGCGTTTTCAACAAGTGCCTTTTACGAAGACCTTGGCATCTTTCGGTTGATACAATTAATTCAGCATGATCAAGATACCGCCCATTTTATTGAGGACTATCTTTCTCCTTTAATATCCTATGATAAGGAATATGGAACGGAATTGCTTCTGACTTTAGCAAAATACTTTGAGCTTGATCGATCAAAGAAGCTTACTGCTCAAAAATTACATGTTGTAAGACAAACACTCTATCATCGGCTGGAAAAAATAAAAAAGATTCTTGATTTTGATTTTGATATGCCAGAGAACAGATTAAACGTTGAAATGGCTTTGAAAGCATATCAACTCATACAACAAGTGGGAGTTCCTACGAAGTAGTTATCAACAGCCAACCACGGGCGCATAGGTAACAAGATTAAGACCGAGGATAAAAATTATTTAACAATAATATTCATTGACGTCCCATACCCTCATTCCATTTTTAACCTAACATTCATTCTAATACTCCATTTATCATTCATTCTTAATGAATGGTAAGTTTGCGTGATTGGAAATAAAAAACTCTGTTCATTTTTTAAATGAACAGAGTTTTTTAATAAATCCATATTGTAAAAAGTGAGAAAAGAGTGTACGATTAAATGAGAATGATAATCAATCACATTTGATTACCGGGGAGTGGACGTTATGGAACAGCAAGATTTATTTGATGTAACGGTTATTGGGGGAGGGCCAGCAGGCCTTTACTCCACTTTTTATAGCGGACTTAGAGAAATGAAAGTTAAACTGATTGAATACCAGCCACGGCTAGGCGGGAAAATTCATGTCTATCCGGAGAAAATGATTTGGGATGTAGGAGGGCTGACACCCACTACTGGGGAAAAATTAATTGAGCAGCTGGTGGAGCAAGGTTTAACATTCAATCCAACAGTCGTCTTGAATGAAAAAGTGGAATCAATCACACGTAATGAAGAAGGTATCTTCGTTTTACATACCGCCTCAGGGCAAATGCACTTTTCCAAAACGATCATTGTCGCGGTTGGCGGGGGAATTCTGAATCCGCAAAAGTTGGAAATAGACGGGGCTGAAAGGTTTGAGGTTTCCAATTTAAACTATACTGTGAAGTCATTCAATCGTTTCAAGGATAAAACGGTGATCATTTCAGGCGGCGGGAATTCTGCAATAGACTGGGCAAATGAATTGGAGACCATCGCCAAAAAGGTGTATCTGACATACAGGAAAGATAGTTTAGCTGGTCATGAATCACAAGCAAGGCAATTGATGGAAAGCTCTGCTGTTTGTTACTTGAATACGACGATTACAAAACTGATCGCATGTGATGATCATGCATCAATCGAGCATGTTGAACTGACGAATCATGAAACGGGAGAGGTTTCTTACCTGCCGATCGAAGAAGTCATCATCAATCATGGATACGAACGCGATACATCTCTGCTACAAAATAGTAAAGTGGATATTGCCATAGTGGATAATTATTATATTGAAGGTACTGCTGCCAGTGAATCCTCGATGGAGGGGATATACGCTGCCGGTGATATCTTAAAGCATGAAGGTAAATTGAACCTGATAGCAGGTACTTTTCAAGATGCAGCAAACGCCGTAAACAAGGCGAAGCAATATATCCAGCCTGACGCTCACGGAGTGGGAATGGTCTCTTCCCATAATGAAATCTTTAAAAAGCGCAATAGGGAATTGATCAAGGAAATGATGAAACCGGCAAGGGTATTTTAAAGGAAACGGAAACTGGAAGCAGGTTCGAAATGTCTCACCACGAACCATGTTGAATTTCTACAGTCTAAAAGCTCCAGGGCCTTATGTGTCCTGGAGCTTTTAGCAGCTTATAGAGATTCTTTAATGACCTTCTTGTAATGAAATACGGATAGGATTCCGAAGATCGAGTATAATGCCGTGTATAGTGCCATAACGATGATCATCGGTGTCCAAACTTCGGTCCCGAATAAGAACCATCCTGATTGAACTGCAAAATAACTATGAAATAACCCGACGACTAAAGGAATACCGAAATTGAAAACTTGCTTTGCTTGGATTCCTTTTAGTAAGTTACCTTGTGTGAATCCCAGTTTTCTTAAAATGGTATAATTAGATTTTTCATTTTCACTTTCATCCATTTGTTTGAAATACAGGATACAACCGGATGTGACGAGGAAGGTTAATCCCAAAAAGCCGACGATGAACATGATAAGACCCATATTCTTCTTCTGGTTGTTGGACATTTCAAATTGAGAATCATTCACATGTTCTTCTTTAAAACTCATTTTATTGAAGAAATCATTCGCTTTTTCAACTTCAGCTTCATCCTTCACATCAATGCCGATATTAACGGATGATACTTTTTGGATTTTGGGGTCGACATCCTTTTTCAAACGGTCGAATATCGTTTGGTCTACAATGGCAACGGGCAATCCGCCATTCGTGAAGTAATAAGACACGAATGTATCATCTTTCAATCCCATATATGTCTGCGGAATCACTTCATGTTTGCCTTTCAGCTCAATCTTTCCGGAATCCTTCAAGGACATGACTTTCTCCATCATATTACTGTATCCGCTGAAAAGGGTCTCATCTTCAGCGAGGTTGATTCCTTTAACGGATTCATCACTGATGACGGGAACGGTCATGATGTCCGGATCAAAGTTCACTCCTTCCAGGCTGGTTTCCATTATTTCCTTTACATTGACATCCACTTGAATGACATCTATCACCTTTTCGTCATAATCAATTTTACTGTCGGATAAAGCTTCTTTGAATTTATCCGCATCTCCCTTATCCGTCATCGAAAAATCGGTAGGGATACTGCTTTGTGCCATTTTCTCCGCTGAGTAGTAGGAGATATAGCTTAATGATAATAACCCGATCGCCAAAGCGGAAACGGTCGTGATGATCGTCAATAATACCGCATTCGATTTCATCCGGAACATGATGGATGAAAGGGACAA
This sequence comes from Peribacillus sp. Bi96, assembly GCF_918698115.1. GTDB lineage: Bacteria > Bacillota > Bacilli > Bacillales > DSM-1321 > Peribacillus. Next base: position 19,250 of record NZ_CAKKLV010000001.1, read on the forward strand.
TACTTCATTGATATTCAAATAGCCATTTTTCTTTTTACGGATGATATTAAAGATGAAGCTTACGGATCCTTTATAGAATAGGTAGGTACCGATGATGACGGTTGCCAAAATGAATATCATGGCCATAAAAAGCTCGGTCATCTGTGTAAAAGCTCCATCGAATAATTTGGATGAAACGACATAACCGGCAATGATTAGGATGATCCCGAATATCCCAAGAATCATTTCGAACATCGAAACCTTTTTCACTTTTCCTTCCGTCATTGAAGTCACTCTAAATAATGATAGAATGGTTTGCCTTTTAATGAAGGCATAATTCATCAACATGATGAAAAGATAGATGGCGCTAAAAACGAGCACGGTTTGAACAAGCGGCTGAAAAGAAAACTGGAGGGTAGCGATCGCTTGAACCCCGGTAATTTTAAATAAAATCATGATGATCAATTTGGAAGCGGCAAACCCAACGAAGATTCCTAGAAATACAGAACAGAAGTACAGGATTAAGTTTTCCACACTCAGGATACGGAAAATTCTGTTCTTGGTCATGCCTATCAATTGGAATAATCCGATTTCTTTACTGCGTCGTTTAATGAAAATGCTATTGGCGTATAAAAGGAATATGGAAACAATCGCAACAAGCAGGATCGATGCAGCCTTGATGGAGGCGGCCCCTTTGATCGTACCTTCCGCTTTATCCATCGCTGGGTCATATTGCAAGGTGACAAAAGCAAAATAAAGGGAAGCGCTGAAGACTAGGGCAAACACATACAGATAATAGTTCTTCAGATTTTTTTTCAAATTTCGAAAGATGAGTTGATTAATGCTCATTTTGCACCCCGCCCAATACACCTTGTGTTCTCATGATGTCCTTGAAGAAGGTTTGTCTGGTTTCTTCGCCTTTATTCAATTGTGTATATATTTGCCCATCTTTAATAAAAATGACTCTGCTGCAATAACTGGCGGCTACTGGATCATGGGTTACCATGATGATGGTCGCTTTGCGCTTTTGATTCATTTCGCTCAGTTTGTTCAATAAATCGGAAGCGGATTTAGAGTCAAGCGCCCCAGTCGGTTCATCCGCAAAAATGATGCTTGGCTCATGGATGAAAGCCCGTGCTGCAGATGTACGCTGTTTTTGACCTCCGGAAATTTCATTTGGATATTTATCCTTCACTTCATATATACCCAGTTCTTTCGCTACAGCATCAAACTTTTGTGCCGCATCGTTCTTTGGTGTTTTTGTAATGGATAAGGGCAGAAGGATATTTTCTTTGACAGTCAGTGTGTCCAATAAGTTATATTCTTGGAAAATGAAGCCCAGATGGTTCTTTCGGAATTCGGCCAGCTTCTTTTCTTTCATGTCGGAAATTTCTTTACCATCAATCGTAATCGTGCCGTTGCTGATTTTATCGATCGAGGAAAGGACATTCAGCAAAGTCGTTTTTCCTGAACCGGAAGCACCCATGATACTTACGAATTCACCCTCTTGTATGCTTATATCGAGACCCTTTAATACTTCTTGTTTATTGAACTTATTACCATAGCTTTTATGGATTTTTTTCGCTTCTAATATATTCATAACGATACACTCCTTTTTTTCTATATCCTCATTATAAAAGGCGATGTATTTCTTTTCCTTCGTTTGGCCGAACAAAGAATAAAAGCATGTGACACTTTTGTCACATGCTTGTGATATTCACGAATTCATTTCTTTTTGGGAAGGTCAAGGTCATGATCGTTCCCACTCCAAGCTCTGATTTTACGTCAATGGTGATCAATAGGGACGCTGCCGCGTTCTTGGTTAAATATAAACCCATGCCAGTTGCGGCATTGTCACGATGATTTGTCGTGGATGTAAATCCTTTATCAAAAATGCGGGGTAAGTCTTTTGGGTCGATGCCTCGTCCGGAATCCTTCACTTCAAGAATCGTTTGTTCGTCTTGGATATAGCTATTTATCGTAATATCGGCATTTTCGCTGTATTTAATGGAGTTGGTTAAGATCTGCCTCATGATGAAAGCCAGCCATTTGGCATCACTGAGCACTTCGGTTACATCCAATTGTATGTCGAAGCCAATTCCTTTTTGAATGCACCATGATTGCAGCGTTTTGATTTCATCAAAGATTATGATTTCCAAATCCGCATTCTCGATATACAAATCATTTTCGATGAAAGGCATGCGCCGTTGATGGAGCTGTTGATCAAGGAGAAGATGAATGCGCAGCCACTCATACGTCAAATGGGATTTCAGCAAGTCATCATCCAAGCGGTCAATCATTAAATGCATCGCTGTCAATGGTGTCTTCACTTCATGAATCCAAGATAATAATTCATCCTTCTCCTGCTCTAAAGTCATTCGACCAATTGAAGCGGATTGCTTCAATAATTCGGTTTGGTTAATGATGCTGTTTTCTATGATTTTTTCGAAAGGGCTTTCTGGTCCGGCTATATTCGTTATATCCAGATTGTCTTCCCGCGCTTCTAAACTTTTATAGAAAAACGTTTCTTTTTTATAGCGGAAAATCAAAAAGATACTGAACAGTATCAACGATAAAAAGACAATATATAGGATTGGTTTTAACGGAATGGCTGAATCAAGAAAAGCGACAAAGATAATGAATAAATGAAGAAAGATGTAGAATGTGATCCAGCTGATCCTTTCCGCGAAATATTTTCCAATCATGCATTTGCCTCTTCTACTGCGATATAACCCTGGCCAACTTTCGTTTCGATAAAATGCCCCAAACCCAGTTCATCCAATCTTTTTCGTAAACGGTTCACGTTTACGGTAAGGGTGTTATCGCTTATGAAACGCTTGTCATCCCATAAGCTGTTGATCAATTCTTCCCGGCTAACGATTTTGTTTTTTTGTTCAATGAGCTTTTTCAAGATGAAAATTTCATTTTTTGTCAATTCGATAGAGCCCGTTTCAGCGGACACAGTATTCTTCTCATAATCCACTGTAGCACCGCACCAAGTCTTCAATTCAATCTTTTCAGTATTGTAATTATAGACACGGCGAAGCGTGGCCTGTATTTTTGCAATGAGTACGTCGAAATGAAACGGCTTCTGGATAAAATCATCAGCGCCAAGCTGCATGGACATCACCATGTCGGTAGGATGATCACGTGATGATAAAAAGATGATGGGAACATTGGAGTGGGACCGGATCATCCTGCACCAATGAAACCCATCGAACTTCGGCAGCTGTATATCAATGATGACCAAATCAGGTTTAATATCCGTGAATTCCTGAACCACTTTACTAAAATCACTAATCCCGTAAATATCATAAGACCATTGTGCCAATCTATCTTTAATCTCATTGAATAACGTCGTATCATCTTCTATCAATAAGAGTTTAAACAAAGGTTTCACCACACTTTTTTCTGCTTTTCCTTAGAATTATATAGTAAAACCTTTTAAGGTACTAGAGGAGGGAGGAAATGGGAGCTGAATTTCTTCTGCTAGAGGAACAACCAGAAGGCTATTACGGGTTGTATGTAAACCACTATTATATTAGAATTGACAATAACGAATGGAGGAAGTGAATGTATGTCCGATTTTCCCAATTGTCCTGCATGTAATTCAGAATATACATATGAAGATGGTAGTCTTTTTGTTTGCCCGGAGTGCGCTCATGAGTGGACGACAGAAGTAATAACTGATAATAGTGAACAAAAGACTATTAAAGATGCAAATGGAAATGCCTTGAACGATGGTGATACCGTTACAATCATCAAAGATCTTAAAGTGAAGGGAAGCTCTTCCGTCTTAAAAATGGGTACAAAAGTCAAAAGTATCCGCTTAGTCGATGGGGATCACGATATTGATTGCAAAATTGATGGTTTTGGTGCTATGAAATTAAAATCCCAATTTGTTAAAAAGGTATAAGTGAACTTAGCCAATAAATAAAAGAACGGCCTAATAGGCCGTTCTTTTTTACGAGAATGGATACTCATTAATAAACTTTGTCACCGTTAAAGATTGAATTCTTAACGACCACATAATCCACATTCCTGATTGCTTCTAACTTGTTTCCTCCGGAGTATGAAATGGAAGACTGAAGATCTTGTTCCATTTCCTTCAACGTATCTTCCAAAGATCCTTTGTGTTCGACAAACATCTTTTTGCCTTCAACGTTTTTCTTTTCACCTTTTTGGAATTCAGAAGCAGAACCAAAGTATTCTTTAAAGGCCTTTCCATCTTTCTCGATCGTTTGACCTGGAGATTCTTCATGTCCAGCAAATAATGAACCGATCATGACCATGGAAGCACCGAATCGAACTGATTTAGCGATATCACCGTTCGTGCGAATGCCGCCGTCAGCTATGATTGGCTTGCTTGCCGCTTTTGCACACCAGCGAAGTGCAGCCAATTGCCAGCCACCCGTTCCAAATCCAGTCTTGATTTTAGTGATGCATACTTTCCCTGGTCCAATCCCTACCTTTGTAGCATCGGCACCGGCATGTTCCAATTCCCGTACCGCTTCCGGAGTTCCCACATTTCCTGCAATGACAAAACTTTCAGGTAAATGTTTTTTAATATGTTGTATCATCTTTATCACGGCATTGGAATGGCCGTGTGCAATATCTATCGTAATATATTCAGGGACAATGTTGTCATTTGATAATTGTTCAATGAATCCGTATTCTTCTTCTTTAACGCCGACACTGATGGATGCGATTAATTCTCGTGAATGCATATCTTTAATGAAGGTCAGTCGTTTTTCTGGCTCAAAGCGATGCATTACATAAAAGTAACCGTTTTCAGCCAAGTAGATGGCAATCTTTTCATCAATGATTGTTTGCATATTGGCAGGTACTACAGGTAACTTGAATGTATGTTTACCTAAAGTAACGGAAGTATCACACTCTGAACGGCTATTTACTACACATTTTGCAGGAATTAATTGAATATCTTCATAATCAAACACGTTTTCCATGTTATGCACCTCTATATACGAATATTTTTGTCTTTTTATATAAAAATTGTTCGCCCACTAGGTAATGTACATCATTTTTGACAGTAAGTCAAAAATTTTAATGGTTTTATTTTGTTTTTATTTCAGATAGATCGAAAATCCATTACAGGGAAGGAAACTGAAGAATACTCATGTATTTCAGTTTGTCGACTCCAGGCACTCGCTTTCCACGGGCGGTCCGGAAGCCTCCTCGGCGCTCTTTGCGCCTGCGGGGTCTCCCTTGGACGCGTATTCCCGCAGGAGTCTCGTACCTTCCGTTTTCCAATCACTTTGTTTTAAAATTTAGCAATTACCCCTTTTGTCTACTTTTTTGATGGTTGTAAAATTCAAATGGTTGGATTTCCACTTCAGGAACTCGCTTTCTGCGGGCGGTCCAGTAGCCCTCTCGGCGGTATTTGCGCCTGTGGGGTCTCCCTGGGACGTGCTGTTCCCGGAGGAGTCTTGCACACCCGTTCCAATCAACTTTTGTTTTAAATCTTAGATAAAAACCATTTTGTTGATAAAAAGGGGAGGCGGAAAGGGAGTGGATTTCTTAAATCAACTCGAACGTTTTTATTTGTCTGCAGCCAGAAATACTTATATATTTTCACCAATCTGTTCGACTTTTACACTTTTACGTTTTTTTACATTTTCTTAACGTTGACCGACTTGGCACTAGGTTAGAATGATAATAGGTGACGAATAAGAATGGGGGATTGGCATGAAGGTTGAATTACATTGTCATACGAACATTTCGGATGGGTCCAGTTCTTTTGTAGAACTATTGGAGATTGCGAAAAGGGAGAACATTGGTCATTTAGCGATTACGAATCACGATACAACGATGGGATTGCAGGAGATGGTGGAAATGGGAAAAGATCAAGGAATTGAAATCATCCCTGGTATAGAGGTTTCTGGTTATGATTTTGCAAGAGGCCGGCGTGTACATATTTTGGGCTATTTTGTTGAGCATGGACATAAGGCGCTTGAGGAGCTATGTAATCCATTGATTGAAAAGAGGAATGCAGCTTCAGAAAAAATGGTGGAGCGGCTAATCAATGCAGGATATCAAATAACTTGGAATCAGGTTTCTAAGTTTAGGGGGGGAACTGGTGTTTATAAGCAACATATCATGCTAGCGCTGCAGGAAGCGGGGTATACGAATTCTATCTATGGCGCTTTGTATAAGAAAATTTTCAGTCGCGGCCAAAATGGAGAAGAGCCAGGCATTGCTTTTATTCCAATGGAGTATGTAGATGCTATTCTAGCTGTGAAGGCGATTCGTGCTGCCGGAGGCGTTCCGGTCCTTGCTCATCCTGGACAATACGAGAGCTTTGAAATGATTCCTGATCTTGTAGAAGCAGGACTTGAAGGGATTGAAGTTCTTCACCCACATCATGGTCATGCAGAAGAGGAAAGGGCGATTCAATATGCAGATCAATATAATCTCATTAAGACAGGAGGTTCAGATTTTCATGGGGAGTATGGGGATAAACCGAATCGGCTTGGCAGTATGAGCCCTGGAACGGAATGTGTGGATGCTTTGAAATTAAGGAAAAAAAGCATGGCCATTAAATGATGTTCATGAAAAAAGGAATTTTGCTATGAGAGTGGCCTGCTCATATGCTGGATGAGCAATTTGAAAGACTGAACAAGGCAGGATGGTGTAGAAAAGATTCATAAAATAAGTATTCTTTTGTTCTGGTAATTGACCAGGACTTTTTTTTTACAAGAAAATCATGGTAGCTTCATATTTTCTCATTACACTGACTTTAGCAAGGAAAAATAGTATTAGGCAGATCGGATCGTTTAAAGGGGGATTTCTGTTGGCGGAAAAAAACTTTCTAGTGGATCATTTGATATCTGAAATTAAGAGCGGGACCTATCAATTGGATAAAAAGTTACCTTCAGAGCATATACTCGCTGATCAATTTAATGTTCCCAGAATGGTTGTCAGGAAGGCATATGAACAGCTTCAAGATTTAGGCTTTATCTATTCGAAGCAAGGTAAGGGAAGTTATGTCCAGGAAAGTAAGAAGCAAATTCCGTTAATTCTATCTGGAGATGTTAGTTTCACCGAGAAAATGAAAGAATTCCAGTTTTCCTTTCAAACGAGTACTATTTATTGCGAAGAAATTTCTTATGATCAGAAGATTTTTCAAAGCCTCGGCGTGGGAAGTGATGACAAGGTCTTTAAAATTGGCAGGCTTAGGTTAATGGACGATTTCCCGATTGCTCTTCATACATCTTTTGTAGCAAAAACAGCATTTCCTGAAATAGAAAATGACGGTCCTGACATTACCTCTATGTTTCAATATTATAGGCAGCGCGGTTATGTAGAATTCGGATCCAGCAGCAGCACACTGAAAGTGATTTTTCCTACTCTTTTCGAACGGGATATTTTGCAGTGTTCTAGTTTAATTCCACTTTTACAAGTGGAATCATTATGCCGGGATAAGAGGAGCAATCAAGTCCTTGAGCACACGGTCATAATCTATAGAAGCGATTGTTTCACATATGTTATATAAAAACTTCCATTCCAGATATCGTTCGAATTTACGAGTAAATGCTCCGAATTCACGAGTAAAAGTACGAAACTCACGAGTAAATGCTCCGAACTCACGAGTAAAAGTACAAAACTCACGAGTAACCCTCGAATTCATGAGTAAAAGCACGAAATCTTGAGTAGTGTAGACCCGACTTTAACAAATTTCATACAAAGATTTACTCTTTCTTAACGTACGTTCACTTGGCAACAAGATACATTGAAGATGTAGCGGGAAACTAAAACATTTGGAGGCCAATGGAATGAGAAGAAGGGAAAGAACCGAGATTTTGATTCAAGGCTCTGAGGCCATTGCGAAGGAATTTGCCAAGGAAATAGAAATGATATATAAAGTTACCGTCATTCAAAAGCCAGAGAGTGCTCTTGTGTTGCTAAAGACAAGGGAAACGGCAAAAAAGAGCTTGTTTTATCTTGGGGAAATGCTGGTGACTGAATGCACGGTCCAAATCCAGGATTCAATCGGGATTGGTATCGTGAAGGGACATCGGGAAGAGCTGGCACATAGTTTAGCTATCATTGATGCCGCTTATCAGGCAGATCTTGGCGAAACAAGATTATGGTCACTTGTTTTAGAAAATGAGAAGAAGAATATACAGAAAAACCTTCAAGAGCTGAATCGATCAATTCTTAGAACCAAGGTTAACTTTGAGACAATGGATGTTCAATAAGGGGGGAAAGCAATGAATCTGGATGTAGTTCATGATATACAAACTGTTTATAGAAAGCTTGTAACGGCGACTTCAAGACCTGGAACTTTAGTGGTTTTGGAGAGGGAAGCCAAGACTTTGGGGGTTCAAATAGAATGCTTATCTTCTACTATCCTGCTTGCACGCACGGTACTTGACCCTGAAGTGACTTTCAAGGTCATTGCAAAGGAGGAGGAGGCAGTGTCAAGAATGATTAATCAGCTTACATATTCAAAGCCTGTCGAATTGCCAGAAGCAGATTTCATCTTTATTTTACATGATGCTTCCGAAGAGCAACTGAAGGAAGCTTTAAATCATGCAAAGGTAGGTAATCTGTTGAACCCTCATGAATCGGCAATGATTATTTTAGAAGTACCGGATGTAACAAAAGGGGACTCAATGATCCTTTCAGGACCAGGAATTCAACAGGAATCAATTATAACACTCCCGAATGCTACCTCTTGGCTGGGTGCAAGGAACGAAAAAAACAGAGAATTCCCGTTAGGAATCGATATGTATTTTGTGGATCAACAAGATCGTTTAATAGCTTTACCGAGAACGACGCAAATCAAAGGAAATGGGGGTGAGATTATATGGGATATGTTGCAGTAAAGGGCGGAACAAAGGCGATTGAGGAATCCATTAAACGCTTAAAGTATGAACGGGTCAAAAAAGGGACGGCTATAGAGCTTCATAAGATAGAAGCTGGGATGAGAGGGTTGATTGATCAGGTAATGTCAGAAAGCAGTTTGTATGATCAAACACTGGCTGCACTTGCTATTAAACAGGCTGAAGGCAATCCGGAAGAAGCTGTTTTCCTTTTAAGGGCCTATCGATCTACTTTGCCGCGAAAACATGTTTCACGAGTGATCAGTTCTGAAAATATGAAAGTGGAACGGCGGATATCAGCTAGTTTTAAGGATGTACCTGGCGGCCAGATTTTAGGTGCTACGACCGATTATACACATCGGTTACTAGATTCGGAGTTAGAGCAAGAATCGGATATAAGCATTCAAGATTGGTTACGAGCTTTTCAGGATGAGAATCATTCAATCGAAAATCAGGACCATATGGGTGATTTAAACCATTTGCCTAAAGTTTTGGACTACTTAAGAAGTGAAGGCTTATTAGCAGGCTGTGAAAACAATGATTTGCAGCCTGGGGATGTTACAAGGAAAAGTCTAGAGTTTCCTTCAATGCGGAGTGAACGCCTGCAAATTTTAACAAGAGGCCAAACCGGTGCAGTGACATCACTTGCTTATGCAGTCATTCGAGGATATGGTGCACTGCACCCGACAGTAGGGGAGCTACGCGTAGGGCAGCTGCCTGTCCATCTCGATCACCCGCTGCTGGACGAAGGGCAAGAGGAAGATAGCTATTATATTGGAGACTTCACAGCAACGGAGGTAGAGATGCTCATTCCGCTTACGGTAGAGAAAGACCAAGGCAAAAAAGAAATAGAGTTTGAAGTTGGTTATGGCATGTGCATGGGACAAAATGAAACAAAAGCAATTGCAATGGGCATCTTGGATAATTGCCTGGAAAAACCAAACAAGGAGTTTCCAAGTCACAACGAGGAATTCGTTCTTTATCATATAGATTCAGTGGAATCAACGGGCTTTATCTCCCATTTGAAGATGCCTCATTATGTTACGTTCCAATCCAAGCTTGATAGCATTCGGAAGTCGAAAGATAAGACTACAGAGCAGGAGGTTGGATTGCATGAATAAAACCTATAATTTCGCATTCTTTGATGAAGGGTCGAAACGGGAAATTAGAAGAGCAACACTGAAGGCGATTGCCATTCCCGGTTATCAAGTCCCATTCGCTTCAAGGGAAATGCCGATTGGGCGTGGTTGGGGAACGGGCGGACTGCAGTTGACATTGTCATTGATCGGAAAGGATGACGTCCTTAAGGTGATCGACCAAGGCTCGGATGAATCCGTTAATGCCGTTAACATAAAAAAACTCGTATCTGACACCACTGGGGTAAGGACAACGGAAAGCACAGCAGATGCCTCTTTAATCCAGTCTAGACATAGGGTGCCGGAAGTGCCGCTACAACGAGACCAAATTTTAATTCTTCAAGTTCCGTTACCAGAACCTTTAAGGAATTTTGAACCGAGCGAACAAGAAACGAAAAAGCTGCATGCTGAGAGAGAGTATAGCGGAGCATGGCTGATGTTATTTGAACAAATTATGAAGTACGGAATAATGGCGACGGATGCAGACCATCCGGTAATGGTGCACGACAGGTATGTCATGGCACCAAGTCCAATACCAAGATTCGATAATGCCAAGCTAGACGATAGTGAAGCGCTCATTTTGTTAGGTGCAGGTAGGGAGAAAAAGGTATATGCATTACCTCCATATACAAATGTATCATCTTTAGCATTTGATGATTATGCATTTGAAATTGAGTCCTTTACAAATCATGCTTGCATTCTCTGTGGTTCCAATGATTTGTTTTTGGATGAACTTGTTGATGGGGAATCAGGGGAAACGTATTTCCAATGCAATGATACAAGCAATTGTCTTGAAATGGTCAATCAAAAACAAATATCGGGAGTGAAATAAATGTCTGTGCTTGAGGTACCTGTATTATCAGTTAAACAGCTGAACAAACAGTATGGAAACGGATGTTCAACATGCAATTATATGAAATTAGGAAAAGTGACGAAAAACTATTGTCACGAATGCGGGACGGTATATGCCTGTAGAGGTGTTACGTTCGATTTGCATCACGGAGAAGTTCTCGGAATTGTAGGGGAAAGCGGCAGTGGCAAATCCACTTTAATGAAAAGTTTGTATTTTGATGAAGAAGTAACCGACGGAGACATGTATGTGGCTGGCTTTGAGGATGGAAAAAAGAATTTATTCATGGAGTCTGCCCAGAAAAAAAGATTCGTTCGAAACCATCTAATGGGGAAGGTTTATCAAAACCCTATTCTAGGATTGAAAATGAATTTCTCCTCGATAGGCAATATTGCTGAGAAGTTAATTTCAGCTGGGAACAGACATGTTGGCAGCATGGAAACAAGAGGGGCCGAGCTTCTTGAAGCAGTCAATATTCCCATTCATCGAATGAAAGAAGAACCAAGGAATTTCTCAGGCGGAATGCAGCAACGGGTCCAGATAGCAAAAGCATTGTCCAACAATCCACCGATACTGCTTTTGGATGAGGTCACCACAGGTTTGGATTTATCAGTTCAAGCAAGTGTATTGGACTTAATTAAAGGCCTCCAAAGAGATTTGAATATTAGCATTGTATTGGTATCCCATGATTTGGGCGTAATCCGAATGCTTGCAGACCGTACGCTCGTTATGCTGGAGGGTAAAGTAATCGAGCAGGGTTTGACAGATCAAATTCTCGAAGATCCGCAGCATTCTTATACCCAGCAATTAGTACACTCACTGCTGTAAAAGAAACTAAAGGAAAATGGGGGAAAAGACAATGTTGCTGATTAAAAATGGAAAAATAATAACGGAAGACTCGATATTGATGGACCATGATCTCTTAATTAAGGATGATAGAATTAGCCGGATTGCACCTGTGGGAGAAATCGAAACGAGTCCTGAGATGGAGGTGCTGGACGCTTTGGGGGGATATGTTACACCTGGTTTTATTGATCTCCATTCGGATTATATTGAACATATGACTGCGCCGCGCCCCACTTCTTTAATGAATTTTCATTTGAGCTTAAGGGAAACGGAAAAGGAACTGATTACGCATGGGATTACGACCATGTTTCACTCTCTATCTCTCTATAAATCTACTGAATACGCATATAAGCCAATTCGGGAGCCTGAGAATGTAAGAAAGCTTATTGACTTAATTGATCAAACACATAAGATGAAGCACCTGGTCCGTCATCGGTTTCATGCCCGTTATGAAATCGATAATTTGGAGGATATTGATAGTTTAAAAGAATATGTTTCGGAAAAGAAGGTGCATCTGGTCTCATTCATGGACCACACTCCAGGACAAGGGCAGTATCGGCATCTAGAGATTTATCGAAACACTTTAAGAGGATATAACGATTATAGTGATGAAGCCATTGATGTGATGATCCGGACTCATCAAGTGAAAGAAAAGCTGACGATTGAAAGAATGAAGGAAATTGCACTGCTAGCAAGAGAAAACAATATTGCCGTTGCCTCACATGATGATGATTCAATAGAGAAGCTTGAATTGGTTCACAGCTTTGGAACGAGTATAAGTGAATTTCCAATCACACTTGAGATTGCCCGTAAGGCCCATGATATGGGGATGTATACCATAGCCGGTGCACCCAATGTGCTTTTGGGAGGTTCTCACAGCGGGAACTTAAGTGCTTCTGAAGCTATTCAAGATGGAAGTATAGACATATTATGCAGTGATTATTACCCTGCAGCCCTGCTCCATTCAATGTTTGAATTAGTTGAAAACCATGGGATGGACCTTGTCGATATGTTTAAGCTAGTTACGATTAATCCCGCAAAGGCAGTCAAGATGGAAGACGAAATTGGATCGATTCACGAAGGGAAAAAGGCTGACATACTTATTATTGAAAAAATTTCTGGTGATTTCCCTGTCATAACAACTGTGATCGTAGATGGGAAATTGATTCAAAAAACGAATTACAGGATTTAAATTTTAGAAAGCGGGTGGCAAAGTGGAGAACATATTGGAGATCAAAGATTTATCCAAGTCTTTTATTTTACATAATCAACGCAAGCATATCCATGCGGTTAGCAACATTACGATCACAGTGAAAAAAGGGGAATTTATCGGCATTACAGGCAAGAGCGGCAGCGGAAAATCAACGATCTTAAAATCGATTTATGGTACCTATCAGGTTCAAGAAGGAGACATCTGGTATGAATCTTCCCACTATGGTGCGATTAATCTAGCAAAAGCTACTGAAAGGGAAATGATTTACCTGCGTAAGCATGAGATAGGCTATGTGTCCCAATTTTTAAATGTCATGCCAAGGACTACAGCAAGGGAGCTCGTTACCGGGGCCATCCTTGAAATGGGACAAACCAGGGAAATGGCCAATATTGAAACAGAAAAAATCCTCGACCACTTTGAAATAGGAACAGAGCTATGGGACAGTTACCCTGCTACCTTTTCAGGAGGAGAGAAGCTAAGGTTAAATATAGCAAGAGCAATGGTGAAAAGGCCGAGGCTCCTCCTGTTGGATGAACCGACAGCAAGTTTGGATCACGATTCTAAAGTGAAGGTAAAAACCCTGCTGGAACAGCTAATGAACGAAGGAACGACCATGCTGGGCATTTTTCATGACTTGGAGTTCATGAATCGGTTAGTAAATAAAGAATACAGCATACAGAATGGATGCTTTACTCAAGCTGTTCAATAAATTTAACGATTGATTCACATAAATTTTACTGAATATTCAGCCCTCTTAACAACAGGTTAGTATTGTACCGGTATTGTTATATGGGAAGTGACCGAAATAAGAAAAGATCTTTTAAACTGGAGGGGAAATTTAACGTGAAAAAATCGATGATGTCCATATTGATGTTAGTTATGTTACTGGTGTTTACAGGCTGTTCTTCTAGTAGTTCAACAGGTGCAAATGAAGATGATACATTAACCATAGCATGGCTGCCAAATGAATCCGGGGAAGATTTAGGGGAAGCCCGCGATGAAATCGGGAAGATCTTAGAGGATGCCACAGGAAAGAAAGTCGAACATAAGACCACTACGGATTATAACATTGCAATCGAGGCAATTGCTAATGGAAACGCAGATTTAGCTTTCCTGGGGGCACAAGGCTATATTGAAGCAAATAACAAAAACGATAAGGTTCAACCTCTAGTTGTTCCAAGCGGTGAATCAGGTACGTTGGATGATGCAGTCTATAAAAGCTGGCTGGCTGTTCAAAATGCAGATGACTATAAAATTAACGGCGAATACAAGATAGACGGTATCCAAGGGAAAAAGTTCTCCTTCGTATCAAATAGCTCTACATCTGGCTTCAAAGTTCCTTCCACAGGAATCGTTGATTATTTTTCGCAGCAAGATAAGTTTAAGGAATTAAAGGCCGAGGATTTATTGGAAGGCGGGAAAGATAAATTCTTCAGTGAAGTGCTTTATGGCGGTTCACACCAAGGATCCGCTGTAAATCTTTTAACCGGGAAAGCGGAAGTGGCAGCTTTTTGTGACACATGTGTCAATAATTATGTGGAGCTGGCTGATGGGGAAGAAAATAAAGCAGGTGCCGTGTATAAAGTAAAGAAGGATGCAGCTGAACCCTTCAACACAGTTGTAGATAAGACATTCTCACTCATTTCAGTGACTCCAGTTTTGAATGCACCTTTCGTTGTTAACACCGAATTAGTCAGTGAGGAAACACGTGAAAAAATTCTTGAAACGTTGATGTCTGATGAAATAGCAAATAACGAGAAAGTTTTTGTACCAGAAGATTCTAAGTTATCAGGTCTATTTAAACGGGTGAGCGGAAAAGAAAGATTGGTAGAAGTTGAGGATGACTGGTTCAATCCAATTCGGGAATTATCTAAATAAGGGCAGTAGAATGTAGGAGGATCATACATGAAAACATTATTGGAAGTGAAAAATGTCTCAAAACATTTTGGAAATGGTACAAAGGCGTTATCCAATATTGACTTCACTGTGAAAGAAGGAGAGTTCGTTTCGATCATAGGGCCATCTGGGGCAGGGAAATCAACTCTTCTTCGATGCATCAATAGGATGATCGATGCTTCTAGCGGAGAAATCATTTTTGATAATGATCATGTATACAAGGTGAATAAAAGGGAGTTAAAGAAGGTACGCAGGAAAATAGGGATGGTTTTTCAACATTATAATCTTGTAAATAGACTAAGTGTGATTGAAAATACCCTGCATGGACGATTAGGCTATAAATCTACACTGGCTGGAATCCTTGGCCTTTATAGCGAAGAGGAGAAACTTCAGGCAGCTAAAGTTCTCCAAATTCTCGGTCTGGAAGATCAAATCTATAAAAGGTCCGATCAGTTGAGCGGAGGCCAGAAACAGCGGGTTGGAATTGCTCGGGCACTTATCCAAAATCCTAAATTGCTATTGTGCGATGAACCGATTGCCTCTCTTGACCCGAATTCTTCCAAAGTGATTATGGATCATTTAAGGAATATCTGCACTTCCATGGGAATCACGGTAGTAGTCAACCTGCATCAAGTCGATGTTGCCCTGAAATATTCGGATCGAATCATCGGTGTGAATGGTGGCAAGGTTGTTTTCAATGGCACAACTCAAAATATAACCTCGAATGATATCCATCAGATTTATGGATCAGATGAAGGGAAGTTGATTTTTGATTTGGGAGGTTCCCATGTCGGCTGATGTTTTTGCAAAAAAGAGAAGAAATTCACTTGTATTGTTTTTGCTTATTGGAGCTGTGACGGCTGTTTCCATTATCATTACAGAATTCAGCATCGCAAAAGGGGTTACTTCCGTTCCTAAGGCCATACAATGGTCGTTATCGAATTTTTATCCAACAAAAGAGTCGCTTACCAAACTGCCAGATATTTTGATAAAGCTGAAAGAAACACTTTTAATATCCGTTGCTGCAACAACATTCGCGGGAATATTGGCCTTTGTATTTGCAATATTGGGTTCCAATACGACAAGAGTGAATGCTTTTTTCGGAGGTTTTAGCCGTGGGGTAGCGGTTTTATTTAGGAATATTGATGTCTCAATATGGGCGTTGGTTCTGTTATTTTCATTTGGACAAAGTTCCTTGACCGGTTATTTTGCCTTGTTTTTTGGATCTTTCGGTTTTTTAACAAGAGCTTTCATCGAAACGATCGATGAAGTGAGCTGCAGTTCCGTAGAAGCATTGCAGACAACCGGCGCAAGTTATCTAACCGTCATTTCGCAGTCTGTTATCCCTTCAACAATTCCGCAAATGATCAGCTGGGTACTTTTTATGATTGAAACGAATATCAGGAATGCAACATTGGTCGGACTGCTTACAGGATCGGGTATTGGTTTTACGTTTAATCTTTATTATAAAAACTTGAGTTATGACATTGCCAGTCTTGTCGTCATTACGATCATCATTTCGATATTAAGTATTGAATTGATCTCAAATTATGTGAGGAGGGTGATTTTATAATGCAGGCAGAGGGTCCAATCAAACCATTTCCTTCTCCTACTGGCCAGGAGTTAGATAAAATGCTACTTGAACGATTATCCAAAAAGCCCTTCTCGAAATCTTCAATCGCCATTAGGTTGAGTGTGCTGGTACTTGCAGTTTTGACTATTTATGCATTTGCCAGTTTTGATTATAAGGATGTTAAACTATGGGACGCGCTATTATTGACCGTCGACAATTTGAAGACCATGTTTCTTGAGCCGCATTTGAAGCACTTTACCTTTACTCAAGCGCTTTATCAAGTGTCGATTACATTAGGTTTAGCTTTCTTAACGACACTATTTGGTGCAATCATCGCCATGTTGTTGGGACTATTAGCGGCTGGAAATATCTCGTCCAAGCCATTATCGGTTATCATAAAGGGATCGGTTGCCCTGATTAGAGCCGTTCCTACCGTGTTATGGGTACTCATTTTTGCAGTCGCAGCAGGATTGGGCAGTGTTGCGGCAGTTATAGGGATGACGTTTCACTCCATAAGTTACCTTGTAAAGGCCTACTCGGAATCCTTCGAGGAAATTGATAAAGGTGCTATAGAAGCTCTGCAAGCAAGCGGTGCGAATTGGTGGCAGATCGTGTTCCAAGTCATCATTCCATCTTCGATCACTTACATCATTTCATGGACTTTCATGCGCTTTGAAATCAATTTTGCAGTGGCGGTAGCAATGGGGGCAGCTGCAGGCGCAGGCGGAATCGGCTTCGATATGTTCATGGCAAGTGGATTTTACTTTGACTTGAGTGAAATTGGAGCAATCACTTATTTTATCCTGATAATTGCAATCTGTCTTGAAATCTTCGCAACACAGATCAAAAGGAAACTAAAAGTATTATCTTGATAGATAAATATGGGTTCTGTCTATCTATCCATTTGATTTTTCGAGCACTCTATGTAGCCCATGACAGTTGCGTTCGATTCTATAGTATGCATGAAAGAAGACCACAAAATGAAGTGGTCTCTTTATTTGTTTGAAAATCGATAGGTATGACTAACAAAGCGTATGCTCCATTTAGCTTGTCGACCGCTGATTACGAATAATTATGGCCGATATTGTCATTGAAGGCTTAAATAAGGGCGGCCTTTATTTCTTGTATTTGTTTGACATGCCTTTGTTCATGTAAGGATAATAATTCAATCCATTGATCCAAAGATAGGTCCCCGAACAGCGGATGCTTGGCCTTCTTTCTATTTAAGACGGTATCTGTATCCATATCATAAAGAACCTGTAATAATCGATCCCTTGATTCTCCCAGTAAATCCATGAGGTTCGATAATTGAAATGGGTTTGGAGAGGGTGAAATGATATCAGGGGATGTGAATTTCCTTGTTCTATCAGTAACGAAGTAAATGTTTTTTTGAATGATATTATGAAAATCCCTTTCGCCAAGGCCATGAGCTATAGCTTCAGTAAATACCTGTTCCGTGAGATATAAGTGATGACAAATTTGGGCGACGTTCCATACTTCAGGCACAGGCCTATGGTGCAGCATATTTTCATCCAAATCCGTAATTTCCTCTATTAATTGGTTTCTTGATGCAAATAGCAAATCATACTCGATAAAATTCATATGAACTCCCCCATTTGTGACACCCCATTTGAAAGCATCACTGATTTTTTGATATAGGAAAAATAAAGGGATATCGGACTGCATGACGAATGCATAAAAAACTAAGAAGATGGTGAATTATTAAAAAACACTCTAAACCGATCTGGAGAACAAATGGATTCATGATTTCGATTCATTGCTGGGATATGTGTGATTCATGATTGTAGGGGTGCGACATCATGCTTGTAAGGAAGGCTTCTATTGAGTGAGAGTGTTAAGAGATACCTCGAAAAGGTTTGTTTCATTGGTAAGACCAGGATTCAAAGATCGGCTCTTCTGCTTGTTAACGGATGAAATAGATCTGAAGTCAGGTCTGCATTTCCAGGTATTTGATTTTTCTTGAGCAGCGATACCCTATCATGCTATGCGCATAACTTAGGTTTATGCCTGTAATTGACCCCATTACGTGGTTAACAGAAATCACGAATGTTCATATAAGGTGAGTCAAAAAAAAGAGCAGGCAGGAGTTTCTTCTTTTCATAACACTCTACCATATAAGTTTATCATAAAAAATAGAGATGTTTTTTATTAAAAGTAACTTCATTACTGAAAAGAGAAGGGTAAAAAAATTTATATGCTTACAGCTGGGGGAATTCTAAATCTATGCCCTGTAATAAAAAAGACGGAGGGTTTACTCTTCGTCTTTTTTTTGCCGTTTTAAATAGGATAGACTATCAAAAGTTGCGGACCAAATGGGAAACTTTTAAACTGAAGATAAACTGAACGAAATGGTCGGGTGAATGCGATGACTAAAACAATAGTCGGAAAACTGAATTTACATAGATATAAACGGGTGGCAGTCTTGGATATACCATCCGGGGCGGATTATTTAGCGGAGCTGCCGAATTACGATACAGAGCTTAAAGAAGGTGCGTATGATCTTATATTTACCTTTGTATTAGATATGGATTCTTTAAAAAGAATCGTGAATAAGGTGATAGAGAAAAATCATTTGAGTAAAAACGGTTATATGTATGTGGCATATCCCAAGAAGGGGAATAAGGAATATGCTACATATATTCATCGTGATGATTTGATGCAGGGCCTTGGTGCGGATGAAAACGGTTATGTTGGCTCAAGTGACATAAAGTTTGCACGTATGGTTGGATTGGATGAAGTCTTTACCGTAGTCGGGCTAAAAGAAGATTCGAAAAATAGAAACCGTTCATCTACCAAAGCAAGCCAATCAGTTGATGATTATATCGAAATGATTCAGGAGATTGAGAAAGATTTGCAGGATTCCCCTGATTTACTTGCGTTCTATCAATCCCTTACACCAGGATATCGTAAAGATTGGGCTCGCTACGTTTATAGTGCAAAACAAGAGGCGACCCAAGTAAAGCGGCGCCAGGAAATGAAAATGATTCTAGGAGAGGGCTACAAGACTAGGGATCTATATCGAAGAAATAAGTGAGGGTGGAAGATTGTCTTCCATTCTTCTTCTGTTTTTTGTCATGTTCATCCTATCAAAAGCATAGACTAGACCGAATCAAAACTTAAATCGTAATAATTATGATTTGCGAGGTGGTTGAACATGCTATTGAAACGATACACGGTCAATTTGCTGTTATGGACGCTGTTGTTTTTGCTGCTGGCATTCTTTTTTCTAGGCGATGTGTTTATGCCAAAAGTAATTGATTTCTCGGGCTACCCGATGCTGCATTCTGTGTGCGTCGTATTTTTGGGGTTGTTTTTAGAATCGATTCCATTCCTGTTCCTCGGTGCCATTGCATCTTCGTTCATCCAGCTGTTCATCAGTGAAGAAGTCATTCAGCGGATGATACCAAAAAGCCCCTTGACGGCCATTTTTGCTGCAATCGGGGCAGCGTTGATCATTCCAGTTTGCGAATGTGCCATCATTCCGGTCGTGAGGAGGCTCGTTCAAAAGGGTATTCCGGTACATGCAGGTGTTGTCTTACTCGTAACGGCCCCAATATTGAATGTCATAGTGTTCGGCTCAACTTATTATGCGTTTCAAAATAATCCGTCCATTCTATACGGGAGAATCATTCTCTGTGTCTTAACGGCCGTGATCGTAGGTTTATTCATTTATATATTCAGCAATAAAGATGTGGTCAAAGAGGAGAAGATAGTACCAGTTCACGATCATCACCACGATATTCCCTCCAGTAAGTGGACAAGCTTCATCGTTCATACCTCACAGGAATTTTTTATGGTCGGCAGATACTTTATCATCGGTGCCTTGTTTGCCAGCCTATTTCAAGTGCTTATGGATCGAACAGTAATGGCCGATATAGGGCAGGCGCCGATAAAAGGGACGGCGTTGATGATGGGAATAGCTTTTGTGCTTTCGCTCTGCTCGTCAGCTGATGCATTCGTTGCCGCTTCCTTTTCCCATAGTTTTCTGCCAGGCTCCATACTCGGTTTCCTTGTATTTGGGCCCATGCTGGATTTGAAAAATGTCCTGATCATGATGTCCTGCTTTAAACGGAGCTTTGTCATCACATATGTATTGCTTGTTTTCGCCGTTGTCTTTAGCCTATGCCTGATTGCTGGCGGATTGATCAGTAAGGGGGGAGTGTGATGAAACGATATTTTATCCAAAAACTTGAGGGCTTACTGCTGCTTGGATTGGGTCTCATGATTTTTAAATTGTATGTTTCTGGTCATTTAACGAAATTGATTGCACCTAAAATGGTTCCCTATGCATTGGCGGCGCTTTTTGCATTTTTAGTCATCAGTCTACTCCGGCTGAAAAAACAAAAACACGGTGTACATCATTGTGACTGCGAATCGAATGGAGAGTCTTCATCGTTGGTCCTGAAATATAGTTTGTTCTTTGTTCCGATTCTTCTTGGCTTCATCCTGACTGACTTTACATTAAGCGGGGAAGTGCTGGAAAATAGAGGGATGGCGAAGCAGCAGGCACAGAAGGTAAGTTCGTATGATTCAGGGAAACATGCGAATGAGGAGAAAATCTCCGTAACGGATGATAATTATTTTGAAGTACTGGATGATTTACTGAATAACCTCGATACGATCGAGGGGAAGGAAATAGAACTTTCGGGTTTCATATATCGTGAGGATACATTTACGAAAAAACAAATGGCCATCTCCCGCCTCTCCATGTCCTGCTGTGTAGTGGATGCAACGTTATACGGATATATGGTCAACGGAAATGTGGAAGGGATGAAGACGAATGATTGGTACACCATTACTGGTACATTAAAAAAAGGAAGCTATAAAGGTGAACCCGTGCCGGTGATCGACTTGAAAGAGTCGAAGAAAATAAAGGCACCGGAAGAAGCTTATTTATATGAGAATGTGCAAATCATCCAGTAGTATCGAAATATCCCGTGAAACGGTCGAATAAAGCTGCGTATCGGCCGGAATTTCCAGGTAAAGGCCGAAAAATGCTGCTAAACGGTCAAAATAATCGATTTAAAGCTTGAAAAAATAAGCCAAGGAATATCCCTGGCTTATTAAGTCAAAGAGTCCATTTGTTCTAAGAGAACGTAACATAGTATAATGGGCTTACTATGGACTGTGGTATAAGGGGGGATAAGCATGTCTTCAGGTAATCGCAACAATCAAATTGGACCGCCGCGGTTTGCTATTGCCATTCACTCATTGGTTTGGCTCGCACAAAGCGAAAAGCTCCTGACAAGTTCGGCAATCGCCTTAAAGGTGAATTCACATGCCACTTTTTTAAGAAAGGTGATGGCTCAGCTAGCATCTGCGGGGATCGTCGAAACTAAGGAAGGCAGGGATGGCGGGTATAGCTTGAAGGTGCCTGCGTCACAGCTTACTTTGGCCGATGTGTATCAAACGGTACGGCCGGAATGTCTTGTGTGTATGGAGACGAGCGAATGCGGTGAAGTCGTGAAGCAGTTGGATACGGCTTTGGAGGAAATCATGAACGAAGCCGAAAAGGAAACATTGCGCCTATTAAAGGGCTATACATTAGAAGAATTCATGAAAAAGGTCGACTTCACCAATTTTGAAAATGAGTGTCTAGGGTAATATCCTTGCAAGAGGATACCCTAAAATATATAATGTGCTTAATGCGATTGCATTTAAAATGAGGGGGTATTCACATGAAGGTAGAAATTTGGTCGGATTATCAATGTCCGTTTTGTTATATAGGGAAGCATCGATTTGCAGAGGCTTTAAAACAATTTGAAAATAAAGATCAGGTAGAGGTTACGTTCCGCAGTTTTGAGTTGGATCCAGAGGCAAAACGGGATATCAATATGACCCAAACTGAAATGCTTATGAAGAAATACGGCATGTCGCAAGCCGACGTGGAAGCGAGCAGCCAAAACCTGACCCAACAGGCAAAAGAATTGGGACTTAATTATCATTTGGACAAGGTGGTCTTAACGAATTCGTTTGATGCCCACCGCTTGATGCATTTTGCTGAATCAAAAGGTAAAGCGAATGAAATGAATGAACGCCTATTCCAAGCATACTTTACGGAAGGCAAACATATTGGCGATCATGCTACATTGGCCAGTTTGGCTGAAGAAGCCGGCCTTGAAAAATCTGAGGCGGAAGCCATGCTGGCAGGGAAAGCATTCACGGCGGAAGTAAGAGGGGATGAGCAAGAAGGAAGTCAGCTGGGAATTACAGGTGTTCCATTCTTTGTCATTAACCGAAAGTATGGCATCTCCGGCGCTCAGCCAACAGAGGCGTTCCTGGATACGCTGAAAAAGGTTTGGGCTGAGGAAAATCCGCTTCAAATGGTGAATGATCCAGCAGCAGGCGAAGCATGTACGGACGGTTCTTGTAACGTGCCGGAAAAATAAAAGTTGATGTGTAGATGGAGACCTGAAACTGGGGTCTCTTTTTTATGGGAGATTGGTCTGGTTAAAGAGAAGTTCAGTTTAAAAAGGAAATAGTGTATAGGGCAAAGAATATAGTGTAATGGATGACAATACCGAAAGATCCGAAATGAAAAGGAGCTAAAAAAGTGTTTATCATAATTGGAATACTTGTTGTCGCGTTTGCATGTGTATTAACTGCTAAATTAATTTCCTATAAATATTGGACGTGTATCTATACGGCATTCGGACATGATAATTATTTTAAGGTGATAGCGAAATTGGAAAGCGAAGGGATACATTTCAAAACGAAAACGCCTATGAATTTAGGTTCCGAGCACATTCAAAATCGCCATGAAACTGCTCAATATGATGTTTTTGTGAAAAAGGAACATGAGCAAATTGCCCTAAGGGCCTTGCACAAAAATTAATAAGTGAAAATCTTGAATCTGGCTGTCCTGGTGGCAGTCTTTTTTACTGGGTAAAAAAGTTAAGGGAGGAAATGGACGTTTCATGGAGAAAGGGGAATATATAACATTTTGGAGAAAGGGAATTAAATGATGAAAAAACATTTGCTTAAGATAGCGGAAAGAGAAGAACTTGTCGAATTATACTCGGATGCAAATGATGTAAGGAAATTCGGTGTGGCTATGATCTTAAAAGTGTCGGATGTCTTTGTCGTGGTAGCTAATATTGCTTCAACAGGGATGTATGATGGTTACAGTTTGCTTTATATGGACAGCATCCACCAAATGAATGTCAATACGAAATACATTAAGAAAATCAAGAAATTATATTTGGAAAAAAAACAAAATCATATTGAATTCGTTGATGGAAATGAAGATTTACTTTTGAGTTTTCTGGATTTTGCACATGAAAATAACTTCATGGTTTCTGTTGAACTTTTCAATAGTGGTTACGGGGATGTTCAAGGTTTTATTAAATACCTGGAAGATGATATATTTGTAATTTCAATGGTGAACGAAGTGGGGAAACTTGATGGTGAAGCATTCATTAAGTCGGCTGCCATACATTGCATCTCGTGTGATGGTGAAGAGGTAGCCGATTTAATGCTTGTATATTCGGATATGAGGAAATGATCATTGAGATTATTTGTAGGGGTACTTAAACTGGCTGTATGGGGTTCAATGGTTTTAAATAAGATAAAAGAAAAGACATGGGTTTTGAAGTGTCATATGTTTTCCATAGTTTCAAAGACTGAAAATTTGTATAATGGGTGAGATAGATTTAATTGAATGTACATATAGGAGGAACATGGATGAGTAAGCTTAATGGCAAGACCATTGCTTTATTGGGAGCGAGGAAGACGGAAGAACTTAGTAAGATTGTTCATAATCTTGGGGGAGTCCCGCTTGTTCGTCCGGCACAGGGGACGGTATTCCTTGATGATTCCCATTTAGAAGAAGATGTCACCCGATTGATGGCAGGGGAGTTCGATTGGATCATCCTCACGACGGGAGTGGGGACGGAACTATTATATAAAACGGCAGTGAAGATGGAAGCGGGAGATCGTTTCATAGAAGCTTTGATGTCTATGAAGATAGCTGCTCGGGGCTATAAAACGGTGAATATGCTAAAAAAACTCGGACTGCAGCCATTAATCCGTGATGATGATGGCAGTACGGCAGGGCTCGTTCGCAATCTGGAAGGCCATCTGTCTGGAGATGTAAAGGTCGCTTTGCAGCTTCACGGCGATCCAGCGCCTCTTTTGATGAACTGGTTGGATGAACAAAAAGTGGAACATAATGAAATCCTTCCATACGAACATATACCGCCCGAAAAAGAAACGATGCAACAGCTGACCCAAGAAATCCTTGAAGGAAAAATTGATTCCGTTGTGTTCACAAGTGCACCGCAGCCGCGTAACTTAATGAAGTTTGTCCGTGAGCAAGGTGTGGAGGATAAAATAATCGACTTGTTTACATCCGAGGTAATTGCTCTTGCAGTCGGAAAAGTGACGGCGCAGGTCGTAATCGATGAAGGAATTGAGCGGGTCATTTATCCTGAAGACCAACGGATGGGCAGTGCAATGGTGGAGCTGGTGAAGTATTATCAGGGAATTGCAAGCAGATAGGGGGAAGAGTGGTATGACCAAAGGCAAGGTCTATTTTGTCGGGGCAGGGCCGGGTGATGAGGGCCTGATTACCGTAAAAGGTCAA
Organism: Peribacillus sp. Bi96; assembly: GCF_918698115.1. Taxonomy (GTDB): domain Bacteria; phylum Bacillota; class Bacilli; order Bacillales; family DSM-1321; genus Peribacillus. Next base: position 44,194 of record NZ_CAKKLV010000001.1, read on the forward strand.
AAGGCGATTGAAAAAGCGGATATCATATTATATGATAGGCTGCTAAATCCCAAACTATTGGAGGCTGCCACTCTTGATTGTGAGTTGATATATTGCGGAAAGACACCATATACGAATGGCATCAGTCAAGGGGAAATCAATGAACTGCTTGTGTCCAATGCATCGGCAGGACATCGCGTCGTCCGTTTGAAAGGCGGCGACCCTGCCGTTTTTGGAAGAGTTGGGGAGGAAGCGGAAACGTTAAAAGATAAAGGGATCCCATTTGAAATCATTCCGGGGGTCACCTCAGGCATTGCCGCGGCCATGTATGCAGGAGTCCCCGTTACGCATCGGGATTACGGACGTTCCTTTGCGATGGTGACAGGCCATGACCGTACGAAGAAGGATATAGATTGGAAAGGTCTTGTACATAGTATAGATACTGTAGCATTTTATATGGGAGTGACCAACCTTCCCTATATCCGCGAAAATTTGATTAGTAATGGAAAGGCCGGGAACACGCCGGTGCTCGTCATTCAATGGGGTACATATGGAAGACAAGAAACGGTCGAGGGGACATTGGACGATATCGTCGAAAGGGTAAATGAAAGGTCGCTTCAAAACCCTGCAATTACCTTGGTCGGAGATATCATTTCACTTAGGGGAAAACTGCAATGGTTCGAAAAGAAGCCACTATACGGACAACAATTTTTAGTGGCCCGAACCGGAACGGCAAAGAGTTCCATGGCCGAAGCCCTGCTTGAACTTGGGGGCGATGTCATCGAGTTTCCTAAATGGATGACTGCAAAAGTGAAAATAGATGAAAGTCAGCTGCTCTCTTTTCTTTTATATGATCGCATTCTCTTCACTTCACCTGAAAGTGTCCATGGATTCTTGGATTTACTCACTGAATATGCTATTGATTTCCGCCGTATTTCTTCAAAACTTTATGTAATATCAAGAAAATCGAAGATGGTTATACAGCAACGTGGACTAATGGCCGAGCTCAAATCCGAGATGGAAGAAGCCGGAACCTTATTGGTCATTGGAGATCGCAGCAAGGACCAAAGAGATCCTGCTTACGGGGACGGGGATTATTTTCAATCCATCGATAAATTTGTCGATGAAAGATTCCTTGAAATTCTTCCGAGAATGCTAGTCGAGAAAGCTGTTGATACGGTACTTTTTTCGAATCGGCATTCAGTCGATGTGCTGATGCAATACGGGAACAAGGCTGACGTGGATGTTGAAGCGTTGCTAAATCACGCCTCCATCGGGGTAATCGGGAAAAGTACTGGCCAGAGACTTGAAGAATTAGGATTTTCACTGGATATGATGCCCAAAGAACCTTCTGTCGAACAAATGGTGGCGCTGATTGCGAAGAGGAACGTATTTTAGCCTCTGTTATCCAGGCCGTTTTCCATTTTGCAGCTTTTTAAGGATGGATGGGTGTTTTTTTTTGATTATCACCTGTCTTTTTTTTGAGAAGAGTCAAGCTCAGATTGGTCCTTTCATCGGATTAATTTTACGATCATTTGTCTTATTGATGATAATGCCAAATGAACTTATCAGGATTTTGTCGATGAAGGTATAAAAGACTTTTATTCCTTCCCGGATTGGGTATTATATATAAGTGACTTTTCTAGGGGGGCGAAGCAATTGAAACGCACATGGGAATTCGTATTAAGTATCATTGGCGTGAGTATCGCTGCGATTTCTTTGATCGTGACGATTTTAGCGGCAATTTATATCAACAGTATCAATTTGACGGAAATGGTGGACTACTCATCCATAACAGATTCACAGTTTTCAACGTCTGAGGTTGATATGTCTATCAAGTTATTCATGGGCATACTATGGGCGGGTATCATATCATTGTTCCTTGCCTTAGCAGGCGGCTTGATCGCTATCTTTCTATTAAAAGGAGGTAAAGCGAAGCCAGCAGGAATCTTATTGATCATTACAGGTATACTGACGATCTTTCATGTATGGCCGCTTATCTTCTTCATCGTACCGGGTATCATGTGTTTGGTAAGGAAACCAAGAGAACCGGTGGAAGTAATCGTATGATCTTGCACCATACATAGTTTTGTGATTTGAAAACAAAGGAGCTTCCCGAAAATATGGGTAAGCTCCTTTGTTCTGAGAATTGGCAGATACAAGATAATTTAGGGTAATATACCTTTTTATGCCTGCAATGACCAGTTTATCATGTTACTATAATTATAGATTTAAATATAAATAGACTGGAGTTTACGATTGATGAAGATATCTATAATGAAGGTTGGAATCTTGACCAGTTTAACATTCAGCATGTTCAATGGACAGGCTTTTGCTGAGTCTGGATTAACCAATGCGTGCTCATCATTTGGTGAAATCCAACCGAATGAAAACCCTTCCCATGAGAAGATTAACTGCTTACTGACGAATGCGGCAATTAAGGCTGAAATCCCCCCTGAAGTGGTAAAAGCTGTGGCTACACAGGAAAATGGGGATTGGAGACAATTTAATGATGACGGTAAACCGATTATATCCGCCGATGGCGGTATCGGTCTAATGCAGCTTACCAATAAAACTGGGTATGACCAGAAAAAGCTGGAAAATGATATAGTCTACAATATCGAGGCTGGCGTCGAGGTCCTGAGCGGTATGTATTCAAGAAATGATTATGATCTGCCGAAAATAACAGGCGCGGGACGCAGGGTCATCGAAAATTGGTATTTCCCTGTCATGGCATACAATGGGACAAAACCGGTTAACAGTCCACTTTACCAGGAAAACGGGAAAATAAATGTGAATGCCTACCAAGAGGAAGTTTTTGCCGAGATAGAAAACCAAAGCTATTTGAATGATACAATACTAGCAAAATATCCATTCAAAACAACGGACTTTCAATATGATCGGGAAAGCACTGAAAATATCATCTTTAAAAATCTTGTATACACACTGGCTGATCAAACGCATGACTCTGTTTATTGGTTCAAGGCAGGAGACAAAGTGGTGACGTCGTCCAGCGTGAAAATACGGGAACAAGCAAGTACCTCGTCTGGCTACAAAACAGTGTCAAAGGATACCATCTTGATCATCACGGGTGAATTTGTCTATGACAAGTCTAAGGAAAATAAATTTGTCTGGTATCCCGTACAAACGGAAGACAAGAGTATGAAGGGGTATGTTTCATCGGCTTACATCTCCAATAGGCTATCAAGTCCAGTGGTTCCTATAAAGGATACGATTAAGCCAGTGATTTCAGGTGCCGGGAATAAAACCATCAAACTTAATTCTTCATTCAATCCCAAAACAAACGTGAGTGCCAAGGATAATGCCGATGGCAACATGACTAGTAAATTAAAAGTGACGGGTACAGTGAACACGAAGAAAAAGGGCACCTATACATTGAAGTATACGGTCACCGATCAATCGAAAAATACTGCGACAGTCACCAGAAAAATCACCATAGATGGCACCAAACCCGTCATCTCCGGAGCCAATAGTAAGACCATCGCTTATAACTCGACATTCAATCCTAAATCAGGCGTAACGGCGAAAGATAATCTGGATGGCAACGTGACTAGTAAAATCAAGGTGACGGGTACGGTAAATACGAAGAAAAAGGGAACGTATACATTAAAGTATACAGTCACAGACCAATCGAAAAATATAGGTACTGTCACCAGAAAGATTACGATAGACAGCACCAAGCCCGTCATTTCCGGAGCCAAAAGTAAAACCATTGCCTATAACTCGACATTCAATTCCAAATCCGGTGTATCCGCGAAAGATAATCTGGATGGAAGTTTGACAAGTAAGATCAAAATAACAGGGACTGTAAATACGAAGAAAAAAGGTTCCTATACATTGACTTACACAGTGACGGATATATCGAAGAATAAGGCAGTTGTAACAAGGAAAATCACTGTTAAATAGATGGCAAAAAGGGATTCCGTTAATATTGGAATCCTTTTTTATTGGAATGAATGAATATGGTTTGCGGAAAGCAAGGCATATATAATAGTAGAAAGTGTGTGTTGAATGATATTTCAGGTGAGTGAATGTTGATAAAAAATGTTATGATTGTAAAAAGATGTAAAAATGATCTGAAGGGGGATTGTTTATGGGCAAAGAGCAGGGGCATGTAAACTGGATGGATCAGATTTTCCTCGATTATGAAAAGAACGGCGGTCTAAAGAATAATCCTGGCTTTGGAAAACCACTTCCGGAGTCGGCGCTCTCGGGAAATATGTATGATAACTTCTTGGCGAAGGCCAAAGATGCCGGCTTTCTTCCGCTTTGGATAAAATGGCAAAAAGAAATTCGGGAAGCACTAGCCGAGGTGGTTCGCTTGAGAAAAATGAATGAAGAAGAATCTGAATTAAACAATCGAATTGAAGATATTAATGAGAAAGTACGTACATATAATGGGATTTGTCCGCCCAAAATGCAACGTAGGGAAATAGAGTTGGAAAGCGTTGAAATCCAGTATGGAAAATGGAAGTAATTGATAATGTACAAAATGTGGGTATTTGTATGACGTGATTATGAAAGGATTATGATATAATGGCATGAATAAAAAACAGAGAGAGGGACTTCGATTGGAAAACAGAAAAGAAGTTTTTTCATGGATTAAAGCGATTGTGATTGCAGTCATTCTAGCTTTTTTAATTCGAACGTATATTTTTGCTCCCATTGTCGTGGACGGTGAGTCAATGATGCCAACTCTGCAAGACCACGAACGAATTGTACTTACCAAGTTTGGAACCGATATCGATAGCATCGACCGGTTTGATATTGTCGTTTTTCATGCAACGGCAGATAAAGATTATATAAAAAGGGTTATCGGTCTGCCAGGTGACCATATCGAATATAAAGATGATACGCTTTATATTAATGGGAAAGCTTATAAAGAACCATACCTGGACAAATATAAGAATGAGATGGCAGGAATGCCGCTGACCGAATCCTTCAAGCTCGAGGATATTACAGGCAGTATGACAGTGCCGGACGATCAGCTGTTCCTTATGGGGGACAATCGCCAAAATAGTTTGGATAGCCGTGAAATCGGTACGATTTCCGTTGATGAAATCGTCGGCAAGGCGAATCTAGTGTACTGGCCAATCAAGGAAATAAAAATCGTGAATTAAGACGTAAGCGGACTCGGTCATCGAGTCCGCTTTATCATTGGCAAATATTCATTTCGCATTCAAGTTTTTCAACATAAAACGTGTTTATTCTACTTTTTTTTACTTTTTTTATGAAAATCAACTCATTTTAGGTTAAATTAGGTTATCCTATTAAAAAGAAGTAATCACGTTAACCAGGCCCGCATTATTAATTGGATTACTTTGTAAAAAGGGTGACTGAGATGGAGTACTAAAGATGGACATGGTAAAAGAACTAATATCAAACTATGGTTATTTTGCGATATATGCACTGCTGGCCATTGGGATTATTGGCTTGCCTGTACCTGATGAGTTTATGATGACTTTTGTCGGCTATTTGTCATCCATTTCTGTTTTGAATGTCCAAGGGGCATTCCTCGTAAGTTTTCTTGGTTCGATTTCTGGGATGCTGATCAGTTATTTCATTGGGAAAAAGGTGGGTAAGCCTTTTTTGAGAAAGTATGGTAAGTGGATCAAAATGACTCCTGCAAGGGTGGAAAAGCTGGAGAGTTGGTTCAATAAATACGGTCCATGGACCCTTATCATTGCTTATTTCATCCCGGGTGTTCGCCACTTCGCTAGTTATTTTTCCGGAATGAACGGAATGGAGAAACGGAAGTATTTCATTTTTGCAGGTGCAGGAGCATTTAGTTGGTGTTTGGTATTTACGTCTTTTGGCTATTTCATTGGTGTGTTGACTTAATTTATTACTCCAATAGCTATTCCAAGGTTAAAAATCCCGTTTCTGGATTCCGGAAATGGGATTTTCCATTTCTGCCTTTTATTATTGAGCGGAGTATCCACCGTCGATGACCAGCTCGGCACCAGTTACGTATGAAGCGTCATCGGATGCTAGATAAAGCACGGCATTTGCAATATCCGCCGGCTGACCCAAACGTTGTAATGGAGTTGCCTTGATCATTTGGTTCACTAACTCTTTTGACTCTTCTAATTTTTGTGTCATTGGTGTTTCGATGATACCAGGGAATACGGCATTGACACGGACGCCCATGCGGCCATATTGTGTTGCAGCTGCCTTGGAGATAGCACGAACGGCACCTTTGGAAGCTGAATAAGAGTTTAAGCCCATACCGATTTGAGCTGTAAAGGAAGAAATGTTCACAACTGCGCCTTTACCTTCTTTAGCCATGTAAGGAACAACGTGTTTCATTCCAAGGAAAGGTCCAAATCCATTAATGCTTAACATTAGCTGCCAATCAGCCAATGTCGTATCGTTAATGCCTTTTTCTGTTGATATCCCGGCATTGTTAACCAAAATGTCGATTTTGCCAAATTTAGCGATCACTTCATCCGTCACCTTTTTCCAGCTTTCATCTGAAGATACATCAAGTACAGTTCCATGGACGTTATCCAATTCATTTACAACAGCTACAGCTTTTTCATTGATATCAGCCGCAATGACTTGTGCTCCTTCCTTTGTGAATAGGTCTACCATTTCCCTGCCCATGCCAGATGCTCCGCCAGTGAGAATGGCTACTTTATCAGTCAATCTTCCCATCATGATCACTCCCAATTAGTTTGTTATAACCATGAATATATGTCAAAGCTAGTTCAAAAGTTATATTATCAACGAGCAATACTATTCCTTCTGGATGAATCCGTCAAGCATTTTATTTTCCGGCTTGCGCCTTTACTTTTTCTTGCTGGATAAAAAGTGGATGCATGTTTGCAATAGTTGATATATTTAAATGGACTGCCCATAATCGCTGTAAGTTGAAAACGTTATCAATCATTTAATATTCAAATATTGATCCCATAGATTGGCAAAATCTAAATGCTTAACCCGTTCTATTTGAAACGATTCACAAGTAATCTTGTAGAGGCATTGCATGCAATTAGGGTCCTCGAATTCCTGGCAACTGTTGTCGGGGAGCACGATAAGTTCAATTCTAGTGAGTAAAATTGAATACTGCAATCTTTTTGTACTTTTAATACAAATTTTTATAACGTCATTCCAATTTTGGTTTTTTCTGAAATTTAATGTAAAAAGGAGATCATCCATGTATGAATAACAGAACGTATCTTTCCTTGGCCATTCCGCTTACGATTTCAACGATGAGTACGCCCTTGCTCGGTGCGGTTGATACGGCTGTGGTTGGAAGGTTGAGTGATCCCGCTTATATTGGCGGCGTAGCTGTCGGAACGATTATCTTTAATACGATGTATTGGCTTTTTGGTTTTCTTCGGGTCAGTACATCTGCCTTCGCTGCACAAGCAGAGGGTGCAAGGGATGAAAAGCAAAGCCTGATGGCCTTGATTCGGCCTTTTTTCATAGCGGCGATTATAGGTCTTCTTTTTATCGTGATCCAAAAACCCATTTTGCATGTTTCGTTAGGCGCAATTGGTCCGGGATCGGAAGTATCCGCCTTTGCTGCAGATTATTTCGGCATCCGGATATGGGGTGCGCCTTTTGCATTATTGAACTATGTCATCTTAGGCTGGTTAATCGGGAAATCGAAGATCAAAACATCTTTGTTCATACAAGTTTTCATGAACGTGATCAATATTGTCTTATGCCTGGTTTTTGTAAATGGCTTTTCATGGTCTGTATCAGGCGTTGCTGCCGCTTCATTGATATCAGAAATTGCCGCTTTTTTACTGGGCTTGTGGGTGATCCGGAAAGCGGTTAACGTCCCGGATGCATTTTCATTACTGGAGGGGTTCGATCGGGCTTCCCTGAAAAAAATGATGGTGGTCAACAGGGATTTATTCATCAGGACCATTTGTCTGATCACGGTTTTCAATTTTTTTACGGCCAAGGGAGCCACTTTCGGGACAGAGACACTGGCGGCCAATGCCGTACTCATTCAAATCCATTATCTGATGGCCTATTGCTTTGATGGATTCGCTAACGCTTCGAGTCTCCTTGTCGGGAAGGCCATCGGTTCAAGAAATATACACCTTTATAACAAAACTCTCTCACTATCGGCGCAGTGGGGCTTGTATGCTTCTTTCATACTTGCCGTATCATACTATCTATTTAGCGATGAGATTATCCTGCTTTTCACGAATATTCCAGGAGTCATCGAACTGGCCCATGAATACGGACTTTGGATTGTTTTATTCCCTTTCAGTGCCTTTATCGGACTCATTTTCTATGGAGTGTTTACCGGTGCGACTGAAGCCGTTCCTGTAAGGAACTCGATGCTCCTTGCCCTATTGGCTTTTCTATTTGTCCAATTTTCAGCAGTCCCGCATCATGGCAATCATGGATTATGGCTTGCATTCCTGGCTTTCAGTTTAGGGCGTTCAGTGTTTTTAGCATTATACATCCCAAGACTGAACCGAAAAGTAACAAAGCTGATGGATGACGATCGTCTAATGAAATCATCTTCTTTTTAATGAAAAGAGGGTTTGTGTAGGGAACTTTATCGGTAGTTTGACGTTAGCGATAATACGGGAATACGAAGAAAAGGTAGCAACATTTGGCGAATAAGATAGTAAAAGTGATAAAATGAAAAATATATATAAAAGAGGAGTTGTCGATTTTGAATGAATTGAATTGGCGAGAAGAAGTTGAAAAACGGAAAATGGACCTGTTACTGGACACACAAAATTTATTGAAAATAAAAAGTGTACTGGATGAAGAACATCCGACTAAGGAGGCCCCATTCGGTAAAGGGGTGAAGGAAGCGCTTGATTTCATGCTTCAATTAGCCGAAAAAGACGGTTTTACCGTGAAAAATGTTGATAATGTCGCTGGTCATATTGAAATGGGTGAAGGCGAGGAGTTAATCGGGATATTATGCCATGTCGACGTAGTACCTGAAGGGGATGGCTGGAGTTCGGATCCGTTTGGAGCTGAAATCCGCAATGGCCGCATATATGCTCGTGGGGCAATCGATGATAAAGGGCCGACGATGGCTGCCTATCATGCGATGAAGCTGGTACGGGAGCTAGGGGAGCCTTTGAACAAACGCGTGAGGATGATTATTGGAACCGATGAAGAATCGAACTGGCGCTGCGTTGACCGGTACTTTGAAGTGGAGGAAATGCCCACGATGGGCTTCGCACCAGATGCTGACTTCCCGATCATCAGTGCGGAAAAAGGAATCTGGGATTTCTCTGTTATACAACCAGCCGATGTAGGAAATGGTACGAACTCTGAAGTGAACGTAATGGAATTTTCTTCAGGTCGAAGGACGAATATGGTACCGGATTTTGCAACGGCACTTGTGGAGGCGGCTAACCCTGCTGAAGTAGTGGCAAACTACCAGGATTATTTGCAAAAATACTCATTGAAGGGCCAAGCTGTTCCGCAAAAAAATCAAGTGCTTCTGGAATTGAACGGTGTCTCGGCGCACGCGATGGAACCGAAAAATGGTAAGAATGCAGGTCTGCATTTAGCCGTATTTTTAGCTGATCATACTCTTGATCCGCATGCGAAAGCTTACTTCTCTTTCATCAAAGATCGTTTGTTTGAAGATTCCCGCGGAAATAATTTAGGTGTGGCATATTCGGATGAGCAAACGGGTGAATTGACGGTCAATGCCGGCGTTTTCAATTATTCCAAACAGGGGGACAGCTCGATTGGTTTCAGTATGCGATATCCGGTGACGTTCGAATGGGACAAGGAAAAGGCGGCATTAGAAGATAGGCTTGCGGCATATAATTTGAAAGTGAAGACCAATTCGCATTCAACGCCGCATTTTGTGGACAGTGAAAGCTTTTTGATTAAGACGTTGCAGAAAGTTTATGAAGCGGAGACAGGTGATAAAGCTGAACTCCTTTCCATTGGGGGAGGCACCTACGCCCGTTCGTTGAAGGAAGGCGTTGCATTCGGCCCGCTTTTCCCTGGCAGCGAAGACATTGCGCATCAGAAAGATGAATATATTGATATTGAGGATATGCTTAAGGCTACGTCCATTTATGCACGTGCCATTCATGAATTGGCTAAATAAGAGGCTAAAGAGGGAGAAAATATGGGAAAAATCATTTTTAACAGCGACCTTAAAAGCAGGTCGGAAGTAAAGGTTGATATTGAAGACCGGGGATATCAATTCGGTGATGGAGTCTATGAAGTCATCCGGGTTTATAATGGCGAATTATTTGCGGGGGACATGCATCTGAACAGGCTGATGGACAGCGCGAAGTTGATTAAGATGAAAGTTCCCTATACTGTAGGGGAAATCAAGACCCGTATGAAAGAGCTGATCACTGAAGACCAACTGAAGGACGGTATCGTCTATATGCAGTTGACGAGAGGAGTATCTCTGCGTACACACGCGTTTCCAAGTGCAGAGGTGGAACCGGTCTTTGTTGCCTATACGAAGGAAACTCCTTATACAGGAAAAATGAAGCCAGGGGTCAAGGGAGTTACGACCGAGGATATTCGCTGGCTGCGCTGTAATATCAAGAGTTTAAATCTACTGGGTAATATAATGGCTAAACAGCAAGCGGTGGAAGCTGGCTGTGACGAAGCGATTCAGCATCGTGATGGCACGGTGACGGAGGGAAGTTCGTCCAATGTCTCAATCGTGGTGGATGGATTACTTAAAACGCATCCGGCCACAAACTTGATCCTGAATGGAATTACCCGTCAAGTGATGCTGAAGCTTTGCGCTGATCATGGAATTCCCTATGTCGAAGAAGCCTTCACAGTCGAGGACATGATGGCAGCCGACGAAGTCCTTTATACGAGCACAAGCGTTGAAGTGACACCAATTATTAATATCGATGGCCAATCGATTGGTTCCGGAGAACCCGGTCCGATAACCCAAAGACTGCAGAAACTGTTTTCTGAGGAAATCGAGAGGCAATGCGGTCCGGTTAAATAAATGTGTTCATCCCCTTGCCATAACTGGCAAGGGGTTTTTTTTATTTTTCAGCAATCTCTGAGGTGTATGCCGGAAGGGAAGGAAAACATGTCCGAATCCTTTTTACCCGCCTGTGTTTTTAACGTTTATAACATCCTCCTTATGCGGTAGAAAACCTTTGAAAATTTAAGTTTGTCCTTTTTGACATTTTCAAGATTCAGGAATATACTTGCTAATAACCTAAAAAGTTTACCCATTGCAACATTTTGAGTTGCGTGTAAAAGGAGTTGAGATAGATATGTCTGATGTATTGCATCAATCTTCTTCCAGAGGATTTAAAAAACTGCTTCCTTATCTAGGACCGGCATTTATAGCGGCTGTGGCCTATATTGATCCGGGGAATTATGCCACCAATATTACAGCCGGATCAAAATATGGCTATACGTTATTATGGGTTATCTTCGCTTCTAATTTAATGGCTGTATTAATTCAATCACTGTCAGCTAAACTAGGGATAGCAACTGGGAAAAATCTTCCTGAATTATGCAGGGAGAAATTTTCGAAAAAGACCTCATTCTTATTATGGATTCAGGCCGAAGCCGTTATCATGGCAACAGACTTAGCAGAATTCATAGGAGCTGCACTTGGAATCTATTTGCTCTTTGATTTGCCGCTTATCACATCGGCCATTATAGCCGCAATTGGCTCCTTTGCCATTTTGGAAATCCAGCGTAGAGGGTATCGTACATTCGAAGCCTTGATCACGGTCATGATTTTTGTTGTAGTGCTTGCCTTTGGTGCTCAAGTTTTTTATGCACAACCTGACACTTCGGCTGTTGTTTTAGGACTCTTCACTCCAAAATTCGAAGGGGTGGACAGTATTTTACTATCAGCGGGTATGCTTGGAGCGACCGTTATGCCACATGCAATTTACCTTCATTCCTCTTTAACTCAGAAGAGAATAGTCGGTAAAAATGATTTGGAAAGAAAGCGGATTTTCCGTTTTGAACTAATTGATATTGTCATTGCCATGTTGATTGCAGGTGGTATCAATGCTGCCATGGTCATTGTTTCAGCTGCCCTATTTCATAAGAACGGAATACTTGTAGAAGACTTGGATGTGGCTTACCACCAATTTGGTGCCATGCTTGGACCATCTGTCGCGATGTTTTTTGGAATAGGATTATTATTTGCCGGTTTATCAAGCTCTTCCGTTGGTGTAATGACCGGTGACGTAGTCATGCAGGGATTCATTAAAAGGCATATACCGATTTATTTGAGAAGGGTCATTACAACCGTTCCACCACTGATCATCATATTATGGGGAGTGAATCCATCTAAAGCTCTTGTGATGAGTCAAGTGATACTCTCGTTTGGAATCGCGTTTGCCTTAGTGCCATTGATCATGTTTACTAGCAATAAAAACATCATGGGCAACCTGGTTAATCATAAAATCACCACGAGCGTTGCCTGGCTTATTGCAATACTTATCATCGGGCTGAACTTATTCCTGCTTTATGAAACACTGTTCAGCTAAAGGGGAGAAGGACCAATTTTTGGTCCTTTTTTCTTTGCTTATCATTTGTTCTTTGAATAGATCGTCCGTCACCGGGGAAATCCGACCTAATGCATGAGCAAATCGTCCGTCAATGCGGAAAATCCGACCTAATGCATGAACAAATCGTCCTTCTCAGCGGGGATCCGACCTAATGCATGAACAAATCGTCCTTCTCAGCGGGGATCCGACCTAATGCATGAACAAATCGTCCGTCACCGGGGAAATCCGACCTAATGCATGAACAAATCGTCCGTCAACGATGAAAATCCGACCTAGAACATGAACAATTCGGCCCTTCTAAACCCTTGTTTACGGATTGATTTTCCCAGTCGGAATATCATGAAGACAAGTACGAGTGGGGGTATATCCAATGGGAATTATGGTAAAATTATAGGGAAAACAGGAAGGAATGTTCGTGACCATGAATACTCATTTTTTCTTTGCTTTAGTGTTACCTGATGATATAAAGGCATACTTATATGCTGTAACGGAACAACTGAAGTCAGAGTTTCCATTTAAGAAATGGCTGCATCCAGCCGATTATCATATTACGATGGCGTTTTTGGGTAATGCTCCCGATTCATTGAAAAAGGATGCTTTGGAGCGTGTCGAAAGGGAGCTTGCCGATGAGACCTCATTCGAGCTGAAACTTGACGGTATCGGTGGTTTTGGCAAGAATGAAAGTCCAAGAATTCTTTGGGCAGGTGTCCAAAAGCAAGAAAGGCTTTTTACCATTCAAAAGAAAATCTATGACTCATGTGTAGAGGCGGGTTTTGAACTTGATAAAAAGCCGTTTAAGCCCCATATAACGCTAGCAAGAAAATACGAGGGGGAAAGTCCCTTTTCGCTGGAGGGCGTCCGACAGATAGCCAATTTGGAGGGTGAGCATTTTGAAGCAGTCCAGGTTGCGCTTTATCAAACACATCTCGGAGCTTTCCCTTCATACGAAAAGATAATCACGATAAACTTTCAATAATAGAGAAAGAAAGATGGGTGGTGGTCGAATGGCACAGCTCATAAAGATGCAGGATTATATTTCCCGGTATGAGCAGGATATTTATCGATATCCAACACAATTTGCACGACTGAAAAAGCAGCAATGGGATAAATTGAAGGCTGCATATGATGCGGGCGAGCTAGATCGATTGTATAGCGAATATGACGCGGGTGAAATCGAGGTCAAAATTGACGCGCCTCACGAAGAGTCAAAGGGCTTATTCAAAAAAGTGAAAGGCATATTTCACCGAACGGATAAACAGGAGGCAGAGGCAGAAGAGTTGCTAATATCGAACCAGGTTGAAAATCCCAATATATTTTCATTGAGATTTCCGAACCGTCCAGCTAGTGTGGATGAATTAAAGCAGAATTTTTTAAATCAATTGCTCCGCTTTCAAATGAAATGGGGGAGTTCGACGCTTCGTGAAAAGTCATTTGTGGACCAAACATTCTTTTTGGATGAAAGGCTCCGCTTTTTTCTGCAGCGTTTTCCGGATACGTTTCTCGTATTATATAAACCTATCTTTCTATTGAAAAACGCCCCTGTTGAAGTCGATGTCATTTTATTGACCCCTATTGACGCTTGGTGCATCACTTTTCTGGAAGCGGAAGAAGATGCAGCTTTCATCGGTTCAAGCGATCGGTTCTGGGTCCGCAGGCATCATAAGCATCCTGATAAAAAAGTGCTCAATCCTTTATTGGGTGCAAATCGGATGGGGAACATCGTCTCCCAGTTATTTGAGCTATATGAAGTGAATGTGCCGATAAAAAAGGTGATTCTATCGCGAAATGGTTATGTGGATTATCTTGAAACTCCATATGATATGACCATATTGGATAAGCGGACCTTCCCGGAATGGTTTGAAAAAATGCGTTCCATTTCATCTCCGCTTAAGGCACAGCAATTAAAAGGAGCTCAGGCATTGCTGGAATATTGCCAAACTACATCCAGCCTGCGACCGGAATGGGATTCGGAATATAATAACCAAACAGAGGGAAATGAGCATGCCGCACCTTAACGAAACACTGTATTTCATTGTCAATCCAATGGCTGGAAATGAAGAAAGTATGAAGGTTTGGAAAAAAGCCGAGGAAATGTTGAAATCACAAGGTGTTCCTTATGAAGTGTTTTTTACGAGAGAAAAGGGGCATGCATTAAGATTGACGAAGGAAATCCTATCAGGGACGAATCAGGAAACAAGGGTGATCGCTGTCGGGGGAGATGGTACGATAAATGAAATGGTAAATGGCGCCATTCGTTTTCCTCATGCAATCATCGGAGCACTTGCGGCTGGATCTGGCAATGATTATGTAAGGGGCGTTCAAAAAACAAAGAGTGTGGAAGAAGCCCTTTCTTTATTTCAGGAGAACGCCTGCAGGTTCGTTGACATTGGACAGTTTGAGACGGATGGTAGGGTTGGTTATTTTATGAATAGCCTGGGTATGGGGATTGATGCGGAAATTTCCTTTGAATCCGACCGTTCGCTTTTGAAAAAATGGTTTAATTTTGTCAAAGCGGGTAAATTAATTTATCTGTTCATATTTTTAAAAAAGTTATTCAAATATGAGCCTAGCTGCATGGAATTGATCGTTGATGGAAATCGGCATCTATTGAAAAAGGTTTGGTTCATCGTCATTGCGAATCAGCCGTACTTTGGCGGCGGAATGAAGATTTCACCGATGTCAAAGCCGGATGATGGCAGGTTGAATGTGATTGCGGTCCATGATATTTCATGGTTGAAATTATTGAGCGTATTCATCACCGTTTTATGGGGCGGTCACCTGCACATTAAAAACGTTGATGCTTTTTCTGGAGAAACGATGAAAATGAAGAATTACGGGTCAGTAAAAATCCAATCGGATGGAGAAATTGTTGGAATGGATGAAGTAGCTGTAGAGGTTCTGAAGGAGAAAATCCGCGTCATGTTCAAGGATGATAGTTGATACAAAAATATGAAATGATTTATTTGTTTTTGTTTTATGCGTATAATCGTTTTATAGTACTTGACGAAGAAACCGTTTTTCAACTAAAATTTAATTTATGGCTATTGTTAAATTGCTCAATAGCTATTTTTTTATTTCTCAAAAATGAGGATGTTTTTAATTGCGGGTGTCATCCCGATGCACGTATATATGCAGCTTCGCCAGCAGGCGGATTTTTTATTAAACATGGACTCAAAGTAGTGGTAATACATACACTAGGTGAACGTACCCACATTTGTATGATTAAGCGAGGAAATCGAAGGTGAACCAGTTGGAACATTTATTAGGTCAGGAGTGGGATATATCCCCTGCTGGAGGAGCTACGGGAGAAGCCTTTATTGCCGAAAAAGATGGGCAGAAGCTCTTCCTTAAACGAAATTCATCGCCATTTTTAGCTGTTCTATCAGCTGAGGGCATTGTTCCAAAGTTAATGTGGACAAAACGCCTGGAAAATGGGGATGTAATTACGGCCCAGCATTGGATGGAAGGCAGGGAGCTATCTCAGCAGGAAATGAACAATATAAGAGTCGCAAAGCTGCTTCAAAAAATTCATCAATCCGATCCTTTGTTAAGCATGCTCAAAAGGCTTGGGAAATCCCCTTTACGACCTGAAAGTATACTTACAGACATAGAAACCGGGTTAACTTCGGATGTTACGGAAATCCCGATTATCAAGCAAGCCATTCATTTTTTACAGAACAATCTCCTGTTGATTGAATGTGACGAAAAAGTCGTCTGTCATTGTGATGTGAACCATAATAATTGGCTTATGACGGAAACCGACGGATTGTTCCTAATTGATTGGGACGGAGCGGTCATTGGCGATCCGGCCATTGACCTCGGCATACTTCTGTATTCTTACGTCCCAAGGAATGAATGGAAGCAGTGGCTTGCCCGATATGGCAAGAAGCTTGACGCAGGCCTGGAGATGAGGATGAAATGGCACACGGTTTCACAACTTGTGCTTTCCATCCAATGGCATCATCGTAGAAAGCGGTACGAGGAAAGAAATGATTTACTGCAAAAACTTGAAGCATTATTAACGGTTGACTGATCCGTATTGATCCATGTCATCCACCCACTGGGATAAGTCGTTCTGGTGGGTTGTAATATGTGCATCTAAATCAGCGGCACCGATGCCTGTCTGACTGTATTCGTAAATCTCTGTCAGTATCGTTTTCACATTGCTATCAATATCCATATTGACCATTAAGGATTTGACGAGCCTTTCAACCTGCTCACATTCAGAAACGGATCCGCAGCAGTCTGATTGATGATTGGTTAATATATCTTTCAATAGTGACATTTGATGTTCATGGGAAAGTGGCATTATAATTTCTCTCCTTTCTTAAATATGGATCTAAGGGATTCTCAGGTTGTTTTCGCCTGCCCTTCACTTATTTATGGTGTGTTTTGCGGAAAGTTTTATACATGAAAACTACAGAGACTGCCGCCTGGATGGACGGTGGTTTTTTTGTTGATTCAGTGGGTACATGCAGGCTTTTCCTGAAAAAATCAACTTGCAGGAATCCATCCACTCGTGTTATGGTTTGAACGATTATATTTATAAATAGGGGTGTCATCATGCGTTTAAGAAATAAACCTTGGGCTGAAGACCGTTTGAATGATTTTCCACAATATGTAATTCAGCAACCAGTGAGCCATAAAGGTAAATGGCATGAAGTTTTCGGTAACGATAATCCGTTATATATTGAAGTGGGTACAGGGAAAGGCCGTTTCATTACAGAAATGGCGAAGGCCCATCCTGATGTGAATTTCATTGGAATAGAAGTATATAGAAGCGTCATTGTAGCTGCACTGGACTTGCTGATTGAGGCGGAAGTGCCAAATTTAAAGCTGTTGAATGTCGATGCTGCGAACTTAGGGGAATATTTTGAAAAAGGTGACGTTGATCGCGTCTACTTGAATTTCTCTGATCCATGGCCGAAATCACGTCATGCTAAACGTCGGTTAACGTATAAGACCTTCCTTGAAGTTTATGAAGGCATCCTGCCAGACCAGGGAGAGATTCACTTCAAGACGGATAACCAAGGATTATTCGAATCTTCATTGAAGAGTATATCCGAATACGGCCTGCTCTTGAAATATGTAAGCCTTGATCTGCATAACAGCAGCTTTGAAGGTAATATCATGACTGAATATGAAGAGAAGTTCTCGAGTAAAGGAAACCGGATATACCGATTGGAAGCAATGTTCCAATAATGTTCGATTAGAAACCAGGTGCACTGCATCTGGTTTTTATGTGGTTTAAGAATAGATCAATGCGCTCTTTGCGCGCAGAAGCAATAAGGCTGCCGTGAACCTCTCAATAAAACTTTATCAAAGCAAAACATACTTCAATGGTCGATACTTGATGACGGGTATTTTCAGAATACTAAGTTATGGATGAGATATTATAAAACCTTAAGCCGATACGAAAGATTTTCATTGGGTAAATCGTAAAGGATAAATAAGTGTGTTTTTTTATTCCTACGAACGTGATGACCGTTATCAATTTCAATAATTGGAAGTGGATGTTAAACTAAAGGGAGAGGAGGGGTAAAATGGAAACTTTGCAAATCGGGGAAATTAAATTAACATGGCTGAATGGCGGTGTGACTCACTTGGATGGTGGTGCAATGTTTGGTGTTGTACCGAAACCGCTCTGGTCCAAGAAGTATCCTGTTAACGAAAATAACCAGATCGAGTTACGTACGGATCCAATTTTAGTGCAGGCAAATGGGTTGAACATGCTAATCGATTCAGGGATTGGTAATGGGAAGATGAATGATAAGCAAAGACGGAATTTTGGGGTGGCGGAGGAATCCAATCTTGTCGAGGATCTTGACAGTCTTGGGATAGGGCCAAATGAAATCGATTACATTTTAATGACCCATCTGCATTTCGACCATGCATGTGGCTTGACGAAACGTGAAGGTGATGCTTGGGTGCCTGTTTTCGAGCGTGCAGAAATTATTACGACACAAACTGAATGGAAAGAAATGCAAAACCCCAATATTCGTTCAAAAAGTACATATTGGTCTGAAAACTGGGAAGCGGTAGCTTCTCTTGTGCGTCCTTTTGAAGGAGAGAAAGAAATTACGGACGGTATTAAAATGATCCATACAGGTGGGCATAGTGACGGACATGCAATCATTATCCTTGAGGATGGTGAGGATAGGTTGATCCATATGGCAGATATCATGCCGACGCATGCACATGCGAATGTCCTCTGGGTACTCGCTTATGATGATTATCCGATGACTTCCATCGAGGCGAAGGAAAAGTGGATGAAATCCGGACTGGAAAATGGGTCTTGGTATAGCTTTTACCATGATGCCCATTACCGTGCAATCAAATGGGATGCAACAGGTAAGGGGATAATAGCCGAATTGAAACGGAAGCGGTAAGTGGGATAGCGAAAGGAGGACGTCATTTTGACGGTCCTCCTCTTGTTTCAATCATTTTGCGCATTTAGCTCCAAGATCGTTCCTGTAGAGGCATCTGCAACAAATTCGAATTGCTCGCGTTTTCCCTCTGTGTTTCTAGTGATCCCGCCTTTATACACTTCATAGTCCAAATCATTTTTTGTATAGATTTCCGGCTTCATCAAGATCCATGAGCCATATATATTTCCATCTTTTTTGACTGTTTCCTTAACTTGGGCTAACACTTTATCCGGAGAAGGTCTGCTAGATTGATCCAATATTTGTTTTGTCGCATAGCCAGCAGCGAATCCGGCTACAGTACCTAGTAAAAACGTTTTCCAATTCATTGATTTCTCCTCCATTGCTTTTTTTCAATCACTTCTTCTAGTATACAGAAGAACGCTTTATTTGACTAACAATTTGAAATTTTAACCATTAACTGATAAATTAGAACTATCTAGTGTAATATGATGCTAAGTTCTGTAAAATAGTAAGAAACAATACATAGGTTAGGGGTAAAAAGATGAATCATGAGACTTTAGAACTTTTTAAGACATTGACGGAATTACCAGGTGCCTCGGGAAATGAACATGCAGTTCGGAGTTTCATGAGGAGTGAGCTTGAAAAATATTCAGATGAAATCGTCCAAGACCGGCTTGGTGGAATTTTTGGCGTAAAAAGAGGGTATGAAGAAGGACCCACGATACTTGTTGCCGGTCATATGGATGAAGTAGGCTTCATGGTCACCTCCGTAACGGAAAATGGAATGATTCGCTTTCAGACTCTAGGAGGCTGGTGGAGTCAGGTGCTTTTGGCACAAAGAGTGGAAATCATTACCGATAATGGTCCTGTTATTGGTGTCATCGGTTCGATTCCGCCTCATTTACTTGATGAATCACAACGCTCAAAACCAATGGATATCAAAAATATGCTTATTGATATTGGTGCGGATGATAAGGAAGATGTGAAGAGAATCGGTATTAAGCCTGGTCAGCAGATTGTGCCGATTTGTCCATTCACGCCAATGGCCAATGAGAAAAAGATTCTCGCAAAAGCCTGGGATAATCGCTACGGCTGCGGACTGGCAATCGAGTTGTTAAAAGATCTGAAAGATGAAACATTACCGAATGTCTTATATTCCGGAGCAACCGTGCAGGAGGAAGTGGGATTACGGGGGGCGCAAACGGCGGCTCATATGATCAAACCGGATATTTTCTTCGCTTTGGATGCAAGCCCGGCAAACGATATGTCAGGCAGTAAAAGTGAATTTGGCCAGCTTGGGAAAGGGGCACTGCTCCGCATTCTTGATCGTTCGATGGTTACACATCGCGGCATGAGGGAGTTCATCCTTGATACAGCAGAGTCTAATGATATTCCGTATCAATATTTCGTATCCCAAGGCGGCACGGATGCAGGCAAGGTCCATATTGCAAATGAGGGCATTCCAAGTGGTGTGATTGGTATTTGTTCACGCTATATTCATACACATGCATCCATGATTCATATTGATGATTATGCCGCTGCACGTGAATTGATTGGAAAATTGGTTCGTTCCTGTGATAAAACGACATTTGAAACATTGATAAATAACGGCTGATAGAGGAAGCTGAAATGGAAAGGGATACAGTCAGATATCCTTTTCCAGCAGCTTTTTTTTTGCATAGAAGGAAGGTAACTATTATGAAAATAGCAGTGGGCAGTAAAAATCCGGCGAAGGTAAAGGCTGTGCTGGGCGTATATGAAAAAGCTGATATCATATCACTCCAAGTGGAAAGCGGGGTTTCGGAACAGCCATTTTCAGATGAAGAAACGATGGATGGGGCAAAGACGCGTGCCCTGAACTGCTTGATTCACAGTGATGCCGAAATCGGTATTGGACTTGAAGGCGGCGTCGTGAAAATGGAGCAAGGCCTATTTCTGTGTAATTGGGGTGCGATGGCAACGAGAGACGGCGCGGTCTATGTTGCAGGCGGTGCGAGAGTTCCACTCCCCGAAATTGTAGCTGAGAGGCTGCTGGGCGGCGAAGAACTGGGACCGGTGATGGACAACTTCACAAAGCAAGAGAATATAAGCAAAAAAGAAGGAGCGATTGGCGTGTTTACTAATGAGCGAATCACCAGAGGAGATATGTTCCTTCATATCATGAGGATGCTTGCAGGTCAACACGAGTATAAGCTGAAAATGAAAAAGTAGAATGTTTGAATTACTGGCATGAGTGTATGCTTCATTTTGATATTTCAGCAGTACGATATCAATTCTACGAGCGATTTAATGGAATACTGCCACAACAGAGCAAGATTTGACAGGATTTAAATTTGTCGGGTTGCTAGTATAGATGACAAGGAGTGAGTGGGATGGGGTGGATTGAATCGATCCAAAAGGCCCTTGACTATATCGAGGAGCACTTATTGGATGACCTGACAATCGAGAATATTTCCTGGGAAGCGAATGCCTCCGCTTTTCACTTTCAACGGACGTTCACCATCTTAACGGATATATCCGTTGGTGAATATATCCGGCGCCGAAGATTGACCTTGGCGGCGCAGGAGATATCAAGCACAAATGGCAAGGTTATTGATTTAGCCTACAAGTATGGCTACGACACTCCCGAGGCCTTCTCAAAAGCTTTTCGAAGGCAGCATGGAGTATCTCCAAGTGAAGCCCGGAAGTATATGGGGAAGCTGAAATTCTATGAACGCCTGGTGATACAGGTGATTTTGAAAGGGGAAAAACCGATGAAATACAATATCCTTGAAAGAGATTCTTTTCAATTGATTGGGATCAAGCAAGAGTTTTCTTTGGTTAATGAAGGAAATTTGGTTGGGATTCCGAAGTTGTGGGAGAAAGTGAATGCGGATGGAACGAGCGACAAATTAGAGCAGCTGAACAATGGCCAAATAGTTGGATTGCTCGGTGTGTGTGTCGATAAGAGGGCAGAGGAAAAAAATGAAACGATGGATTATTGGATAGCTGCAGAGTATGCCGGGAAAGTACCCGAAGAGTTTTCAACCCTTACGATACCGGCTTCCAAGTGGGTTGCATTTGAAGTTCACGGACCTATGCCTGATGCCATTCAAAAAGCGTGGAAGCAAATTTTTTCCGAATGGTTTCCTACAAGTGGTTATGAACATGCCGGAATTCCTGAACTGGAAGTATACACGAATGATGACGCTTCAAACCCTGATTATTACTCAGAAATTTGGATTCCTATTAAAAATAGATAAGTTTAAATGCATTTCGCTTGTAGGGTGGGTTATTCTGTTTCCCTACAAGCTTTTTGCGGTTTGATTGTACATAATCGTTTTCCCTTTTACCTTGATGAATGCATTATTCTAGAATGGCAGGCATGATTGGTTCGTCAAGGGAGAGTCACAATCCATCTTCAAAAATATAAGAGAGCACCTTCATGGCTTGATTCACGGATTCGACCGTGACACTCGCCTTTTCTGATAATTCCTTTAAGGCATGGTGATGGGATTCGGGGCGGATCAAAATAAGCGGTTTACCGAGTGAAACGGCAGTGCTTGCGTCCATGGCGGTATTCCATTGTTTATATTTTTCGCCAAACAGAGCAACGACCAGGTCAGCTTTTTTCATCAAAAGACCTGTCCGCAAATTATTAATTTGGGAAGCGGCCGTATCCTTTTGAATCGGGTTCGGTTGTTCACCAAGAATATCTTCACCGATATGATCGGATCGTTCATGGTTCTCCATCGGACCGACAAATTCTAACGGTAGCTTCAAGGCAGCGGCCTTATCTCTCAACTCACTTCTCCAATTTGAATGG
Source organism: Peribacillus sp. Bi96 (assembly GCF_918698115.1). Taxonomy (GTDB): domain Bacteria; phylum Bacillota; class Bacilli; order Bacillales; family DSM-1321; genus Peribacillus. Next base: position 66,861 of record NZ_CAKKLV010000001.1, read on the forward strand.
ATTTCCCCAGCAAGATAAACGGTTAATTTCATGGTTTTCCTCCTCTGAATTTAAATTGCTTTCATTGTATCATGTTTTGAGAAAATGGATGAATTTCATAAATAAGGATAATAGTATGCATAAGAGAGTAAAAGTGACGGCTGGAGGAATGACAATGGCTTTATCGAATAAAAAATTTCTTATTATATTTCTGATATTGAGCAGTTTGATTGTGGGCTGCTCCAGTATCGATAGACAAACAAAAAAAGCAGAGAAGGCCGCAGAATTGGCATTTCGAAACGATGAAAAACAGCCCAATATTGAGGCAGGGCTTATTCAGGTATATATGCCAAAGGGTTTTAAAGTAGTGGAAGAACATGATAATAATTTGATTTTACAAAAAGGTGATAAGATTTATATATTATTTGTCAATCCTAATGAAAAGGAAGACAGCTCCGTCTTATTTTTGGCGATAAAGGAACAAGATGATCAATATGTAGTGCTGCATTCATTTCAAAATGATGATAAGTTCGGTTTTATCTCGATTAAAGAGTCACCGAATGAAAAGTATGAGCTAGCAGTGGGGATCGGTGGAGTCAAGTTGACAACGGAAACGGATAAGGACCATCTAAAAACCGATGCGAAACAAATGATGGAAGTCGTTTCATCTGTGCCGCAAAAATAAGTAAAAGTGCTGTCGTTCAACCAATCCGTATTAATGGTTGATTTCTGAAGAGTCTGGTATGATGGGATTATAAAACCTAAGATATCATTTAGAGCAGGAGGAATATTCAAATGGAAAATTTACAAACTGTGGAGCAATATGATGCATTAAAAAATGAAGGCAAACATATTTTTCTTTTTTCAGCAACATGGTGTGGAGATTGCCGTGTAATCGAACCGATCATGCCCGAGATTGAAACGAAATTTCCGGATTTTACATTCATTTATGTAGATCGAGATGAATTCATCGATGTGTGTGCAGCTAATGATGTATTCGGTATACCAAGTTTCATTGCTTATGATAATGGCAAAGAACTAGGCAGATTCGTGAGCAAGGATCGCAAAACACAAGAACAAATTGAGGAATTCATTCAATCACTATAATCAATTTCCCCTTCTCGCTGGGGATTTTTCAATGAAGAGGAGGGTCAAACATGAAAATGGACAGCACGAAGCTGAAAAATATCTTGAAGGATCGTTTAAAAGATGATAACCGATCATTCAAATTCGATAGCAAGCAAGATACGTTACGGGTGGAAAATGTGAAAACCGGGAAGGGGATCACCATCGAGTTGCCTCCTGTACTTGCTAACTATGAAAACGTGCAGGAAAAAGCCATCGATGAGGTTGCCTATTACGTGGAAGAGGCCTTGAATGTAATGGGCGGAGAACACAGCATGGAAGGCAAGGAGAAATCCATTTTCCCTGTCATCCGTTCGACTTCCTTTCCAATGGAATCAGAAGAAGGAAATCCCTTTTTATTCGATGAGCATACGGCTGAAACCCGGATACTTTACGCACTCGATTTGGGGAAAACCTACCGTCTGATTGATGAAAAGATGATTCAACGGGAAAATTGGCAGGGTGACAGGATTCGTGAAATTGCCCTTTTCAATGCCCGGTCCCTTTCCACTGAAATGAAATCGGATATCGTCGCCGGTAATAAATTTTACTTTTTAAACACCAATGATGGATATGATGCTAGCCGAATTCTTAACGACTCCTGGCTTCGGGACATGAAGGACAAGATGGAGGGGACCATGGCGGTGGCCATTCCGCATCAGGATGTCATCATCATTGCCGATGTGAAGAACGATACGGGATATGATATTCTGGCACAAATGGCCATGAGCTTCTTTGCGAGCGGTCATGTACCGATAACGGCTCTATCATTCCTTTACGAAGAAAATGAGTTGGAGCCCATCTTCATTATGGGTAAAAACAAAAAGCGTGAACAATGAATCATTGAAAAACATAGGACCGTGTCAGCATGGAAAAGTTCCAGCTTGGCAGTGGTCCTTTATTTATGGAGTACTATGTGCAAGTTTAGTAGAGTTAGAAGTTTTTCAGGTCCATATGTTCAATGAAAAGGAAGCGTGAGTGACAAAGCAGCAAGGAATTTTTTTTTTACAGCCGTAAGTAATCATAATTCCAAGAGGGATATCTCCGGAATGTTCTGTTTAATGGTGTTGAAATTTATTTTAGTATGGGTGATAATATAGTTAGATTATTTTGAAAATAGAGATTATTGCTGATGGTGAATAGGGACTGGTATGAGTTTCAGTCTGAATTGGTTCACGATTTAAAAAACTGAATATTTAAATTATATAGCGGATGAATGTTGTGGGAGAGTGCAAAATATAATGCCACCGAAGGAGCAAGTTCCAAAAATCGCCCTTGGATCAAATCTCTCAGGTAAATGGAACCGCAACTGGACGCAACTCTGGAGAGCGCGTATGAAACATGACGCCACCAAAGGGGAAATCTCCAGAAAATAAAATGGAGTTAAACTCTCAGGTAAAAAGGACAGAGAAGGGGAGCAGTAAGTTTACGCAACCCTTTTCTGTCCTTTTTTGGCGTGCAAAAAAGAATGGGGCCAGCTTTATTTGGCTTCTGACAGGCAGGCGTGCAGCGAAACGAAGCCTTCCATTTCGAAAGGCCTTCCTGATCAAAAACTTATATTGAAATAAAGGGGGAAAATATTTTGAAAAATCAATTAATGAACATGCTTGAAGCCCGTAAAGAGGAAATGGTTCAAATCCGCCGTCATTTACATGAGAATCCCGAGCTTTCCTTCAAAGAAGAGAAAACAGCACAATATATCATTGATTTTTATAAGGGTAAAGATGTGGACATTCAAACGAATGCAGGAAATGGATTAGGGGTCATCGTAACGATCGAAGGCGGGAAACCAGGGAAAACGATAGGTCTACGAGCCGATTTCGATGCATTGCCGATTACAGAAGAAACGGAGGTTCCGTTCCGGTCAACAAATGAAGGTGTCATGCACGCCTGCGGACACGATGGCCATACCGCTTATTTATTGGTCCTGGCAGACTGCCTAGTAGAGTTAAAAGATTCCCTTTCCGGTACCATTAAAATCATTCATCAACATGCAGAAGAAACACCCCCTGGAGGTGCAAAAAGTATTATGGAATCAGGGGTTCTGGATGAACTGGATGCTGTTTTTGGCATTCATTTATTCCCGACATATCCAGCTGGGGAAATTGGATATCGCAGCGGCTTTTCGATGGCTGGAAGGACCTACTTCAAATTGGAAATAAAAGGCATGGGCGGCCATGGTTCATCCCCGCATATGGCCAATGACGCAATTGTAGCAGGTGCCCATTTCGTCACAGCCGTGCAAACCGTTATCAGCCGCCGCTTGAACCCTTTTGATATGGGCGTGGTTACGATCGGTTCTTTTGATGGAAAAGGTAGTTTTAATGTCATTAAAGATTGTATAGAAATAGAAGGGGATGTCCGTTACATGACAGCAGAGACACAAAAGCTGATAGATAAGGAAGTCCACCGGATCGTTAAAGGGATAGAAACGGAATTTGGTGTTCAGTGTGAACTTTCGTATGTGCCTGATTATCCACCGTTATATAATGACCCTGAACTGACTGGATTCGTGAAAAATAGCCTTGAAAGTATGAACGACAAAGATATTAAGAAGGTCATGGAATTTCCGATGTTCTCAGGTTCGGAAGATTTTTCGTATTATGCAGAAAAGATTCCTGGCTGCTTCTTTTACATCGGCTGTAAACCAAAAGGGGTGGAAAGGGCTTATTTCAATCACCATCCTAAATTCGATATAGATGAAGATGCCCTATTGATCGCTGCCAAATCAGTCGCACAAGTTGTATGCAGCTTTGGTGAATCGGAATAGTCAAAATGGCCCTTTCTTAGCAAAAAAAACGCTGGAACCCACAAAACACCGTTCGGTTTAAACGAACGGTGTTTTATAAGTTTCAGCAGTTATATGAATGCCACCGGCGATTTCGTATAGGGTGATGGCATGTGTTACGGACGTCTCTAATAGTTGCATGGAAACTTAATCTCTTTGTAAACGCGATTTAACAGCGGTGTTTTATTTAAATAGTAGACTAGGGACTAAAGTTATTTCGCGGCGGATAGGTTTAAACTCTTTTCAGAAGGGGTTTAGTAGGGTAGGAGTTAGGCGAAAAACGTAGAGTTGGTAAAGAATCGGAAAAAAATGTACATACAAATCCCAATTTAGCTTAAATTTTCTCGATATTTTAAAAATAACTGGTAGAATTAGTTACATAACTACAGATGTAGAAAGAGTGATAGGTTTGAAATGGCTAAATAAGATGAAAAAATGGTTCCAAGCAGAGGAAATTATTGAAATTGAAGAAATTATTATAGATGAACCGCTTGATGAAGAAACATTAAGGAATATGGATTTTTCGAAGATTTCTAAGGAAAAGAAAGAAGAAATAAAAGTTTACAATCAAACAGTGGAAAAAATGTCCCAGACAAAAGATCCGGATACAAAAATCCTGTTTCAATATCCAAAAGGAGAGTTCAAGTTTCCTCTCATTCCCGACAGGGAGCATAACAAAAGAAGACCTAGGGAAAGAAAGAAAGAAGATCACGAACCAAAGCAGGGAAACATGCCCAAAGAAACGAGAAGGCCAGTGAGGGAGCCTGAACCAAAACGGGGAAGCACGAATCGGGAGCCTGAACCAAAACGTAGAAGCACGAATCGGGATTCAAACCCAAAAATAGTCCCGTCGAATACTCCATTCCGCCCAACGGAAATCCCTTCACCTATTTATGGATTTCGCCGTCCGGAAAAAAAGATCGTCCCTTCTGAAAAAATTGTCGAATATGAATTAGAAAGCACACTGCCTGTTCTTAAAAAAGAAGAACTTCATAATGATATTCCAGCATCAATCCCTGAAGTTCCAACAGCCTATGAGGAATTGACGATAGAACCATCCGTTCTTGTACCAGAACAAGTGGAAGAAAAAAGAGAAGGGTCGGAAATACCCGCTTTCTTTCGTAAAAATTCCATTGAGGCGGCACCTGAAGAACCAGTAAGCGAGCCCGCTGAACTAATAACAAAACAAGTGGAAGAAAAAAAGGCCTATGAACACGATCATGATGATTTTGGACGAGAAGTCGCTGTATCCATAATGGAACAGGTTGAAGATGCACCGCCTGAAGCTATAGAGGTTCCTCGGGAAACCGCGGTACTATCACCTCAACCGATGAGTCATGCAAGTGAATCATCATCTGTGATACCGGATGAACAGCCTAAACCAACGAAAAAACATATCCCTTTTAATGTGATGATGCTTAAGCAAGATCGAAAAAGAAACGAGTTCTTGAATAAAATGATCCCGGAAAAAAAAAGCCTTAATGCCGAAAGGGAAATAGTTTCACTTGAAAAGGAACCTCTAATTAATGCTGATGAAGCGGAGGCAGGACAAGCGAAACCAACCATTCCTGAAGGGCAGACGGAGGAAGGTAAGGGTATGTTGAAAGATGGAACTCCTGTCACTCCAGAACCCGCAAACTTCACGGAAACCAACTATGTTTCCGAAAAGGTCGCCAAGCCCGAAAATGCCGTTGAAGCCAATATCGGTTCGAACCCGATCCATGAAACTTCCATTTCTGAAAGTGGTAATCGTGGTGCAGCCTTCTCCAAAGCAGAAAGGAGACAGAGTGCAGCCCCAGAATCTTTTGGTTCCCTGGAGGTCGATGATAATCCATACTATGTGTTTCCAAATATTGAGTTGTTGACACCTCCTACTTATGCTGTGCATGATGATGAGTGGCTCGAGGAACAAACTTTATTACTGGATGAGACGTTGAAAAATTTTAATGTCCGTGCAAAAGTTGTCAATGTCACTCAAGGGCCGGCAGTGACTCGTTTCGAAGTGCATCCGGAACCGGGAGTGAAGGTGAATAAAGTGACAAACCTGATGGATGACATCAAATTAAGCCTTGCCGCCCAGGATATGCGGATGGAAGCGCCGATACCGGGTAAACATACAATTGGGATTGAGATTCCGAATAGGAAAAGCAAGCCGGTATTTTTGCGAGAGGTTTTGGAAAGTACTGAATTTCAAGAGCATGAATCACCTCTTGCAGTGGCACTCGGCCTTGATATATCAGGTCAGCCTATTATCACGGATTTGAGAAAAATGCCTCATGGATTGATTGCCGGACAAACGGGATCAGGGAAAAGTGTCTGTATCAACACCATGCTGGTCAGCTTGCTTTATAAGGCGACGCCTCAGGAGTTGAAATTACTATTAATCGATCCGAAAATGGTCGAGCTTGCCCCGTATAATCGAATCCCGCATTTGGTCAGTCCGGTCATAACCGATGTAAAGGCCGCTACGGCTGCGCTGAAATGGGCGGTAGAGGAAATGGAACGACGCTATGAATTGTTTGTACATGCCGGTGTCCGTGATATCAGCCGCTTTAATGACCAAGCGGAAAAAGCCGGTCAATATTCGAACAAGCTGCCCTATATCCTGGTGATCATCGATGAGCTTGCAGATCTAATGATGATGTCCCCGGCTGATGTTGAGGAGGCGATCTGTCGCATTGCTCAAAAAGCCCGGGCCTGTGGCATTCATTTAATTGTAGCCACTCAGAGACCTTCAGTCGATGTCATCACTGGATTGATCAAGGCAAATATCCCGACAAGGATCGCGTTCTCTGTTTCTTCCCAGGTCGACTCGCGCACGATTATCGATAGTGGGGGAGCAGAAAAGCTGTTAGGAAGAGGAGATATGTTATTTGCTGAAAACGGCTCATCAAAAACGGTTCGTTTGCAAGGGACTTTTGTAAGCGACGAAGAAATAGATCAGGTCGTCAACCACGTGAAATTGGAGCAGCAACCGAAGTATCTTTTTGAACAGGAAGACTTACTGAATAGGGCCCAGGTCACTGAAGAAGCGGATGAACTGTTTTTCGAGGCTTGTGAATTTGTCGTGAGCCAGCAGGCTGCATCTGCATCGAGCGTCCAAAGGCGCTTCAGAGTCGGTTATAACCGTGCAGCGCGTCTAATAGAAATGATGGAGCAGCAGGGAGTCGTATCTGAATCCAGAGGATCAAGACCCAGGGATGTTTTGATTACAGAAGAAGAACTGGAATTTTTAGATGGTAATTAAGAGAACCGATTTAAAGGAAATTGTATATAATGTGAAAGGGTGAAAACCCGTTGTTATCACCTTAATGGACGGAAAAGCCAATGATTTGATAAATTGGCATCTGCCTGACATGGATGTATGAATAAAAAAGTGATATAATAGTTATTTGTTGATGAATGATTGAAAATATAAGCATTAAACCTATGAAGAAATTGCGTTTCTAACAAGTCTCGTAAAGAAAAACAAATAAAAGATGACGTCATATACTGTCATACAGGTAGACGATTGGTGGAGGTTCGCTTTATGACTGCTTACCATTTTGTGGGAATTAAAGGGTCTGGTATGAGTGCTCTTGCACAAATACTGCATGATATGAATATTGAAGTGCAGGGTTCTGACTACGAAAAAGAATTTTTTACACAATTGGCATTAGAAAAAGCCGGGATTAAAATCCTTCCTTTCAATGAGGAAAATATACAACCTGGAATGACCATCATTGCAGGAAATGCGTTTCCGGATAGTCACCCGGAAATCGTGAAGGCAAATGAACTTGGTTTGCCGATCATCCGTTATCACCGTTTCCTTGGTGATTTCATGAAAAACTTTATCAGTGTGGCGGTTACGGGAGCGCATGGAAAAACATCAACGACCGGATTACTTGCACATGTAATGGGTGGCGCTAAACCGACATCCTTTCTGATTGGGGATGGAACGGGTAAAGGAATCGTGAATTCCGATTACTTCGTATTCGAAGCATGTGAATATCGCCGTCATTTCCTTTCTTATTATCCGGATTATGCAATCATGACGAATATTGATTTTGATCACCCCGATTATTACGCAAATGTCGAAGACGTGTTCGAGGCATTCCAAGCAATGGCCCTTCAAGTCAACAAAGGCATTATTGCGTGCGGTGATGATGAGCATTTACCACATATTCAGGCGAAAGTACCGGTTATTTTTTACGGATTTGCAGAAGGAAATGATTTTCAAGCGAAAAATGTTTCCGTCTCTCCGGATGGCACTACTTTCGATGTGCATGTAAGGAACAATTACTATGATACATTTACTATCCCTACTTTTGGAAAGCATAATGTATTGAATGCACTTGGTGTCATTGCACTTTGTAAATATGAAAACTTGGATACGGAAGCTGTGAAAGCCCAATTGCGCACTTTTGGCGGAGTTAAACGCCGGTTCTCCGAAAAGGAAATCGGAAGTCAGATCATCATTGATGATTATGCGCATCATCCGACTGAAATCTCAGCAACTGTTGATTCAGCGCGTCAAAAATATCCGGAGCGTGAGGTTGTTGCGGTATTCCAGCCGCATACTTTCTCGAGAACGCAAGCATTCCTGGATGAATTCGCCGACAGTTTGAATTTGGCCGACAAAGTATACTTATGTGAAATTTTTGGATCTGCTCGTGAACATCAAGGGAAATTATCGATTGAAGACCTTCAAGATAAAATTCCTGGTGCCGAGCTGATTACGGAGAACACAACATCAATATTGCAAAATCATGAAAACAGTGTCGTGTTATTCATGGGTGCGGGGGACATTCAAAAGTTCCAAGCTGCCTACGAGCATTCACTGCAGGTAAAATAAAAAAACGATCGATCCCGTTTAGTGGGTCGGTCGTTTTTTTATCGGTATTTAATAAAAAAAACCAGCCGCATATTTCGTATGCTGCTGGTTTTTTCGTTATTTTAAATTTTCTGGATTTAAATTTTCCAGTTCCGGTAAAACGAAACGTCCGTCCTTACGTATCAAGACGTCATCAAAATGGATTTCCCCTCCGCCATATTCAGGGCGTTGAATATTGACCAGGTCCCAGTGAATGTCTGAATGGTTTCCGTTAAAGGCATCATCATAGCATTGTCCGGGAGTGAAATGAAAACTTCCATCAATTTTTTCATCAAAGAGGATATCTTGCATCGGGTGTAGAATATAAGGATTTACACCAATTGCAAATTCACCGACATATCGTGCTCCTTCATCAGTATCAAAAATTTTGTTAATGCGTTCCGTATCATTCGCAACTGCTTCAACGATCTTTCCATCCTTGAATGTTAACTTCACGTTTTCAAAAGTAAAACCCTGATAAGGGGATGGAGTATTATACGAAATCACTCCATTGATGGAATCTTTCACAGGAGCCGTATATACTTCACCGTCAGGAATGTTCAGCTCACCTGCACATTTGATGGCTTTAATGTCCTTGATGGAGAAGGTTAGGTCCGTACCGGGCCCAGTTAAGCGGACCTTATCCGTTTTATCCATCAATTCAACAAGGCTGTCCATGGCTTTGCTCATTTTGCCATAGTCGAGGTTGCAGACTTCGAAATAAAAGTCTTCGAAAGCTTCTGTACTCATTTTGGCTAATTGGGCCATGGAATTTGTCGGGTAGCGAAGGACGACCCATTTTGTTTTTGGCACGCGGATATTTCTATGTACTTTACCGACTGTTTGTCCATGAATCGCCATTTTCTCTGGAGGGACATCGGATTGTTCATTGATATTATCCCCGGCGCGTAGGCCGATATATGCATCCATCTGGCTCATTACGTTCGCTTCAAACTCACCCATCATCTTGTACTGTTCTTCTTTGGCACCCATCAACAAGGCACGATCCACTTGATGATCCTTTAAAAGAACGAACGGGTAACCACCAGCTGCATAGGCTTCATTAACAAGGGCGTTAACAAGTTCACGCTGCAATCCAAAGTTTTCGATCAAGATTCTTTCACCTTTTTGAAGCTTCACGGAATAATTGATTAGGTTTTTGGCCAATGTTTCAATTCTGGGATCTTTCATTAAAATACCTCCATTGTATAAATTCGACTTATCTTTCTATCATACCCGATTTCCGGCCATAAGTGTCACCCGTAGAATTTTATGGAGGAACTGGATTTAGACAATAATATTTCCAGATTAGGGTTTGATAGGGTATATTGAAAAAATAAATAAGTTTATAATATTAGGGAAGGGGTAATTAATAACTATCAGTTACCAAATAAGTCGATTTTTTTCGGAGGTGTTCCAATGGAGATTATTTTATACGTAAGTGCTGCTGTTGCAGCGATAGCTTTCTTGATCCTTGTTATATTCCTAACAAAGGTACTGACATCACTTCAAACCACCCTGGACAGTGTGGCCCGGACGCTGACAGGACTTGAGAGCCAAATGCAGGGCATAACGCTCGAAACTACCCAGTTATTACATAAAACAAATACGTTGGCTGAAGATTTGCAGCATAAGTCAGAAAACCTGAACACAGTGGTTGATGCTGTGAAGGAAGTGGGTACATCCATCTCTAGCTTTAATTCTTCGGTCCAAAAGGTTTCCCATAAAGTGCAGGCGGAGATTGATAATAATCAAGAACGAATCTCACAAATTGTACAATGGAGTAACGTAGCCTTAGAGATTCGGGACAAATGGAAGTCAAGAACCAAACAGGCTGCCCCGAGCCCCGCTGAAAGGGCGGAGTTAGAAAGGGTAGCATTGGAAACCGATAATTTACCTAAAAAAAGGTTTTTACGTTCTAGATCTTAAAATCTAGTTAAATAAAAATAAATAACTGAAAATTGAAAGGGGAATGTATTATGACTCAAAAAGAATTTCAGACAAAGGACTATCAGAAATCCTATGAGGACGAACGCGACTCGATCAATTCAAAAGACTTTATGATTGGCGCCTTAATCGGCGGGATGATCGGAGCGGCCACCGCTTTGTTCATGGCTCCGAAAGCAGGCAAGGAATTAAGGAATGATTTTAATGAACAAGCTAGAAACATTTCAGAGAAAACAGAAAAATTAAGACAAACAGCTATTGAAAAAGGTACTATTCTTGCCGATACTGCAAAAGAAAAAACAAGTTCCGTCACTGAGATCGTTTCAAATAAATCATCCGATATCGTTAATAAAGTGAAAAGCTTAAAAACGGGAAAAGAAAACGGTGACGCGGCTGATGATACGACAAATTCGAGCAATAAGGATATAGATGTAACGGGAGCTTCCGATTCTCCAATCGTATCCGTCGAAACCAATTTTGCTAACGGCACGGACTCAGAAAATAATCCAGCCGACCCTACAAGCGAAAACAAGAATACGGCAAAATTAAAACTTGATGAAGCGAAAAAAGCATTTGAAGAAACTGAAAATAAATTGACGAAATAAACTCTAAACCCTTTCATTCATTCAATATGGATGAAGATGCATAGAGGTACGAAGAATAAGGCGGTGAAGCGCATCAATGGCTTCATCGCCTTTTTGATGGTAAAATTTATAGGACAAGGAAAGGGGACATATAGTATGACCATAACCAAAATTGAAACAGAAGAACAATTCAATGAGCTTTTAAAAGAGGATACATTCCTGTTATTCAAGCATAGTGTAACTTGCCCTGTCAGTGCGGAAGCATATGAACAATATGAGAAGTATATCTTAGGGAACGAACAACTTAAAACGGCCTATTTAGCCGTTCAGGAAGCTCGTCCACTTTCCAATTATGTGGCAGAAGCATTTGATATCAAGCATCAATCACCCCAGGCCATACTTTTTAAAAGTGGAAAACCGGTATGGAATGAATCTCATTGGCGGATTACAAATGATTCATTGAGCAAGGCCATCACTGAATGATTTTATAAAGGCCGGATCCCTTAGGATCCGGCCTTTTACAATGCCACCATTCATACAATGGTTGGCCAAAGGATTTTTAAACGATCTTCAGGGGAAACTTGTTCTTGAAAGGTCGTTTCTTGTTCGTTTTTGATGAGGATGAAGCGTTTATTTCCCTGTCTGGGGAAATCGATCTCAATATGGCGGAATATATCCTGAAAAATGAATGGTTCTGGCTTTTGCTGGACAAAGCTAAGTGAATCTCCTGAAAGAATGATCTCGTTCTCATCCAAAAGCACGTCATCTCGCCGGAACTCGGCTAGCTTTCTTGAAAGGATGAATCGATTATCTTCAAAAAAATAGGAATGGAGAAGGTCTGCTGTAATATGTAACTTTTCCGCAACATCCCTTAATGTTGGATTGAGAAGTGTTTTGTTTGGCGGCGATGGTCTGAGCTTCCTGGACGGCACTGAATTCAAGGTGGAGAATATCTTCAATATTCAACATTGGCTTGCCGGCGATATTGATTGCCGCTCCCGCCCGTTCGATTTTAACGCCCTTTCAGCTGCTGCTACGGATACCTTCTTAAATGGGCCATGTACCGATTCAAGTTGACTTTTTATATGGGAAATGACTTTGGATACGGCTGGGACATCGTGAATTTGTCCATCACGCATCGCTTTCTCAGAATGCTCTTGAGATAAGGTATCAATTATATGATAGCTTTCCTGTGCATTTTCCAATATAATTCCTACAACGGAACGTGTTCCAATATCTAACGCAAGCAGTTTTTCTTGCGTGGTAACACCTACTTTTATGTATTTATAACTTTAATGCTTAAAAGCGTTTAATTATTAAAGAAAAATATCGTGACATTTGCGGATACTTCATTTATAATTGATTTAATTATACATGAAATATTCTAAATTTTTCATTGATAAAATGATCGGGATGGATGATCGAAGACTACAAAGGTATTTTTGAGTTTGATGATCGCAAAACCGATTTCTATTTTAAAAAACGAAGGGATGGATTTGTAATGAGCAACAAAGAGCTTGATGGACTTCGTAATCAACTGGACGATGTGAACCTTCAGTTATTACATCTTATTAATCAACGTGCTGAACTTGTACAGGAAATTGGCCGCGTAAAAGAAAAACAAGGTGTAAACCGTTACGATCCGGTCCGTGAAAGAACGATGCTGGATCTTATCGAAGCTAATCATCAAGGACCACTTGATCTTGGTTCGATTAAACATATTTTCAAGGAAATCTTCAAATTGGGCTTGGAGCTTCAAAAAGATGATCAGAAGAAAACGCTTCTTGTTTCTAGAAAACAAAAGGCAGAAGACACCATCATCGACATTAAGGGTGAATTGGTCGGTAATGGGATTCCTAGCTTCGTTTTCGGACCATGTGCCGTTGAATCTTATGAACAAACAGCTGCGGTAGCTGAAGTCATTAAAGCTAAAGGTTTGAAATTGATGCGCGGCGGTGCATTCAAGCCACGTACATCTCCATATGATTTCCAAGGACTTGGTTTGGAAGGCTTGCAAATACTTAAACGTGTTGCTGATGAATACGGCTTGGCTGTCATCAGTGAAATCGTGAGTGCTAACGATATTGAAGCGGCTATCGATCATATTGATGTCATCCAAATCGGTGCACGCAACATGCAAAACTTCGACTTGTTAAAAGCGGCTGGTGCCGTAAATAAACCAGTTCTTTTAAAACGCGGTCTGGCTGCAACGATTGAGGAGTTCATTCATGCAGCGGAATACATCATGTCGCAGGGTAATGGTAACATCATCCTTTGCGAACGCGGTATCCGAACTTACGAAAAAGCAACAAGAAATACACTTGATATCTCTGCTGTACCGATTTTAAAACAAGAAACTCACTTACCGGTCATGGTTGATGTAACGCATTCCACTGGACGTCGCGACCTATTGCTTCCAACAGCTAAAGCGGCTCTTGCCATCGGTGCTGACGGAGTTATGGCAGAAGTGCATCCGGATCCTTCCGTTGCTTTATCGGATTCTGCACAGCAAATGGACTTCAAACAATTTGATGAATTCTACGAAGAAATTAAACGTTTGAACTGGGTTACTGTATAAGCTGAAAAGTCTTAAAAATATCTATTTAAGGCCCTTACCACCTTGGCAAGGGCTCTTTTTAATGGTTTTTTCAGAAAAAGTATCGAAATAGGCACTATTGGATTGCAGGAAAGATTCGACTATCGTATGATAAATAACAAGAATGAGAACTGTTCGGAAGATTGAGTCATACATAAAGAGTTATCTATGTGAATTTTATACTTGAAAAGGGTATTGAATATTTGGCTGAGAAGAGAGTAAGACTGCATTTTTTGTTAGGCAGATCGTTCCTGAGAAATCTTCCTTATAGAGGAAAACGCATAAAAGAATATTTCCCGAAATAATTCGGGTCTTTTATGGGAAAAATGAAAGAAATGGAGGAATGGATGAATGAATAATATAACCATTTATGATGTGGCGCGTGAGGCGAATGTTTCCATGGCCACCGTTTCCCGCGTAGTTAACGGGAATCCAAATGTAAAGCCAGCGACAAGGAAGAAAGTTTCGGATGTGATTGAGAAGTTAGGGTACCGTCCCAATGCAGTGGCAAGGGGTCTTGCCAGCAAGAAAACGACTACAGTTGGGGTCATTATACCGGATATCTCCAGCATCTTTTTTGCCGAATTGGCACGAGGTATAGAAGATATAGCGACCATGTATAAATACAATATCATTCTAAGTAGTTCTGATGAGAATATAGATAAGGAATTCCATTTGTTGAATACGATGCTTGGAAAACAAGTGGATGGTATCGTATTCATGGGAGGCAACATTTCTGACGAGCATGTCAAAGAGTTTAAGAATTCACCCGTTCCAATCGTTCTTGCCGGTTCGGTGGATGAAAGCGGACAAATTCCATCGGTTAATATTGATTATGAGGCGGCGGCATTCGACGCAGTGACTTTTTTCGCTCAAAAAGGACACAAGCATATCGCCCTTGTAAGCGGAAACCTGTCCATGCTGATTAATGAAAAGAAATTGGCTGGTTATAAACGCGGGTTGAAAGAGGCTGGGCTTTCATATAATGAAAGTTATATTGTTGAAGGCGATTATACATATGATTCTGGAATTGAGTCTTTTGAAAAGTTCCTGGAAGCGGATGAGAAACCAACAGCATTCATTGTCGGCGCCGACGAAATGGCGCTTGGAATTGTCCATGCCGCCCAGGACAAAGGACATAATGTACCGGATGACTTTGAAGTGATCAGCTTTGACAATACTAGATTGACTTTGATGGTACGTCCGCAAATCACGACAATCGTCCAACCTTTATATGATATTGGTGCGGTTGCGATGAGGCTCCTGACAAAATTGATGAATAAAGAGGAAGTGGAAGAAGGTCATGAAATAGTGATCCTGCCACATCGGATTGAAGAACGTCAATCAACGAAATAATCTGGTTTAGAGAGTGCCCCGAGGGCGCTCTCATTTTTTTGTTCCACAGGTTATATCCACAAACAAAAAAGATCGTTTTTCAACGATCTTTTCATTAGCTTTGTTCATTGCTTGACGATGTTTGCTTGGAAGAACGGATGGGATAAAGGACCTTTTCAAGCGTTAGGGCATTCTTCTCGCTAATTTCAGGCTTCCTTGGAATGGGTTCATATATATCTTCCATATCATCCCATTCTATCGGGAGGGGCACAGGGGACTCCGGCTGCCATGTATTAATCCATTCTTTTGATAGGGGACCTGAAATATCATTATTCGTCATTTCAAGCCAGACCCTAGACCAGGCCCTCGGGACGACGCGCCATATATCATAACCGCCGCCGCCCACGGCAATCCAGCGCCCGTCGCAATACTTATGGGCCATTTCATGGGCCAACTTTGGTATCTCCCTGTATATCTTCATGGTGGCAGATAAATGGGTAAGTGGATCGTAATAATGCGAATCTGCTCCATTTTGCGTTAAAATGACATCCGGTTTGAAGAATTCTATGACCTCTTTAAAGGCAGCCCTATAGCATTCGAGCCAAGAGTCGTCTTCCGTGAACGCATCGACCGGGATATTGAATGAATAGCCATAGCCTTTTCCTTGACCCCGTTCGTTAATATTGCCCGTGCCGGGAAATAAGTATCGGCCCGTTTCATGAATGGATAGTGTACATGCATCCGGATCGTCATAAAATGACCATTGGACTCCGTCACCATGGTGGGCATCTGTATCAACATACAAGACGCGTGCGCCATATTTCTTTTGCAAATACTTAATCGCTACCGAACTATCATTATAAATGCAAAAGCCTGAGGCTTTCCCGCGGAAACCGTGATGCAGGCCCCCTCCAAGATTTAGTGCGTGCAGGGACTGACCTGTCATGACGAGATCCACGGCCGTCAAGGTGCCTCCGACAAGCAAGGCGCTTGCTTCATGCATGTTGGGGAATATTGGGGTATCTTCCGTTCCAAGCCCGTAATTTACAGCCTTTTCAGTGGGGAGTTTGCCCTCACCCGCCAATCTGACAGCGTTTACATAATGCGGATCGTGGATCAGTTCCAATTCTTCATCGGTAGCCATTCTGGGCTTGATAATTTGATCATCACTAATGGCATGGTGTTTTTTTAATAAATCAAGCGTGAGTTTAAGTCGTTTTTGATTGAACGGATGATCATCGTTGAATTTATAGGTAAGAAGTTCATCCGAATAGACAAAAAGGGATGTATCATTCATGGGAAATCCCCGGTAGACTAGGCCATAACACGGTATAGCCCTCTTTCTTCAAATCCTCCACCACCATAAATGGATTCATCGTCTGCACACGAATTACAAGAATTTTATAATCGGTACCATCTTTTTCAGGATAAACAAGAGTACTGAGGATATTCGTATTGCGCCTTTTGAAAATATGGGCAATATCATGAAGGCTACCTGCCTTATCCGGGATTCTGATTTCGATTTGGGAACCGGGCTGATTGACTCCAGTCAACTCAACGTATGAATGAAGTAAATCAGAACCGGTTATGATGCCTACTAACTTCCTTCCCTTTACAATTGGAAGGCAGCTGATATTGTTATCACAAAAAACAGCCCCGATTTCTTCCACGAAATCTAGCGGGTGCCCTGTGATTATTTCCGTTTTCATGATGCTGGATAGTGGTTTTTGTAAATCATTTTTGTATTCTGCGGTGCGGAATATAGAGGGGGCAGCATCCCGAATATCACGGTCGCTGACTAATCCCACAAGTTGAAAGCTGTCATCGACAATGGGTATATGGCGAATTCGTTTCTCCTTAATGATCAAGACAGCGCTATGGATTGTATCCGTTGGAGTGAGGGTGATGATACCCTCATTCATTATTGTTTCAACAATCATTTTCCTTCCTCCTCTTCCTCGCCTCTTTAATACATGAACCGATTCATAAAACGCAATTGGTCGAATTTTTGGATGGATTCCTGCGGGACTCTTTTGCCAATACGTGCCATCAGGCAGTTGGCCGGGTGGGAACTGATTTCAGGATCATCTGTTGCAAAGTAGACCAAGCCGCCGGCACTCATCATTTTTTCCATGACCTTACGATAGTCCCAAATATTCAGGCCTGTTCCTTTCAAATCCCAATGCCAATAGTATTCAGTGGTGATGATGATGAAGTCTTCAACGGAATCGTCTTCCATGGAAAGGCGAATTAAGTTCTTACCGACGGAGGCACCCCGGTATTTAGGGATGACCTCGATTGCACCAAGCTCAATCAGGTCCTCCATCTCGATTTCCGACCAGCGCTCCAAGGGATCGGGATATAAGTAAGTTACATAACCCACGATTGTTTCATTTTCACGGGCGATGAAGATCCTGCCCTCAGGCAAGTCTGCAATCTCAATTAACGCTTTATGCTGCAAAGCAGGCGGGCGAAAGGCGACCAAGTCTTCGTGAAACTCATAAGCGGACATTCTTTCGCCGTTTAACGGCCCCTCGATGATGAGAGTTCCGCTTAATGTCTGCAGTTCCTTAGTATAAAAGGTCTTATTATATTCCATTCTTTCACCCCCTTGTAAAATAGTAATCTTTCACTCTCGCATTCCGGAGTATAAGAAGCATTGAAAGCTTACATAAATTATACATAAAAACAAGGGGCATAATTCAGAAAGTTCAAGGCATATATGAATCTTTTGTTACAGGGCTTCTTCTTTCCCGCCCATCAATATGAATTCACCTTAACTATAACAATAAACTTGTATTATTCAAGATTCAGCAAGAAGGAATTTCCCTAAAATGGAAGTGTTGAATATTTAAAAAATTGAGATAATTCTCCTCTTATACTATAATGAAAATATAGAGCCGAATAAAGGGGGAGTTTGTCGTATGAATGTGAAAGCGTTGCCAGTAGTGGAAGGTAATTTCAATTTAAAGAATTATGATGAAAAATACAAGAAGTTTGACTGGTCCGAGACGGAGAAGGAATTCTCCTGGTCTGAAACCGGTAAAGTGAATCTTGCGTATGAAGCCATTGACCGCCATGTAGAAACATACAAAAAGAACAAAGTAGCCCTTTATTACAAAGACGATAAAAGAAATGAAAAGTATACATTCAAGGAAATGAAGGATTATACGAATCAAGCGGCAAATGTGTTCAAGAACATTGCCAATGTGGAAAAAGGTGATCGTGTTTTCATCTTCATGCCTCGCTCCCCGGAGCTTTATTTTGCATTGTTGGGTGCGATTAAAACGGGAGCGGTCGTAGGGCCGTTGTTCGAAGCATTCATGGAAGGTGCAATAAGGGATCGTCTTGAAGATAGTGAGGCAAGTGTGTTAGTGACGACACCTGAACTTTTGCCGCGCGTACCGGTTGATGAATTACCCCATTTAAAGCATATTTTCTTGGTGGGGGAAGATATAAAAGAAGAAGGAAAGTATCATAACTTCAATAAGAAATTGAAAGAAGCGGACAAAAAATTCGAAATTGAATGGGTGGATCGGAATGACGGTCTGATTCTTCACTATACCTCGGGTTCCACAGGAAATCCAAAAGGAGTGCTACATGTTCATAATGCGATGATCCAGCATTATCAAACGGCAAAATGGGTCCTTGATTTACAGGATGAGGACGTGTATTGGTGCACAGCGGACCCTGGGTGGGTGACAGGGACGTCCTACGGGATCTTTGGACCATGGCTGACAGGGACCTCGAATGTCATTGTAGGCGGGAGATTCAAGCCTGAATCCTGGTACAAGACCTTGGAAGACTTTGGTGTAACGGTATGGTATAGTGCCCCGACTGCCTTCAGGATGCTGATGGGCGCAGGCGACGAAATCGTTAAACGGTTCGATTTAAGCTCCCTCCGCCATGTCTTAAGTGTAGGTGAACCGTTGAATCCGGAAGTGGTGCGCTGGGGAATGAAGGTATTCAATCACCGTATCCATGATACATGGTGGATGACGGAGACTGGAGCTCAGGTCATATGCAATTATCCTTGCCTGGAAATCAAACCGGGTTCGATGGGTAAACCGATTCCTGGCGTGAAAGCGGCAATAGTGGATGATCAAGGCAACGAGCTGCCACCGCATAGAATGGGGAACCTAGCCATCAAGAAAGGATGGCCTTCCATGATGAAGACCGTCTGGAAGAATGAAGCGAAATATGAATCTTACTTTATGCCAGGTGATTGGTATGTTTCCGGAGATTCCGCATATATGGATGAAGATGGTTATTTCTGGTTCCAAGGCCGGGTGGATGATGTCATCATGACGGCAGGGGAAAGAGTCGGACCTTTCGAAGTGGAAAGCAAGTTGGTCGAGCATCCAGCCGTAGCTGAAGCGGGGGTCATCGGGAAGCCGGATCCAATCCGGGGGGAAATTATCAAAGCGTTCATCGCCCTCCGTGACGGTTACGATGCTAACGATGAGCTGATAGAAGAAATTCGACAATTTGTAAAGCAGGGTCTCGCAGCACATGCGGCGCCACGTGAAATTGAATTCAGGGATAAACTTCCTAAAACAAGAAGCGGTAAAATCATGCGCCGTGTCTTGAAAGCTTGGGAACTGGATCTGCCAACTGGTGATTTATCATCGATGGAGGATTGAGAAGCTGAGCTATGTTTTTAGAGAAGGTAAAAAAGCATCCATGCACATTTGCGTGGATGCTTTTTTGAGTATTGGGCACATTTACCAATCGAGTAGGGAGAAGTTATAAAAAACAGGCTGCCGGGTCATATCCCGACAGCCTGTTTACTTGAAAAATGTCATTCTTTCTCTTCTTCAGCTTTATCCGTGTCTTTATCTTGATCATTGACTGTGTCTTTATCTTGATCATTGACTGTGTCTTTATCTTTGTCAGTCTCTGGGTCTTTTTTATCTGTATTGTCTTTATCTTTGTTTTGCTCTTGTTCTTTGTTTTTATCTGTTTCTTTATCTGCTTCTTTTTCTTTATCTGATGTACTATTCTCTTCTTTTGAGTCTGGTTTTTTATCTTTGTCAGCTATTTGATCTTTTTCGCGATCATCTTTATTCTTTGTGGAATCTTCTTTTGAACTTGTTTTCTTAGCACCGCTTTCTACACGTTGCGATGGGGCTGATTCCTTACCGACTATGTCTACAGCCGTTACGTAATAGGAACCGCCTGAGCTGACTTTGTAAACAAGATTCTCTCCAGCATTGATGCTTGCTACCTTTTTACCGTCTTTATAGACGCGATAGCCGACGACATCTCCTTCATGATGCAAGCCCCATGTAATCTTTTCGTTACTTATTGTTATGGAGAGGGGATCAGGCGCTTTGCCATTATCATTCAGCTTCGCTTTCGTCCCGACAACACCACCTGATTTTTCGCTTCCAGGAATCACTGAACCCGGATCATTCACATATTGCAATCCGATGTCTCCAAATGACTCCGGATTCAGCATGAATCCGCCACTTGTGAATTCGCCAGGTGTTTGCGGAAGGGCCGCGTATCGTTTGCTGCCGACTGATACATATTGTCCATCTATGAAACTATTATCCGCCCTTGATGGAGCATATTTGGCGATGAATAAATCAGATTTGACAAGTCCTGCCTTTTGACATGAACTTGACGGAAGCAGTCCTGAAACGCCACAGAAGGAACGGCTGACAATCCCGCCCGGCATTTCAAACCGCTTATCGGGGTCGACGAGTTTCGGTTCGACTTTGTATGCGGCATTGATCAGATCTGCCCAATAATACATATTACGTTTATTATATTCTAGACCATTATAAGTCCCTTGCAAGGATTTCGGTGTGTCATAACCGAGCCATGTCCCGAATGATACATTAGGGTTGGTGGCAACGAACCAAGCGTCCCAATAGTTTTGTGAAGTACCGGTTTTACCGGCCCAATCGCTTGAGAAAGCAAGGCGGTTCCTGACTGAGGCCGCCGTACCGCTGTTTACGACATCACGCATCATATCAAGGGTCAGGTAAGCGGCTTGTGGAGAGAAAACATCCACTGGTTTCACTTTATGCTGATAGATGACTTTGCCATCTTTCGAAACGATTTTATCGATCATATAAGCATCGATGAATTCTCCTGAATTGGCAAATGTGCCAAACGCATTGACGTTTTCTTCAACGGTTACACCTTTTTGCATCGCACCTAATGACATGGCAAGGTTGGAGTAATCCGCTTTCGTCACGGTGGAGAAGCCCATTTTCTCCAAATACGAAGCGGGGCTCAAGTTGATTATTTTCTTGTAAAAGAGCGCTGCCGGGATATTGTAGGAATTCTTCAGGGCCTCGCGGGCAGTCGATACTCCCGTATAGCTGCCGCCGCCATAGTTTCCTGGACTCCACGGTTTACCGCCTGTTGGAATGGAAATTGGCACGTTGGCCGATACGCTGCCAGGCGAGATCTTGCCTAGCTCGATGCCTGGACCATATATCACCAGCGGCTTCATCGTTGATCCGTTTGATCGCAGTGATGCGGTAGCATGGTTCGTCTGCTCCCGCTTGAAATCGCGGCCGCCTACGAAACTGATGATTTTCCCAGTTTTATTTTCGATAAGAATGGCTCCCGCCTCCACGGGCTCGCTCACCGTTTTCATTTCTTTCGTATCCGGATCGACGACTTGTGCCGTTTTATCGTATCCGAAATTTGGATAGTTTTTCGTTACTTCCTGCATTTTGTCATAGATCTTTTTATTGACTGTCGTATAAATCTTATAGCCGTTTTGACGAAGCTTACGATCAGCAAGTGCTACATATTGATCTTTTAAATCATCATTCTCTAAATCTTTCTCTTCGTATCCATCTTCTTTTGCTAGACTGACGGATAGAATTTCAATGGAGCGTTTTTCAATTTCATACGTGAGCCATGGATACTTCTCTGATGGCATCTCCGTTTTTCCGATAAAGTCTTTTGTTATGTCGTATGCGCTTGCTTTATCATATTCTTCTTTTGTTATGTATCCGTTACTATACATTCGTTTTAATACGGTTTTCATCCGGTTGATGCCGGGTTCTTGATTTTCTTTCAGTTTTCCTTGCTGGGTATATGGTGTATAACCGAAAGGGCTTTGCGGCAATCCAGCAATAAAAGCGGATTGGGGCAGAGTCAGATCTTTGGCCTCCACACCAAAAATACCTTCAGCAGCCGACTCGACACCAGCGATGTTCCGACCGGAAGAATTTCGTCCCAACGTGGAGACGTTTAGGTAGGTTTCCAAAATCTCTTCCTTTTCAAAGAACTTTTCCACCCGGAGTGCAAGCAGGATTTCTTTTGCTTTCCGGTCAAATGAGACTTCGTTCGTGAGGACCTGGTTTTTGATGAGCTGCTGTGTTAAAGTGCTTCCTCCGGATTGGACGGATGCATTTGAAAATTCCTGGTAAATGGCACGCAGGATGGCCTTCGGGACAACCCCGTCATGTTCGTAAAAATACTCATCTTCTGTCGCAATGACTGCATTTTTAAGATACTCCGAAACTTTATCGATGGACACTTCTTCACGTTCAAGGTCACTCTTGAGCTTGCCTAAGTATACGTCATCAGAAAAGTATACCTCAGAGGTCTCTTCATAATTGTAGATGTCTTTTTTTAAATCTTCTTTTGAGCGTACCGGCTCATCTTTGACGAGGGCAGCGAAATAGCCGGCTCCGACGCCGCCGGCGAATGAGAATCCTAGAATCCCAACAATAATGAGGATCAGCGTTAAATTCCAAATGACTTGGTATGTAACCCGCGCGTTTTTTTGTGTCTTTTCTTTTTTGAAAAAACGCGTCAGCTGCTTCCAAACTGTTTGAAATCTATCTTGTTGATTATTATTCATCGTATCATACCCCCTGAAATCACATATATTATAGCATATAACATGTAGGGGAAAGGGCATCTTTCTTATTTTTCTATAATCTGTAAGGGGGATGTTGACAAGCAATCTTATGTATGATAAAAGTTTATTAACAACAATAAAATGATGAATTGATCGCGATGATAGGACCCAGTAGTCAGACTATCCCTGTTTTAGAGAGCCGGTGGTTAGTGGAAATCGGTACAAATAGTATGATGAATTACTTCCTGGAGCATTTGCTGTGAAATGATTAGTAGCAGTGAACGGTTGACGACCGTTATTCGTCTTGAGCGGAGGGCGTAGTATGTCCTCAAGTTGGGTGGTACCGCGAATTTATTCGTCCCTTCATATTTATGAAGGGGCGTTTTTGTGTGCTTTTTGCGGTTTTTTTTTCTGAGATGAAGGAGGAATATTAAATGGATTTGCTTAAGGAACTCGAGTGGAGAGGGATTATTTATCAACAAACGGACGAAGAGGGCTTTAAAGACCTTTTAGAAAAAGAGAAAATATCTTTATACTGTGGTGTAGATCCAACTGCGGATAGCATGCACATCGGACATTTACTGCCATTCTTGACATTGCGCCGTTTTCAGCAGCACGGCCACCGTCCCCTTGTGTTAGTAGGCGGTGCGACTGGGCTTATCGGTGATCCAAGCGGTAAAAAAGAGGAGCGCCAGCTGCAAACGCTGGAAAAAGTGCTTTATAATGCCGACTGCATTAAAGGACAGCTATCACACATTTTTGAATTCGACGGCGAAAATGGTGCAGTCATGGTTAATAACTATGACTGGTTGGGTAAAATTGATCTCGTCACGTTTCTGCGTGATTATGGAAAATATATCGGCATTAACTACATTTTGGCAAAAGATACAGTTTCTTCTCGCTTGGAAACGGGGATTTCCTTCACTGAATTCACGTATACGATTCTACAAGGGATTGATTTCGAGCATTTATACAGCAATTACAACTGTAAATTGCAAATTGGCGGAAGTGATCAATGGGGCAATATTACGACAGGCCTTGAAATGATTCGGAAATCCAATGATGAGGATGCAAAAGCATTCGGTATGACGATCCCGCTCGTAACGAAAGCGGATGGAACGAAATTCGGTAAAACGGAAGGCGGAGCGATCTGGCTTGACCCGGAAAAGACGACCCCGTATGAATTTTACCAATTCTGGATTAATACAGCCGATGCTGATGTTGTGAAATACTTGAAATTCTTCACATTCCTATCACGTGAAGCGATTGAAGAGTTAGAGCAATCCGTACAGTCTGAACCACATTTGCGCAAAGCGCAAAAAGCGTTGGGAGAAGAGATGACCCGTTTGATTCATGGTCAGGAAGCTCTTGACCAGGCAATCAAAATCTCTGCCGCGCTATTCAGCGGTGAGGTGAAGAATTTAAGTGCAGCGGAAATCAAGTTGGGCTTTAAAGATGTCCCTAGCTTCGAACGTGAAAGCAAGGAAGATATCGGTTTGGTCGAGTTGATCGTTGAAGCGAAAATCTCCCCATCGAAGCGCCAAGCCCGTGAAGATATCCAAAACGGAGCCATCTCCATTAATGGAGAGAAAGTGACTGATCTGCAATTTGTAGTGACGGAAGCTGCTAAGATTGAGGGAGAGTTCATCCTCGTTCGTCGCGGAAAGAAAAAATACACATTAGTGAAATGAGTTAACAAAGCCCGGCTGAGTCAGCCGGGCTTTGTTATGTCGTGCGCCTGGCATGGGTGTAATCTATAGGGTGTGAGTCCCGAACCATGAAGGCCACCAAGCAAAAGCGCGGTAGAAAACCTGTGTCTATTTTCTTGACGTAGTATCAGCTTGGATTCATGGATTCAAAGAAGACTCAGGATGTGCCAATGGAAACAATGGAAGCTGCCAAGAAGTTGGAAAAGCATATGAATGGGGAAATAGCCCATCAAGGGTTAGTAAATCTATATGAACGATAGACAAAACTGCGTCAGACTTAAACTGAACCGCAGTATTCCGAACGGTACGTTATTATTTTCTTTCAGTCTTTGGTATTCTTCACCATAAATGATACAAAATAAAATACGGCTATCAATAATAGGATTTCTGGAAAAGTTTAAAAACTTCCATTGTATATTAAAAAGATTTGCGGAAAACACTCTATTTTTGTTTTTCCAATTCTTCTTTACAATATGTAAATAATGCTTTTAAATAACATTTTTAATATGATGAAAAGGTGGCTATTAAACCGAAAACCATTGCAATAATACCCAAAATAATTCCCTTTTTCGATCTCTGGTCCCATCGTTTTATAAAGTTCTCTGAAACACTTCTATCATCATTAATTTCTTCTTTAAATTCTTTCTTGAACAGAGATGTTTGTATGAGTACTATTATCAAAAAAAAGACAGAAATCAGACCATTAACTACTCTTAACCATACCATAGCCCCCCTCGAATGGTTGTCTTATGGTGATTATACCGAGCGCTCGAAAAGGCATAAAATGCAAAAATATCCATTAATAGATTCTTAAAGTGGGTGATCAGAAATAAAAAACCTGTCCTTGATGAATTTCAGATTAAAAAGTTTGAAAACAACATTTATTATGAAATGGAATATCATTTACTGATAACATTTAGATTACACAACGAGTAGATTTTTTGTGTGTATTCATCCTGTTACGAAAGAGTTAAGTATTCAAACTAACTGCTAAAGAGTTGTATACCACATTCCACCATTCTGTATCTTTAAGGTCTATGTAAATTTCTTTGGTAATTTATTTGCATAAAATATTTATGAGAATTCTATATCAGACTCTTAAAGGTCTTCTAGTTATAAATGGTAATTGTATGATACTTTCCAAATATTTCTCATTTGCCACTTCCCTTTTTTTATATTTAGTATACTATTACATATGTACCATAAAAAGTTAATAAAATAGTATATATACAAAAAAAAGTTAGAAATACATTGCATATGTACTATAAAAACTTAAAGGGGGACAAAATGTTTAAGAAATTCTCAAGGTTTACGATTATGCTATTATCAGTGGTTATGTTAGCAGGAGGAATCTTACCGAGTGTGGGACATGCTCAAGAGAAAAATTTAATCAATTTATAATGACGAAAGTACAGAAAGTACAGAAAGTAAAGTATTAACTGTAGATAATACTATGACAGCTAGTGAACAAAACTCCATTATTAATAAGTATCTTAGTGATTCAAATGTACATGAGTTAATTGTTCTTGATGAATCATTGTTAGAAGAGAATAGTGATAGCGAAAAAGGCGCTAGTCCCAACGCACGTGCTATAATTAATCAGTATAAAGTCCAAAATGTACAAGCGGGTGCTGATGTAACAGGATCTAGCGGTCTTGCCACTTCTATTGGTGGTCCAGGAGTAGTATTAAATATTGGTCAGACAAAATCAGTAGCTACAACAGTTAGTGCAAATTTTGGTGCAAGTAATGCTGCGCTATCAGCATCTATAGGATGGAGTGTTACGGGTACTACATCTATAACAATTTCTGGTACATTTAAAGTTCCGAGTAAAGTAAATGGGGAAATTGTGAAATCATTAAAATTCACAGCATATTCTGTATATAAAACTAAAAAATATGATGTGTATAAAATGCCATGGAATTCCTTTAGTTGGACTAAACAAGGAACAGGCACCGCCAAAAAAGCTTATGGTGTATCTTATAAAAAAGTATATACCTATAAATAAAGGATGGAAGTTTAAATGAAAAAAAAACATATAATTTTAATTTTTATCCTAATTATAATTATTGGAAGTTTTCAAATTCCTAGTATGCTAGAATCAATATATCCTTTGGCAAAAGAAGATAGAACGGAAGCTTTTTATAATATTAGATATTTATTGCAAGGGATTTTTTCTTTAGCAGGCGTAGTATTTGTTAATGTTGTATTGCTAATATTTTACATCAAGAGTGATGTGGATAAAAAAAACTAGTCTAATAGTAATTCAAGCCCTCTCGGTCGATGAGGGTTTTTCTTGTTTTTTGTATTGATTTTTATTTCACTTTTTATACCTATACTTTTAACAATCCCTTTTATTGTGCGTAACCGCATTTTTTGACACTTCTGAGCCATGTCTTCTCTGATCTCTAAAAAAAACGTCCCCTAATTTCAAGAGAACGTAAAAAAATAGGTTATTATACAACATTCTACAAATCAGGAGAAAAAGAAAAAACCCTCGAAACATTGATTTCAATGTTTCGAGGGTTTTTAAAATAGCTGTTAACAAAGTATTAACGAGAGTAGAACTCAACGATAAGCGCTTCGTTAATTTCAGCAGGCAATTCAGAACGTTCTGGTAAACGAGTGAAAGTACCTTCTAATTTCTCAGCATCAAATGTAAGGAAATCAGGTACGAAGTTAGTTGCTTCAACTGATTCTTTGATGATTGAGAAGTTGCGTGATTTTTCACGAACTGCGATTGTTTGTCCAAGAGACACTTTGTAAGAAGGGATGTCTACGCGACGTCCGTCTACAATGATGTGACCGTGGTTAACAAGTTGACGTGCTTGACGACGTGTACGAGCTAAACCAAGACGGTAAACTAGGTTATCAAGACGTGATTCAAGAAGAACCATGAAGTTTTCACCATGAACACCTTTTAGTTTGCCAGCACGGTCGAACATTGAACGGAATTGACGTTCAGTGATTCCGTACATGTGACGAAGTTTTTGTTTCTCTTGTAGTTGCATTCCGTATTCAGAAATTTTTCTACGTTGGTTAGGACCATGTTGTCCTGGAGCATAAGGGCGTTTTTCTAATTCTTTACCAGTACCTGTTAGGGAAATTCCTAAACGACGGGATAGTTTCCAGCTTGGGCCAGTATAACGAGCCATAGGATGACTCCTCCTTTAAATGTTTTTATTTTGGTAAAATAAAAACCGTGTGAATGAACGATCATGACCATTTTGTTTTCATGTACCTTCGCCCTAGCAGCAGAGAGTTACGAGATACACCTCTGGTTGGAGGAACAAAATGAGAACATAAAAGCTGTCACATAGGCTGCAATATTTTACACAAGGAGTATTGTATAATATTCTGTTCAATGAGTCAAGGACAGTTGGCTATTAATTAAAAGAAGAGGGGGAAACTGTATCGAAGCAAAGGATAAAGTGAGAGATCTTTCTAATCCAGGGGTGACGATTTCGGCAGGCGTGTCCCATTGGGTAAAAGGGCAATGGGATAATGTCAAAGAGGTTGTTAAAAGGGCCGATGAAGCTTTATATTTGGCGAAGAATTCGGGGATGACCGGGTACATGCACATGGAATACGATAATGGAAAAGGGAGCAGGCATGTGTTGCCGCTCCCTTTCACTTTATAGACGGCTGGAAAGGATTTCAGCGAACTTTTCAAGTCCTTGTTGATCCATTTCGTCAAATCGGTTCGTGATCGGGCTGTCGATATCGAGCACACCGATCAATTTGCCATCCTTCATGAGCGGTATGACAATTTCAGATCGCGATGCTGCATCACAGGCAATATGTCCAGGGAATTGGTGGACGTCCTCGATGCGCAGCGTTTTTTCAGTGGCTGCTGAAGTCCCACATACGCCCCTACCCATTGGAATGCGGACACAGGCTGGAAGGCCCTGAAAGGGTCCTAATATTAATTGGTCTTCTTCGTATAAATAGAAGCCGACCCAGTTAATCTCATCGAGAAACAGATTCAGTAATGCTGCCGCATTGCTTAAATTAGCTATCCGGTTCGTTTCATCTTCAATTAAAGCAAAAAGTTGTTTTTGGACAAGGTCATAGTTTTTTTCTTTTTTTCCTTGATACATTTCGACATTAAACAAAAGCGTTCACCTGTCTTCCTCATATTTTTACAGCACTTTCCAGTCATGTTGCTTGATTGTTGGGAAATTGTCGAGAACTTACTAAAGGATTCTCTCTATTCCGTGCAGAAATAGTCCACAAGACTTGTCTCAAAGAAAGCGAGGGATTGCCTAAATGAATCGCCAGACGCCAACGAAACAAGCCATTGTGGAAGCTGCGTTACACTTATTTCATTTAAAGGGCTATCATGCTACATCCATAAGGGATATTGCGAATAAAGCGAAAGTGAACGCAGCCAATATTGCCTACTATTTTAAAAATAAGCAGGGATTGCTGGAATTCTGTTTCACTTCCTATTTAGAAGAGTATATCCTGGTCCTTGAGACGAACATGACGCTGTTGGACCTTAAAGGCCCGCAGCAATGCTTGATGAATCTAGTAAAGGATATTCTCACTTTCCAGAGGGAAAACTTCCTGGCCGCACGGTTCATATATGGGGAATCTTCACTGGATTCCAATTTAAACCGGGAAATTCATTCGACTTATTTTACAAAGGAAAAGTCTTATTTTCAATATGTTTTGGAACAAGGGATTAAAAGCAGGAGTTTCCAGCCGGTCTCGATTCCCATGTATATGCTCCAGTTGAAGGGCCTGCTAACGGCTCCTGTCCTGCATACCCATTATGCGATGGATGTTCTTCATGTGTTCCCGCAGGAAGCCTATTACACGAATATATATGCTAATGAGGTCGGACGTTTTCTGCAAGATACACTTTTCAATGCCGAAGACCGACAGCCGCTGCTGGCTGGTGTGCCAAAAGTGTATACATGAGTTATCCATTGAACTCTGCAATCAATGCCCGATAGCCCTGACCCAAATCTTTAGCCTGATGGGCATCTGAACCATAAATAAGCGGAATTCCTAGATCACGGGCACGTCTAGCGAATCGTTCTGGAGGATAAGGCTCACCGCATAGAGGTTTTACAAGCCCAGCTCCATTATAATCAAGTTCATATTTATTTACATTGATCATGTCCAACACTTTGTAAACACGCTCGTCAAAACTTAATGCTGGCGGATATCGAAGCTGGAATTTATGGACAAGGGTAATATGCCCAATCCGCTTAGGCTTATAAATGCCTAAATCTGCTTTGATTGATTGCTCTAAAGTATCGTAATATTTGGCGTATATCGCCTCGACAGATCCTAGTTCATTAGCAATCGCACCAAATTCATTTTCACTGAAGTCAATGCAATGCCAACTATTTTGATGCTTGATGAAGTGGACGGAAAGTATGCTATCATCAAGGAATTCTCCGATGTCATCGAGAAATTCTTTTGTTTCTTTTTCATAACCCTCTATAAAGTCAACCTCAAGACCACTTTTGATCAAGATTTTGTCTTTATAACGTTCTTTCAGTACGCGGAGCTCTTGAAAGTAATCCAGGAGCAGGGCAGCGTCCATACCGCTGTCTTTTTCAGGTGTAGGATCTTGAAAATCTCGTGGCAAAGGAGCATGCTCCGTAAATGTGATTTCCTTTAATCCTAGCTCGATTCCCCGCGTAATATATTCATCGAATTCATCCATAGAGCCGTGAGGGCAAAACGGAGTATGCACGTGACTGTCAGCTTTCATGGCCATTCCCTCCCAAAAAACAGGTATTTGTAGCAATTTTCTACAAATAATTCAATTTTCTCATCAAAAATTATTGCTAACATGGTATCATAAAAGCATTAAATTTAACATTTTTAAAATTGATATATAATAGAGCAAGACTGTAAGGACTAGAACAGGGGGCTTACCATGGATTACATAATTGGGGTAATTGTATTAATTTTGATTTTCATCATTTGGGGTTATTTTTTCAAAAAAAGATATTTTAAAGAAATCGATCGACTGGAATCCTGGAAAATTAGCATCATGCACCGCCCCGTGCTAGAAGAGCTTTCTAAAGTCAAACAATTGAACATGACAGGTGAAACAGAAGTAATGTTCGAAAACTGGCGCATTGAATGGGACGCTATCATTACGGACCATATGCCGGAAGTCGAAGAGCTTTTATTCGATGCCGAGGAGTTTGTCGATAAATACCGTTTCAGCCGATCAAAAGAGGAGCAGCGCAAAATTACAGTCAAGCTTAATGAAATCGAAGAAATGATCAAAAAGATTCTATATGAACTGAATGAACTAGTAGGCAGTGAGGAAAAGAATCGCTTGGAAATCGAGGATATTAAAGAATCCTACCGCCAATTGAAGAAATCATTGCTTGCACACAGACATAATTATGGAAAAGCCGCTGATAAGCTCGAAAACTCCTTGGATGAAGTAGTGCAAATCCTGCAGAAGTATGAAGAAGAGACTGTGAACGGAAATTATTTAAATGCTAGGGAGCTTGTACTATCCATAAAGGAAAAACTAGCAGCATTGGCGGTTAAAATGGAGCTGCTTCCAAAATTATTGGTTGATAGTCAATCCGAGCTGCATTCCCAACTTCATGAATTAAAGGATGGGTATGAGGAGATGTCAGGACAGGGGTATCATTTAAGCCATATCCAATTCGAACAGGAGATATCCAGGCTTGAAGAAGAACTGGATTTATATAAAACACAATTGGAAAATGCCGAAACGGAAGCTGTTGATAAAGGCATTAAAGATATGCGCGAAAGCATTGACGTGCTTTATGACCTACTGGAGAAAGAAGTGCTTTCAAAACAGTATATCTTGAAAAATGATGAAGTGCTCAGGAAAACGATTAGTGACCTTGAATATGAAAGTGATAAACTCAAAGTTGAAACGATACATGTTCAACACACCTATCATCTAACAGAAAATGAGCTGGATGCACAAAGGAAAATGGAAAAGCAAATTGCCCAGATTTCGAAACGCCATCAATTGCTCGTCTTGAAGATGGAGGACAATGTGATGGCAAGCTCGCTAATCAGCGAAGAGATGCAAGGACTGGCAGTGCAGTTGAAAGAATTACAGGAAAATCAGAAAGACTTTGCCGTTAAAATCCAGGCTTTAAGGAAAGATGAAATGGATGCCAGGGATTCACTGGCCGAATTGAAACGCAAAATGGTTGATACAGGCCGTTTAATTGCCAAAAGCAATATTCCTGGTCTCCCTGAAGAGTATAAAGTGGTGCTATCTGATGCCAAGGAGAGCACGGATGACGTTCAAAGTAAACTTGAAGAAAAGCCGCTTGACATGGCAGTTGTTTATATTTATTTAGAAAAAGCAGTTCAACAGGTGAATAAGGTCCACGAAAAAGCACAAGAATTGATCGAACATATGTATTTGGCCGAAAAAGTGATTCAATTCGGCAATCGTTATCGCAGCAGTCACGAAACAGTGGCCGATAGCCTAAGGGAAGCGGAAGCGAAATTTCGCAGCTATGAATATCAAGCTGCACTGGAAACGGCAGCCACGGCCATTGAAAAGGTCGACCCAGGAAGTTTAAGGAAAATTGGAGCGAACGTAGAAGAGGTTCTTTCCTGAAAACCCGCCACGGCGGGTTTTTTCTTTTTCCGGACCCTAAATTAGTTTTCTGCCAATATATTTGAGTGGGTGGGGAGTGATGAGTATGCAAGACTCCTTTCTTACAAGACCAGTGTTTTACATTCTCTTTCAAATTCAATTATGTTAATATTAGAAGTTGCAACAGCAACATTTGAAGCGATATTTAAAAGAGAGACCATCATAGATACAAAACATGGAAGGTGAAACCATGATTTATTTTGACAATAGCGCAACAACAAAACCATATCCCGAAGTAATCGAATCGTTCGTAAAGGTTTCTTCGGATTATTTTGGCAACCCTTCTTCACTGCACGGACTTGGCGTACAATCCGAAAAGCTTCTTTCTGCTGCGAGAAAGCAGATCGCAGATTTATTAAAGGTGAAGAGCTCGGAAATATATTTCACATCCGGAGGAACGGAAGGGAATAATCTTGCCATTAAAGGAGCCGCCCATTCTCAGGGAAATCGGGGCAAACACATCATCACGACAGCGATTGAACATCCTTCCGTTGAAGATGCATGCGAATCATTGACGAAAATGGGTTATGAAATCACATATCTGCCTGTTAACGAATTTGGGCAAATTGAATTAACTGATCTTAAGAATGCAATGAGGGAAGATACCGTTTTAGTGTCCGTCATGCATGTTAATAATGAGGTTGGCTCCATACAACCAGTAGTTGAAATAGGAAAAGTGTTAAAGCAATATCCACACGTGCTCTTTCATGTAGATAATGTGCAGGGGGCAGGCAAAGTTTCATTATCATTACGTGATGCAAATGTGGATTTATGTACAATTTCAGGACACAAGGTACACGGCTTGAAAGGGACAGGCATCCTTTATATTCGTGAAGGCGTTCGGATCGATCCGCTATTCCACGGTGGAAATCAAGAAACGAAACTCAGAAGCGGCACCGAAAATGTCGCGGGAATCGTCTCTCTTTCGAAAGCTTTTCGTATTAGTATGAACAATCAATTGCTGTATCATGATAAGCTGCAGCAAATCAAACAATATTTATATAAAGGGTTGAACGAAATGGACGGGGTGATGGTTAACACTCCTGAGGAAGGTGCAGCCCATATTTTGAATTTTTCCGTTCCGGGACTCAAATCAGAGGTATTGCTGCATGCTCTTGAATCGGATGGAATATATGTTTCGACGACAAGTGCATGTTCTTCGAAAAAAAGGACGGTAAGCAAAACGGTGGATGCGATGTTCCATAATCAAGCCCGTTCCGAGAGTGTCATCCGGATCAGTACTACCTATGGGAATGAGATGGAAGAAGCGAAGCAAGTTCTGGCGGCGATACAGAAAATAGTCGCTAAATTAGAAAAAATAATGAGGGTTGCTAAATGAAATTCGATCATATAATTATTCGTTATGGAGAGATCTCCACGAAAAAAAGAAACCGCAAAGGCTTTGTTGACAAAATGAAGGCACATATCCGCTGGAGTTTAAAGGATATTGAAGGCGTAGTCCTTACAGCCAACCGGGAGCGGATGTACGTTCTTTTGAATGGGGTGGATCATAAGCCTGTCATAGACCGATTGAAAGGTATTTTTGGGATTCAGTCTTTAAGCCCTGCGATAAAAATCGAGCGTGATTTAGAAGTGATGAAAACGGCAGCGTTATATTACCTTAATCACACGCTTGAAGATGTAAGCACGTTTAAAATCACGACAAAACGCGCGGATAAGGATTTCCCATATAATACCGATGAAATTAACAGGGCACTCGGCGGTCATTTGCTTCGAAATACGGAAGATTTAAAAGTGGATGTAAAGAACCCGGATTTGAACCTGTTGGTTGAAGTGAGACGCGAAGCCGTGTATTTGACGGGTGAAATCATCCAGGGGGCAGGCGGGCTTCCATTCGGATCGAGCGGAAAGGCAATGCTGATGCTTTCTGGCGGGATTGATAGCCCTGTTGCGGGGTTCCTTTCAATGAAACGCGGATTGGACGTAGAAGCGATCCATTTTTACAGCCCTCCCTTCACAAGTGAGCGTTCTCGTCAAAAGGTCATTGATCTGGCGGGCAAGCTTGCTGAAATAAATGGAAGCATGAAAGTGCATATTGTTCCATTTACGGAAATTCAATTACTGATTCAAAAACAGATTCCGGAAAACTACTCCATGACGACAACTCGTCGTTTGATGATGAGAGTCGCCGATCGAATCCGTGAAAAAGAAGAAGCGATGGCACTCATTACAGGCGAAAGCCTTGGACAGGTAGCGAGCCAGACGATGAGCAGCATGTTTGCCATCAATGAAGTGACGAATACACCGATCCTGCGTCCATTGATCACCATGGATAAAACGGAAATCATCAAAATTGCCAGAGAGCTTGATACTTTTGAAATATCCAATCTGCCGTACGAAGATTGTTGTACGGTCTTTACGCCGGCAAGCCCAAAAACGAAACCAAAACGTGAAAAAGTCAATTTCTATGAAAGCTTCGTCGACTTTGAATCATTGATTGAAAAAGCGGTTTCCGATACCGAAATATTGACGGTTAGACCGGGACATACATTCAATAAAGATGAGGCTATGGATGACTTATTTTAATTCCTGTAATTACCAATAAAATTTTGCGAATGAAGCCATGTGTTTTAACACATTCTATAATCACAAGGAGGTGAAAAACACATGGCAAACAACAACAGCTCAAACGAATTATTGGTACCTGGAGTAGAACAAGCTCTACAACAAATGAAATACGAAATTGCAACAGAATTCGGCGTACAACTTGGTGCCGATACAACATCTCGCGCTAACGGTTCAGTTGGTGGAGAAATCACAAAACGCCTTGTTCAAATGGCTGAACAACAATTAGGCGGAGGATTTAACCGTTAATTTAATAAATATGGCTACAGAGAGCAGGTTTATAACCTGCTCTCTTTATTTATTTGTAAAAATACATAGAAATATTAGAGAAGTATCTTGTATAATGAGTAGGTACTAAGAGTTCATAATTGGAGGGGAAGAAAATGAAGCGTGAAGATTTATTAGCTCCGGAACATTACAACTTAGTGAGTGAAATGGAACGTTTTGCAAAAAATCCAGAAAAGGTTGCGGTACTTTGGGAGAACGAATCCGGAGATAAAAAGCAACTTACATATGAAAATTTATTAAAAAGTGCAAATAAAATCGGAAATGCCTTCAAGAAAAAAGGACTGGGAAAAGGGGATACGGTCCTGATCATCATTCCTCGTCTAGTGGAAGCTTATCAGGTTTATTTAGCCGCATTGAAAATAGGCATGATTGTCATTCCATGCTCCGAGATGCTTCGGGCAAAGGACTTGCAGTATCGTATTAATCACGGTGATGTTAAAGGGATAATCAGTTATCATGAATATACACATGAATTGGATGAAGTAGAGGGGGCGGCAAGCCTTCTGAAATTCTCGATCGGAAAACGAATGGAAAATTGGCTTGATTTGAATGAGCTTGCCGATGCGGAATCGGATCAGCTGTCCATGGCCGCCACGAAGAGTGAGGATATGGCATTCTTATCTTATACTTCCGGAACGACAGGAAACCCAAAAGGGGTCGTCCATACACATGGCTGGGCTTATGCCCATTTGAAAACGTCTGCTGCAAACTGGCTGGGCATCAGTGAAGGGGATGTGGTTTGGGCAACGGCAGGTCCGGGGTGGCAAAAGTGGATCTGGAGTCCGTTCTTGGCTGTTCTTGGAACGGGAGCAACCGGTCTTGCCTATAATGGGAAGTTCGAGGCCAAGAAATATCTTCAGCTTCTGCAGGATTATAAAGTGAATGCGTTATGCTGTACACCAACTGAGTACCGATTGATGGCCAAGGTGGATAACCTTGATGACTATGATTTATCCCATCTTCATAGTGCTGTATCAGCGGGCGAGCCATTAAATCAAAAAGTGTTCGAGGTGTTTAAAAATCATTTCCATATCGAAGTCCGCGATGGATATGGACAAACCGAAAATACCCTTTTGGTAGGTGTCACAAAAGGCATGGAAATTAAGCTGGGCTCCATGGGCAAACCGACTCCAGGCAACCATGTTGAAATCATTGATGATTCCGGCAATCCTTGCTCTCCTGGTGTAGTGGGGGACATTGCCGTGCACGTCGATACGCCTGCTCTCTTTAAAGAATACTTTAAAGATCCCGAGCGGACATCGAAGCAATTCCGCGGTGATTATTATGTCACCGGCGATCAGGCGAAAAAGGATGAAGATGGTTATTTCTGGTTTGAAGGTCGTTCTGATGATATCATCATCAGCTCAGGGTATACCATTGGACCGTTTGAAGTGGAAGATGCACTCGTTAAGCATCCATATGTGAAAGAGTGTGCCGTTATAGCCAGCCCTGATGAAATAAGGGGCAATGTGGTTAAGGCGTATGTTGTCTTAATGGATGATATCGATCCATCAAGCCAGGACTTGATCAAGACCCTCCAATTGCACGTAAAAGAATTGACGGCTCCATATAAATATCCAAGGAAAATCGAATTTTTAGAAGAGCTTCCCAAAACAACATCCGGTAAAATCAAACGGGTGGATTTACGGAAAAGGGAAGAAGCACTCCTTAACAATTGATCGAAAGCATTACCGTCAGCCCCCAAGGCTGGCGTTTTTTTTATATAACAAGGGGCTTGCATAAAAGCATAAATATGTGAATTCGTGATATGAGATGGTACACTTACTGCATATCTGTACAGTAACAATCATTTAATAAGGAGTGTAAAGCCAGAATGGGAACGTTATGGTTCAATGGGTCGATTTATACGATGATTAAAGAAAACGATCGAGTGGAGGCAGTCTTCACTGAAAAGGGGGTAATTGTCGATACCGGCAGCCCTGACTATTTAAAAAATGAATATGCAGGCAATATTTCCAGGGAAATCGACTTAAAAGGACAAACGATGCTGCCTGGGTTAGTGGATAGTCACCTCCATTTGGTCGGGCATGGTGAACGATTGCTTCGTCTAGACCTCTCTTTGATGGATAGCAGGGAGTCCATATTGAGTTCCTTGAAAGAAAGATGCGCAATGACACCGGCTGGAAAGTGGATTGTCGCTGAGGGTTGGAATGAAAACGAATGGCCTAGTCCTGAATTGATATTGCGTGATGAGCTTGATGCGATATCGACAGAGCATCCCATCGTATTGAAAAGAATATGCCGTCATGCCTTGGTGGTTAATTCTTGCGCCCTTAAAGAAGCTAATATTAAAGAGGATACGAAAGAACCGCCAGGCGGGGTTATCTGCCGTTATCCTGATGGAAGGTTAAATGGTTTATTTAAGGAGAACCAGGCGCAGAACCTTATTTTAGACAGCCTACCCGGCATTGACCAGGAGTATATCGAAAACGCGCTTACAGAGGCGATACAGGACGCCTATAAGGTAGGATTGACTGGCGGGCATACAGAAGACCTCCATTATTACAATGGCTTCATGCCGACTTATCAGGCGTTTAAATCTGTCATCGAGGACCGGAATATGGTCTTTCGCGCCAATTTACTCGTCCATCATGGAGCGTTTGAAGAGATGCTGGCAGCAGGCGGTCGTTATCAAGAAGGTACGCGATATATCAAATTCGACAGCATGAAGATATTTACTGACGGCTCCTTAGGAGGCCATACAGCCCTGTTGAGCGAACCATATGTAGATCAAAAAGATACGAATGGCGTGGCGATATTCACCGAAATGGAGCTTCAGGAATGGGTGCAAAAAGCAAGGCAGGTTGGAATGCCGATTGCTGTCCATGCCATTGGTGATCTTGCTTTTGAATATGTCTTGAATGCAATGGAAGCTCTCCCTCCAAAAGAGGGACTGAGGGATCGGCTCATCCATGCACAAATTGTCCGGCCGGAACTGTTGGAGCGGGCGGCAAAACTACCAGTCATCTTTGATATCCAACCAGGTTTCGTACCTTCCGATTTTCCGTGGGTGGAAGAAAAGGTTCCAGCAAATCTATTGGAATCCTCCTACGCCTGGAAAACATATTTGAATATGGGAATTATTTGTGCGGGAGGATCAGATGCTCCGATTGAGCCGTTAAATCCAATTTTGGGCATTCATGCTGCCGTCACAAGGACGAAAATCAACAGTGAGGATGGCCATGTATATGGCTTGGATGAAAGACTTTCCGTATATGAGGCATTCGCACTTTATACAAAAGGGAGTGCCGCAGCAATAGGTCAAGAAAAACGTCGTGGTCAGATCATTAAAGGGCATGATGCGGATTTTACCATTTTTGATCTTGATGTCTTTGCAGTTGAGCCAGATGATCTGCTAAAAGCAGAGGCGGTCATGACAATCATTGATGACAGAATCGTGTATGATAAAAAATAACAATTGCAAAAAAAGAAATGGGTATGCAAAATAGTTAGATGGATTTCGATAAAGGAATGTAATTAGAAAGAAGGCAGGTTATGAAAGTGGATGAACAAAAAGAAGGGGCAATTTATGCCGCCCTTTCTTATATGATGTGGGGAGTTGTTCCGATTTACTGGAAGTTTCTTCAGGGAGTCGGTGCAACAGAGATTTTAGCGCAGAGGGTATTATGGTCTTTCGTCTTCATGCTGGTTTTATTGATGTTCATGAAAAAATGGCAATCCTTCGTGGATTATGTCAAAAACATATTGGGAAATCCCAAACTCTTTGCGGCATTACTTACGGCTTCGCTGCTTGTTACAGCCAATTGGGGAGTGTTCATCTGGGCCGTTAATTCAGGACGAATCCTTGACACGAGCCTAGGTTATTATATCAATCCGCTAGTCAGTGTATTATTGGGAGTGATTGTCTTAAAAGAAAAATTGAGCGGAGCCCAGATCTTGTCGTTCCTGCTTGCGGGGATCGGAGTCTTGATCCTTGGCATTCATTTCGGCACCATTCCTTGGGTCTCTCTCGTCTTGGCCATGACCTTTGGATTATATGGTTTGGCAAAAAAAATGATCAAGGCCGAATCAGCGATAGGGCTGACGCTCGAAACGATGATGGTAACGCCTCTTGCCCTGGGTTACCTCATATATTTGATGACGCAATCAGACATGCAATTCTTTACGGCGGGAAGCACAGGCTTGCTGTTGGTCGGCGGTGGGATTGTCACGGCTTTACCTCTTTTATATTTTGCGAAGGGGGCGGAGAAAATCCCGCTATCGATGCTTGGCATTTTTCAGTATATCGCTCCGACCTTATCCTTATTGATCGGTGTATTTGTTTATCATGAAAGCTTTACCAAAGCACATCTTTTAGCCTTTTTGTTCATATGGTCAGCCTTGGCCGTTTATACGCTATCCATTACGAAATGGGGGCAGGCAAGTGCCCGCAGGTTTAAAGGTAAAAGGAATATTGGTGCGTGAATAAGAAAAAATGCTTGGCGGATCTATCCGCCAAGCATTTTTTTTATGACGAAATTCAAAGAAAACGGGTTTACATTACGTAAACTGCCAGGGTCAAGAAAGGTAAAGCGTTTGACCTATTTCAGATACAATCAAATTGGAGAGGCTACTGGGACTGTGCACGGGGGTTACTCGGGGGATATTGGTTTGGAATGGACGATAGTAGGAACTATCCAAGCTAATAATATGCTGGGTCAGGAATGCTGATATGCTGGCATTCGGCTTTCTATTGCCATTTAATTCATCGATGATTCCCTGTGAATTGGTAATCCCAATCCCGTGGCCATAAAATTGGTTTTGTCCTAATAATATGGCATTTTCCCCTTGCCATTCAGGAGTGTCCTCATCGTGATCCGGGTTTTTGAAGTAAAGATTATCCCCCGGTAAATAATCTCTTCCTTTATGGACAAGCAGAGCCATATTCTTTGGAGGGTGCCAGTCAT
The DNA here is from genome assembly GCF_918698115.1 of Peribacillus sp. Bi96. Classification (GTDB taxonomy): domain Bacteria; phylum Bacillota; class Bacilli; order Bacillales; family DSM-1321; genus Peribacillus. The sequence continues at coordinate 107,048 of NZ_CAKKLV010000001.1, forward strand.
AAAGAAATAGGTCTTTAAAAAGATAGTCAAAATCCCTCGGACCGATTAAATCCAAAATCGCCTTTAAAAAAGTGACGACTATTGCTGTACCGCATTCGAAAGCGTATAGCCTTCCATTCAAGAAGATGTCTACAATTGCAACATGTGGAGGAACCCTTGGCAGAAGGGTGAAGGTGCCATTCTTTGAAAGGTGCCAATATTGTTTATTGGATAGCGATTCCTCAAGTGTTGAAAATTCTGCATGACTATTTTCTAACGAAATGGCCGCCTCTATGACTCGAAGCCTCAGTTGTATCTCGAATTCAAGCTCACCCAAGCTCGCATATTCATAAACGTTTGGATACCCCGCCAGCAAATGGAGAATTTCCAGCGATTTAGCGGATTGTATGACTGGTTGGATTTGACTGACATCTAATACTTTGTTATTAATCTTTATCATGATCATATCCACCTTTTGCTTATTAAGTTAAGGATTTATAAAACCAGTACACTGAATTGTCTACAGGTAATGCTCATTATATGAATACCTGCACGGAAATGACTATTTGAAACGTGCCATGCACCGTTACAAATGAATGATAATCGACTTGATCCATACATGTATAAGGATATCTACATTTTTTAAGATGCGTTGCTGGATTTCCCAAACTGCTAGGAAACCTTTCCAATTAGTGAGAAGAAGCAAATTAGTATTCCCTTTTCGGTCTGAATTGATATAATGAGAGAGAAAAGTTCATATGTGCGAGAAATGTAGGGGGGCCAGTATTGCTGGCTGAGATTGCGTCCTTTAGATGCTGACTCTTTGAACCTGATCTGGATGATGCCAGCGGAGGAAACATACATATTATTACTGTCTTTCTGTTTTTGTATGTTAACGTCCGAATTCATCTTCGGGCGTTTTTTGTTTTTTATTTGAATAGAACCTGGCGTCCGTTATAGTTCCGGCATATCGATCTTATATAATGTGTAGGAGGGTAAAGTCTTGAGAAAATTTTTGCCACTGTTAACTTCGTTGTTCCTTTTAGCTGGATGTGGTGCAGGCGGAACGAATGAAAAAGAAGAAGCATCTAAAAATGAAAACCATAAAGAATTAAAAAAAGTATCGGTCGTGCTGGATTGGACACCGAATACAAACCATACAGGATTGTATGTAGCAAAGGAAAAAGGATATTTTAAAGAACAAGGTCTGGATGTGGAAATTATCATGCCTGGTGAAGCTGGTGCTGATAAGCTCGTTGCTTCAGGGAAATCTGAATTTGGCGTGGGCTACCAGGAGGGAATCACGCAGGCTCGTGTGCAGGGCGTGCCAATTGTTTCGCTAGCTGCCGTCATCCAGCATAATACCTCAGGTTTCGCTTCCCCTGAGTCAAAAAACATTAAAACTCCCAAGGATTTTGAAGGGAAAACGTATGGTGGCTGGGGTTCTCCAGTTGAAAAGGCCATTCTTGATTCACTCATGAAAAAAGATAATGCGGATGTAAATAAAGTGGATATAGTGAACACAGGGGACACAGATTTTTTCACTTCAGTTAAAAGGGATATAGATTTCGCCTGGATTTATTATGGGTGGACAGGTATCGAGGCCGAGTTGAGAAATGAAAAGCTGAATATGGTTTACTTAACCGAATACTCTGATAAGCTTGATTACTATACGCCTGTTTTGACCACAAATGAAAAGCTGATTAAAGAAGATCCTGAAACCGTTAAAGCATTTGTTCATGCAGCTTCGAAAGGGTACCAGTTTGCGATTAAGAATCCCGATGATGCAGCAGACATGTTAATTAAGGCTGCACCGGATCTTGATGCTAAACTAGTGAAGAAAAGCCAAGAGTGGCTTGCAACCAAGTATCAGGATGATGCTCCGCGTTGGGGTGAACAAAAGCTTGAAATTTGGAAGAATTACAGTGATTGGATGGCTGAAAATAAGCTTCTCGAAGGTGATTTCGATCCTGAAAAGGCATTTACCAATGAATTTTTACCAAAATAGGAGGAAAAAAAATGGCCAATTCATTAATTAGTATACAAATTATCCCTAAAGGGGAAAATGTCATCCCTATGGTCGATGAAGCAATCAAGATCATTGATGAATCAGGTGTCAAATATGAGGTTCACCCGCTTGAAACAACAATGGAGGGTGAGCTTTCCGAAATTTTCGCCGTGATAGAAAAAATGAATGTAAGAATGATTGAAATAGGATCGCCGAATGTCATTTCCCAAGTGAAAATATTATATCAGCCGAGCGGAATTACCATGGATACGTTAACGGAGAAATATCGGGCATGATCGGAAGGATAATTTGGAAGAAGGGGGCTCCCTTCTTTCTTTTATTATTGTTGCTGATAGTATGGGAATCAGTGACAGTCTTATTAAAAGTTGAAGAATGGCTGCTTCCTGCTCCATCAGCCATTTTGACTGAAGGAATTGAATCGTTTCACAATCTTTCGGGACATCTGATATCAACTACTGAGCTTGCGTTAACCGGTTTTTTTATAGGAAGCTGCATCGGCTTATTAATTGCGGCAATCTTACACCTGTTTCCTAGTGTAAAAGAGGCGGTTTATCCCCTGCTCATACTATCACAAAATATTCCAATCATTGTTCTGGCACCGCTTTTAGTGATCTGGTTTGGTTTTGGAATGCTGCCAAAGCTAATTGTGATTTCTCTCGTGTGTTTTTTTCCAGTTGCCGTTGCTTCATTAGACGGGTTTCGCCAGACACCATATGAACTTAAGCATTATTTCAAGATGATGGGGGCGGGGAGAAACCAGTTATTTTGGAAGCTGGAGCTTCCTCATTCGATTCCGTTCATTTTCTCAGGATTGAAAATTTCGGCAACATATAGTGTAATGGGTGCGGTTATTTCGGAATGGCTTGGAGCTAAATCGGGGATCGGCGTTTATATGACGCTAGCTTCCTCTGCATTCAGGACAGATCGGGTGTTTGTTTCCATTTTCCTCATTATGGGAATGAGCCTTCTCTTTTTTGGAATCATTAACTTACTGGAGAAATACTTTGTTTCATGGAAGAGAAAGGAGGGTGAAAAGGATGAAGCTGGAAATTAAAGATGTCTCCTATTCTTTCGATGGTAAACAAAATATTTTAGAGAATATACATTTCCATGTAGGTGATGGGGAGTTTGTCACGATCCTTGGACCATCCGGTAGCGGTAAAAGTACATTGTTCCACTTGATCGGGGGCATTTTGAAGCCGAATCAGGGCATCATTTCGCTTGATAGTAAAAAAATAAATGGCTTAAAAGGCCATATAAGCTATATGCCCCAACAGCCTTCCCTTTTACCTTGGAGAACGGTATTGGAAAATGTCTTGCTTGGAAGTGAATTGGCTGGCATTAGAGACAAAGAGATGGCAAAAGCCCTTTTGGTGAAAGCGGGATTGGAAGAGTATGAGAAAGCATATCCGCATGAATTATCTGGAGGCATGAAGCAAAGAGCCGCATTTATTCGAAGTATCTTAAGTCCACAGGAATTGATGTGTCTGGATGAACCTTTTTCTGCATTGGATGAACTGACAAGATTGCAAATGCAAAAATGGCTGATGTCTGTTTGGGAAGAAAATCGGAGATCGGTGCTTTTTGTTACTCATAGCATTGATGAAGCGGTTTTCCTTTCCGATAGAATATATGTGTTATCAGCAAAACCCGCTACTGTCATAAAAGAGGTTGTTGTTCCATTTCCAAGGCCAAGAAGGGAAGAACAGCTCCTTAGTGATGAATTTTTTAATTTGAAGAGAGAACTATATGCAGCACTAAAGCCGACTGTTACTACGTAAGGAAGGAGAAAATGAAACATGAAAATCATCGATAGCCATATCCATTTGGATAGGTATGATGAATGGAAGCAGAAGCAGATCCTTATGGATATGGAAAAGGTTCATTTGGAATCTTTGCTAACTGTTTCCATGAATTTGACTTCTTCCATAAACAATTATCATCTTTCACTCAAAGATTCACGAATTAAGCCGGCCTTTGGTTTTCATCCCGAGCAGCCACTCCCAAGTAAAGAAGAAATGGAAGATTTACTGAGTTGGATGCGGAAACATCACCACGATATGTTTGCTGTAGGTGAGGTTGGGCTGCCCTATTACTTAAGGCAGGAAAATCCCAATATGGATACGTCAGAGTATATAGAATTACTGGAGAGGTTCTTGGTGTTAGCTAAAGAAATCGAAAAACCGGTTATTCTTCATGCCGTCCATAATGATGCATCTATTGTTTGTGATCTGTTGGAAAAACATCAAATCACAAAGGCACATTTTCATTGGTTTAAAGGTGATATCCACACAATCGAAAGAATGGCCAAAAACGGTTACCTCATTTCAGTCACACCTGATGTATGTTATGAAAGAGAAATACAGGAGTTGGTTTCTGTATACCCACTTAAGCAAATGATGATTGAAACGGATGGCCCATGGCCGTTTGAAGGGGTTTTCAAAGGGAAATGGACACATCCGGGCATGATGCATGACAGTGTGCGTCAAATTGCTTCAATTAAAGGCTTAGCCATTGAAATTGTGTATGAAATCCTTTATCAAAATACAAAAGATTTTTATAGTTTATAAAAAGGTACCAGATAGTAGATCTGGTACCTTTTTAGTATTTTTTATAGAAAGGTTCTTTTTACCTTTTCCCAAAAGGAATTGTCCTTAAGCTTAACGGTTTTGATGACTTTACCGCTTAATCGGACCTGGATCTTCTCGACATGACTGATGCTCAAGGCTTCATTGTCCATTCCGATGATTGGATAGCTTGGCCCATTTTGCTCCAGGTGGACGTTCAACGTCTTATCTCCGCTTAGTATGAAAGAAGAGCCTAGCGTCCGATATGTATTGTTATTGATTGAAGCGAGCTCGCTCACTTGAAAGCATGGGAGAAGGGGGTCCACAACGGCCCCATTGACCGATTTATTATAGGCGGTGCTTCCGGTCGGAGTAGCAATGATAATTCCGTCCCCGCGAAAAGTTTCAAAGTGAAGTTGGTCAATGAAAATATCCATGATGAACGTCTTGGTGATGGAAGTCCGGATACTGAGTTCGTTGAGCGCAAAAAAGGATGGTTGACCGTCCAATTGTATATCGATGGTAGGATATTTACGAACCTCGATTTGCTCTCTTGTCATGGCATCGATCATTTTGTCCGTGTCTTCCAAGTGGAAATCGCAATACATATTCAAGTTTCCTGTGGTGGAAATGCCAGCATATAAACAGTCATCCCTGAATCCGGTTTTTCGGACAGCCTGTAAGAATGTCCCGTCATCACCAATACTTACGATAATGTTGGCTTCTGTGAAATTTTGGACGATTTCATATGAATGTTGCTTTGCCAACTCGGCTAGACGTTTCACCTTGTTTTGCATTTCTGAATTTGAAGCATGGAAAAAATAAATGTTTCTTCGACTCTTCATCATGATCCCCCCTAGTATGAATAGTGGTGAAAAGGCTTTCTTTTATTTCCATAAGAGAAAGCCGACAGTACAAAGAATAGCTGCATTGCGAACAATATTATATGACTTAGTCTATCATGGAATGAAGGACTATTGTTAACCGTTTGGGGACGCGTTGTCGAAAGGAAAAACCGACATTGAAAAGGCTTGGAGAACAGGCGAATCTAAAGGACTTACTCATAAACAGATCAGTAACGAGATTGTGAAAGCGATAGGGACAGTATGTTCTGTATTGTTAGAGAAACAATATTTTAAAGGTGTTACCATGACCGGCGGCGATACAGCCAAGCAAATATGCAATCTATGGGATGTAAAAGGATTCGAATTGCTAGATGAACTGGAAATAGGAGTCCCTATCTCCAAGTTCTTGGGTAATGACGCTATTTATGTCGTTACGAAAGCAGGCGGCTTTGGTACAGAGGACGTATTTATACATGCGATGAGAAAGTTGAAAGGGGAGAATTCTTGATGAGACCCATTATTGGAATTACCATGGGAGATGCCGCGGGAATCGGACCAGAAATTATCGTAAAGGCATTGGGACATGAAGAGGTGTATGAACAGTGCAGGCCGCTTATTATCGGAGATGCAAAAATAATAGAAAAGGTAAAGCCTATCGTAGGCTATGCGGGGATTGTACATTCCATAAAGGACCCTTCTGAGGCGAAGTATGAGTTCGGTTCGATAGATGTTCTGGATTTGGACATCCTTCCTATGGACCTTCCGTTTGGAGAGGTTTCCGCTCTAGCGGGAGACGGCGCATTTCAATACTTGGCAAAGGCCATCGACTTGGCGAAGGAAAAGAAAATCGATTCGATCTGTACCGCCCCTTTGAATAAAGAAGCGCTCCACAAAGGAGGACATATGTATCCGGGGCATACTGAGATTCTTGCTGACCTTACGGATACAGAAGACTTTTCGATGATGTTAACTACCCCCAACTTAAAGGTCATTCATTTGACGACACATATGGGACTGATTGAAGCAATCGAAAGCATTAATCCTGAGCGGACGTACAAAGTGATCAAGCTTGCACATGAAACACTGACAAAAGCGGGTTTCAAAAATCCTAGCATCGCTGTATGCGGGATAAACCCTCATGCAGGGGAAAACGGTTTATTCGGAAATGGTGAAGAAGAAGAGAAACTAATGCCCGGAATAGAAAGGGCACAGAATGAGGGAGTCAATGTAACAGGACATGCTCCAATCAAGGTTATGGGAATTGAGGCTGGGGTCAATATTACCGTAGGGCTGAAAGGCGGAATTATCAGAACTTCCGTAGATCATGGCACAGCCTTTGATATCGCTGGGAAGAACATCGCTGATGAAAAAAGCATGCTTGCGGCCATTCAGTCAGCCATTGAATTAGCTCCAAAGAAATAAATGTAGAAGCTGCCGGGATGAATTCCGGCAGCTTTTTCTATTTATGCCATGGAAGAGCAAAACATGCCTATATGATTGAAAACAATCCGGAACATCGTTTGACATCTCTGAATTTGAAGTATGGAAAAAATAAATATTTCTTCTGTACATCATAATCCCTCTAAGTATGAATAATGATGAAAGGGCCTTCTTTTTTCTTTATAAGGGAAAGTCGATATGACAAAGTTAACTACACATTTCCAATTAGGGTATTATTTGCTACAATTTTAGATGTCTTGGTTTATCATGGAATGAAACATTTTTGTTATTAGTTCGTATGGTAAGAAGGATACATATATTTAAGGGGGAAAACAGATGAATGGAAAGCGTTGGGCAGCACTTGGAATCGCAGCCGTTTTATTTTTTGTCTCTATTGCTGTAGGGACGGCTACGACTCTATTTACAGCCGATACGGAAAATATTATTGATGATTTATTTGCTTCCGAAAGTGCATTTTACGAGGAAGTCATAGAAGGTGAAGATTTCTCTAATATTATTGCCGTATTTGATGTGGAGGGCACGATTCAAGATACTGGAGAAGCATCATTACTTAGTTCAGCAACATATAATCATCGTGCCTTCATGGATAAGCTGAAGATGGCAGAAGAAAATGATGATATTAAAGGAATCATCCTACGGGTGAATTCTCCTGGCGGCGGTGTCGTCGAAAGTGCAGAGATCTATGACAAAATCCTAGATATAAAAAAAGTGAAAAAACCTGTCTATGTTTCCATGGGGTCAATGGCGGCTTCAGGTGGATATTATATTTCTGCACCGGCCGATAAGATATACGCTAGCCCAGAAACGATGACAGGTTCACTTGGCGTCATCATGCATGGGTATAATTACGAGAAGTTAGCTGAGAAGTATGGTGTTGAGTTCGAAACGATCAAAAGCGGGCCACACAAAGATATTATGAGTCCGACCCGGGAAATGACTGGAGAAGAACGTAAAATACTGCAAGATATGATTGATAATTCTTATGATCAATTTGTAAAAGTCATTGCAGATGGACGCGGTATGACGGAGAAGGAAGTAAGGAAAATTGCCGATGGCCGTATTTATGATGGGCGTCAGGCGAAAGAAAACCATCTAATCGATGATTTCGGCCATTTGGATGATGTCATTGCCGCGATGAAAACGGATATCGGTAATAAAGATGCTCAAGTTATCCGTTATACAGATGAGGCAGGTTTCGGTTCGTTATTCAGTATGGGAGCGCAAAAAATGTTGGGAAATGATGTGGAAACGGCGGTCTTGACAAAAATCCTTTCCTCCTCAAATTCTCCACGCTTAATGTATTTGTATGCGGAATAGGGGGGCTGAAGGATGACGGAACGAAATGAAAACAATGAACAAATCGCTTCATCCAATCTAATGGCTGATCATGAGGTTCCCGTTCAGCAGGAATTTCCACATGCCGAGAAGACCGTGGATGATGGGGAAGTCAAGGGCGTTTATTTTGCTGGTTTTTGGATGAGATTTTGGGCTTATTTAGCGGATCTGTTGATTATCGGTAGTTTGAATCGTATATTGATTCATCCTATCTTTAAGTTTTATGAAGGAACAGATGACCTTTGGTTTTCCGCAGAGGGCTTTTTAACAGGAATCGTATTCTTCTTATACTTTGTTTTGATGACCAAGTTCTTGAACCAAACCCTTGGCAAAATGATTTTTGGACTGAAAGTCGTTGCATTGAAGGAAGAAACAAAAACCATTTCATGGGGTACGGTATTGTTCAGGGAGCTGATTGGCCGCTATATCTCAAAAATCACATGGATTGGCTATCTTTTGGCAGGCCTATTACCGAAGAAACAGGCTTTGCATGATGTCTTCGCAGACACAAGTGTGGTTTTGATCCGTAGATGATTTCTTTCATTTATAAATCTGTAAGAGCGTGATTTTTGCTCTTGCAGGTTTATTTTTTTTTGCATATGCCGATAATAATAGGCTGAAAGGATGTGGATGCATGAAGTGGCTTTTGTTGATTATGGGTATCCTCATTTTGGTGCTGCTTCTACTTATTTTCACTAAAGTAAGAGTGTACATTGATCTCAAACGTGTCCAAAAAAATGACCTAATACATATTAAATTATCAGCTTGGTATGGACTTTTTCACTATACTTTCAAAGTGCCGGTCATTAAAAAGGATGATGATTCGGCAGCGATAGTAGTAAAGCAAGAACAAGGAATGAAGGAAGAAGAAAAAAAAGAAGAAATGAAAAAAATCACTCCCGAAGATTTACGTAATGAATTCGCTGACATGAAGGAAATCCTTCATCATATCATCGGTTTTCATCGGATTGTCCGTCATTTCACAGGGAAAGTGCAAGTTAAAAAATTCGCTTGGCACAGTATGGTTGGTACTAAAAACGCCGCACACACCGGCATGTTAACTGGAGTATGTTGGGCACTTAAAGGTTCCATCATCGGTTTGTTAACTACCTATTTCAACTTCAGGATCATGCCCTCTTATTCCATAACTCCCGACTTTCATCGATGGCAGGCCAATACGACGATTTCATGCATATTACAATTTAGAATCGGGCAAGCTATGGTGACTGGAATAAAACTGCTTCGTTATTGGAAGGGCGGAAAGGCAAACTTCAAGTCCAGGAAATTAGCGAGGCTATCAGGTGATTCCAATAAACAATCGTTCTAGAGTGGAGGAATTTAGATGTCAGATCATCCGATCCAAGGATTAATGAAAGAAGCGATGGAAAATCTGAAAGAAATGGTCGATGTGAACACGATCATCGGAGATCCGGTGGAAACTCCGGATGGAAGCGTCATTTTAACCGTATCCAAAGTCGGGTTTGGTTTTGCAGCCGGTGGAAGCGAATTTGTGATCGATGGAAACCATCAAGGACAGCAAGGTGAGTCTAAGCAGCCATTTGGCGGCGGTAGCGGTGGTGGGGTCTCCATAACACCAATTGCCTTTTTGATTGTCGGTTCCCATGGCGTGAAAATGATCCATCTTGATGAAGGAACACACCTTCTCGAAAGAATGATGGATTTAGCTCCTCAGGTTGTAGATAAGATTCAATCCATGCTAGCCAAGAAAGACAAAAATCAAAATCAAGCTGGCAGTCAAGCAGCCACAATGAGATACCAAGAACCTAAACAGGATTTAGATTTCTAACTGCGACTCGGCATCCGCCGAGTTTTCTTTTTGCTGAAATATCCAAACTATTGAAAGAGACATGAACACAAACATTTTTCCCAATTCAATTAATTGCAAAATTCCGGTAAAACAAATATGATTATCCTTGTACATATAGCAGAAAAGGGAGGAATTTTTTAATGGCTTCAGTAACATTTAAAAACAACCCGATCACTTTAGTGGGACAAGAACTAAAAGTTGGGAACAAAGCACCTGATTTTACAGTATTGGCAAATGACTTATCGCCGGTTACATTAAGCGACTCTAAAGGTTCTGTCCGCATTATAAGCGTGGTTCCATCCGTGGATACAGGTGTTTGTGATGCACAGACACGTAAATTCAATGAAGAAGCGGCAAAATTGGATAATGTGAAAGTCCTGACGATCAGTAACGATCTTCCTTTCGCGCAAAAACGCTGGTGTGCTGCTAGCGGCTTGGACAATGTTCAAGTTCTTTCAGATCACCGTGACCTTTCTTTCGGTGAAGCTTATGGTGTAGTCATGCAGGAACTTCGCCTATTGGCGCGCTCTGTATTCGTAGTGAACAGCTCCGATGAAATCACATATGTAGAATACGTGAGTGAAGGCACTAACCATCCAAATTACGAAGGTGCAATCGAAGCGGCAAAAGCGGCAAAATAAGAGGCGAATTCTAAGAAACCGGGCGCAATCTGCCCGGTTTTTTGTTTTAGACGTTGTAAACGGATGTTGTTGATTTTCTTGATTAATCTTCAATGGAGCTTTAGTTATATTAATCTTTGAGTGTCGAACAATACAGTTCGTTTCTAATATACCGTTTTTTATTCATTAATATGCTGAAGTTAGTTATGGCTCTAAACTCGGACCATTTAGTGGTAATACAATCTTGCCAGACCACTCTTGACCATTAGGTGTACCAACTCTTATATCAATTTCATTAGGCCACGACGGCATTTGTCTTGGATATGGTCCTGGATGAGACCCCGCTTGTTGCCCTGCTCGATATCCATCTCGATACCCTTGTCGATACCCTTGCCGATATCCTTGGCGAAACCCTTGTTGGAACCCTTGTTGTTGTCTGTTAAGTTCATCATCTGACTGTATACCATGCTGCTGATTTATCGGATTAACCGGCCCATGATAGTATTGATTTTCATTATCCATATAATCACCACCTCATGTATGGTATTCTGTTTGGGAATTCAGTGAGCCTTTCCAAGTAATAAAAAATAAAGGGCAACAGCCCTGTATTTTGAGCCAAGTTCAACTGACCGTCGAGCTTCAAATGTAGTGCTAACTGACAAAGGTCAAAGTTTATTTATAGAAATCTTTCCTCAACAAGTTGAAGTAAAATCCGAAAATTCGTCTTATAGATAATGAGGGAAAAATACAGGTAACAGATCTTCTCAAAATGCTTGGTTTTGGTGCTAGTCAGATTAATAATTGCAAATTATTAAAAGAGTTTGGGACCATCTAAGATTGCGAACTGCTTAATCATAAATTAAATTTCAAAAGTAAAAGAAATTTAGAATCTTTATTAGTATCATCCAAAGTACACCCCCAACCACCTATTTATCCGCACTAGTAAATGAACAAATTTACCTTTTATTTAATCGTGGTTGAAAATTTTGAAAAAAGAGCTTATATGCGGACTTTCAAATTGGAAAACAGTACGTTAAACAAACGAAGAATCATCAGCAGGACGTACGGCTTGTATCTCTTACTTCTTACCTTTAAAATAAGGGCAGAAGCAAACAGGAGGAATTAATAAGTGAAGTCTACCCCAGTTGAACAATTATTTTATGAATTTGATGAAACAGCCCAAATATTACAAAGTGAACTCTCTTGCACATATCTGGATGCCCTAGGTGAAACGGGAGAGAATTTCTTCCAAGGGAAAGTCCTGCAGGAGGAAATTAGTGAAGTATCGAAGAAAAGGTTAATGAAACATTATGCAGACTTTTCACTCGAGAAATATGAGAAGGAAGCAATCCGTAAAGCCTATCAGCTTGCCATATTAAAAGGCATGCAGCAGAGCGTACAACCGAATCACCAAATGACCCCTGATGCAGTCGGCATGTTCGTCAGCTATTTAGTCGGTAAATTCGCCAAGGATCAAAAAGAGTTAGTCATGCTCGATCCTGCGGTAGGAACGGGGAATTTGCTATTTGCAATCTTGAATCAACTTCCTGATAAAAATATCGCTTCATATGGTGTCGAAATTGATGAAACCTTGATCAAGCTTGCATATGCAGGGGCGAACCTACAAGAACACCCGCTGCAATTCTTCAATCAGGACAGTCTGGAGCCGCTTTTCATCGATCCTTCGGATGTTGTGGTCAGTGATTTGCCGATTGGTTATTACCCGAATGATGTACGTGCAGCAGATTATGAATTGAAGGCCGAAAAAGGACATTCGTATGCACACCATTTGTTTATTGAGCAAAGTGTTAAACATGTGAAGGATGGCGGACATCTTTTCTTCATCGTCCCTAATAACTTGTTCGTCTCAGAAGAAGCGCAGAAACTCAATGATTTCCTGAAAAAACATACACATATCCAAGGGATGGTGCAACTGCCGCTTTCCATGTTTAAAAGTGAAGCGGCTGCGAAAAGTATCCTGATCCTTCAAAAGAAGAAAGAGGGGATCGAAGCACCGAAAAAGGCACTGCTCGTTCAACTTCCAAAGCTCTCGGATTTCGATGCAACAAGGTCTGTCATGCAACAGATGGACGATTGGTTTAAAGAGGAAAAATAGTAAATGAAAGCTGATGCCATTCGCATTGGCTTTCATTTTTTTTGTAAGAGTGATTATTTTTCATTTGGTTGTCATTCTTTACCATGATAAGATTGTACAATACACTGCGCGTTATTCGTTGAGATGATCATAGTTTGTTTGACTAGCTTTGAGTAAAGGAGCAGGATGGATGTCAAAAATCATGGCTATTAATGCAGGCAGCTCTTCATTGAAGTTTCAGCTTTTTGAGATGCCAAGTGAACAAGTGATTACAAAAGGTCTTGTAGAAAGAATCGGCTGGAAAAATTCCACATTTACTTTGAGTGTCAAAGGCGAAAAAGTTTCTAAAACGTCCCATATACCCAATCATGAAGTGGCTGTTGGACTTTTGTTGAAAAAGCTGATTGACCACCGCATCATTGACTCCTTTGAAGATTTGGACGGCGTAGGGCATCGTGTGGTGCATGGTGGTGAGGTGTTCAGTGACTCGGTCATGATCACGGAGGACGTGATAGAGCAAATCGATAAACTTTCAGAGTTGGCACCCCTTCATAATCCCGCGAATAGCACGGGAATCAAAGCCTTCAGGCAAATACTTGGTGATGTTCCGGCAGTTGCTGTTTTCGACACTGCCTTTCATCAAACGATGGCTGCAGGTTCATATTTGTATAGCTTACCTTTTGAATATTATGAAAAATACGGAATAAGGAAGTATGGCTTCCATGGTACTTCACATAAATATGTGTCACAGCGGGGGGCAAAAATGATCGGCCGGCCGATTGAGCAGCTTCGTTTGATATCTTGCCATTTAGGAAATGGTGCAAGCATTACGGCAATAAAGGGTGGTAAGTCAGTTGATACATCAATGGGATTTACACCGTTGGCCGGTGTTACAATGGGTACGCGTTCAGGCAACATCGATCCGGCGCTGATTCCTTATATCATGGAAAAAACGGGGAAAACAGCTGATGAAGTGCTGGATGTCTTGAATAAGGAAAGCGGCATGCTAGCCCTTTCCGGATTTTCCAGCGACCTGCGCGATATCCAAGTGGAAGCGGATAAAGGCAATGAACGGGCTGTACTTGCACTTGAGGTTTTTGCAGATCGGATTCACAAGTATATAGGTTCCTATTCAGCTAAAATGGGGGGAGTGGATGGCATCATTTTTACAGCCGGCATCGGTGAAAACAGTCAAACCATTAGAGGTCGTATCTTGGAGGGACTGGAATTCATGGGCGTTTATTGGGATAAGGATCTTAATCGCACCACTGGTAAGGAAGCGTTCATCAATGCACCTTATTCCCCAGTGAAAGTGATGGTCATCCCTACTAATGAAGAAATCATGATTGCCAGGGATACCATGGAGGTAGCTTTAAGAGGGAAATGAGAAAACATGCCTTCCTGATTTTTCTTAGAAAAATCTCCTTACATGATTTATGACTTCGGTAAGGGGATCTTTACTAGGATTGAATTATATTATTGTATAAAGTTGATGCAGATGATTGACCTTCAAGCCCCCTTCATATGGCTTTTTTTTTTGGATATCATACCAAGTGAGCTATGGCCTTGAAACACAGGAACAGCATCATCTATTCTTGAAAAGTCCTCCTCTATGGTATACTTAAGGGAGAATCCACCAATTCTGTACATAGGAGGCTTGATGCATGGAATTCACGAATCGGGAAATCAAAATTTGGAATGAAATTAGTGAATGGCAAGAAAATCTTTATCAATATGAGCCAACGGATCTGGCAGCATTGTATGATAAATGGTTAGAGCAGGGTTTTGCGCTGCTTCCAGAAAACGTCCAACAACAGTTTTTTGATAAGCTTGATACATGGCTTTTTCATTTGCATGCCATGGTCCAAAGCTCACAAGTTCAAATAGATGCAAGAGAGCGGATTTTAGCATCTGCGCGGGTGTTTAATGAAGATATCGAAATGCTTAGTGACTTGAATCTCTTATCGATCGACCAGTTGAATTACATAGCGAACCAGCATATAGCTAAGCATCGTTTATATTCATTTGCACAAGGAGGGATAAGCGGATCAGGAGGCCTTCTCCTGTTAGGGAGTGATATTCCGGCCATGACGGTCATCAATGTCCGGACGGTACAGCTGATTGCGATGTCATATGGTATTGAGGTGAATACGCCTTTTGAAATGATGTTGGCTCTTAAGGTTTTCAATGCAGGTGCGATGCCAAAGAGACTCCAAGGAATAGCTTGGGAAGAATTGATCCGGGAAGTCCAGACCGCTGAAGATGACTATTTTTATCTGGGAATTGATGAACTGACAAATCCTTCCTGGATGGAACAGCCACTGAAGCAACTGTTGAAGGCCATATCCATTACTGTTTTTCGAAAAAAACTGGTTCAGGGCATTCCATTCATTAGCATGGCCATCGGGGCTGGGGCCAATTATCAAATGACCCGGAATGTCAGTGAATTTGCCCAGAAGTTCTATCAATATCGGTATTTACAGTTGAAGAAGGTTAATGAAGAATGAGTGTCAAGAATCATAAACAAGCCATCACGGAGGCAATTCGCTGCATGGTGATAACCGTTAGCGATACTCGTGATGAAGAAACGGATAAAAGCGGTGCGCTGATGATGGAATTATTGAAGTCGAATGGGCATGAAGTGACGGAATATGAAATTGTGAAAGATGAAAGAGAAGCGATTCAAGAAGCGGTTAAAGCAGGCTGCAATAGCAACAAGGTCGATGTCATATTGACTAATGGAGGGACTGGCATCGCCAAAAGGGATGTAACGATCGAGGCGGTTAAAGAATTGATGACAAAGGAAATTCCCGGTTTTGGCGAGGTTTTCCGTATGCTCAGCTATCAAGAGGACATCGGTTCGGCAGCCATTCTATCCAGGGCCATCGCCGGAGTCGTGAAGGACAAGGCGGTTTTTTCCACCCCAGGCTCATCAGGTGCGGTTCGGCTTGCGATGAATAAATTGATTCTCCCGGAGTTGGGACATGTCATTGGTGAACTTCGAAAGGATTTATAAGGGGGATGCAAAAAAAAAGCCACAGTTTAAAACTGTGGCTTTTTTTTGCATGGAATAGGCCTTAATTATGCATCTTTTCACTCACGCCTTGATTGGCCCGATACCAAAGCCACAAGTCATTGATGATGGAAGCAAGTTCCGCAATTTCGGAATTGAACTGACATGATTTTGCGAAATTACTCTCATCGGAGAGCTGAAGCTGCTTTCGGTTTATCATGGATTCCAGTTCCTTGATGCGGTCTGGGATGCCCCCCCGGATATTCTCCCAGTGCACAAGTATTTGCTGTTGCTCGCCTTTTGTATATTCATCCCACTCCAGGCGCAGATCAGGAATGGGGATGCCAAGCCGTTCATCATAGGTAAATTGCTCTTTCATATTCCCTCCGCTTTTCGATTTTTCATACTCATAGTTTACTATATTTTAGTGGCTGTATACAATATATGAAATTCCCCGACAAATTAACATATTATTTAGCTAAATCTTTAAAATACCCCTTGTATTCCTTTTATAAAAATGATAAAGTACTAATCATAGAATGAATAAAAATAACAACAGATGAATTTTTATTCACATGAAAGGGACGATGAAAATGGCAAATCAAAAAGTGGTTTTAGCATATTCCGGAGGTTTGGATACTTCCGTTGCAATTAAATGGTTACAAGATCAAGGGTACGAAGTTGTGGCATGCTGCTTGGATGTCGGAGAAGGAAAAGATTTAGATTTCATTAAAGAAAAAGCGATAACAGTTGGTGCGGTTAGTTCATATGTGATTGATGCGAAAGATGAATTCGCTGATGAATTCGCATTGACGGCTCTTCAGGCACATACTTTGTATGAAGGAAAATATCCATTGGTATCAGCTTTATCACGTCCGCTGATCGCTAAAAAATTAGTGGAAGTGGCTGAAGCGGAAAATGCGGTAGCTGTTGCACACGGTTGTACGGGAAAAGGAAATGACCAAGTGCGTTTCGAAGTATCCATTTCAGCTTTGAATCCTAATTTAGAGGTTCTTGCACCTGTTCGTGACTGGAAATGGTCTCGTGAAGAGGAGATTGAATATGCAGCGGAAAATGGAATTCCTGTTCCAATCGGCTTGGCGAGCCCATTCTCTATTGACCAAAACCTTTGGGGAAGAAGCAACGAATGTGGAATCCTGGAAGATCCGTGGGCAGCTCCACCAGAAGATGCTTATGATTTGACTGCAAGTCTTGAAAACACGCCGGATACGGCTGACATCATTGAAATTGGATTTGAACAAGGTGTACCGGTTACATTGAATGACAAAAACTATAAATTGGCTGATCTGATTGTTGAATTGAATGAGATTGCAGGTAAGCACGGAGTTGGACGTATCGACCACGTGGAAAATAGATTAGTAGGAATCAAATCTCGTGAAGTCTATGAAGCTCCTGGGGCGATGACATTGATCGCTGCACATAAAGAACTTGAAGATATCACGCTTGTAAAAGAACTGGCTCACTTCAAACCAGTGATCGAGAAGAAAATGACTGAATTGATTTATGAAGGTCTTTGGTTCTCTCCGCTTCAAAAAGCATTGGCCGCTTTCTTGAAAGAAACGCAAGTGAATGTAACGGGTACAGTTCGTGTGAAACTATTCAAAGGTCATGCGATCGTGGAAGGAAGAAAGTCCGAGTACTCCCTATATGATGAAAAATTGGCCACTTATACAAAAGCTGACGAATTCGATCATGATGCAGCAGTTGGATTCATTAAGTTATGGGGACTTCCAACGAAAGTGAACAGCATGGTCAATAACAAGAAGGTGACAGTGTGAGTAGCAAGCTTTGGGGAGGAAGGTTCACGAAGTCTGCAGAAGAATGGGTAGACGAGTTTGGAGCCTCCATATCCTTTGACCAGGAACTTGTCCTTGAAGATATTCAAGGGAGTTTAGCTCATGTAACCATGTTAAAGCAATGCAGCATTTTACCTGAAGAAGATGCGGATCAGATTATTGCAGGTCTGAAAAGTTTACAGGAAAAAGCTGAAAAGGGTGAGTTGACTTTTAAGGTTGAGATGGAGGATATCCATCTTAACCTGGAAAGCATGCTTATAGACGAAATTGGACCAGTAGGCGGAAAGCTTCATACAGGAAGAAGCCGTAATGACCAAGTTGCAACAGATCTTCATCTATATATGCGGAACCAAACGAAAGTGATTCAAGAACTCATCAATGACTTGCAAGAAGCGATTTTGGGACAAGCGAAGAAAAATGTGGAAACACTAATTCCAGGTTATACACATTTACAGCGGGCACAACCAATCTCTTTTGCCCATCATTTAATGGCTTATTTTTGGATGCTTGAGCGTGATAAGCAACGCTTCACCGAGAGCTTCAAAAGAATTAATATTTCTCCACTGGGTGCTGGGGCATTAGCTGGGACGACTTTCCCGATTGACCGTGCTCTTAGTGCCGAACTATTAGGTTTTGATGGTATTTACGAAAATAGCCTTGATGCGGTAAGTGATCGTGACTTTGCCATTGAATTCATGAGCAACAGTGCAACCATGATGATGCATTTATCCCGTTTCAGCGAAGAAATCATACTTTGGTCAAGTCAGGAATTCCAATTCGTTGAATTGGATGATGCATTTTCAACGGGAAGCAGTATCATGCCGCAGAAGAAAAACCCCGATATGGCGGAATTGATTCGTGGGAAAACTGGAAGGGTTTATGGTAATTTAACAGGGTTATTGACTGTGTTAAAAGGACTGCCGCTTGCTTATAACAAAGATATGCAAGAAGATAAAGAAGGCGTTTTTGATACAGTTAAGACCATTGTTGGTTCGCTTAAGATATTTGCCGGCATGATTACAACAATGAAAGTGAAAACGGACGTCATGGAAAAAGCAACAAAAAATGATTTCTCGAATGCGACGGAATTAGCTGATTATCTAGCTTCAAAGGGAATGCCATTCCGTAAGGCACACGAAGTTGTTGGGAAACTTGTATTGTACTGTGTTCAGAATGGTTGCTATTTGGTAGATCTGAGCATCGAACAATTCCAGGAAGCTTCCGAGTTGTTTGCCGATGATATCTACGATGCATTAAATCCTTACGAAGCCGTTAAGCGCCGTAATAGTGCTGGCGGTACAGGTTTTGCACAAGTTCAGCTGGCGATTGAAAAGGCGGAAAAACTGGTAAGTAAATAATCATAAAAAAGCTCGTTCACCAATTTGGCGAACGAGTTTTTTTGATTATTTTTTATCCAATTTCGTACGCACGATGATTACATCACAGTTTGAATGGCGAACGATGCCTTCCGACACGCTGCCGATCAGGAAACGTTCGACTGCATTAAGGCCTGTTGCACCACATACAATTAGATCGATTGAATGTTTTTTCGCTAAATCTCTTGGGATTTGAACTTTGGGAGAACCATATGCCACTTCCGTTTGGACGTTTGCAATCCCAGATGCAATGGCGTCCGTTCTATACTTTTCCAATAGCTCGTTGGCAAAGGTATCAGAACGCTCACTGAGTGTCATATCATACGCTTCAATAGTAGGGAAATTCCTGGTGTCAACGATGTGTGCAAGCACAAGGGTCGCATCACTGAGTTTTGCCAAATAGATTGCCTTTTTTAAGGCCCATTCCGCCTCTTCTGAACCGTCCACTGCTACTAGAATATTTTTATAATCTATACTATTCATCGTGTATCTCCTCCTTCTATTCCATGCCTATTATACTACAATTTACCATATGGCTCTTATTTCAATTATAACAAATTAGCAAATGTTTTATCCTATGGATAGAAATATTGATTGAAATATTGTTTCATGATAGCGAACTTGTTATGACGAGGTCCACCGTTTCTTTCATTTAACTAGAGGGACCTTTTTTTTTGAGTGCTTCAAAATTATTAATGTAAGGAGTGTATCACCCACATTATTCCAGTTGTATTTTTCCTATTGTTTCAATGGATTTCCTTGAATGATACCGATTTACATAATAAAAGGATAACCCCGTCTCAAGTGAGGACGGGGTTATCCGAGTTCATTATCATTTTATGATTTGCAGGCTCTTCGGATATTTGGTCAAAACTTCACAGCCGGTATCGGTGATTAATAGATCATCTTCAATCCTGACACCTGCAACATTTGGAACATATATACCAGGTTCGATTGTATAAACCATTCCCGATTGAAGTTCAAGGGAATTCGTTTCGGTCAAGGAAGGGTATTCATGGACACTGATCCCAAGTCCGTGGCCGAGCCTATGAGGGAAGAATTCACCGTATCCTTTATTCCTTATGATGTTTCTGGCGGTCAAATCAATCTCGGAGCAGGAAACACCAGGTTTACTGGCCATAACGGCCGCTTCTTGTGCCCTAAGTACAGTTTCATATATATCTGCCTGTTTATCATTGATGTCTCCGTAAGCAACGGTTCTAGTGATGTCAGAGCAGTACCCTTCATGAACGACGCCTAAGTCAAAGAGGACTAGGTCGCCACGCTGTACTTTCGTATTTCCTGGTGTACCATGAGGGGAGGCGCCATTTTTGCCAGTCAGGACCATCGTAGAGAATGACATTTGGCTGACTCCGGCCTTTTTCAATTCAAATTCAATCGCTGCAAGGATTTCCATTTCCGTTTTACCTTCACGGATTTCGCTGACACCAACTTCAATTGCAAAATCGGCAAGTCTGCATGCTTCACGAATTTTGACCATTTCATCTTCCGACTTGATCATTCGCATCTCTTGGAGTTTTTCTTCTGCTGAAACGAGTTTTGGCTCTTCGAAGTGATGTTGCACTTGTTCATAGCGTTCTACGTTCATATGCTCTTTTTCAATGGCCATTTTATTAATCGTTAACCCGCGTTTCACGACTGCTTGCTTAACTTTTTCCCATGGATTTTCAATATCGGTGTAACCGATGATATCGCCGTTCCATCCAGCCTGTTTAGCATCTGGAACTTCCATTTGCGGGCAGACCAGGAATGGGTCGGCATTTGCAAAAACGGCCAGTGCAAGCAATCTTTCATGAGGGTCACTAAAAAATCCGCTTAAATAGAAAATGCTCTCCGTGGATGTAAGTAATGCGGCTTCCGCCTCATTGGCCTGAAGCCAATTTTGTAGTTCTGTCAAACGTTCATTCATGACGATACCTCCAGTAATAAGATATAATTACCTTAGCAATATTTAAAAGCATAGTAAATGGGAAAGTTCTAAGTTAGATTAATGATACTAAAAATTAGTGGGTATGCGAAAGGAGCATAAGAAATGAAAGTATCTTTTCATGGACATGCAATTGTAAAAGTCGAAACGAGTGGTAAAACGATTTTATTCGATCCGTTCATTACTGGAAACGAACTAACCGATTTGAAGGTGGAAGACGTAAAACCGGATGTGATCATCTTAACACACGGTCATAATGACCACGTCGGTGACACGGTTGAATTGGCTAAGAAACATGATGCACTTGTCATTGGCGTCGCAGAGATAGCTGACTACCTTGGTTCTCAAGGGGTTCGAACACACGGGATGAGCATCGGCGGAGCTTTCGAGTTCGAATTTGGAAAAGTGAAACTGACGCCTGCTTTCCATGGAACGGGATTCAGTACTGAGGATGGACAAATCATTTATTTAGGGATGCCTGCCGGCGTGTTACTTACAATAGAAGGGAAAACCATCTATCATGCAGGGGATACAGCGGTATTTTCCGATATGAAACTGATCGGGGAGCGACATCCGATTGATCTTGCATTTTTGCCAATCGGCGACAATTACACCATGGGGCCGGAAGACGCGGCACTTGCAGCGAAATTCCTTCAAGCTAAACAAGTTGTGCCGATTCATTACAATACTTTTCCTGTCATCAAACAGGATCCTAACCAATTCATTGACCTGCTTGAACAGGGAAATGGACTAATCATGGAAGCCGGAGATGAAATAGACTTATAAAAGCGGGAGCCTATGGGGCTCCCGTCAGACTGTAGACGAAACTCGATGATTATGGAGTTTGTCTACATTTTTTTTAGGTTTGTAAAATTTGACCGTTGATTTCCCGTCCAGGCACTCGCTTTCCGCGGGCAGTCCGACCTCGGCGCTTTTGCGCCTGCGGGGTCTCCCTTAGACGCGTATCTCCCGCAGGAGTCTCTCACACCCGTTCCAATCCACTCTGCATTAAAACGAAGATAGAACCTGTTGTTTTTCCAATTCAACTGCTTCCTGTTCTTCTTGCAATCTACAATCTACCTGTACAGTGAGTTTTTCGATTCTCCCCAAAAGTGTCATCCATATTTTTGAGATTCATTGGGATATATTTTGAACTTCTTTATTATCTGTTTGTTTAGAATCATTTTCCTCTGCCACTTTATCACCTGCTGCAGAACGCCAGCTATAGTTAGGGCGCTCAAAGCAACTATTATTGAAAGGATAAGTCTATTCAAAACTTTCCCTACTTAAGTATATCGAGTAAATATAACCCTCTTGAATGAAAGAGAATCAATACAAAGTGGATGTATCGGCAAGTAAATCTCATTCATTCAGTTCAGTCTTTTTTCCTTTCACAGGCATAAAATGAATAAATGGATAAAGGGGGGATTTGGATGAAACAGAGGTTATTACTATGTTTGCTTTTATGTGGTGTGATGCTGTATTATGCGGTGCCGCGCTTGTCGTTGGAAAGCGGCGGTTTGGAGAGCTTGTTTGCAGGTTCCTGGTTATTGTTTGCGTTGTTGGCGGTAGCTGGAAACCTGACGGGGATTCTATATTCTCCAAAAAAACACAAGGTAAAAAGACCGCTTGAACACAAAAGGTTGCGTCAACATTAGTAGTTGTTTGATAAACTGGGCTCTTTGACCTTATAATGGGGAATAGGAATACCGTGAAAAGGGTGAAGCGCTTGGCTACAAAGCATGAACAAATATTAAAACATATCGATGGGCTCCCTGTTGGCGAAAAGATTTCCGTCCGTCAAATTGCGAAAGCATTGAATGTTAGTGAAGGTACGGCGTACCGGGCAATTAAAGAAGCGGAGAACCAGGGCTACGTGAGCTCCATTGAGCGGGTAGGCACGATTCGCATTGAGAAAAAGAAAAAAGAGAATATTGAAAAGCTAACGTTTGCTGAGGTAGTTAATATTGTGGACGGACAAGTTCTGGGTGGGAAAACCGGACTGCATAAGACATTAAATAAATTCGTCATCGGGGCGATGAAGCTGGATGCCATGATGAGATATACAGGTGCAGGAAATCTGCTGATCGTCGGGAACCGTACTCAGGCCCATGAGAACGCGTTAAAAGCAGGTGCAGCGGTGTTGATCACCGGGGGGTTCGATACGGAAGAGCCTGTTAAAAGGTTAGCCGATGAATTGGAGATGCCAGTCATTTCAACAAGTTACGATACCTTTACCGTCGCAACGATGATCAATCGGGCGATCTATGATCAATTGATTAAAAAGGAAATCTTGCTGGTGGAGGATATTTTGACACCTGTTCAGGAAACGACCTTTTTAACAATCGGTGACCGGGTTCAGACTTGGCATGAACTCAATCAGGAATCAGGGCATAGCCGTTTCCCTGTTGTCGATGACAATATGAAGGTTCAAGGAATGGTCACATCAAAAGATATCATTGGTCAGGAAGAGTTGACGCTCATTGAAAAGGTCATGACGAAAAATCCAATGACTGTAGGCGATAAAACGAGTGTTGCATCATCTGCCCATATGATGGTTTGGGAAGGCATCGAGTTGATCCCTGTCGTTAATGACAGCCATATCCTAAAGGGGATCGTGAGCAGGCAGGATGTACTGAAGGCACTTCAAATGAGTCAAAGGCAGCCTCAGGTAGGCGAAACGATCGATGATACGATCACAAGCCAGCTTGTGATGACATCGAATCGTGGGAAGGGCGAGGAAGTGTATAACTATGGTGTCACTCCGCAAATGACCAATTATCTTGGAACCATTTCCAGCGGTGTGTTCACGACATTGGTTACCGATTCAGCGAACCGGGCACTTCGAAGCTATAAGCGCGGTGACTTGGTCGTGGAAAATATGATGATTTATTTCATCAAGCCAGTCCAGATCGATAGTACACTCGAAATCCATCCTCGTGTCCTTGATGTAGGGCGTAAATTCGGAAAAGTGGATGTCGAGGTATATAACCAAGGCAAGCTTGTCGGCAAGGCGATGTTAACTTGCCAATTGCTTGACAGATCATGAAAAATGAATAAATCAAAAAGGATAATCGAAATTCGATTATCCTTTTTGATTTGCGGCCTCTTCGATCGCATGCGGCAGGTAAAACTTATACATTTTATAGCCTCCCCAAACGCTGAATAGGCCAACAGAGATGAAAACGGCAGCGATGATATAAGTGGTGGTCGTGTGGAAGAGAAAAAGCTGATTGATTCCGAATAGTGCGACAAACGCACCAAGGGCAATGGAAGATTTCCCGGAAATCCACTTTTTCTCCATCGGCATTTTGGTGCGTACCGATTTAATTTTATAAAACAGATAGACCCCTAGTGAAAGAACAATCAAGGTGACAAGAATAGGCATCGTTTAAAATTCCCCCAATTTAACATATGTACCTTTTTATTGTAGCGGGAATTGAAATAGAATGCCACAGTAAACAAGATGAGTCTTCCTATTTCCCCAATTTTTTGATTAAATGAAATATATCATCTTTATTAGGCACGATACTACATATGTGGAGGGAGATCTATATGAAAGCTGAAATCTTAGCAGAAATAAAGCGTTATGATACTATCATTCTCCATCGTCATGTTCGTCCAGACCCGGACGCTTATGGTTCACAGGGGGGATTGGCAGAAATCCTGAAAGCATCTTTCCCTGAAAAGCGAATATTCACGGTTGGAAGAGAAGAACCATCATTGAATTACTTAAGAAGGCTCGATGAAATTTCGGATGAAACCTACCAAGGTGCTTTGGTCATCGTTTGTGATACCGCGAATACTGACCGGATTTGTGATGTACGGTATAAGACCGGGGATAAAGTGATTAAGATTGATCATCATCCGAATGAAGATCCATATGGAGATATGCGTTGGGTTGATACATCAGCAAGTTCCACTAGTGAAATGATTTATGATTTATACCAGTTTGGTAAAGAACAAGGCTTGAAGATGAGTGATGAAGCGGCGCGTCTTCTTTATGCAGGCATCGTTGGCGATACAGGACGTTTCCTATTCCAAAGTACGACTGAAAAGACATTTGCCTATGCTAGTGAATTGATTCACTATTCGTTTTCCCGCCCGCAGTTATATCAGGAGATGTATGATGTCAATGAAAGCATTGTCCGGTTGAATGGCTATGTATTGCAGCATTTCGAAATCCTCCCAAATGGAACGGGGAAAATGATCATAACGAAAGATATACTTGAAAAATTCCATGCCTCGACATCTGAGGCGTCTCAACTCGTTTCCTCGCTCGGTTCGATTAAAAATGTTAAATCATGGGTCTTTTTCATAGAAGAGGATAAAGAAATCCGTGTCCGATTCCGTTCTAAAGGTCCAATCATCAATACGATTGCCCGGAAATATAACGGCGGCGGCCATCCGCTTGCGGCAGGAGCTTCCATACACTCTTGGGATGAAGTGGATAATATCCTTGCTGATATGGAAGAGTTGAATAAAGCGGAATGAAAAACAGTAAATAGTTTTGTTGCATGATTTAAAGACCAAATCGTATATGATTTGGTCTTTAAATTTGGTGGAAAATTAAAAGGGCATTACCATATCGTCTACATTTAAGAAGTAGTCCTTTTCAGTTTGAGTTCAATGTTCATTTTTGTATAATACATGATTTCAACGACTTCAAGTTGATAACGCTTTTTATTGATGGTCACGATTTTATTTTCAATCGATTTTTTCAATAGCGACTTTCCGTTATATACGCTAACGACATCTTTGGCGAGAAGTGAGGAAAGGTCGTCCTCTATCACATCCTCTGCTTCGGCAATACTGAGCCGATCGAGGCTGTATTTTTCATTCGTAATGGTTACTTCAACTTCTTGAATTGTTAAGATCTCTTCGTTTTTCTGATTTAACTTTTTATAATCCTGCTCCCAAATGGAGATTTCTTCGTTTAGATCCTTAATCTCCTCTCTTTGTTCATGAAGGGTCCGGATCTGCTTTTCTTGCTGGACCCCATACATATAAAAGAAAATCACCCAGCTGAGCAATCCGCCTAGTGCAGCCCCGGCAAAAAAACGCTGCCAGGTGGGTGCCCGGTGATAAGGGGGAATCCTCATGATGAGATATGCTCCTGCGTGAACCAGTTGATGATCAGTGCTCCTGTCTGTGCACCGCCAAGTGCAGAAAGAATCAATAGGACCTGTTTGACGATATCCTTCGTTTCTCCGTGGAAAATACCGCGTTCGAAATTATAGACCATATCAAATGTACCCCCGATGGCAGCGACAATCGCCCAAATACGCAGGCTGTCCGATAGCCGGAACACAGTCGTCATCGGGGCTTGTCCCGTAAAAAAAGCGGCGAGGCCCCCAATTAACGAGCCGCCAAGCAAAACGCCAAGCGATATGAAAAAGCTGTTGAGAAAGGCTGGAACAAAGGCTTCATTCATGTATCATCATCCTTTTTAGCTTGATATTCTTCTATTCTATTTATATGGGACGTGCAGAGGTATTATGATAGTCGGCGGAAATCAGGGTGGGAAATTGCATTGGTAATGAGAACATATTTTCTTTTTTTGAAATAAACACTATAATGAAAAGAAACATGCCTTACAAAGGTGGGAGAAAAAACGTGTATACTCATCTCCATATTCAGAGCGGATACAGCCTGCTTACAAGTACGGTGAAGATCACTGAACTTGTGGCCAAAGCGAAAGCGGATGGCTGTACAAGTCTTGCCTTAACCGATCGAAATGTTATGTACGGTTCGGTCTATTTTTATAAAGAATGCAAGAGACAGGGAATAAAGCCGATCATCGGCATTCTTGCAGATGTCCTGGATGAACAGGAAAATGCACATGGACTTCTGTTATTAGCAAAAAATCTACAAGGATATCAAAACCTGCTTAAAATAAGCAGTGCCATAAAAACGAAATCTCCGTCAGGCATACCGATGAACTGGCTCAAAGCCTATTCCAAGGGATTGATAGCAATCACACCGGGAGCAGAGGGACAAATAGAACTGCTTTTGAGGGAAGAAAGGCCGGAGGAAGCCAAACAGGCAGCAAAGCGGTTCCAGCAGATTTTTGGGTCTGATAACTTTTATGTATCGATACAGAGACTGTCAATTGCGAATGAGGAGAAAGGGAACGAAGACATAAGTCTGTTGGCGAGAGATTTAGGGATAAAGACCGTAGCGACGAATCCGGTCTATTATTTAAACGAAACCGATGCACTCGCCCAAGAAGTGCTGCTGGCCATTGGAAATGGCGACAAGCTGGCGGATGAGGGGCACACGGTGCCTGAGTCCAACCAATTTTATTTAAAAAGCCGGGCTCAAATAGCAGAACTATTCCATGATAGACCTGATGCACTTGAAAATACGCTCCATATTGCCGCGCAATGCAATCTTGAAATTCCGTTTCATCTTTCCCTGCTGCCTAAGTACCCTACTGAAGCTGGCGTCACAGCTGAGGAAATGCTAGAAGCCGTCTGTTTCCAGGGATTAAAGAAAAGACTGTCAGAGCCATCGAGTCAATATGAAGAGCGCCTTCGGTATGAGTTGGATGTCATTGCCAAGATGAAATTCAGCGATTACTTTTTAATCGTTTGGGACTTCATGAAATTCGCTAAGGACAACCAAATCCTGACAGGGCCTGGAAGGGGATCTGCCGCCGGATCGATGGTCGCTTACGTCCTCTCGATAACGGATGTCGATCCAATCGAACATTCCCTGCTGTTCGAGCGTTTCCTGAATCCAGAAAGAGTCTCGATGCCGGATATCGATATTGATTTTCCTGATAACCGCCGTGAAGAAGTGATTGCCTATGTCGCGAAGAAATACGGGGAACTTCATGTAGCACAAATCATTACGTTCGGAACTTTAGCTGCCAAAGCTGCATTAAGGGACACAGGACGAGTTTTCGGCTTGAATTCAAAGGAACAGGAAGCTGTATCGAAAATGATTCCAAATCGTCTGGGCATCACCCTTCCTGAAGCGTTCAAGGAATCGAAAAGGCTGCGTGAATTCGTTAATGAGAGTGACTTGAATCAAAAACTTTTTCAAACGGCGTTATTGCTTGAAGGCCTGCCACGACATGCGTCGACACATGCCGCAGGCGTCGTCATCAGCGACCAGGCTTTGACTGATCATATCCCGATTACTAAAGGGCATGACGGCATCCATCTGACTCAATATCCAATGGACCTCCTAGAAGAACTTGGCCTTCTTAAAATGGATTTTCTCGGACTCCGGAATTTGACACTACTCGATAATATTTTAAAAAATATCCAAAAGGGAACTGGGAAAAAGCTGGACTTATCCCATATACCAATGGATGATCCCGAGACGTTAGCCCTTTTAGGGAGAGGGGAAACAACTGGAGTGTTTCAATTTGAATCTGATGGTATCAGAAAGGTTTTGATCAAGTTGAAACCGAACCGATTCGAGGATATCGTCGCAGTCAATGCCCTATATCGTCCGGGACCGATGGAAAACATACCATTGTTCATCGAACGAAAACATGGATTGGTCCCGATTGATTACTTGCACCAGGATTTGAAGGATATTCTTGAGCCTACATATGGAGTCATCGTTTATCAAGAACAAATCATGCAAATTGCCTCTCGGCTGGCTGGGTTTACACTTGGGGAGGCTGACCTGCTGCGGCGGGCCGTCTCGAAGAAGAAGAAGGATGTTCTCGATCAGGAGCGTCAGCATTTTGTGAGCGGGGCGTTGAAACAAGGATATTCCGAAAAAACGGCAGATGAGATTTATACCTTGATCGTCCGCTTTGCTAACTACGGATTCAACAGAAGCCATGCGGTCGCATATAGTTTCATTGCCTATCAGCTAGGTTACTTGAAAACCCACCATCCGGAATATTTCATGGCAGCCCTCATGACATCGGTGATTGGGAACGAGGAAAAGATTTCCCAATATATCCGTGAGGCAAAAAAGAAGGGGATAAACGTTCTGACCCCATCAATTAACCTGAGCGGCTACCCTTTTTTACCGGAAAAGGAAGGGATCCGCTTTAGCCTCGGAGCCATAAAAGGGATAGGCGGTACAGTTTTAAAAGAAATCTTTGCTGCCAGACGGCAAAAGAAATTCGTTGATTTATTCGATTTCTGTTTGCGGGTATCGGGGAAAATCGTAAATAGAAAAGTGTTGGAGGCGCTAGTGCATTCAGGTGCATTTGATGAATTCGGTGAAGACCGGGCCACATTGTTGGCTAGTTTGGACGTAGCGATTAGCCATACGGAACTGGTAAATCCAGACGATGATCTATTTGATATGTTTTCGGATGGCGAGTTTTCACTCAAACCGAAATACAACCGTGTCGAGCCAATTCCAATCGAACATAAACTGTTCTTGGAAAAAAGCGCTTTGGGCCTTTATTTATCGAATCATCCGGTGACAAGCTACAGGGAACTTTTTCAGTACTTTGGCTGTTTGACCATAGACGAAGCGACAAATAAAAAGGAGTCAAAAGTCTTACTAGGCGCATATATTACGTCTGTAAAAACGATAAGGACAAAAAAGGGCGATGTGATGGCCTTTTTGAGCGTCAGTGATGAAGAGGGGGACATTGAAGCCGTAGTTTTCCCCAATGTGTATAAAAACCATTCTGCAGATTTGAACCATGGACAACTCATTATGCTGCAGGGTACGTTGGAAGAACGGGATGGAAAAACCCAGCTCCTGATCAGGAACATCTACCCGCTTGAAAAAGTGAAGCAGATGAAAGAGGAAAGAAATGGAACTATTTTCCTGAAAATTGAAGCTGACAAGCAAACGAAGGACACGCTACAAAAAATAAAAAAAATTTTAATGCAGCATAGCGGCGAAGCGAAGGTCATGCTTTTTTACGAAAGGGAAAACCGCTATGTTCAGCTGTCTTATTGGGATTGGGTCAATCCAACAGACAGTCTGATTGCCTCATTAGGTAATGCTGTTGGAAAAGCGAATGTCGTTTATAAGAGAGAATAACTGTTTTACAACTTTAATAGATATGTTATATTGAGAACAGGCCGCTGTGGTCTGACCACTAGATTTCAGCATATAGTTTCGGGTTTACCAATTTGTTTAGGAGTGAAAATATGACATTAAGAGAAGAAGCATTACATATGCATCGCTTGAATCAAGGGAAATTAGAAACTGTTTCAAAAGTACAGGTTAGGAATGCCGAAGATTTAAGCCTAGCTTATTCTCCTGGTGTCGCAGAACCGTGTAAAGAAATTTACGATAAGCCAGAAACCGTATATGACTATACGATGAAGGGGAATACTGTCGCAGTAATTTCTGATGGAACTGCAGTGTTGGGACTTGGAAACATTGGCCCTGAAGCCGCTTTGCCAGTTATGGAAGGTAAAGCCGTATTATTTAAAAGCTTCGCAGGAGTAGACTCTTTTCCAATTTGTTTAAAAACGACGGATGTGGATAAAATTGTAGAGACCGTTAAATTACTCGAGCCAACATTCGGGGGAGTGAATTTAGAGGACATTGCCGCACCGAACTGTTTTGAAATTGAAGAAAGACTTAAGAAAGAAATGAATATTCCTGTTTTTCATGATGATCAGCACGGTACAGCAATTGTAACTGTTGCCGGTCTTGTAAATGCTTTACGTCTTGTGAATAAATCAATATCAGAAATTAAAGTGGTAGCAAATGGAGCCGGCGCTGCTGGAATTGCAATCATTAAATTGCTTTATAGCTATGGAGTTCGTGACATTATCATGTGTGACACGAAAGGTGCCATTTATGAGGGCCGTTCGTCAGGCATGAATGAAATAAAAGAACAAGTGGCGAAAGTGACTAATCGAAATAAGCTTTCAGGTCCTTTGGAATCGGTCATTCATGACGCGGATGTATTTATAGGTGTTTCAGCCGCAGGTGCGTTGACTAAAGAAATGGTTTCTACAATGAACCGGGATGCGATCATATTCGCGATGGCTAATCCAGATCCGGAAATCATGCCAGAGGAAGCGAAAGCAGCGGGTGCCAAGGTTGTTGGAACAGGCCGTTCGGATTTTCCGAACCAAGTGAATAACGTTCTTGCTTTCCCAGGAATTTTCCGTGGTGCCTTGGATGTACGTGCGACTCATATCAATGAAAAAATGAAAGTAGCTGCAGTACAGGCCATTGCCGGTTTAATAGAAGAAAATGAGTTAAATGAAGACTATGTTATTCCTGCTCCTTTTGATGCGAGAGTAGCTCCTGCCGTTGCAGCTGCAGTTGCCAAGGCAGCGATGGAAACGGGAGTGGCTAGAATTCATGTGGATCCTGAGGAAATTAAAGAAAAAACAAGGAAATTAGCGATCATTGGAAAAAGTGAGGAATAATTAATTTGGCAGAACGTACTTCTTCATCCAAAATTTATCTCGAAGTTGTTGAGAGCCTACGCAGCATGATTGAAGCGGACAGCCTCCTGCCGGGAGATAAAATCCCTTCAGAAAGGGAGTTATCGGATCGGTTGAATGTTGGTCGTTCCTCAGTCCGTGAAGCACTCCGTGCCTTAGAGTTATTAGGGTTAATTGAAACAAGGCGTGGTGAAGGGACGTTTATCAGGGATTTCCAGGAGCATAAGCTAGTCGAGCTTCTGGGAACCTTTTTTTTGCAAGACAAAAAGGTACAAGAAGATTTGGCTGAGACGAAAAGGTTGATTGAAATAGATTGTTTAAGGATCGTCGCCTTTTTTGCTACGGCTGAAGACATCAAACGATTAATTGCCTGGGTCAGAGCAGGTGAGTTTCGTGATGATGATTTCTTCTTAAGAATTGCCATATTGAACCGCAATCGATTGCTGGAAAGAATTTGGCGCATTATCAACAGCTACGCGAGAACATCAGAGATGGTACAAGGTAATGTAAGAAAAGAAGAATATCTGGCACTTCTTACATATTTGCTTGAACGGGATGAAGAAAAAGCCATCGAAACGTATCTTATTAGAATTAGAAATATGTCGAAGGACGAGTGACACCTTTTTACACGATACTAATTTTATTTCTGATATAGTTTGTACCAAGTATCATAAAAATAGATAATTGGTGGTAAAGGGAGGATTAAGCTTGCTTAAAGAGCTATTTGCGAAGTCTAAGAAGAAGTATGCAACGGTTCCTTTAGATCGGGAGAAACAAGATGTACCAGAAGGAATTATGACAAAATGTCCCGGCTGTAAAAAAATCATGTATACAAAAGAATTAGTGAAAAACAAGAAAGTCTGTCTGCATTGTGGGTTCCACCATTCGATGTCTTCCCATGAGCGTATCGAAAGTTTATTCGATGCCGGCAGTTTTAATGAATTTGATAAAGAAATGATTTCAGTTAATCCACTTGAATTTCCGGATTACTTGGATAAATTGGAAAAGGATAAAAAGAAAGCCAAAATTAATGAAGCAGTTGTTACAGGAGTCGCGAGCATCAATGGCTACCAAGTATCAACCGCCATCATGGATTCCAATTTTCGGATGGGAAGCATGGGCTCCGTTGTTGGGGAAAAAATCACCCGTGCCATTGAACGTGCAGGTGAATTGAAGATTCCGTTTATCATATTTACGGCATCAGGCGGCGCTCGGATGCAGGAAGGTGTTTTAAGCTTGATGCAGATGGCCAAGACAAGTGCTGCACTAAAGATGCTCAGCAACGAAGGCGGTCTGATCATTTCAATGATGACCCACCCTACCACAGGCGGGGTTTCGGCAAGTTTCGCATCACTTGGTGATATTAACCTTGCCGAACCTGGAGCCCTGATTGGCTTTGCGGGGCGAAGAATCATTGAACAGACGATTCATGAAGAGCTTCCTGAAGACTTCCAAACGGCTGAATTCTTGATGAAGCACGGCCAATTGGATGCGGTCGTTAAACGTACGGAATTGAAAGAAACCTTAACGACGATCCTTAAAATCCATGCCCCGGGGGGTGAATGGTAATGATATATGAATTAGAGTTCGAGCGTCCTGTTACGGACCTGAGAAATAAGATTAAAGAGCTGAAGGCAATTACGAAGGATGCTGAGGTAGATCTTACGGTTGAAATCGAAACGTTGGAAAAACGATTAGAGAAGCTGGAAGTGGATATTTATAACCATTTAAAACCGTGGGATCGTGTTCAGATTGCCCGGCATCCGGCCCGCCCGACGACGCTTGACTACATCCCGCTATTATTCAACGACTTCCTAGAGTTTCATGGTGATCGTTATTATGGGGATGATGAAGCGATCGTTGCTGGAATTGCGGAGTTTGATGGACGGGCTGTTACAGTCATCGGTCATCAAAGGGGTAAAGATACGAAGGAAAACATCCGTCGTAACTTTGGTATGCCCCATCCGGAAGGCTATCGAAAAGCTTTGCGCCTGATGAAACAGGCGGAAAAGTTCAATCGACCGATTATTTGTTTTATTGATACGAAGGGTGCTTTTCCTGGTAAAGCTGCTGAAGAGCGCGGACAAAGTGAAGCTATTGCGAAAAACCTTTTCGAAATGGCAGGGCTGAAAGTGCCGGTCATCAGTATTGTCATAGGTGAAGGCGGAAGCGGTGGTGCATTGGCACTTGGAGTTGGAGACCGAATTTTCATGCTTGAGAATTCAACATACTCGGTAATTTCTCCTGAAGGAGCTGCGGCCTTGCTGTGGAAGGATGCTTCGCAGGCTAAGAGGGCTGCGGAAACGATGAAAATCACGGCTCCTGACTTAAATCGCTTAGGTGTCATCGATGAGATCATTCCTGAAGTGAGAGGCGGCGCCCACAGGGATGCCAATTTACAGGCAGAAGCCATCAAGGAAATCCTGACACGTTCATTTAATGAACTATTGCCATTGAACAGTGATGAACTTATTAATCAGCGTTACATGAAATTCAAGAAAATCGGTGAATATGAATTTGAAAAGCAATCTGAGGGGAAACCTAAGGAAGTGGAACAGCATTCATAAACATTTAGCAATAGAAAAAACGTGGTGCCTTGGGCAACACGTTTTTTCAGCCTTTCATTGGAAGTATATGTATGCATTAATGGGAATCATAGAATACGTCTTGTGTGAAGTATGTAAACTTTTGCGCCATTTTACTTCAATTTCTGAAGAGAATCGGTTAGGCTTATAACATCAAGTGTGGCATAAGTGGGTAATTACTGCTTATTGAAGCTTGAAAAAGGGTACAATGATATAACGAAGGTATTGTGAGCTTAAAATCGATTAGTGCTGTAGAGAGGTGACTTTTATGAAAAGAATAGGTGTATTGACAAGTGGGGGAGATTCTCCAGGTATGAATGCAGCTGTCCGTGCGGTTGTCCGGAAAGCAATTTTTCATGAGATGGAGGTCTTCGGAATTTACCATGGCTACCAGGGTCTGATAAATGGCGATATAAGGCAGCTTGAATTAGGATCGGTCGGAGATATCATTCATCGCGGCGGTACAATGTTACATACGGCTCGTTGTCCGGAATTCAGGACAGAGGAAGGCCAGCTAAAAGCTATAGAACAACTTAATAATCATGGTATTGAGGGAATTGTCATAATAGGTGGCGATGGTTCATACAGAGGGGCGAAGGCTTTGACTGAAAGGGGTTACCCTTGTATCGGAGTTCCTGGGACCATTGATAATGACATACCGGGCACGGATTTTACCATAGGTTTTGATACCGCCTTAAATACAGTAATCGATGCGATCGACAAAATTCGGGATACCGCGACTTCTCATGAAAGAACTTATGTGGTTGAAGTAATGGGGAGAAATGCCGGCGATATTGCGCTTTGGGCCGGATTGGCTGGCGGGGCGGAAACGATTCTTTGTCCTGAATATGATTACGACATGGACGAGCTGATCGGGAAGTTGAACCGCGGACATGACCGTGGGAAAAAGCACAGCATCATCATAGTTGCTGAAGGTGTTGGAAGTGCTGTTGATGTCTCCAGGAAAATTGAGGAGAAAGCAGGAGTTGAAACACGTGTTACGGTTCTAGGCCATGTTCAGCGCGGTGGATCTCCTTCGGCAAATGACCGGGTATTGGCAAGTCGACTTGGAGCAAGAGGTGTGGAATTGCTGCTTGATGGAAAAGGGGGCAGGGCTGTAGGGATAGAACAAAATCGCCTTGTAGATTATGATATCATCGAAGCCCTTGCTAAACCTCATACAATTGACAAGAAAATGTATGATTTATCCTCGGAATTATCTATTTAATCTGTTAAGACCCATATTTGCTTTTTCAAGAATTATTTATTAAAAAGAAGAGACAAATAACCATACTACGCCCCTGACTTTTAAAAGGTGGGCAGGCGGCGAGTTTTCCTTAAAGGAGGATGACACCATGCGAAAAACCAAGATTGTTTGTACGATTGGCCCCGCAAGTGAAAGTATAGAAAAGCTGGTTGAATTAATAGAAGCGGGGATGAATGTAGCTCGGCTTAACTTTTCTCATGGCAATCATGAAGAACATGCCGCAAGAATCCGCAACATTAGAGAAGCTAGTGAAAAAGCAGGGAAACAGGTTGCTATCCTGTTGGATACAAAAGGACCTGAAATACGGACAAATAACATGGAGAATGATTCCATGGAGCTGGTAGCTGGCAATGAAGTCATTATTTCCATGAATGAAGTTTTGGGAACTCCCGAAAAATTCTCCATTACTTATGAAGGGCTTCTACATGATGTCCATGAAGGATCCAAAATCCTTTTGGATGATGGATTGATTGGACTTGAAGTGTTGAAGATAGATCAGGTCAGAAAAGAAATCCATACCAAAATATTGAACAGCGGCACACTGAAGAATAAAAAGGGCGTAAATGTGCCAGGTGTTTCGGTGAAACTGCCAGGCATAACGGAGAAGGACGAACAAGACATCCTGTTTGGAATCGAACAGGGTATTGACTTTGTGGCTGCTTCATTTGTACGCAGGGCTTCCGACGTGCTTGAAGTGCGTGAATTACTGCAGCAAAATCGAGCGGAACATATTCAAATCATTCCTAAAATTGAAAATCAAGAAGGTGTTGACCGACTTGATGAAATCTTGGAAGTTTCAGACGGCTTGATGGTAGCACGTGGAGATTTGGGTGTGGAAATTCCTGCAGAAGAAGTGCCGTTAGTCCAAAAACAAATGATCAAAAAATGTAACAATGCCGGGAAACCGGTCATAACGGCTACACAAATGCTCGATTCGATGCAACGTAACCCAAGGCCTACCCGTGCAGAAGCAAGTGACGTAGCCAATGCCATATTTGATGGAACGGATGCCATCATGCTTTCTGGTGAAACAGCTGCAGGAACCTATCCTGTCGAAGCTGTGCAAACTATGCATAACATTGCTTCACGTGCAGAAACCGCGCTTAATTATCGGGAAATATTATCAGTAAGAAGTAAACTGAACCGTTATAATGTAACGGATGCCATTGGTCAGTCCGTTGCTCACACTGCACTTAATCTAAATGCCGGTGCAATCATCACTCCTACCGAGAGTGGCCATACGGCAAGGATGATTTCCAAATACCGCCCTAAAGCACCGATCATTGCCGTTACATCCAATGATCATGTTTCAAGACGGCTTGCACTGGCTTGGGGCGTTTACCCGCAGATTGGTCCAAAAGCGACGACTACGGATGAAATGCTTCAAACTGCAATCGATGAAAGCTTGCATTCAGGCTTAGTTTCCCATGGAGATTTAGTCGTCATAACAGCCGGTGTGCCTGTAGGTGAAACAGGTACGACTAACTTGATGAAAATTCATGTGTTAGGTGAGGTTCTTTTGAAGGCTCAAGGAATCGGCAGGAAATCATCGAAAGGTGAAGTGGTTGTAGCCAAGAATGCCAAGGAAGCTTTGGAAAAAGTGAAGGAAGGCTCTGTATTGGTTACAATCGGTTCGGATCGCGATATGATGCCAGCGATTGAAAAGTGTGCCGCATTGATAACGGAAGAAGGCGGTTTAACAAGCCATGCAGCTGTTGTAGGGGTCACTTTGGGTATTCCTGTCATCGTCGGGGCGGAAAACGCGAGCAAAATATTCACGGATGGACAAAGAATAACGGTCGATGCCGGTCGTGGAATCATCTATGATGGCCATGCTAACGTTTTATAAAACGAATTTTTGGCTAAATTCCGGTCGAATGAGGTAAGATGGATGTACCGCACCAGAAATGGGCTGTGCAGGAGGAATGTAGATGAAATATTTTTTATTGTTTATCATTGCGATGCCGGTCGTTGAAATTATTGTCCTATTGCTGTCAGGCAATGTAATCGGTTTTTGGCCAACGCTGTTCCTGATTGTAGCCACTGGTTTAATCGGAGCCTATTTAGCTAAAAAGCAAGGGATGGAAACATGGAAAAAGGCACAGGAACAGATTCGTTATGGAATGATGCCTGGAAATGAAATCATTGATGGAATCTGTATCTTTATCGGAGCTGCACTGTTGTTGTCCCCTGGGCTCATCTCGGATATCATGGGATTGATCCTTGTGTTTCCGCCAACTCGGAACCTCCTTAAGCCGATTGTTATCCGTTTCATGATGAATAGGATGAATAAAGGAAAGGTCACCATCATTCGGCATAAATAGTAAAAGGCTGTCTAAAGCTTCAAGCTTTTAGACAGCCTTTTTGGTCTGTTACAGGAAAAAGCATCCAGGGTTTCACAATGGATGCTTTTTTGCATTTCACCAAAAATGGGAGGACGTTTTAATATGAATGGTTTCCCTCTGTTTCATCTTAAAAGTTCATGATAAAGGGTTGGGAATTGATAGTGAAGACAGAATTGTTAAATTATTTTCGGGGCGAAACGTTGATAAACCAGGCTTTTCTATGCTTAATATTCTTTTTTTTGAATTTTTTAGAAAAAACTGGTGACAAATTTATTCTGTGTGTTATATAATACAAACAGGAAATAAAACAACTGTATTATAACATGAATAGTTGGAAAGGATGTGGAGAGGCAACATGATTACGGAGGCAAAAGGCCTGCAAATTACTGGCACCATTAAACCAGGATATGAACAAATACTTACAACGGAAGCTCTTCAATTCATCGAAAGAATTGAACGGCATTTCGGTGAAAGAAGAAAAGAGCTTTTAGAACGGCGCAAATGCGTTCAAGAAGACCTGAACCAAGGCAAGCTGCCTGAATTCCTTGAAGAAACGAAGCATATTCGTGAAAGTGATTGGACCATTTCGCCCCTCCCGAATGACTTGCAAGATCGCAGGGTTGAAATCACCGGACCGGTTGATCGTAAGATGATCATTAATGCCATGAACTCAGGTGCCAATGTATTTATGGCTGACTTTGAAGACGCCAACTCGCCGACTTGGGAGAATTGCATGGATGGCCAACTGAATCTGCGCGATGCCATCCGGGGTACCATTTCCTTTAAAAATTCAAATGGAAAAGTATATGAATTGAATCAAAAAACAGCTGTTCTAAAGATAAGGCCCCGCGGCTGGCATTTAGAAGAAAAACATGTCCTTTTAGATGGACAGCCAATATCAGCCAGCATTTTTGACTTTGGCCTATACTTTTACCACAATGCAAAAGCATTGATCGAAAAACAAAGCGGTCCATACTTCTACTTACCAAAAATGGAAAGCCATCTGGAAGCTAGATTATGGAATGATATATTCGTATATGCACAGAACGATTTAAGAATCCCGCAAGGATCAATTAAGGCAACGGTCTTGATCGAAACGATTCTTGCCGCATTCGAAATGGACGAAATTCTATACGAGCTGAAAGAACATTCCGCAGGCCTGAATTGTGGCCGCTGGGATTATATCTTTAGCTTCCTGAAAAAATTCCGTCACTCGGATGATGTGATTTTCCCTGATAGGTTACAGGTCACGATGACTGTCCCGAACATGAGAGCGTATTCCTTATTGGCAATCAAAACATGCCACGCTCGGAATGCTCCGGCGATTGGTGGGATGGCAGCGCAAATCCCAGTGAAAAATGACCAGGCTAAAAATGATGAGGCATTTTCGAAGGTCCGTGCAGATAAAGAGCGCGAGGCGAGAGACGGTCACGATGGGACATGGGTTGCCCATCCAGGTATGGTAAGCACGGCAAAAGAGGTATTTGACCTACTAGTTCCAAAACCGAATCAAATATACCGAAAACGTGAAGATGTCCAAGTAACCGCACAAGAATTGCTGGAGGTGCCTAAAGGAACGATCACAGAGGCAGGATTAAGGACAAACATTAACGTAGGCATTCAATATATTGCCTCTTGGTTAAGTGGTAGAGGAGCAGCACCCATTAATAACCTGATGGAAGATGCAGCAACGGCCGAGATTTCAAGAGCTCAAGTCTGGCAATGGATCCGTCATCCAAAAGGGATTCTCGAAGATGGCAGAAAAATAACCGAAGAATTATTCCATCAGATCAAAGAGGAAGAATTGGCAGTCATTAAATCGGAAGTAGGAGAAGAAGCTTTCAAATCAGGAAAGTTCGAAGAGTCTACTAAACTATTCGAAGAATTGATTGAAGCAGATGAGTTTGCTGATTTCTTAACAAATCCGGCATACAAGCAATTATCTTAATATTTAGAATTTTAATATAAATTAGGAGGAAATTATAATGATGAATGAAAGAGCGCAACAATTACAACAAAGCTGGGAAAATGATTCACGGTGGACTGGCGTTAAACGTCCTTATACGGCTGAAGAAGTTATTAAATTAAGAGGTTCCATCGATATCGAGCATACATTGGCACGCCGTGGTTCTGAAAAACTATGGAATCTATTAAATACAGAGGATTTCATCAACGCATTAGGAGCATTGACTGGTAACCAGGCCATGCAACAAGTGAAAGCCGGTTTAAAAGCAATCTACCTAAGCGGCTGGCAAGTTGCGGCTGATGCTAACATCGCAGGACAAATGTACCCTGACCAAAGTTTATATCCGGCCAACTCCGTGCCGCAAGTGGTTAAACGCATTAATCAGACACTTCAACGTGCAGACCAAATAAGCTTTGCTGAAGGAAAAGATGATATCGATTGGTTTGCTCCAATCGTGGCGGATGCTGAAGCTGGTTTTGGTGGCTCCCTCAACGTCTTCGAATTAATGAAAGGCATGATCGAAGCAGGAGCGGCCGGCGTTCACTTTGAAGACCAACTTTCATCCGAGAAAAAATGTGGACACTTAGGCGGTAAAGTTCTTTTGCCAACCCAAACGGCAGTACGTAATTTAGTTTCCGCCCGATTGGCAGCGGACGTAATGGGTACACCGACCATCTTAATTGCTCGTACGGATGCTGATGCTGCAGATTTGATCACGGATGATATCGATCCGGTTGATGCACCATTCATCACTGGTGAAAGGACTCCAGAAGGATTCTACCGTACCAATGCAGGTCTTGACCAAGCGATTGCGCGCGGCCTTGCATATGCACCTTACGCTGACCTTATCTGGTGTGAGACTTCCGAACCTAACCTAGCTGATGCTCGCCGCTTTGCGGAAGCGATCCATGCAGAGTTCCCGGGTAAACTGCTTGCTTACAATTGTTCACCATCATTTAACTGGAAAGCGAAATTAAGTGATGAAGAAATTGCCGGCTACCAAGTTGAATTGGGTAAATTAGGTTACAAATTCCAATTCGTTACACTTGCAGGGTTCCACTCTTTGAACCATAGCATGTTCAATCTTGCTCTTGGTTATAAAGACCGCGGAATGGCTGCCTACTCAGAACTACAACAAGCAGAGTTCGCAAGTGAATCTGATGGTTATACGGCAACACGCCATCAACGCGAAGTGGGAACTGGTTATTTTGATGAAGTGGCACAAGTCGTTGCTGGTGGGACATCGTCCACAACAGCACTTGCAGGTTCTACTGAAACAGAACAATTCCAGACTTCAAAATAAGCATGAAACCATGAAAATCCGCCTCGAAACTGAGGCGGATTTTCATGTGATCGGGGGAATGCTATTTAGTGTAGAAAGGCAGCTGGATTCTTTTATGTGGTTTTCTTTGTATCCTGACCGATGATGAAGGACCAAATGGCCTTGAAGACATGTGCTCGCTGAAGTGTATTGAATATGACAAGTACGACAGGTCCTGCAATCAGCCCTAGGAAACCAATCAATTTGAAGCCGATGAACAAGGCGATGAGAGTGGCAAGCGGATCCAAACCGATACTGGAGGAAAGAACTTTTGGCTCTATTAACTGACGCTGGACAACAACGATTATGTAAAGCACGGACAAACCGATTGCGAGACTTGTATTTCCAGCGATGAATTCAAATATGATCCATGGAATGAAAATCGTGCCCGTCCCTAAATAGGGAATGATATCGACCAGGCCGCATATCAGTGCAATGGTAATTGAATAGTTCACACCTAAAATGAGAAAGCCGATCAATATCGTAACAGTCGTCAATGAAACAAGGGTGAATTGTGCCCGGATAAATCCGAATAAAGCCCGTTTTAAATCCCTGAATAAACGCTTGGCCCCCGAAAAAATCTTATCAGGCAACACCTTTCCGGTCATTCGGCCAAAGGTATCCCAATCTTTGCTTATGAAGAAAGTGCCCAGCAGGGTAAAAAGAAGCGCCGTTGCTGTAGTTGGAAACCATCCAATGATTGTGGGAATATTCTTCAAGAACGCTTGTATGAAGCCGCTTACTCCGGTAGTGATGGATTCACCGATATTTTGGATATTCTTGAGAACGGTGTCCTGCTGTCCGGTATCCAGATTATTGAACATGGCAGCGATTTGATTATATAAAGGGATGATGGTTGTCGCGATATATGATTCTATATAATCCACGATCGTTTCGATGTGTTCGGGTATGACTCCGGCGAGGTAATTGGTACCTGAAATGATCTCCGTAACCAGTAAGGTGATAAGCCCCGCAAATAAAAGGAAAATGAGTAAAAGGGAAACGAATACAGCCAACCCCCTCGGTAACCTTCCTTTCTTTTCAAAAAAAGTGACAAGAGGGTTCATCAAGAAAGCGATTATCATCGCAATGATGAATGGATATGTATATTTTGATAGATAAAACAAGGCAATTGCCCCTAAAATGATCCCTCCGATTACCAGTAAAGAACGAATGAAACGATACATATAAACTGGATTCAAGACAAATCCTCCTTCTATCATAAAGATTGTATTATAATTGTAACGATGATGGAAAAGAAAGGAAAGAATCTTTCGTCATACGGCTTGACTTTTTTCCGTAAATGAATTGGGGAATAAATAGATTTTCTCTCAGGATAGAGGGGGATTTATTATGCTAAAATAAC
Organism: Peribacillus sp. Bi96; assembly: GCF_918698115.1. Lineage (GTDB taxonomy): Bacteria > Bacillota > Bacilli > Bacillales > DSM-1321 > Peribacillus. The sequence goes on from NZ_CAKKLV010000001.1 coordinate 149,157, forward strand.
AAAAAAGAGGAAAGAAGGCGAAGGGAGAAAATGATAAACGGTCCTGTCGTATTTTTAATTTTACTTGCAGCAATCGGTTGGTTTGGGAAAAATACGTCGCTGATCATGGCTGCAGGTTTTCTTTTAATCATGAAACTAATTGGTCTTGACGCTAAGGTTTTTCCTTATCTTGAAGCGAAAGGAATCAACCTGGGCGTGACGATCATTACGATTTCCGTACTCATACCGATAGCAAATGGGGCGATTGGTTTCAAGGAACTCGGAGATGCCATTAAATCTCCTTATGCCTGGATTGCGCTTGCATCCGGAATAGCGGTTGCACTCATAGCAAAAAATGGCATTACGCTCCTATCACATGATCCGCACATCACTACGGCTCTTGTATTTGGGACGATTCTTGCGGTTGCCTTATTCAAGGGTGTGGCAGTTGGTCCATTAATTGGGGCAGGAATTGCTTATTTATGCATGCAGATCTTCAATTTTTTTAAATGAAGGAAGTCGCAAAGGATAGAAGCGTTCGTCAGTATTGAAAATGTAAATTTTCTATTTAATGTTTCGTTTATTCTGCTTTGTGACAAATTTTCAAAAAAACGTTTTGAAACCCCCAAAAAAAAGCAAGAGAATATGTGGCTAGTTTTTCTAATAAAATAATAATTTTTTCACATTTTAAGTGCTTTTCATTCCCAAAAAAGTGTTTATTGTTTATAATAATCATGTAACTGCTCTGACTTATTAAAAATGGATTCCTGAATATCATCGATATTTTTGAGGAATCTTAAAGAAGATGTAGTTATTGAGCAAGCGCTCACTAGGAATGGCTACAAGCATTAATTTTTAGAATTCGTATTAAAGATTATCGTACATTTTACTATTGGTGGGGTCCTATTCTGTGAACGCTTCCAATACAAGATGTATGTCTTCGGCTAAAAAATAGATGGTTGTTTACAATAGCTAATTTCTTGGAAGCGCTATATTTATACGCAATGAGCAAGGGCATAGGGGAATACTTAGGAAAAGGAGAGATTTAGTATGACAGCAACAAAAGGTCTTGAAGGTGTGGTAGCAACAACTTCATCAGTTAGCTCCATTATCGATGACACATTAACATATGTGGGTTATGACATCGATGATTTGGCTGTAAACGCAACATTCGAGGAAGTAATCTATCTTTTATGGCATGGAGCACTTCCAAACAAAAGCCAATTAGCAGAATTAACTAAACAACTTGCTGAAAATGCTGAAATTCCAGCTGAAGTAGTTAATCATTTCAAAACATACCCGATCGACAAAGTACATCCAATGGGAGCTCTTCGTACAGCAGTTTCTCTTCTTGGTCTATATGATGAAGAAGCAGATGTAATGAGTGAAGATGCTAACTATCGTAAAGCAATCCGCATCCAAGCAAAAATTCCTACATTGGTAACAACTTTCGCTCGTACCCGTCAAGGTAAAGAAGCGATTGCACCACGTACAGATTTAAGCTTTGCTGCTAACTTCTTATATATGTTAAGCGGTAATGAACCAACTGCAATCGAAGAGGAAGCATTCAACAAAGCATTAGTTCTACATGCTGACCATGAATTGAACGCTTCTACATTCACTGCACGCGTTTGTGTGGCTACATTATCTGATATCTATTCTGGCGTGACTTCTGCCATCGGCGCTTTAAAAGGCCCACTTCACGGCGGAGCTAACGAACAAGTCATGAAAATGCTTACAGATATTGGTTCAGTGGAAAATGTTGAGCCTTATATCAACGAAAAATTAGCCAATAAAGAAAAAATCATGGGCTTTGGCCACCGTGTATACCGTAAAGGTGATCCACGTGCTAAACACCTTAAAGAAATGTCTCAAAAATTGACTGAGCTTACTGGACAGCCTCAATATTATGATATGTCCATTAAAATCCATGAAATCGTAACTGGTCAAAAAAATCTTCCGCCAAACGTTGATTTCTATTCTGCTTCCGTATACCACAGTTTAGGTATCGAGCATGACCTGTTTACACCAATCTTTGCTGTAAGCCGTGCTTCAGGCTGGATCGCTCATATCCTTGAGCAATATTCAAACAACCGTCTGATCCGTCCGCGTGCTGAGTATGTTGGACCAGGTATGCAGAAATACGTACCAATCGAAAAACGTTAATTAAAAGTTTTTCAAAATTTATTTTTATATTTCATCGAATTTGTAGTAAATTAATAGATGTGAGTAAAAAGGGTTAGTGGTTCTGCCTCACCTAATGGCAGACCAGCTAACCTTTGAATTTGAATCGGAGGTAAGAGACATGACACAAAGCCAAAAAATCACAGTTACTAACGGTGCTCTTAACGTACCAAACAACCCAATCGTTCCTTATATTGAGGGAGACGGAATCGGTCCTGATATCTGGGTTGCAGCTTCTCGCGTTTTAGACGCAGCAGTTGAAAAAGCTTACAATGGCGAAAAGAAAATCGAATGGAAAGAAGTTTTAGCTGGACAAAAAGCATTTGACCAAACGGGCGAATGGCTTCCACAAGAAACTCTTGATGTCATTAACGAATATCTAATCGCTATTAAAGGACCTCTTACAACTCCAATCGGCGGCGGTATCCGTTCATTGAACGTTGCATTGCGTCAAGTATTGGACTTATTCGTATGTCTTCGTCCAGTACGTTACTTTGAAGGTGTACCTTCACCGGTTAAACGTCCTGAAGACACTGACATGGTCATCTTCCGTGAAAACACTGAAGATATCTATGCTGGTATCGAATATGCAAAAGGTTCTGACCAAGCGAAGAAATTAATCGACTTCCTACAAAATGAATTCGGTGTTACAAACATCCGTTTCCCAGAAACTTCTGGTATCGGGATCAAACCGATCTCTGAAGAGGGAACGAAACGTCTTGTTCGCTCTGCACTTAACTATGCGATCAAAGAAGGCCGTAAATCATTAACGCTTGTTCATAAAGGTAACATCATGAAATTCACGGAAGGCGCGTTCAAAACTTGGGGTTATGAAGTTGCAGAACAAGAATTTGCCGATAAAGTGTTCACTTGGAACCAATATGACAAAATTAAAGATGCTGAAGGCACTGAAGCTGCTAACAAAGCACAATCAGCTGCTGAAGCTGAAGGCAAAATCATCGTTAAAGATTCCATTGCTGATATCTTCTTACAACAAATCCTGACTCGTCCTAAAGAGTTTGATGTTGTTGCAACAATGAACTTGAACGGAGATTACATTTCTGATGCATTAGCTGCACAAGTTGGCGGAATTGGTATCGCTCCAGGAGCAAACATCAACTACGAAACTGGACATGCTATCTTCGAAGCTACACACGGAACGGCTCCTAAATACGCTGGTCTTGATAAAGTTAACCCATCTTCAGTCCTTCTTTCAGGTGTGCTTTTACTTGAACACCTTGGCTGGAACGAAGCTGCAGACAGCATCACAAAATCAGTTGAACAAACAATCGCTTCTAAAGTTGTTACATACGACTTTGCCCGCCTGATGGATGGCGCAACAGAAGTTAAATGTTCTGAGTTCGCTGACGAGCTGATCAAAAACCTTAAATAATTGCTTATGATGCTTTCTGGAAAAGTGCCTGATCGGGCTTCTTTTCCAGGGGGCTTCTTATCTATTTATGAATGAAGACGTTAAAATAATTCCAAAATCATTTACTTAATTTGAGGAGGAAATAACATGTCTAATCGTAAAAAAATAACAGTAGTTGGTGCCGGGTTCACTGGTGCTACAGCAGCATTTCTAGCAGCTCAAAAAGAACTTGGTGATATCGTTTTAGTAGATATTCCACAAGCTGAAAACCCTACTAAAGGTAAAGCGCTTGATATGGCGGAAGCGGGTCCGGTTCAAGGTTTTGACGCTAACATCATCGGTACATCCGACTATGCCGATACAGCTGATTCTGACGTGGTAATCATCACTGCTGGTATTGCTCGTAAACCTGGTATGAGCCGTGACGACTTAGTTCAAACCAACCAAAAAGTTATGAAATCCGTAACTAAAGAATTGGTTAAATTTTCTCCAAATACAACAATCATCGTATTGACTAACCCAGTTGATGCAATGACTTATACTGTTTATAAAGAATCAGGTTTCCCAAAGGAACGCGTAATTGGACAATCAGGTGTTCTAGATACAGCTCGTTTCCGTACATTCGTAGCTCAAGAATTAAACTTGTCAGTTAAAGATGTAACAGGTTTCGTACTTGGCGGACACGGCGACGATATGGTTCCTCTAGTACGTTACTCATATGCAGGCGGAATTCCTTTGGAAACATTGATCCCAAAAGATCGTTTAGAAGCAATCGTAGCCCGTACTCGTACTGGCGGCGGAGAAATCGTAAATCTTCTTGGAAACGGAAGCGCATATTATGCACCTGCTGCAGCTCTAGTGGAAATGGCAGAAGCGATCCTTAAAGACCAACGTCGGGTTCTTCCATCCATCGCTTATCTTGAAGGCGAATACGGATTCGAAGGAATCTACCTTGGAGTGCCAACTGTACTAGGAGCAAACGGTATTGAACAAATCATCGAACTAGAATTGACTGAAGCTGAAAAAGAAGCACTTTCTAAATCAGTTGAATCAGTTAAAGCAGTAATGCAAGTTCTTCAATAAGTGCTCTTGAAAACTGCCCGGAATAATGGAAGGGAGGCTAAGGCCTTCTACCATCTTCGGGCAGTTTTTTTTATCCGATTTTAAAGGCGGCTGGGACAATTCGTACTTATAAGCACCTGCTGACTATAGGAATACATTCAATGTGTTTTTTTTATGTGTAATTTTCCTATAATATTCTTTATAATGGAATTGGATGAGTAGACTAAAAAAATAGTCTATGGGGTAATACGCAATTCAGGAGGATCTAATGTCAAAGAAAATTCTCGTAGTGGATGATGAACAATCAATAGTTACCTTACTTCAGTACAATTTAGAACAAGCAGGCTATTCGGTAATCACGGCCTTAGATGGAGAACAAGGGCTGCAGGCTGCTGTGGATATACGCCCGGATTTAGTCGTATTGGATTTGATGTTGCCTAAAATGGATGGTCTTGAAGTATGTAAACAACTTCGCCAGCAAAAGATCAATATACCGATCTTGATGCTGACAGCTAAGGATGATGAATTTGACAAAGTGCTGGGGCTAGAACTGGGGGCGGATGATTATTTAACCAAACCATTTAGTCCGCGGGAGGTAACAGCCCGGATCAAGGCCATATTAAGAAGATCTCAGTTACAATCCAATGGCAGTGAGACGAGTCATGATCAGGAAGATGGTCTCTTGAAATTAGGGGACTTGAAAGTATTCCCGGATCGATACGAAGCATTCTTTGAGGAACAGCAATTAGAATTGACTCCAAAGGAATTTGAATTACTTTTACATTTGGCTAAGAATAAAGGAAGAGTATTAACTAGGGACCAACTGCTAAGTTCAGTATGGAATTATGATTTCGCGGGAGATTCGCGAATTGTCGATGTGCATATTAGCCATCTTCGTGAAAAAATAGAGAAGGATACAAAAAAACCTCTTTACATCAAAACGATCAGGGGATTGGGTTATAAGCTTGAGGAGCCTAAAAAAGAATGACGACCTATCGTAAAAAGCTCTTATACACCCTCATCATGCTGGTGATGGTCGTCCTGATGGCCGTGGGCTTTTTATTAGGACATTTGTTCAAAAGCTATTATATAAAAACATTCAATGAACGTATACAGAACGAAACATTTTTCATTTCTACATATATACAAGAACATGGTGGAATCGTATCCTTTTTGGAGGAAGGGAAAACGGCAAAACTGACACCCCTTTTAGATTCAAACTTAACCATTCTTTCCACGAGTGGGGAGATATTATATGATTCTACATCATCTAATGAAATACTTAAAAACCATGCAAAGGTCCTTCGTAAAATAACTTTGGAAAAAGGGCTTAAGCGTGGAGAAGGGTATGAAGTGGTTGAAGGGGAATCGGACCACCATTATTATTGGAAGACGGTTGAAAAGGACGGAGAGATAGAAGGATTTGTCGTTCATAGCAACGAAATTGAGGCCCTCAATCAAGTGAATAAGCAAATGTGGCAAATATTGATCATTTGTTTAGGGGTTGCCTTGATCATCATTCTCATGCTTGCGAGTAAAATCACTTCATATTATACCCGGCCTATCGAGGAAGCGACGATGGCAGCCATTGAACTGGCAAAAGGGAATTATGGAACGCGGACATATGAGCGGAATTCCGATGAAACGGGAATGCTGACAACTTCTTTGAACATTTTGGCGAGGAATTTACAAGAAACAGAGATGGCGAGAGAAATGAATCAGGATCGTCTGGAAGCACTTGTTGAAAATATCGGAAGTGGTGTCTTGTTAATAGACAGTAAAGGGTATACAACCTTGATCAACCGGGAATTCAAAAAAATATTCCATGTAAACGCCAGTACGTTTTTGTTTCAAGAATATTACTCGGTCATTAAAGATCAGGAAGTGATTTCCATCATCGAAGAGATTTTTCGAACGGAAAAAACGATAAAACGTCAAGTGAAGATATCACTTGCTATAGAACGGAAGCATTTTGAGATTTACGGGGCACCGATTATCGGAAATCATGATGAATGGAAGGGGATCCTGCTCATATTCCATGATATCACCGAATTGAAAAAGCTCGAGCAAATGCGTAAGGATTTCGTTGCCAATGTTTCCCATGAGTTGAGAACCCCGATTACGTCTATCAAAGGCTTTTCAGAAACATTGTTAGATGGGGCTTTAAAAGACGAAGAGACCTTGAAGCACTTTTTATCGATCATCTTGAAAGAAAGTGATCGGCTGCAAGAACTCATTCAGGAGCTTCTGAATTTATCAAAAATGGAGCAGCAGGAGTTCGTTTTGAAAGCAGGCGTCGTGGATATTTCGAGAGTCCTTGGAGAAATACAAGAGATGCTTATAGGGAAGATGAAGAATAAAGAAGTCTCCCTTGAAATTAAAGCAACAAAAAATCCGGTATTTATTGAAGGGGATTCGGACAGGATCAAACAAGTTTTCATTAATTTGATAACGAACGCAATGACCTATACACCAAATGGTGGAAGGGTCACCGTGAATGTCATGGAAAATGAACAGACCGTGGATATTGCCGTCCAAGATAGCGGGATCGGCATCGAAGAAAAAGAACTGCCGAGGATCTTTGAACGGTTTTACAGGATCGATAAGGCAAGGAGCCGTGATTCGGGTGGAACTGGCATTGGTCTGGCGATCGTCAAGCATATAATAGAAGTCCATAAAGGTAAAATCAAAGTGGAAAGCACACCAGGCACGGGGACGACTTTTACAGTCACGCTAAATAAAAGTTTAAAGGGAAAAATGTAGCATGACCGTGAATTTACATTTCCTTTACAATTTCTTAAAACAGTCTTCATAATGCAGGGGTACAATGATTGCACAACCCCTCATCCAAGGAGTTAAACAATGACAGAGACACTAAGTCTCTGTCTTTTAATTTTGGAATTTTATCTATACCTCTGGGAATCATTCCTCTTTCCTATTTTTTTAGGAAAATATTTGATTTCCATGAAACTTTAGGCCCTTCCTTGCGTAAATAAGATATAACAAGCAAAGAAGGGGTGATACATATCGTTAGCTTAAAAAGAATATATACGATCACAGGACTAGTCTTTCTTATTTTAATTTTGGGTGTGGTTGCGATATCGACCTGGTATACGGTTGATGAATCCGACCAAGCTGTCATAATGACATTTGGTAAGGTGGAGCAGACGATTACAGAACCAGGACTTCACTTTAAACTGCCTTGGCCGATTCAATCTGTTGAGAAGCTATCGAAAGAAACATTCAGTCTGAAATTTGGCTATAAGGAAGAGGATGGAGAGGTGAAGGATTACCCGAGTGAGACCAAAATGATTACGGGTGATGAAAATATTGTGCTAGCCGACCTAGTGGTTCAGTGGAAAATCACGGACCCTCCAAAATATCTATACAATGCAGATGATCCAGAGAAGATATTATATGATACGACTTCAGCCGCTTTACGGAGTATTATCGGCAGCACCAAAATCGATGATGCACTTACTTCCGGTAAAGCACAAATAGAAGCGGATGTACGGGAATTATTGTCGCAGCTAATGGAGAAATATGATGTCGGTATTTCCATATCTGCGGTTAAACTCCAGGACGTGGAATTACCGAATGAAGAAGTGCGGAAAGCATTCACGAATGTAACGGATGCCCGTGAAACGGCCAATACGAAAATCAACGAAGCGGATAAATATGAAAATAAACGGATGAATGAAGCGGAAGGGGAAAAAGACGCCATCATTTCTCAGGCCAACGGGGATAAAGCTGCCCGTACGGAAGCAGCCCGTGGGGATGTAGCGGTCTTTGAAAAAATATTCAGTGAGTATAAAGGCAATAAAGGGATTACGAAGGACCGTCTTGTTATCGAGACCCTTGAAGGAGTATTGCCCAATGCCGAGATTTATATCATGAATGATGATGGAAATACAATGAAGTACTTGCCGCTTCGTTCACTAGAAAAAGAGGAAACGAAAAAAGCGCCTGTCCCTGATGAAGATAATGCCGAAAAAGCAGAAACGAAAAAGGAGAATGCATCCGAAGAAAAAGCGACAGGGGAAGGGGGCGTTAAACAATGAACGGAAAAATAATAGATTTCAATGAGTTGAAGAAAGGCGACTTTCACTGGAGAGGCTATGTTAAAAGTGGCATTTTCATCATTATTTTGATTGTGCTGCTGCTAATTATTTTCACCAATGTCTATATCGTCAAAGAGGGAGAATATAAAGTTGTCCGTCAATTCGGTGAGGTTGTAAGAATCGATAAGACCCCTGGATTAAAGGCAAAGGTGCCTTTCATTCAAACCGTCATGACCCTGCCGAAGTATCAAATGAGTTCTGATGTATCTGAAGCTGAAATCAATACGAAAGATAAAAAGCGGATGCTGATAGATAATTATGCAGTATGGAGAATAGAAGATCCGAAGAAGTTGATTACAAATGCAAGGACGCTCGGTAATGCGGAAACGAAAATGGAAGAGTTCATTTATTCAGCAGTCCGTTCAGAGTTGGGCCAATTGAATTATGATGAAATCATCAATGATGAGAAGTCATCCAGAGGAAGTTTGAACGACCGCATAACGGAAAAAGTCAACGAACTGCTGCAAAAGGACAGTTATGGCATCAGCTTGACGGATGTCCGGATAAAACGTACGGACCTGCCAGCCGAAAACGAAGCATCGGTCTTCAAGAGGATGATTTCCGAGCGTGAATCAAAAGCCCAAGAATACCTATCAAAAGGTGATGCGAAAAAAAACCGGATCATTGCGGATACTGATCGGAAAGTGAAAGAATTGCTCTCGACAGCAGAGGCAGATGCAGAAGTGATCCGGGCCGAAGGGGAAGGGGAAGCGGCGAAAATCTATAATAGATCTTTTTCCAAAGATCCCGAATTCTATAAACTATACCGGACTCTTGAATCGTACAAAAAAACGATTGGAGATCAAACGGTCATCGTTCTGCCATCGGATTCCCCTTATGCGAGCTTGTTAATGGGAAACACTAAATAACCGCGTTGCCGTTCATTTTTCTTTCCGCTTCTACTCATGGTAGAATAGAGGAAGAAAATGAACGGCTTTTTGCGTTTATAAATAGAAGCTAAAATACTTGAACCTGTATGACTGGAGGAAGACGGATTTGGATAAAAAGTTAGTACTCATAGATGGAAATAGCATTGCTTACCGTGCGTTTTTTGCACTCCCGCTCTTGAATAATGATAAAGGGGTACATACGAATTCCGTATACGGATTCACCATGATGCTCAACCGCATTCTTGAAGAAGAAAAACCCTCGCACATCCTGGTTGCGTTCGATGCTGGAAAAACGACATTCAGACATGCGTCATTTAAAGAATACAAGGGAGGACGTCAAAAAACGCCGCCTGAATTATCCGAGCAATTTCCTTTCATTCGGGAGCTGCTCGATTGTTTTCAAATAAAAAGGTATGAACTGGAGAATTACGAGGCCGATGATATTATCGGTACACTGTCTTTACAAGCTGAAAAAGATGGTTTTGAAGTGAAAGTCATATCCGGTGATAAGGATTTAACACAATTATCCTCCCCCAATACGACGGTTTCCATTACGAAAAAGGGGATTACTGAAATTGAGGAGTATACGCCAAAGCATATCCATGAAAAATACGGGCTATCCCCTTTGCAGATCATCGATTTAAAAGGACTGATGGGAGATGCCTCCGACAATATACCAGGTATACCGGGTGTTGGTGAAAAGACCGCTCTTAAATTATTGCATCAATTTGAAACCGTTGAAAATCTTCTGCAATCGATTGATGAAGTAAGCGGACAAAAATTGAAAGAGAAAATAGAAGAACATAAAGACCTGGCGCTGCTGAGCAAGGAGCTTGCTACGATTACGAGGGAAGTCCCGCTTGAAGTTTCTGTAAGCGAGACCGAGTACAGTGGAATGGATCAGGATCGAGTCATTTCATTCTATAAAGAGCTTGGCTTTTCTACTTTGCTCGATAAATTGGATGTTACGGAAAGTGTACCGCTTGAACAGGAAGAGATAGAGGTCCACACGGCTGAAATGACCGCAGAAATGTTTGCGGATGAAAGTGCTCTATACGGTGAAATCTTAGAAGATAATTATCATCGTGCAGACATTATTGGAATTGCCATCAGTAATGAACATGGTCATTTTTACTTTCATGGAGAAAATGCTTTGAGTTCCGAGGCATTTAAATCCTGGGCAGAAGATGAAACAAAAAAGAAAACGGTTTTCGATGCGAAGCGTACGGTTGTGGCACTCCGCCACCGAGGAGTAGAAATAAAAGGCATCGATTTTGATGTGTTTTTAGCATCCTATATCCTGGATCCGGCAGAATCAGTGGACGAAGTGGCAGAAATCACGAAAACCCAAGGTGCTATTCGACTTGAAGCCGATGATGCTTTTTATGGGAAAGGAGCAAAACGCAAGTTACCTGAGGAGGCAGAATTAAGGGAGCATATCGCCAGAAAAGCGAAGGCGATTCTTTCTCTGAAAGAGCCGATGGTTGATAAGCTTCATGAGTTTGAGCAATATGATTTATTAACGGATCTGGAGCTGCCTTTGTCGATCATCCTTGCAAATATGGAATGGCAGGGCATAAAGGTGGATAGTGGCCGGCTGAAAAACATGGGGCAGGAATTAGCCATCCGCTTAAGAACCATTGAAGGAAGAATTTTTGATTTGGCCGGAGAGGCTTTCAATATCAATTCACCTAAACAACTTGGGGCCATCCTATTTGAAAAATTGGAGCTCCCGGTCATGAAGAAAACTAAAACGGGATATTCCACATCAGCTGATGTACTGGAAAAACTGGAGAGCCAGCATGATATCGTTAAGGAAATATTACTGTACCGCCAGCTTGGTAAGTTGCAATCCACCTATATTGAAGGCTTGCTCAAAGTGGTCAATGGCAAAACGGAGAAGGTGCACACCCGTTTCAATCAAGCATTGACCCAGACCGGTCGGTTAAGTTCAACAGATCCGAATCTGCAAAATATCCCGATCAGACTTGAAGAGGGCAGGAAAATCAGGCAGGCCTTCATTCCTTCCGAAAAGGATTGGATCATTTTTGCTGCTGACTATTCGCAAATCGAGTTGCGGGTGCTGGCGCATATCGCCAATGACGACGGATTGGTTGAAGCGTTCCAGGCTGGTATGGACATTCATACAAGAACAGCGATGGATGTATTCCATGTATCCGCAGAAGAAGTCACTTCGAACATGAGGCGCCAAGCTAAGGCGGTCAACTTTGGAATCGTTTATGGTATAAGTGACTATGGGCTATCGCAAAGTCTTGGCATCACGAGGAAAGAAGCTGGAGAGTTCATCGACAAGTATTTAAGGAGTTTTCCTGGTGTCCAGGAATATATGGAAGACAGCATACATGAAGCCCGTCAAAAAGGATACAGCACGACATTAATGCAAAGACGTCGCTATATACCTGAGATTACAAGCCGGAATTTTAACATCAGGAGCTTTGCCGAACGGACAGCGATGAACACGCCAATTCAAGGGAGTGCCGCGGATATCATCAAGCTTGCCATGATAAATATGAATAAGCGCCTGAAAAAAGAAGGGCTGAAAACGAGGATGCTTCTTCAGGTGCATGATGAATTGATTTTTGAAACTCCTCCCGAGGAACTTGAAATACTTAAAGTGATCGTGCCTGAGGAAATGGAAAATGCCATTGGATTGAATGTGCCCCTTAAAGTGGATTATGCCTTCGGGCCAACATGGTTTGATGCCAAATAATAAAAGATAGGTGATTGTAATGCCAGAACTTCCAGAAGTGGAAACAGTCAGAAGAACATTAGAGCAGCTAGTAATCGGAAAAGAGATCAAGGAAGTGTCCGTCTTCTGGCCAAAAATCATTAAAGCCCCTGAGCCTGTCGAACAGTTCCAGGATGCTCTAAGAGGGCAGACGATTCAGAGTATAGGGCGTCGGGGCAAGTTCCTCATTTTCACCTTGGATGATTATTCGATGGTTTCTCATTTAAGGATGGAGGGAAAATACGGGGTGCATCCAAAAGAAGAGCCGTTTGATAAGCATACCCATGTGATTTTCACTTTCACGGACGGCAGTGAACTTCGATACCGCGATGTTCGGAAATTCGGTACGATGCACCTATTTGCTAAAGGGGAAGAATTTGAGAGGTTGCCGCTGCTTCATTTAGGGCCTGAACCGCTATCTGAAGATTTTACAGTCGAGGGGCTCAGTGCGAAGTTGGCAAGAACCAACAGAAAAATCAAGCCAGTTCTCCTGGATCAAACGGTTGTCGTTGGAATTGGAAATATATATGTGGACGAGTCGTTATTCCGTGCTGGTATCCATCCGGAAAGGATAGCTTCTTCACTCTCAATGGAAGAAATCAAAAAGTTGCATGCAGAAATCATTACAACATTAGGTGAAGCGGTGGAAAAAGGAGGAAGTACGATTCGTTCATACGTCAACTCTCAAGGACAAATCGGCATGTTTCAGTTAGAACTGAATGTTTATGGACGAAAAGGCGAGAACTGTAAAACATGCGGAACGCCACTGGAAAAGCTAGTTGTTGCAGGACGCGGTACACATATTTGCCCATTATGCCAGCCGTACATGAGCTAATGTTTTTTCAAACACATCGGATGGGCTCCTTCCATATACTAGGGTAGCAACGAGATGGAAGGAGTAATATTCCGATGTGGCTACAAATTATTTTTCTTGCTTTTGCAGTTAGTATTGACGGATTTGGCGTAGGTTTGACATTCGGTATGCGGAAGATGAAAATCCCCTTAAAGTCAATAGCAGTCATCTCTTTTTGTTCTGCATTGAGTTTGGGCATAGCGATGGTCATCGGACAATTCATCAGTCAGCTCATATCTATCGGGGCGGCTGAAAAAACGGGGGGCATCATTCTCATTATTCTTGGTGCCTGGATGGTATACCAGTATTTTAAGCCTGACAAAGAACTGAATGAAGATAGATATCATGAAAAAATCATCTTTAATTTTGAAATAAAATCACTTGGGGTAGTCATCAATATTTTGCAAAAACCATTGAATGCCGATTTTGATAAATCAGGTACGATCACTGGTGTTGAAGCGCTTGTGCTGGGGTTTGCGCTATCGCTGGATGCGTTCGGGGCCGGGGTTGGAGCGGCCATGATCGGAATATCGCCAATCATCCTCGCTGGATGCATCGCTGTTATGAGTTCAATCTTCATATGGAGCGGACTCCAAAGCGGGAAATTGCTTTCAAATAATAAAATTGTCCAGCATTTGACCTTTCTTCCAGGTGTACTTTTAATTTTTATCGGCTTATTCAAGTTATGTTAATTGATTTAAAAGGGGGAGCTTATGGGACAAATCATCGGAATCACTGGGGGCATCGCTAGCGGGAAAAGCAGTGTCAGCCTCTATTTACAAGAACTCGGATTCACAATCGTAGATGCAGATCTGGCTTCCCGTGCTGTCGTTGAGCCAGGTGAAGAAGCGTATCATCAAGTGGTGAAAACGTTTGGAGAAGATATTTTATTGACGGATGGGACTATCGATCGCGTAAAGTTAGGGTCGATAATCTTTCATGATCAGGAAAAAAGATTGCTTTTGAATGGCATCGTGCATCCAGCCGTCAGAAAGTGGATGCGCCTCAAAACGGAAGCGGCGCTTGCAGCTGGTGAAGAAACGGTATTCATGGATATTCCGCTCCTATTCGAAAGTAAGCTAACATACATGGTGGAAAAAACACTTCTGATATATGTAGATGAGCGAGTTCAATTGGAACGCTTGATGAACAGGAATGGCCTATCGGAGACGGATGCTCTCGCCAGAATTCATTCGCAAATGCCCTTAGCTGATAAAAAGGCTTTGGCGGATGCCGTCATCGATAATAACGGGGACCTTACCGAAACGAAGAAGCAAGTGAAGGCCATACTTAGCGAATGGCATGTCATATAGGTGTCATAAAAGGAAGAAACCTCCAGGTTTCTTCCTTTTATGTTGAAAAAATAAGTGTAATCCGCATTTTTATTAGCACAATTCAACTTAATTATGTTATACTAATTACATATGAGAGGTAATAAGTATAACATTAATATTTTCAGGAGGGTCCGAACAATGAATTCAAGAATAGCGATTAACGGATTTGGGAGAATTGGAAGAATGGTTTTCCGAAAGGCCATATTAGATGAGAGTTTGGACATTGTTGCCATTAATGCAAGCTATCCTGCTGAAACTTTAGCCCACTTACTAAAGTATGATACGATACATGGTAAATTCGACGGTATCATTATAGCGGAAGATGATTCACTAGTAGTGAATGGCCGCCGAGTACAACTAATAAATAACCGCGATCCAAAGCAATTGCCTTGGAAAGAGATGAACATAGATATTGTAATTGAAGCTACTGGAAAATTCAATGATCGTTCTAAAGCGGCTCTTCATTTAGAAGCAGGGGCAAAAAGGGTGATTTTATCGGCACCGGGTAAAAATGAAGACGTTACCATTGTAATGGGCGTCAATCAGGAAGTGCTGGAAATTGACAAGCATTTTGTCATATCCAATGCATCTTGTACAACTAACTGTCTTGGACCTGTTGCAAAAGTCCTTGATGAAAAATTCGGCATAAACAACGGTTTAATGACAACGATCCATTCTTATACAAATGATCAAAATAATATCGATAACCCGCACAAAGACTTAAGACGTGCCCGTGCCGCTGCGGAAAGCATCATTCCTACGACTACAGGAGCTGCAAAAGCCATCTCCTTGGTGTTGCCTCAATTAAAAGGCAAGCTTCACGGAATGGCGTTACGCGTACCGACACCTAACGTATCTCTAGTCGATCTTGTTGTGGATTTAAACCAGGATGTCACGATTGAAGAAGTGAACCAAGCGTTCATCGACGCTTCAGAAAATGAACTAAAAGGAATCATGGAATTCACGATGGAACCTTTAGTTTCCAGTGATTTCAAAACGAATCCTCACTCTGCCATCATCGATGGTTTAACGACGATGATGATTGGTGACAGGAAAGTGAAAGTCCTGGCTTGGTATGATAATGAGTGGGGTTACTCCAACCGGGTAGTGGACCTTGTGAAATTAGTTGCGTCCGAGTTGAAAAGAACTTCCGAAGTCGAGTTATCAGTAAAATAATAAAAAAAAAAACGAGCCTGCTAAGTTTTTTTAGCGGGCTATTTTTAATTCAGTGATTAATCAATTTCTGGCCACTCTATGGTACTGAATAAACACGAAAACAGAATTTGCTCTACATGGGAACCTTTGCTATATCCCTATTACATATAAAGTTTATCTTTCTAAAAATTCAATTTGGAGTTGCAAAAAAAATTCAAACCATATATACTATGAATCGTGAACTTCTTCAAAAGCGGTTTGCATGATGGCTACTTAAAGGGTTAGGACCTCTTTGGACTAACTTTCCCCCGTGGTAGTTATCAGAACTTATTTTTAAATCATGGTAAGGGGGAAGCTTAATATGGAAACAGCTTACACTATGGAAACAATGGGTAGACATGTCATTTCTGAACTTTGGGGTTGTGACTTTGAAAAACTGAACAATATCGATTTGATTGAAAAGATTTTTGTTGATGCTGCTTTGAAATCAGGTGCAGAGGTACGCGAAGTTGCCTTTCACAAGTTTGCTCCACAAGGAGTTAGTGGGGTTGTCATCATTTCTGAATCACATTTAACGATTCACAGTTTTCCAGAACACGGCTATGCCAGCATTGATGTCTATACATGCGGTAACTTGGATCCGAATATTGCGGCAAATTATATTGCAGATGCTTTGAATGCGCAAACGCGTGAAAACATGGAGTTGCCACGTGGATTAGGTCCTGTACAAATGAAAAAAGCCAATATAAGTGCCCTATAAAAAACACGTATACACAGAGATGCCATGGGTGCATCTCTTTTTTAATGCCATGAATCGGCAACCTTCTTAATATTAATGGTACGTGCCAAAAGAGCACAAGACTTTGATGACGGACTTCAGCTGCTTGATCAAAAGTGCCTGCTGCTGGAAGTTACACTTTTTACTTGTACTGGCCGTTCCTTTTAATATAAGATTAAGATAGAAAAGTAATTCCTTGGGGAACATTTAGATAGGGGAGTCCTACATAAAATACGGAGCTGATAATGATGAAATGCCCATCATGTCAATATAATGGAACAAGAGTGCTCGATTCCAGGCCAGTCGATGAAAGTAAATCGATTCGACGACGCCGTGAATGTGAGGCATGTGGTTTTCGATTCACGACATTCGAAAAGGTGGAGGAAACACCACTCATTGTAGTGAAAAAAGGCGGGACACGGGAAGAGTTCAGTCGTGATAAAATCCTGCGTGGCTTAATCAGGGCTTGTGAAAAACGTCCGGTTCCCTTGAAAGAACTAGAACAAATTACCAGTTATGTAGAAAAAGAACTGCGCAACCAGGGCATAGCGGAAGTGAAAAGCGACAATGTCGGCGAAATGGTGATGGACAAGCTGGCAGAAGTCGATGAGGTTGCCTATGTTAGATTCGCATCCGTCTATCGTCAATTCAAAGATATTAATGTCTTTATCGATGAATTGAAAGATTTAATAAATAAAGAAAGAAAGTAGAGCTGAAGATTTACTTTGGCTCTTTTTTCACTACATCTTTTGAAAGGTTTGAATGGAGATGTCAATGCATTGGCAAGAATTGCTCCCAGCGGATTCATACATGGTCTCATCTGCGGGGCTGCTTCATGATTATGATCGGAAAATACTGACCCGACTATATCAACCTCTTATTGGACCTATCTGTATGAGCCTATACATGACGTTATGGAGTGAGTTGGAGGAAAACAGGCTATGGTCGGAAACCTCCTCGCATTATCAATTAATGAATACCATCGGCCTTAAGCTAGGTGATATTTACGAAGCACGCCTTTTACTTGAGGGAATCGGTTTGTTGAATGTATACAAGAAATCGAAAAATGATACGAAGGAATTTATCTATGAGTTGAACCCGCCGTTGTCCCCCCAGCAGTTTTTCACGGATGGAATGCTGAATGTCTACTTATATAAAAAGATTGGTAAAGCACATTTCAACCGGTTAAAGAGATTCTTTTGTGATGATCATATTGAACCGGATCAATATGAGAGTGTGACTAAATCTTTTGCGGAGGTATTCTCCTCCGATCATTTGGACTCATTATATGTAACGGATGAAGCGAAAAATGAATGGAAACCGATGCCAAAACAGCAATACATCGAGCGGACGGATGGAGTCGAGCCATCGGGATTTGACAGCTTATTTGATTTTGACCTTTTATTTGCCGGGATGAAATCCTCGATCGTACCGAAAAAGGCCTTTACACCGAAAATAAAAAGTACGATCGCCAAACTTGCCTTTTTATATGGCATTGATCCGCTTGAAATGCAAAAACTAGTAATGGATGCCGTTTCATTGGATGATGAGATCGATGAGGAGAACCTCAGAAAGGCAGCAAGGGATTGGTATCAAATCGAACGGCAGGCAGATATGCCCTCCCTTGTCAATCGTGTGCAGCCGATTCGTGAACGGACACAAAAAGAAGAACCGAAAACGCAGGAACAAGAGCTGATCCGTCATTTGGAGACGATTTCTCCACGGGAGCGGTTGATGCAATTGTCAGGCGGTGCAGAACCATCAAGCGGTGATTTGAAAGTGGTGGAAGGCGTAATGATCAATCAAAAGCTGAATCCAGGTGTCGTCAATGTCTTAATTGAATATGTCATGCTCAAAACGGATATGAAATTCACGAAGGGCTATGTGGAAAAGCTGGCAGGTCATTGGGCACGGCTGAAGGTTTCCACCGTCATCGAAGCGATGGAATTAGCTAAAAATGAACACAGGAAATATCAAGACTGGGCTCAAGGGAGCAGGAATGTTGCTAAGGGCGGCCGAAAAAAGGCGATTCGGGAAGAAGTGGTTCCGGAGTGGCTTGAGAAAAAGGAAGAAGTACAACAGGAGCAGAATACGGATCAGCCTGAATTGAATGCCCAGAAACGTGATCTCCAGGAAAAATGGAAGCAGTGGAAAGCAGGAGGTGAAATGAACGATGGAAAAGATTAATAGTTCCCTTAATAAATTGGCCAATACAAACCAATTTCAAGAGCGTTATGAAAAGCTAAAACAGGAGATTTTTGAAGACGAACAGGTGCGGTTGTTTTTAAATGCCAACAGTTCGACTGTCACGAATGAAATGATTGATAAAAACTTAGGAAAACTTTATGAATTCACTTCACAAAGCAATAAGTGTGATAAATGTCCCAGCTTGGATGGCTGCATCAATATGATGCATGGTTATTATCCCAAATTGGTCGTTCAGGGGAAAGCCCTGAATCTGCATTATGAAATCTGTCCGCGGAAATTGGCAGAGGATGAAAAGCGGAAACGGGAAAAATTGATCCGCAGCCTTTATGTGCCGAAGGATATTTTAAAGGCGACGATCGAAGATTTTACACAAACGGATGATGAAAACAAACGCTTGGGTGTATTAAGTAAGGCGATGTCGTTCATTATGGAGTATGAGCCAGGCGAAAGGCAAAAAGGCTTATATATATATGGGAAGTTCGGAGTTGGAAAAACGTATTTATTAGGTGCTATTGCCAATGAACTTGCTGAAAGGCAAATTTCCTCTCTTATTGTCTATGTACCTGACTACCTAAGGGAACTTAAGGGATCGATAGGTGATAATACGGTCAATGAAAAAATTGAGATGGTGAAGACGGCACCTGTCCTCATGTTGGATGATATTGGGGCAGAGTCGATGACGAGCTGGGGGCGCGATGAGGTTTTTGGTCCGATTTTACAATTTAGGATGCTGGAAAACCTGCCGACGTTTTTCACTTCGAACTTTGACTTGAATGGCCTGGAGAATCACTTAACTTTTTCACAGCGTGGTGAGAAGGAAGAAGTGAAGGCTGCCAGGGTATTGGAAAGAATTCAATATTTAGCGGAGCCGGTCAAGCTGGATGGAGTAAACCGGAGAAGGTAAAAGAAAAGTGGTCTCTAAATAGAGATCACTTTTTTCTTAATACAAGGCCCATCCTACTTCTAAACACGTCCGCATCCCCATATACATGAAAAAAGAAGCAAGGGGGAAGGGGGGATGTCGTAGTGCAAATTTTGTTTCATAATGATTCTGAGGCTTTGAAATTACTGAATTTCGTTTCTGTCCATCCACTAGGGGCAGAATTTCGACCATACATTCAATTTCTTCCGCAACAAGGTATGCATGTGGATATGACGAAGTCTTCAGGTGATAAATGGCTAATCCTGCTACGTGATGCCTTTCATTCATTTTTATTGGAAGAAAAGACGCTTCCGATTCTTGAACAAATAATAGTTGGTAAATTTTTCTATAGAGAACGGGAAGAAATTGAAGCCATCCTTGAGATTGCTTCATCAATCATTGAAGGGGAAAGGGCCAAGAATGAGGAGAAGGCATTCAGTACGGAGAAACGATCAATTGAGGTCGGCCTTCAAAGCATTTTGGAGGGACAGGTATCTTTTTCATTCGATTCTTTTACGACCTTCCGTTTAAAGTCATTCCAGCATTCCTTGGAAAAGTATGTTATTAAGGCCATCGATGAATATAAGTTGGAGCAGGACTATCAAAATTTCATAGCTACTCTCCGCGATTGCCTTCATGGGCAGGAGTCGAAATTAAGGAAGCTTCACCTTGTCAACAACGACGGTTTTCATTTCTATGATCAGGAATACAGCAAGCTTGACCGACCAAAAATTAATAGTTTGATCGACAGGAGTCTTCTTGCCAAAAGTTCACTTTTTCTCGATACAGTGATACTTGCCCCACTGCTATCGATTGCTCCTGAAAACTTGTGTATCTATACAGACGACAGGGACGAGGGACTAATTCAAACCATCGCAAGAATTTTCGAAGAGCGGGCGACCGTCCTGCCGCTTTCGTCATTCTCGAAGTCATTCGAATGAACTTTTTTGGAAAAGAGAAAATTAACCTTGATTTTCACCGTATAACAAATTATAATTTCCTACATACTATTAAAAAACAAAAAGTTATGATGAGGACAAGGGTATTCTAGTTGCCGTTTATCAGAGAGGGGAGCCATCAGGCTGAAAGCTTCCTATTCGCATGGAGCACTTACCACCTTTAAACTTCGGCTCGGAAAGCAATCAATTTGCGAATATGAGCTGACGGGAAGCTGCCGTTACCAAGTTACAAGTGCCATTTTGCCTTGAAAAGCAAGATGGAACGAGGGTGGAACCGCGGGTAAATGACATTTATGACTAAGCTCGTCCCTGTTTTTATACAGGGGCGGGCTTTTTGTGTTGTAATGGAATCGGATACCTGCAAGAATATTTTTTTATCAATAAGAGGGAGTGGAATTGAATGTCTGAATTACTGAAAATATCTTTTCCTGACGGAGCGGTTAAGGAGTTTGCTAAAGGCACAACAACTGAAGACATCGCTGCATCCATCAGTCCTGGTTTAAGAAAAAAATCCATTGCTGGAAAATTCAATGGTGAACTATATGATTTGAAACGCCCGATTGAAGAAAACGGTACTATAGAAATCGTTACACAGGATACTGCGGATGCGCTTGAAGTGTTACGTCACAGTACTGCCCACTTAATGGCACAAGCCATCAAACGCTTGTACAAAAACGCAAAATTCGGTGTTGGTCCAGTCATCGAAGGCGGTTTTTACTACGATATAGATCTAGAGGAATCATTGACTCCCGAAGACCTTCCATTGATTGAAAAGGAAATGAAGAAAATCGTCAACGAAAACTTGGAAATTTCCCGCATTGAAGTCAGTCGTGATGAAGCCATATCCCGTTTTAAAGAAATAGGCGACGAGTATAAACTCGAGTTGATCGATGCGATTCCTGCCGATCAGCAAGTAACGCTTTATGAGCAAGGGGAATTCTTTGACCTTTGTCGTGGCATTCACGTTCCATCAACTGGGAAAATCAAAGAATTCAAGCTATTGAGCATCGCCGGTGCATACTGGAGAGGCGATAGCAAAAACAAAATGCTTCAGCGTATCTACGGAACGGCTTTCTATAAAAAAGAAGATTTAGCCGAACACCTGCGTTTCCTAGAAGAAGCCAAGGAACGTGACCACCGTAAAATCGGTAAAGAATTGAACTTGTTCATGAGCGCACAAAAAGTGGGTCAAGGGTTGCCGATGTGGCTACCAAAAGGCGCGACCATTCGCCGGACTATCGAACGGTATATCGTTGATAAGGAAGAACGTCTGGGCTATGACCATGTCTACACACCTGTAATGGGAAGCGTGGACCTTTATAAAACATCCGGACACTGGGATCACTACCAGGACGACATGTTCCCAGTCATGGAGATGGAAAACGAACAGCTTGTATTGCGTCCGATGAACTGTCCGCATCACATGATGGTATATAAAAACAGTATCCACAGCTACCGTGAACTGCCGATCCGGATTGCCGAACTTGGCTTGATGCACCGCTATGAAATGTCAGGTGCCCTTTCCGGCCTTCAGCGTGTACGTGGGATGACATTGAATGATGCTCACATATTCGTTCGTCCAGATCAAATCAAAGAAGAGTTTAAGCGTGTTGTGAACTTGGTTCTGGAAGTATATAAAGATTTCGATATTAATGATTATTCATTCCGTCTGTCTTATCGTGATCCGCAAGATACTGAAAAATATTTCGATGATGATGCCATGTGGGAAAAAGCACAAAGCATGTTAAAAGAAGCAATGGATGAACTTGGTCTGGATTACTTTGAAGCAGAAGGTGAAGCCGCATTCTACGGTCCTAAGCTTGACGTTCAAGTGCGTACGGCTTTAGGCAAAGACGAAACGCTTTCCACTGTTCAGCTTGATTTCTTGCTTCCTGAACGCTTTGATCTTAATTATGTTGGTGAAGACGGCAAGCAACACCGTCCGGTTGTCATCCACCGCGGAGTCGTTTCCACAATGGAACGTTTCGTTGCATACTTGATCGAAGAATACAAGGGGGCATTCCCGACGTGGCTTGCACCTATCCAAGCACAAGTGATTCCTGTCTCACCGGGAGTACACTTGGATTATGCGAAAGAAGTGCAAGAAAAGCTTAAAGCGCAAGGCATTCGCGTCGATTTGGATACACGTGACGAGAAAATTGGTTATAAAATCCGTGAAGCGCAAATGCAAAAAATTCCATACATGCTGGTTGTTGGTGACAATGAAGTTAACGAAGGCAGTGTGAACGTACGTAAATACGGTGAACAAAAATCGGAAACGATCGCTTTTGAAGATTTTGTTTCAGCGATTAAAGCGGAAGTAAGCCGCTAATAGCAAAAGAGGGGCACAAGTCGTTGTGTCCCTCTTTTAATTAAGTCATGATAAAATGAAATCAACATGTGAATGAATGTACAACAATGAAAAGGAGGGTCAGCATGAAGAAGAAGTTTTCTTATCTATTCGGGCCAACATTCCTTGCCATCCTCATCTTATTGCTAATGGATGAGTATCGACAATATGCGATTGTCCCGGTCCTGTTTTTTTGGATAGTCCTTTTTTCTTGGGATACCATTGAGAAAAAGAAAAAGGCCAAAGACAATTCTTAACAATGGAGAATCGGTTCAATATGGCGTGGGCCAAAGGGGGAATGGGGAGAAGTGGAAATTCGTAAGGCTTCAAAGCAAGATGCAAGTAAATTGGCAGCTCTATTCAATCATGTTGAAGATTCCGGGTATATGCTGTTCAACCCTGGAGAAAGAAAAGCGACGGGGAAACAAATGGAGAAGCAAATGGAGCAAATCGAAAAAAATCCCCTTTCTGTTTTCCTCGTTGCTGCTAGCGGCCATGAGTTGAATGGTTACCTAATCTTATTGGGCAATCAAATGAGCCGAACGAGGCATTCAGCCAAAATCGTCATCGGCATCAATGAGCAGGACAGAGGAAAAGGCATCGGTACGAAGTTATTTCAGAAAATGGAGGAGCATGCACGGACAAACGAAATACGGCGCTTGGCATTGTCCGTGATTGCAAACAACGCCCCTGCGCTATCCTTATATCGAAAGATGGGCTTTGAACAAGAAGGAATAAAGCGCGAATCTCTGTTTTTTGATGGGAAGTATCATGATGAATATTTATTGTCCAAATTACTTTAAAAAAACGTATTGTCAAAATACAGAATGTCTGATAATATTAATTTTGTTGTGAAAAACGAATAAATTTAGCATTTGACAAGTCATCAGTGTTTATGATATATTTCTAAAGTGAATTGAATACGTGTTTGAGGAAAAGAAGAAGCACCCGCTTCTCACCTGGTTGACGCAAGCAATGCAGTTAACAGGTCATGATTTGATTATTTGGATCTTTCTGAATGAGTCTATCAGTGTGGGTGCAGCATGCATCCACACTTTTTTATTATGATTATATCCTGTAAGCGAGTTGTGAGCGTGACCGAATTGATTCAAATATTCGTATTCGCCAATATCTTTGGAGGTGGCTAACTATTAGTAAAGACGCGATGGTAAACGAGGGCATCCGAGCCCGTGAAGTTCGTCTTATTGACCAAAACGGAGAACAACTTGGAATTAAAACGAAATTCGAAGCATTGGAAATTGCCGCTCGTGTAAATCTTGATCTAGTTTTAGTTGCTGCAAATGCAAAGCCTCCGGTAGCCCGGATCATGGACTACGGAAAACACCGCTTCGAGCAGCAAAAGAAAGACAAGGAAGCACGTAAAAATCAAAAAGTCATCAGTCTGAAAGAGGTTCGTTTGAGCCCGACGATTGAAGAACATGATTTCAATACGAAGCTTCGCAACGGTATTAAATTCCTTGAAAAAGGCGATAAAGTAAAAGCTTCTATCCGATTCAAAGGACGTGCCATTACACATAAGGAAATTGGTCAACGTGTACTCGTTCGTTTTTCTGAAGCATGTAAAGAAGTGGCTACAATCGAGCAACACCCAAAAATGGACGGGCGCAGCATGTTCATTATCTTAGCACCGAAAAACGAAAAGTAATTGTAAAGTAATTTGTAATGAGGAGGAATACCTTATGCCTAAAATGAAAACTCACCGCGGATCTGCTAAACGTTTCAAAAAGACTGGATCCGGCAAACTTAAGCGTTCGAACGCTTACACAAGCCATTTATTTGCTAACAAATCTACTAAGCAAAAGCGTAAGCTTCGCAAAGCTAGCCTTGTAAGCAAAGGTGACTTCAAACGTATTCGTCATATGTTAGACAACATTAAATAAGTTCGATTTATCGAGTTAAATAGGAGGGAAATAACATGCCACGTGTAAAAGGCGGTACTGTTACTCGCAAACGTCGTAAAAAGGTAATAAAATTAGCTAAAGGTTACTATGGCGCGAAACATATTCTTTTCAAAGTAGCTAACCAACAAGTAATGAAGTCAGGAAACTATGCTTTCCGTGACCGTCGTCAGAAAAAACGTGATTTCCGCAAACTTTGGATCACTCGTATCAACGCTGCAGCACGCATCAACGGTCTTTCTTATAGCCGTTTAATGCATGGTCTAAAGCTTGCTGGTATCGAAGTGAACCGCAAAATGCTTGCAGATCTTGCTGTTGCTGACGAACAAGCTTTTGCTCAATTAGCAACTGCTGCTAAACAACAATTAGACAAATAAGTCTGACTGATATCAGCCACTCTCTTTTCAAGAGGGTGGCTTTTTACATATTTAAAGGAGGGAATGAGGATGCAAGGTGTATGGATCGTTGTTGCTTATATGATCTTCACAAACATCATCGGGTTTGCCATAATGGGGGTCGACAAAAGGAAAGCGCGAAATCGGGAGTACCGGATCAGTGAAAAGACACTTTGGTTTTGGGCAGTCATAGGCGGAGGGACAGGGTCCTTTTTCGGGATGAGGCATTTCCGCCATAAGACGAAGCATGCCGCTTTTAAGTGGGGGCTGCCTATATTGATGGTGATTCAATTAGGCTTATTCATCAAGATATTCATTCAATAGTCATATGAAGCCGGTATAATGTATATGCTTGTAAAAGCAGCAAAGAGTAGCTGGAGGGAGAGCATGAATGATAAACTGACACTTGTGATGAGCTACGTTCAATCCGGCAGCGTGTTTGCACCTTTGATTTTTATCACGTTTCATTTATTACGGCAATTTTTATTCATTCCTGTCATTGTGGTTTGCATGTCTGGCGGCGTTTTATTCGGGGCAGCTTTTGGAACCATCTATTCGATAATCGGTTTGACCTTGTCCAGTATGGTCTTTTATTTCGTAATAGGCAAATTTCCAAAAACAAAGGATAAGTTACTGCGGCTTAAGAATAAGCTGTTTGGAAACCGAAAATTAAACAGCCGGCAAATTGCAGTCCTGAGGCTAATACCGTTCATCCACTTTTACCTGTTATCGCTTTGCTTATTGGAATCCAATAAGGGATTGAAAAATTATTTTTATTTATCCTTCATGACTAATATCCCTGTAGCATTCGTATACACGGTTTTTGGCCACTATATTGCAGATTTCAGTCCAACTCTGATTGTCATTATTTTATTATCATTAACCGTATTGCTATATTTATTGAGAGAGAAGCAGACGGTCGTTCCGTGGAAGGAATTTTTCCGATCACATGATTAAATTAGGGCCTTGAGTTCATTTCTCTCAAGGCCCTTCATAATGTCCAATGTTTATCATTCTTCCAAAAATTCCTTAATCGGGCTTTTCCAATCAATAACGGCATCCGGATATTGTTTTTTGATGGCTGCCTCGATTTTTAAAAAGTCATTTCGCTTCAAGCCTTTCAAGCCGGCCACTTTTTTAGGCCACATGAAGATGGAGATGACCTCGAAGGAGCGTTCCGTCGTCCCTAAATACTTTTCCCCTTCAAACATCACCCCATTGTACGTCAATAAAAAATTCTTGCGTATGTTCGCTGTATCGTCCAGCAGAAAGAACTTTTTCTGTTCATGTGCCAGCTCTAATTTTCTTTTCGGATTTAATAGGTATTTGATGACCGTATATATTAAGAAGATGATGAGAGCCAAAATAATGAACCGGATGATCAATACCATGGAGCTACCTCCCTTAAACAGAGTGATTCCCTTCATTTACGTATGGGTTTTTAATAAGTTTCATTTATTTGATATAATTTAAGGAAGACGATAGAAAGTAGTGATGAAAAATGAACATAGTTAAATTGATGGACATGCAGGCGGCTTTAGATGAGCATATACAAACTAAGCATGATTTGGCTGCTGAAAACTTGATCGAAAGGAAGATACTTGCTCTTTTAGTGGAGCTTGGGGAGCTTGCTAATGAAACGAGATGTTTTAAATTCTGGAGCCTTAAAGGCCCTTCGGAGAAAGAAACGATTTTGGCTGAATACGTGGATGGGATACATTTCATTTTGTCACTAGGGATTGAACAGGGATTTGTTCCAGAGGTACCTTCTGCCCTCAAAATTGATCAGGTGGATTTGACGGCTCAATTTACTGCGATTTACGGGTACATCAGTGAGTTTCGCACACAATTGACAGAGTCATCATTTCAAAAGGTTTTTACTGAGTATTTACATTTAGGTGAATTGCTCGGATTTTCTGCAGAGGATGTGGAAAAAGCATACGTAAGTAAAAATGAAGTGAACTACGAACGGCAAAAGCAAGGCTACTGATTGTTTATATAACCTTTATTTTGTATAATTATTCTTGTGATGTAATTAAAAGGGAGGTAATCGCATGGCTCAATTAGATGAAACGTTAAGAATGCTTCGTGACTTAACGGATGCTAAAGGCATTGCAGGAAATGAAAGTGAAGTAAGAAAAGTGATGACTGAATACATAACACCTTTTGCGGATGAAATATCGACAGATGGCTTGGGTAGTTTGATTGCCATGAAAACGGGTGATGTGAATGGTCCGAAAATCGTCGTTACTGGGCATATGGACGAAGTCGGTTTCATGATCACGCAAATTGATGATAAAGGATTTCTGCGTTTTCAGCCTGTAGGAGGCTGGTGGTCACAGGTAATGCTTGCCCAACGCGTGACGATCGTTACGAGTAAAGGGGATGTAACAGGCATTATCGGTTCCAAGCCGCCACATATCCTGTCAGCCGATGCCAGGAAAAAGCCGATTGATATTAAGGATATGTTTATTGATATTGGTGCGACAAGCAAAGAAGAAGTGAAAGAATGGGGCGTCAAGCCAGGAGATATGGTTGTGCCATATTTCGAATTTACGGTCATGAATAATGAAAAGATGCTGCTTGCCAAAGCCTGGGATAATCGAATTGGCTGTGCAATCGCCATTGATGTCCTTAAACAGTTGAAAGATTGCGACCATCCTAATGTCGTTTATGGAATCGGCGCGGTGCAAGAAGAGGTGGGGCTGCGAGGGTCTAAAACATCGACATTCAAAATTCAGCCGGATATCGGTTTCGCCGTCGATGTCGGCATAGCTGGTGATACACCAGGGGTAACCGATAAAGAAGCGATGAGTAAAATGGGTGAGGGTCCGCAAATCGTAATATACGATGCATCGATGGTAGCGCATAAGGGCTTACGGGATTTCGTTACCGACACGGCTGATGAAATGAACATTCCTTATCAATATGAATCGATTCCAGGTGGTGGGACGGATGCCGGCTCCATCCATTTAACGGCAAATGGAGTACCTGCACTCGCAATCACAATTGCTACCCGTTACATTCATTCACATGCCGCAATGCTTCACCGGGATGATTATGAGAATGCTGTAAAGCTCATTGTCGAAGTGATCAAACGTCTAGACCGTGAAGCCGTTGATCGTATCATTTACGAGTAATGCCGTGAAAGATATAAATGGAGAGGCCCCAAAGGGACCTCTCCATTTTCTTTTTCACCTATTTACTTATCTTCGACGACTATATAAACCGCTTGTATAGGGCCGTGGACGCCAACGACAAGATCCATTTCGATATCGGCAGAATTGCTTGGTCCTGTTATGAAATTAATGCAGGAAGGAACCAATTCACCTCGAGTGACTTTTGAACGAATGGCCGCTGCAGCCTGGGTCATTCGCGGAACGATGGTGCTTTTGGGGATGATGGAAACATGGCAGGAGGGAAGGAAGCTGATGGAACGGCCATGATCCTTGCTGCTGAACAAGACGACCGTCGCTGATTCTGCCAGTGTCATTTCACTGAATGTGATTCCGATGTTAGCACTTTCAGCTTTCTCGATATTTTTTTGCCCTGCCTGATGATCCCATATATGGACACCTTTTTCCTTTAAGGTATCCGCCAAGCCATAGTCAGAAAATCGATCGTCCTTCGGGATGATCAAGGGTCCATTTCCAAGCTCCTCAATCACCTGTTTTAAACACTGCACCACTTGCTTGGAGTCGGTGAGGTGAAACTGTGTATGTACCCGTTTGCTTTGCTCCTGCAATTCCTCGACAAGATCATTTTGTGTCGCATGTTTCAAAACCTCTTTTTGGGGGGCGTGCTTCCATACGGGAACGGAGATTCCTTCCGTTATCGGAGCTCTTCCCAGGTTTTGGGCAATCTTATTTAAAAACGTCCCTTCATTATGGATGGTTCCATTCATGATGGTTTCCCTCCTTTTTCACGATTTTTGAACCAGTCCCGAAAGCTTTCTTTGCCTGGAGCAGGGAACTCGCGGCTTTCCGTCCACGTTTTGAGTGGTCCCGGTCCTTTTGAGATGATATCCCCCGTTTTAAAAGGAGACATCGCTGATGGGGCTATTTTGGAACCGAACTTATAAAGCATGGGAGAGGCTGCACCGATTCCGAAGGCTTTCATGGCGATCTTTTCTGATAATGGAGCCATTTTTTCCTTTTCGACGATTACCTCACGATGCTTTCTTAATAAATCGTGCAGAGGGATTTTTACCGGACAGGCATCTGTACAGGCTGCACAAAGAGTCGAGGCATATGGAAGCTCCTTAAAATCATCATATCCTCCGAGCAAGGGAGAAAGCACGGCACCGATGGGACCCGGATAAATAGAACCGTATGAATGGCCGCCAACCTGGCGATAGACCGGGCATACATTAATACAGGCAGCACAGCGAATGCATTGAAGGACGGATTGAAACTCGGTTCCTAAAATGGAGGAACGTCCATTATCTACGATCACAAGGTGGAATTCCTCAGGTCCGTCGACATCGCCTTCATCACGTGGACCGGTAAGTGCAGTGATGTAGCTGGTTAATCTTTGACCGACAGCGCTTCTGGTCAATAAACTGACTAGGACCTCGAATTCATCGAAAGTAGGGACAAGCCGTTCCATTCCCATCACGGTAATTTGTGTTTTTGGAAGGGCTGTGACCAAATCGGCGTTTCCTTCGTTCGTAACCAACCCGATCGAGCCCGTGTCCGCAATCGCAAAATTACAGCCGGTAATGCCTACATCGGCGCTTAAGAAATCTTTACGGAGAACGCCCCGGACATGGGCGGTAAGCTCTTCCGGCTTTTCCGTTTGCGTATATGCAAGCTTCTCTTTAAAGACATCCCGTATTTGTTCTTTATTTTTATGGAGAGCAGGTGCGACGATATGGGAAGGGGGATCATGATCATCCACTTGTAATATGTATTCACCAAGGTCGGTTTCAACAACATCAAGGCCAACAGCCTCTAGGGTTGCATTCAAATTGATTTCTTCCGTGACCATCGATTTGGATTTCACGACCTTTTTAGCCTTCTTTTTGATAATGACATCCTTGATGTATCCGCTTGCTTCTTCAGCCGTTTCAGCGAAAAAGACATGACCGCCCCTTTTCGAAACGTTTTCTGCAAGCTGGTGCAAATAAAAATCAAGGTTGCTAAGGACATGCTGGCGGATTTCCTGCCCAAGGGAACGCCAATCTTCCCAGCTTCCCAATTCATCAACGGCGGTCAGACGCCGTCCGTGTAATCGTTCTTGGGCACTCGATACGGCCAAGCGCATAAAATCATTTTGTATTCCTTCATCCACCCGGTCTTTAAACTTGGCAGAGCTTGTTTTCATAGCCATAATTTTTTCCCTCCTCGCCTTTCTTAAATACTATTCAGGACTTCCGCAATATGAAGCACTTTAACCGGCTGCCCCTTCCTTTGGATACGTCCGCCGATATTCATCAAGCACCCCGCATCCCCGCCAATTAAAAAATCGGCTCCGGTATCTTCAATATTGCAAACTTTCTCCTCCACCATTTGTCCGGATATATCACCCATCTTAACTGAAAACGTTCCACCGAACCCACAGCAGTTTTGAGCATCTGGAAGAGGTGTCATTTCCAGGCCTTTAACATGACTTAACAAGATGGCAGGGGCTTCTTTCACTTTAAGCAGCCGTGTCATATGGCACGAAGTATGATAAGTTGCCTTCCCCTTAAGGGTTGCTCCAACGTCGGTTACTTTTAAGACATCTACGATGAATTGGGTCAATTCATAGGTTTTTTCCGCCAATGAGGCTGCCTTCTTTTCCCATTCGGCATCGCCTTTGAATAGAACCGGGTATTCTTTGAACATCGCTGCACAGGAACCGGAAGGAGTTACGATATATTCAGCATGCGCAAACGTATTAATCATCTTTTTCATAGCTTCCTTCGAATCTTTCGTATACCCGCTATTATATGCCGGCTGTCCACAGCATATCTGGGATTCCGGGAAATCAATCTCGCAGCCTAATCTTTCAAGTAGCTCCACTGTTGCCTTCCCGACATTGGATTGAAATAAATCAACTAAACATGTTGCAAAGAGAGTCACTTTCAATCTGAACTCCTCCTTTTTTTATTTAAGTTAACAGGTCATCTGATGACTGAAAAATGGAAAAAGGAAATGGCTAATATACCAATTTCCAAGAATTTTAAATGAAGAAATCATTTTCAAAATAATATATCAATTTTATCTTTGTTTGTATAGAGTTTTTTGAAAATTAAAGAAAGATCAATTATTCTATTGCTGATTTTTTTGGATGACCCTATCCAGTGATTCCTCTACACTTTGAAGGTGAAACAGCATGGCATTGCGGGCTCTAGCTTCATCTTGTTCCACTATCGCATCATATATCAGGGTATGCTGCTGGTAAAGCTGTTTAAGTGTCATTTCTTCAGAATATAGCGCAATCCGCCTGATATCACCCATTTTTTCCGTCATTAATTCAGAGACGTGGCTCATCAATGTAATCAGCAGCTCATTTTGGGAAGCGTTTGCCACTGCAACATGGAAGGCTATGTCCGCTTTGTCACTCAGTTCTTCATCGTCCGATACCTTTTCCATATCAGAAAGCTTTTCCTTGAGTTCGCTAAGGTTTTCTTCCGTCCTTTTCTTTGCAGCCACTTCTGCCGTACCGGACTCAAGAATCTTCCGAACTTCCAGCAAATGCTTGATATTGTCTTGATCCATCAAAAGGGCAGCAGACAAGGGATGGTTCATGATAGTCGGGTCGAATGTTTTAACGAATGTTCCTTCCCCTTGTTTGATTTCAATGAGGCCCATTGAACTTAACGCACTTAATGCTTCACGGATGGCCGGACGCCCGACTTGGAAATTTTCCGCAAGCTGTTGAATGGAATCCAATTGTTCACCTGGTTTCAGGCTACCGGACCGAATCATTTCATAAAGTTCATCGCTGACTTCTTCATAAATTTTTTTCGGTTTTATTTTTTTATATACCAAGTACTAGCACCTCTATTTTCTTTGAGTTTCTCTGGTTAATATTATATAACACAAATGATCATTCACACTTCTTGAAGGGGGAAAATCACAAAAAATAAAAAAAAAATCTTGATTTTATATTTTTAATCATTTAATTTTAATGAATACTCATCAAGTCATCTGATGTCTTAGAATATTTGGATATGTAAGGGTTTTCACCCCGAGTCAGATTTCTGAAATTTTAAAAAATTTATAGAAAATGGAGTCGAAAATGAATGACATGGACACAAAACTTTACGCCGATCACCGATAATTTAGTTTTATCTTCTCTTGTCGCACTCATCCCAATTCTTTACTTTTTCTGGGCCCTTACCATCAAACGGATGAAAGGCTATATTGCAGGTCTAACGACTTTGCTTGTAGCTCTTGCAGTGGCTATATTACTATATGGAATGCCTGCAGGGACGGCAGTGATGTCTGCTTCACAAGGAGCAATTTACGGGCTGCTCCCAATCGGCTGGATAATCATCACTTCGGTTTTTTTGTACAAAATGACTGTCAAAAGCGGACAATTCAATATTATTCGTTCTTCGGTGCTTTCACTTACCGAAGACCGCCGCCTTCAGGCATTATTGGTCGCCTTTTCTTTCGGGGCCTTTTTGGAGGGTGCCGCGGGATTTGGTGCACCGGTTGCCATTTCAGCCGCGCTTTTGGTTGGTCTAGGTTTTAACCCGCTTTATGCAGCCGGGATTTGTTTGATCGCGAACACCGCGCCGGTAGCATTCGGGGCGGTTGGCATACCGATCATCGCCATGGAAGGCCCTACTGGCATCGCCGCGATGGAGATATCAAAAATGGTTGGCCGTCAATTGCCATTCCTTTCGGCCTTCATTCCTCTTTATCTCATTTTGATAATGACAGGGTGGAAAAGGTCACTCGAAGTTCTGCCAGCCATTTTGGTTTCCGGATTTTCCTTTGCCATTACCCAGTACTTAAG
Source organism: Peribacillus sp. Bi96 (assembly GCF_918698115.1). Classification (GTDB taxonomy): domain Bacteria; phylum Bacillota; class Bacilli; order Bacillales; family DSM-1321; genus Peribacillus. The sequence continues at coordinate 182,340 of NZ_CAKKLV010000001.1, forward strand.
TTCAAATTTCCTTGGGCCAGAGTTACCGGATATCCTCTCTGCGTTAGTGTCACTATTTGCATTAGCGATTTTTCTTAAATTTTGGAAACCTAAAACGATCTTTCGTTTTGCTTCCGAGGAAACAGCAGCAGCAGTCGAACCATTGGATGATAGGGCCGAAGCCGAAACTACGTACACGAAAATGCAGATATTTCATGCTTGGTCCCCCTTCCTTTTGTTAACGCTTTTCATAACAATATGGGGGATGAACCCAATAAAGCCGGCGCTCTCCGGTCATTATGAAGGCAGCAATGTGCTGCTTGGCGGAATCAATGAAATCGGGAAACTATTAACCTTCCAAATCGAAGTGCCAGGTCTGCATAACGAGATAATAGGAAGCAATGGATTGCCGATTGCCGCTTTCTATAAAATAGAACTGCTTGGAGCAGCGGGAACGGCCATTTTATTGGCTGCAATCGTCACAAAGTTCATTGCACATATGTCTGCAAAAGCCTTTTTTAACACATTTGCCGAAGCGATGAAAGAGTTGGCAAAACCGATCCTGATGATTTCTTCCGTGGTGGCTTTTGCCTACGTGACGAATGCTTCCGGCATGTCGACTACACTCGGGATGACTCTTGCAAAATCTGGGGATTTGTTTCCGTTCTTCGCACCTGTTCTCGGCTGGCTGGGTGTGTTTATAACCGGGTCGGATACATCAGCTAATCTCCTATTCGGCAGTCTTCAAAAAGTAACGGCTCTTAAAGTGGGGATGGAACCGGTCCTGGCGCTTGCGGCGAACTCATCCGGAGGGGTCACTGGGAAGATGATTTCACCTCAATCGATAGCGATTGCTTGTGCTGCCGTTGGATTGGCTGGCAGGGAATCAGAATTATTGAGGTTCACGATCAAACATAGTTTATTCTTATTGCTGCTAGTTTGTGTGATTACTTTCTTGCAAAATGGCGTCCTTTCCTGGATGATACCATAAGTAGAATGGGGCTCCCTTTTGAAAGCCTCCATATTTTCCAAGGACATTCGAAAAGGAGGACATCTTATGCAATTGGCAGCTGTCGCAGAAAAGCTAGTTCAAGAGGTTCGAAAGCTGATTGACGAAGAAATCATTATTATTGATCATGCTGGCACGATTATCGCAAGCACCGATAACAGCCGTATTGGGTCCTATCATGAAGGTGCCATACACGCTTTCAAAAATCGTGAGAAATTGATCATCAATAAACAGGATGAACGAAGTTGGATAGGGGTGAAGGCGGGAATAAACCTACCTATTTTCTTCAATCAGGAGGCTGTTTGTGTAATTGGAATCACCGGAGACCCTAAACATGTTTCCCCCTATGCAGAACTATTGAAAAAGATGACGGAGATGTTCATTCAAGAAAGCTATCACTTTGAACAAGCGGAGTCTCAATCACGTCTGATGGAATTCTTTGTATTTGAATGGCATCAGCTGCAAAGTTTCAATGAGCCATTCCTTCAGAAGGCGAAGCTGCTTGGGATCGATGTTCATGTAGACCGGATCATCATTCTTGGTGAATTTAATACTGAAAAAATCATTGAACCCCATGTGTGGAGAACGCTTCAAATCTACATAAAGCAGCAGCATCCATTGGATATCGCAGTGCGATGGGGGAGGAACCAGTTCGTCATTCTTTCAATAGCCGATTTTATCGGTTCAAAAACCCAACAATTATCGAAGATGAGCCTACTTCAAAGAAAGCTAGAAGAAAGTTCCGGTTATAAAGTGAGTATAGGGGTTAGCTCTCGTACACCAGGATCCTCATTCCGGCAAGCGTTTTTTAAAGCAGAACGTTCCTTGAAAATTGCGTTCCCCTCATCGGGAATCATCTTTGATGAGGACTTGAAGCTTGAAGTCCTGCTAGATGAAGTCACTCCTGAAACAAGACATGAATATTTATCACGGACGATTTCGGATTTGCTTCCTAATGAGGAGTTGCTTAAAACCCTTTCCATGTATTTTGCATGTGATCTATCTTTGAAGGAAACCGCTGCCGCCCTCCATATACACATCAATACTCTCCATTACAGGCTCAAGCGCATTGAAGAGATGACACGACTGAACCCTAAAAAGCTAGCTGATTTAGTTACTATGTATCTAGCACTAAGAGTATTGGATAAACCTACAAATTAATTCTATGGAAAGCAGTAAAATCTATATGTTCATACATAGAAGGTTGAATGGTTTATTCCTTATACTTGAATCATATGAAAAATATCGAATGCAGTTTTTATATGAGGGGGATGTATATGTTAACAAAGCAGGTTAAGCAACTACTTATTAACATCGTTGGTCAGGAAAATTACGATGAGTCGAAAGTGGAATGTCTTGTCTATTCTTATGATGCTACACCAGGGTATCAAGCGATGCCGGATGCGGTCATTAAACCGGGCTCCGCAACCGAGGTGGCAGCCATTGTCAAGGTTTGCAACGAATACAAGGTTCCAATCGTTCCACGCGGGTCGGGGACGAATTTGAGCGGAGGCACATGCCCGACAAAGGGTGGGCTTGTCCTTTTATTCAACAGAATGAATTCATTGCTTGAAATAGATGAGGAAAACTTAACGGCGACGGTACAACCTGGGCTCATCACATTGGACTTGATATCAGCAGTAGAAGAGAAGGGATTGTTTTATCCGCCCGATCCAAGTTCGATGAAAATCTCCACAATTGGCGGCAACATTAATGAAAACTCTGGTGGTCTGCGAGGGTTAAAGTACGGAGTCACCCGTGATTATGTCATCGGGCTTGAAGTGGTACTTCCAAATGGGGACATCATTCGTACAGGAGGCAAGCTTGCCAAAGATGTAGCCGGGTATGATTTAACGAGGCTTTTCGTCGGCTCCGAGGGAACACTTGGTATCGTTACGGAAGCGACCTTAAAACTGATTCCCATTCCGGAAACGACAAAGACGATGCTTGCCCTATATCAAGATCTGGATGCTGCAGCTCAATCAGTGGCCAAGATCATTTCAAACAAAATCATTCCGGTCACTCTTGAATTTCTGGACCGGCCGACGTTGATCGTGGTTGAGGACTTCGCGAAGATCGGTTTACCTACCAATGTGGAAGCGGTGCTGCTTATTGAACAGGATGGTCCCCCTGAAGTGGTTGACCGTGATATGAAAAGAATGGCTGATATCTGTATAGAGGAGAAGGCTGTTTCCGTGGAAATTGCCGAAACGGAATCTGACGCAGCTGCCTTGAAAACGGCTAGACGTACAGCCCTTTCCGCACTAGCACGCCTGAAGCCTACGACCATTTTGGAAGATGCGACCGTTCCCCGTTCGGAAATAGCCAAAATGGTCAGAGCGATTAATGAAATCGCCAGTAAGCATAACGTGAACATATGTACATTCGGTCATGCCGGGGATGGGAACCTCCACCCAACTTGCATTACTGACGCTCGTGATCATGATGAAATGGAGAGAGTGGAGCTCGCTTTTGCCGACATTTTTGCCGTGGCGATCGACCTTGGCGGGACGATTACCGGAGAACATGGTGTGGGAGAGATGAAGGCCCCATATCTTGAATGGAAGTTGAAGAAAGAAGGAATTGCCGCCATGAGAGCGATAAAACAAGCATTCGATCCTAATAACATCATGAATCCCGGCAAAGTATTTGCCAAGGAGAGCAGGAAAAGGGTGGTGGTTTCTTCATGACGACCGTTCAGGAAAGGGAAACAATTGCCACTCAATTCGCGGAGAAAATGAATGAAGATGAATTATTGAATTGCATGCGCTGCGGCTTTTGCTTACCCCATTGCCCGACATATATTGAATCGGGATTAAAGGAATCCCATTCACCAAGGGGCCGGATTGCACTTATGAAAGCGGTGACGGATGGTGTGATCGAGCCAGACGAAGATGTAGAACGTTCATTAAGTCTATGCCTGGGCTGCAGGGCTTGCGAGCCTGTTTGCCCTTCTGGTGTGAAATATGGACATCTTCTCGAAGAAGCAAGGGATATCATCCATCAGAATAAAAGGCACAGTTTCCCTGTAAAAACGATCCGAAAGGCCGTTTTTAGTGGATTATTCCCGCATCAGGAGCGAATGCAGACGATGACTAGTTTGCTTGGCTTTTATCAAAGATCAGGCCTGCAATACATGGCCCGAAAAACGGGAGTCTTAAACATGCTTCCGGATAATTTGGCAACCATGGAAAAAGTGCTGCCGAAAGTCCCGAAAAAATCAGAAATGAAAAATAGACCAACCGAGCTGCCTGCAATTGGCACGCTACTCAAAAAGGTGGCATTCTTTTCAGGCTGCTTAATGGATACGATGTTTTTGGAAACGAACAAGGCCACACTAAAGCTTCTTCAGCTAGCTGGATGTGAAATCGTGATTCCAAAATCCCAGGCTTGTTGCGGAGCATTGCATGGGCACAGTGGTGAAAAAGAAGGAGCAAAGCAACTGGCCAAGCGTAATATTGAAGCTTTTGAAGCGGACGAAGTTGATTATATTATTACGAATGCCGGCGGTTGTGGGGCTTTTCTCACTGATTATGACCATTTGCTTCAGGATGAACCGGTATGGCACGATCGTGCAATCGCATTTAAGAATAAGATGAAAGATATCAGTGAAATTCTTGTTGATTTGCGTTTTCATGAAAAAGTTCGCCTGAAGCTGCCAGCTCAATCCATAACCTTTCAAGATTCCTGTCACTTACGGAATGTAATGAATACCTCCTTGGCTCCGCGAGTTCTCCTTCAATCGATAGAAGGAATCGATTTCAGAGAAATGAAGGATGCGGATCGGTGCTGCGGCTCGGCAGGTATTTACAATATCGTTGAATCAGAGATGTCCATGAATATTCTCGACTCGAAAATGGAGCACACTAAATCGACTCAGGCGGATATAGTTGTCACGGCAAACCCTGGTTGTTTGCTGCAAATGCAATTGGGAATCGAGAGGGAAAACTTGGGGGAGTGTACGAAAGCGGTGCATATTGTGGACCTGCTAATGGAGGCCGTGGCTTTATAATAGAAGAAAAAAGATTTCAAGCAGTATATGAAAATAATGAATAGCAGTATTTGATTAAACATTACATTTTTAAAAATGGGGAAACCCTTGTAGAGCCTAGAATTCATTTGAAAGCACGTCCTGTGCTGAGAAAGAATTGTAAATGATATAACAAAAATGAAATAATGATTCCTCGTTTACTTAGGTACATGGCGGGTAGAGTTTATATAAACATCCACTAAACGAATCACAAAACCTAAGGAGGAATGTACAATGAATAAAACAATATATGGAGTATATGAATCAAATGCAGAAGTGATCCAAGCAATCGATGCACTAAAGGCCAAGGGTTTTGAAGGGGACGATATTACGGTGGTCGCAGACAAGGAAGAAACATTGGATTTTGCGAACCATCAACGCGAAACTGATGTTCATACAATGACGAATGTCCCTAACGACGAATCATTTATGGACAAGGTGGCACGCTTCTTCATGCCGGATGATACGGCAGACCTTTCCACAAGATTAGCAAATGCAGGTCTTTCGAATAGTGATGCGGCGGAACATGTCTTTGATGTAGAAAACGGAAAAGTTCTGGTTCTTGTCGATGAAAGTGAAGGCCACCTTGGAATGACAAAGGATAAATTCATGACTGGAACAACGGACACGGCCGGTACAAGGCCCGATACAAACTCCATCACCCCACTTTATAACGGTACTGAAAAAAACGATGCATTAAATAAAGAAGATATATATGGAGTGAACGGACAAGGCCGTAAATTGCCAGAGGATGAAAGAACACTTCAACTGCGGGAAGAACAGCTGAACATTGACAAAGAAAGAGTTCAGACAGGTAAAGTCCTCATTAATAAAGAAGTCAATGAACAACATAAAACGATTAATGTCCCTGTTGAACACGAAGAAGTGACAATTGAGCATCGATCAGTTTCGGGTCGTGAATCGAAACGGGAAACCGGAAGCATGAAAGATGGGGAAACCTTCCGTATTCCCGTTGTGGAAGAACAGTTGGAAGTTTCAAAAAAACCGGTTGTCACAGATGAAATAGTCATCAAGAAACATGCTGTACAAGAAACGGAACAAGGTCAGGATACGCTTAAAACGGAAGATATCCAGCTTGATAGTACAGATGAATCGATCGTGAATGAGAAAAAGGAAACTGGAAGTAGAAGCGACCGCTTCTAAGAGTGAAGGAAATGGCCTACAGTTTTAAAAACTGCAGGTTTCTTTTTGATTTTAAAGACTGATTAAAGGTTCGAATCTAGGGAAGGCAAACCTTTGAAAGGGCCATTTTTGTTTAATTAGCACCCATCAGGGTATAAATACACATAAGAAGAAATATCGGAATAATACGAGGAGGAAGATGCATGGGAAAAACATTATATGGAGTTTTTCGTACGAATACGGAAGTTACTCAGGCCATACAATCCCTCAAGGAAAAGGGAGTTCATGAAGGGGAAATAACCGTAATAGCTGATAAAAAAGGAGATTTGGATTTTGTGAATGAAAAGCGGGATCCGGATGTAGATGTCGTTACGACCTCAAATGAAGATTCCTTCATAGATAAGATGAAACACTTCTTCCTGAATGAAGGTTCTGGTGATATAAGGAACCGACTAGGTGATTTAGGGCTTGCCGATAGTGAAGCGACCGCTTATATAAACGAAGTGGAGGCAGGGAAATTCCTGATTCTTTTAGATGAAACTGATACCGCATCAACACGAGAAGGCGTGACTTCCAACGGCTTGCAGGAAACGGACGAAGTATTTACAGATAATCCGCTGAAAACAGGTGTGGTGAACAATCCGGATCCAAACCTTTTTCCGGAGACAACAACGAATGCCTTTCAAACAAGGGAAGTGGAAGCGCAGCCCGGAAGAAGCGAAGAACTTCACGGAAATTCTGCCAACATCTTTGAAAACGAAGAGCTGGATACGAAGCGAGCCCAAGAAAGGGAAATCAGGGGGAACTCCACCGAAAAATATAAGGAGCAAAAGCCAGGGAATTATGAAGGGACACTAGCGAATGCTAGCGGGCAGCAAGAGGAAGACTTAAGGGATGAATACATCAAAAATCGAATTAACACCGACAATCTGTAATACGCAAAAGAACAGCCTGCACAAGGCTGTTCAGACTGTAGACAAACTAGATGAAAATCGAGTTTGTCTACAGTTTCTTTATGGCTTGTAAAATTTGGACGTTGTTCCATCCCAGGCACTCGTTTTCCGCGGGCGCCTGTGGGGTCTCCCTTAGACGCGCTTTTCCCGCAGGAGGAATCCCCATTAGACTATTTGCTTGTTTATTGTTAAAGCCGCAAGGTATAATTACAAAGGAATTTTATTTTAAGAAGAGTAACAAGGAGGAGGGAAAACATGGAAAAAAACGTATATGGTGTTTTTGACTCTAATCCGGAATTACTTGCTGCAATTCAACAATTACAAGCTAAAGGCGTGACTGGCACCCAAATGACAGTAGCAGCTGATATAAAAAATGATGTGCAGCTTGGAAATGAACATACGGATATCCTGATCATCGCCAATCAGGATAAGGAGGACACTCTTTTTTTAAGAATCTTCCACTACTTCACAGATGAAGGATCTGGAGATTTACGCAGCTTTTTCACGAAATACGGCTACTCATTTGCTGAGACAAAAGCGATGCTTAAAGAAGTGAGCGCAAAAAAATTCATCTTGCTGCTCGATGAAGAAGTGTCCATTGAAGAACTGAAGGCTGGCCATGATATAGTAGTACCGATAAAGAAGTAAGCGAATCAAAAAAAATAACAGCCTGAGAGGGCTGTTATTTTTTTAATCCTGATTCGAGAGTAGTGATCATTTCCTGTTTTTCCTGCTCTGATGAATGTTGCCAGATGATCTCGAATAATACTCCCAAGCCAGGAAGCATTTTTTCCTCACCATTCTGTATGGCATCGACAATCGTGTCTTCCAGTTGATCTTGCGAATTTCCGCTTACATTTTGGATGATCGCATTACGTAGGTTTAAGTTCACAATTATTCCTCCTCTAACACATAATGACTGACATTAATAGCATTTCACAAACTGGCATGCAATATGTATGTGAATTGCGTTATAATAGGAAAATCAGTGTGAAATTAAAGGAGCGTTTACCCTTGAAATATATAGAATCCGTAAAAAACCCGCAAGTGAAGCAATGGAAAAAGCTATTGACGAAAAAAGAGCGAGATAAAACAGGGAAATATTTAGTCGAGGGTTTTCACCTTGTTGAAGAAGCTTTAAAAGTAGATATCGTCATGGAAGTGATCATCAATGAAGAAACAGAAATGCCTGCTCAGTTTAAACTGGAGGGCGCAGAAGTCATTTATGTCAAAAATGATATTATGAAAGCTATTTGCGATACCGAGGCCCCACAAGGAATTGCGGCGGTCTGTGAACAGAAGTCAATGAGCATGACATCCATTAATCCGGATAAACTATTGTTGATTGATGCTGTACAGGATCCGGGTAATATTGGAACGATGATCAGGACAGCGGATGCGGCAGGGATCGATGCGGTCATTCTTGGCGAAGGCTGTGCAGACTTGTATAACCCTAAAGTGGTTCGTTCGACGCAAGGAAGCCTATTCCATATGCCTGTCATCAAAGGGAACCTTGCAGATATCATCGATGAGCTAAAAGAGCGCGGCACACCGGTTTATGGCACGGCTCTTGAAGGAGCTTCACCATTTGAAGAAGTGGAAAAGACCTCCCGATTTGCCCTGCTGGTCGGTAATGAAGGCAAAGGCGTATCGAAGGAATTACTGGAGAAAACGACGAAAAACCTTTATATTCCCATTTACGGAAAAAGCGAGTCATTGAATGTGGGGATCGCCGCCGGGATATTAATGTACCATTTACGAAAATCAATTTGAAACGGCCGACGAATTATATTATAATAAAACAGAATTTTATAATGAAAACAACGATGACAAAGAATAGTAACTTAAGTTATCCATATTCAGGGATAAAATGCCTCGACTGAAAGCATTTTTATGGCGCTGCTTAAGGGAATTCACCTTTCGAGTTGGCATTGGGAAGACATATGTCCGAAAAATGTTCCGGTGAAGAGCCGTTATTTTTATGAAGTGAGTGCGTAGTTTTTTTGTTGTGCACTAATAAGGGTGGTACCGCGATACATAAACCTCGTCCCTTTCTGGGATAGAGGTTTTTTTGTGTTCATTTTTTTAAAAGGAAAATAAAGGAGGAAGACATGATGCAGGAACGTTTATTAGAACTGCAGGAAGAAGCGTTGCAAAAAGTGGCCGCCGCTTCCGAATTAAAGGAACTGAATGAAGTCCGAGTTGCTTATTTAGGGAAAAAAGGACCAATCACTGAGGTATTGCGTGGCATGGGTAAATTGTCAGCTGAAGAGCGTCCGAAAATCGGGGCACTTGCCAATGATGTCCGGGAAGCGATCGCAACAAAGATTGAAGAGAAACAAAAAGCTCTTGAAACTGCGGCTGTCAATGCAAAGCTTGCAACAGAAACGATTGACGTCACACTTCCAGGACGTCCAGTTAACAAGGGGAATCTTCATCCATTAACACGTGTCGTGGAAGAAGTCGAAGACTTGTTCATCGGTATGGGTTATACCGTTGCTGAAGGTCCGGAAGTCGAAAGCGACTACTATAACTTTGAGGCACTTAACTTGCCAAAAAGCCATCCGGCGCGTGATATGCAGGACTCTTTCTACATTACGGATGAAATCTTGATGCGTACGCACACTTCACCGGTTCAAGCAAGAACGATGGAAAAACATAAAGGTCAAGGCCCTGTTAAAATCATCTGCCCAGGAAAAGTATATCGCCGTGATAATGATGATGCCACACACTCCCATCAATTCCAGCAAATTGAGGGCTTGGTCATCGATGAGAACATCAGCATGAGCGACCTGAAAGGTACACTTGACGTTTTTGCGAAAAAAGTATTCGGGCAAGACCGTGAAATCCGTCTTCGTCCAAGTTTCTTCCCATTTACAGAGCCTTCAGTTGAAGTGGATATTTCTTGCAAAATCTGCGGCGGCAAAGGTTGCAGCGTTTGTAAACAAACAGGCTGGATCGAAGTGCTTGGCGGCGGGATCGTTCATCCGAACGTCCTTGAAATGGCTGGATTCGATTCCAAGAAATACTCTGGATTCGCATTTGGAATTGGCGTGGAACGGATTGCCATGTTGAAATACGGTGTGGATGATATCCGTCACTTCTATACGAATGATGTTCGATTCTTAAAACAATTCAACCATCACGAAGCATAAATTTTTATTTTATAAAGGAGGACCTACCATGTTTGTGTCATATAAATGGTTACAAGATTATGTTGACCTTTCAGGCATCAATGCGACGGAGCTTGCTGACAAAATCACAAAAAGCGGCATTGAGGTTGAAGGGGTGGAAAAGAAAAGCGAAGGGCTAAAAGGAGTGGTCATCGGGCATGTCATTGAACGTGAACAGCATCCTAACGCGGATAAATTGAATAGATGCCAAGTTGATATTGGGGCAGAAAATCCTGTTCAGATCATCTGTGGAGCACCGAATGTCGATAAAGGCCAAAAAGTTGCAGTCGCAACTGTCGGGGCAGTCCTTCCAGGCAATTTCAAAATTAAGAAAGCGAAACTTCGCGGTGAAGAATCGCACGGGATGATTTGCTCGCTTCAAGAATTGGGCTTCGAATCCAAACTCGTGTCCAAGGATTATGCAACAGGTATCTTCGTCTTCCCAAATGATGTCGAGGTAGGTAAAGATGCATTGGAAGAGCTTGGTTTAAGCGATGAAGTACTGGAACTTGGGCTGACTCCAAATCGTTCTGATGCATTGAGTATGCTAGGTGTTGCTTACGAAGTGGGAGCCATTCTTGGCCGGGAAGTGAAATGGCCGGTTATCGAGAAAGAAGAAGCAACTGAAAAAGCAACTGATTACATCAGTGTCAAAGTGGAAGCGAAAGAGGATAACCCGCTATACATCGCCAAATTCATTAAAGATGTAAAAATCGGGCCATCGCCGCTTTGGATGCAGACTCGGCTAATGTCTGCAGGTATCCGACCTCATAATAATGTGGTCGATATCACGAACTACATCCTGCTTGAATACGGTCAACCGCTGCATGCCTTTGATTATGATCGCTTTGGTTCAAAGGAAATCGTCATCCGCAGAGCGAAGGATGCTGAAAAAATCGTAACTTTGGATGAAGCGGAACGCACTTTGTCACCAGAACATTTAGTGATCACAAATGGCACCGAGCCGGTTGCGATAGCAGGTGTGATGGGCGGAGCCGATTCCGAAGTGAAAAATGATACAACGAATATCATTATTGAAAGTGCATATTTTGCAGGCACAGTAGTTCGTAAAGCATCAAAAGACCACGGCTTACGCAGTGAAGCAAGTGCCCGATTTGAAAAAGGCGTCGATCCGGCCCGTGTTCGTGAAGCTGGCGAACGTGCGGCACAATTGATTGCACAATATGCTGGCGGAACCGTTTTACAAGGAGCAGCAGAAGTTGACGAATTGATAATGGAACCAGCGGTCATTAGCATTACACTTGAAAAAATCAACACCCTTCTTGGAACGAGCATGACCGTAGCTGAAGTGGAGTCCATTTTCAAACGCCTGCAATTCGGAGTGGAACTTGACAATGAAACGTTCACGATCACTGTCCCTACACGCCGTGGTGATATCACGATTGAAGCAGATTTAGTTGAAGAAGCGGCACGTTTATATGGATATGATAACATTCCCGCTACACTGCCGATTGGTTCGGCTACTCCAGGCCAACTGACAGACTATCAAGTCAAACGCCGGAAAGCTCGTCGTACACTTGAAGGCGCAGGCCTTTATCAAGCAGTGACCTATTCACTGACGAGCGAGGAAAAAGCGTCGCAATTTGCGTTGGAAACTCGCGAATCCATTCGCTTGGCAATGCCAATGAGTGAAGAACGGAGCCAACTGCGCTTGAGCATCGTGCCACAATTATTAGAAGTCGTGAAATACAATAATGCTCGCCAACTTGATTCACTTGCTTTGTATGAAATCGGTTCAGTATTCTTTAAGCAGGACGGACAAGAGCTTCCTGACGAGAAAGAACATATTGCAGGAGCTATCACAGGGCTTTGGGAAGCGCACCTATGGCAAGGGGAAAAGAAACCAGTGGATTTCTTTGTTGCTAAAGGAGTGATCGAAGCATTATTCGATACACTGGGATTAGCTGATCAAATCAGTTACCGCCAAGCGGAAATCAATGACATGCATCCAGGACGTACTGCCGAAGTACTGTTGAATGGTGATGTGATCGGCTTTATCGGCCAAGTGCACCCAACTGTCCAAAAAGACTTGGATATAAAAGAAACATATATTTTCGAACTTTCCTTAAAAGCGCTGTCAGAAGCCGAAGTGGCGCCGATTGCATATGAAACCATTCCGCGCTACCCATCGACAACACGCGATATCGCGCTTGTTGTGGATCAAGCGACAAAAGCTGGTGACATTCAAGATATTATTGAAGAAGCCGGAGGCAAGCTACTCAAAGAAGTAAGCATCTTCGATTTATACGAAGGCGAAAGAATGGAGGAAGGCAAGAAATCCATTGCCTACTCACTGAAATACTTCGATCCGGCACGTACGCTAACGGACGAGGACATTACAAAAGCACATGAAAAAGTTCTTGAAGCCGTGAAAGAAAAAGCTGGCGCAGAACTAAGAGGATAAAAACTAAAAGACAGCTCCCAGAAATCAAGGGAAGCTGTCTTTTTATGAACTCACGAGAAAAGCGCGTAAACTCACGAGTAAAGCGCCTAAACTCACGAGTAAATGATGCAAACTCACGAGTAAATGATGCAATTTCACGAGTAAAGCGCGTAAACTCACAAGAAAAGCGCGTAAACTCACGAGTAAATGATGCAATTTCACGAGTAAAGCACGTAAACTCACGAGTAAATGATGCAATTTCACGAGAAAAGCGCCTAAACTCATGAGTAAATGATGCAACTCACGAGTAAAGCATGCTCTAATTAATCGTTCTTACAGAAAAGACGGCTGTCCACGGAAGAACAGCCGATTTTCGTTTATTTATGATATTTCTTTTGATATAATCGCTTCGATTTTTCTGTATTGGCAAAGTGGGTTTTTGTGAATTCGTGCAATGAATCGATTCCTTTTTCATGAATCAATCTTGCTGCCGCTTCATCGACTGCAGAGCCGGCTCCTTTAGGGATTTTGAACCCGGCTTTTTCACTCAGCAAATCAAAGCGTTTGACGAATGCATATCGTGCAAGGATGGAAGCAGCTGCTACGCCAAGGTGTACCCCTTCCGCTTTTGTACACAAATAGGTGGCGTGTGACTGAAATAGTTCTTGGCCTTTCAAGTAATTGAAAAATACATCAGGTTGAGCGAATTGATCAATAAGGACGGCTTCCGCTTGTTCTGGCTGGATTTTTTGCATAAGATGTTTGATCGCTTGATTATGGAGGAGTGCCTTCATTTTTCCTTGTGACATACCCTTTGCCTGAAGCGTATTATATTTCGGGTTGTCGCACGTGAGCAGGCTGAAAGGCACCACATCCTTAATCTGTTTGGCAATTTCGATGATTTGTGGATCTTTCAGATTTTTAGAATCCTGGACACCAAGTTCTTTCAATAATGCGAGTTGCTCCTTTTGTGCATAGACAGCGACGACGGTGATTGGGCCGAAATAGTCCCCTGTTCCGACTTCATCAGAACCGATTACTGACATGGTTCCGATATTTGCAGGTGGTGAATATCGATGTACGTTGACTGATGCGGATGATGCTGTTTTTTTCTTTGGAGCGGCAGCAGTCGCACCTTGTTGCCATTTTACTGCTTCTATTTCAGCATTCTTACCTTGAAAGAGTACTTTTCCTGATTTATAGGCGGTTACCGTACATAGCGGCGGTTTGGCGGAAAAGATGCTCCCTGGCGGCAGTTTGGCGGCTAAGGAAGAGGAATAATGAGCTTTCATTGCCTGTATTTGTGCAGGACTGATAACTAAAACAACATGTGACATAATGGATAACTCCTAACTTCATACTATTTTTAAGATAATCTTCATCCTATGGTCGTTTTCATTTGACAAATTATTGCATTTTTTATACAAGAAATGACGTTGTACTCTCTTTCATGACGAAAAAGTTCATGATATGATAGAATTAGGATTGTTTAGATTGGGGGCATCATTTTGTCAGACGATAAACGAAATAAAACAACAGTTGATATATACGGACAACCATATACAATCGTCGGTACAGAAAGCGCAAGTCATATGCGCCTGGTCGCTTCGATGGTTGACGAAAAAATGAGAGAGATCAGGATGAAAAATCCATACTTGGATACAAGTAAGCTAGCGGTACTGACCGCCGTGAATACCATCCACGAATATATTAAATTAAAAGATCAACTAGACCAGCTTCAACTGGAATTAAAGAGAGAGAAGGACTGAGTACATGCTTGATTTAGCAATTCTGGCCATTCTATTAATCGGTTTATTAGTCGGTTTAAAGCGTGGCTTCATTTTACAAACGGTTCATATGACAGGGTTCATAGTAGCCTTCATCGTCGCATATGTGTTTTATGGAGACCTTGCTCCCAATTTGAAATTGTGGATTCCGTTTCCAACGATGAGTGAATCCTCGACCCTTACTATGTTTTTCGAAACAGTCGGGCTTGAAAAGGCGTATTACAACGCGATTGCCTTTGCAATCATTTTCTTTGCTGCCAAGATCCTTTGGCAAATGATAGGATCCATGCTCAATTTCATTACACATATTCCAATTTTAAAACAGCTGAATCGTTGGGGTGGCGGGATATTGGGTTTTATCGAAATCTATCTTATCATGTTTATTATATTATACATAGCTGCCATGCTGCCAATGGATTCCATCCAGAAACCATTAACAGGTTCTTTTCTGGCAGAATCCATCGTGAAACATACGCCGTTTCTTTCCGAGAAAGTGAAAGAACTTTGGTTTGATAATGTAAATCAATCTTAATGATAGTATACGAGGGCCTGCCTCCCTTCTCAAAGTCCAAGATTCCTATACTTTGAATGGGGGAGGCCCCTTTTTATGTAGCAGCGTGTGACTTCCACCAAATTGATTCGAAAGGTAAGAATCGGACTGCTTGTACTTTACCTCCAAGAAAGGTATCTTTAAGAAAGTATACAAGGGACACCCAACTAATTTTTTCGGCGGTGAAATATATGACAATAAATAAAAAAGATATCATTAGATTATTAGAAAAAATCGCAATATATATGGAATTAAAAGGAGAGAACCCATTCAAGGTTTCAGCTTTCCGCAAAGCAGCGGGAGCCTTGGAAACGGATGATCGGAGTCTGGCGGCCATCGAAGACTTTACCGCATTAAATGGAATCGGGAAAGGAACGTCGTCCGTCATCGAAGAGTATATCAATGAGGGGAAATCGACCGCACTTGAAGAGCTGCAGGAGCAGGTGCCAAAAGGATTGATTCCGCTCTTGCAACTTCAAGGTTTGGGCGGGAAGAAAATCGCCAAACTTCATAAAGAGTTGCAGGTCAATGATGTGAATGATCTTAAAACCGTCTGTGAAGAAGGCAGGGTTGCGGCGCTTGCCGGTTTCGGTAAAAAAACGGAAGAGAAAATCCTGGCTGCAATTGCCGAGGCAGGTTCAAGGCCTGATCGGCTTCCACTTGCCTTCATGAGACCGATAGCGGATGATATTGAAACCGCCCTTGCCAACATGGAACATATCGTCCGTTCTTCCAGAGCGGGCAGCATCCGTCGCATGAGGGAAACGATCAAGGACCTCGATTTCATCATCTCGACAGATCATCCCGAAGAAGTTAAGAATCAGCTTCTTGCATTAGCGGGCATAAAGCAAGTGATTGCGGCCGGTGATACAAAAGTATCGGTTGTGCTTGATTATGAATATGATATTTCCGTCGATTTTCGAATCGTGAAAGATAAGGAATTCATCACGACACTCCATCATTTTACCGGCTCGAAAGATCACAATGTTCGTATGCGCCAGCTGGCTAAAGAACGCGGAGAGAAAATCAGCGAATATGGGGTGGAAGTGGCTGAAACAGGTGAGATATTGACGTTCGAAACGGAAGAACAATTTTATAACCACTTCGGTCTTCCATTCATTCCCCCAGAATTACGAGAAGATGGAACGGAAGTGGAGCAATATGATGCTAAGGAACCTCTCATATCGTTAGAGGCCATTCAAGGTGATTTGCATATGCATACCACATGGAGTGATGGGGCTTATTCCATTGAAGAAATGATTGAAGCGTGCCGTGCCAAAGGTTATCAATATATGGCCATCACCGATCATTCGCAATATTTGAAAGTGGCGAACGGATTGACTGTGGAACGTTTACGTGAACAAAAACGCATCATCCATGAACTGAATGAAAAATACGATGATTTTACCGTTCTTTCAGGGATTGAAATGGATATACTTCCTGATGGGACACTTGATTATGACGATGAGCTGCTTGCTGAGATGGATTTGGTAATCGCATCGATCCATTCAAGTTTTTCACAGCCGCGTGAAACGATCATGGAGCGTTTAAAAACAGCTCTGAATAATCCGCATGTTGATATCATCGCCCATCCAACGGGAAGGATTATCGGCAAACGTACCGGATATGATGTTGATATAGAAATGCTGATTGAACTGGCACGCGACACGAATACTGCCTTGGAATTGAATGCTAATCCGAACCGATTGGATTTGGCACCTCCCCATCTGCGCAAGGCACAGGAAGCAGGCGTTCAGATTGTAATCAATACCGATGCCCACAGCATTGATATGCTTGATCATATGCCTGTCGGTGTGTCTTCGGCCAAAAAGGGCTGGATTAAAGAAGCAACGGTCCTTAATGCAAAGGATACGGATGGATTATTAAAGTTTTTAAAGAGAAATGACTAACTATTTGCCCATAAATAAGGAGGAGCTTTAACTCCATGCATAATAAAGCTTTAAAGACATTGGAATTTCATAAAATTAAAGAACAATTAATCTCTCACGCATCCTCATCCATAGGAAAAGAGAAGGCACAGCAACTGATGCCTTCAACGGACTTTGAAGAGGTGACGAGATGGCAGGAAGAAACGGATGAGTCTGCCAAAATCGTACGTTTGAAAGGTAACTTGCCATTGGGCGGGATTTTTGATATCCGTCCACATGCAAAAAGGGCCCAGATTGGCGGAATGCTTTCACCGATGGAATTGATGGAACTCGCGAGTACGATTCGTGCAGGGAGGATCCTTAGTCGTTTCTTCGAAGAAATCGCCGAGCAGGAAATAGAAGTTCCGCTTCTAGCCGAATATATCGATTCCCTGCATCCATTGATTGAATTGCAACAGGAAATTACGTATGCAGTAAGTGAACATGGCGAAGTGATGGATTCTGCGAGCGATAAGCTCCGTACACTAAGAAATCAGATTCGGACGAATGAAAGCCGTGTCCGGGAAAAACTAGAAAGCATGATTCGTTCCTCCAACGCATCAAAAATGTTATCGGATTCCATCATCACCATCAGGAATGACCGATTTGTCATCCCGGTAAAACAGGAATACCGCAGTGTGTATGGCGGGATCATTCATGATCAATCATCATCTGGACAGACGCTGTTCATTGAGCCTCAAGCAATCGTGCAACTGAATAATGTCCTTCAGGAAACCAGAGCGAAGGAAACGCAGGAAATAGAACGGATATTGGTCGAATTATCGGAAAAAGTCGGAGCGTACACCCCTGAATTGCTTCATAATGTCAAAGTGCTCGCACAAATCGATTTCCTTGTCGCGAAGGCAAAGTATGCAAAAGCGATAAAAGGATCCAAACCGATTTTGAATAATGAGGGACGCGTGAAATTATTCAAAGCGAAACATCCGCTCATTCCGAGTGACGTTGTCGTAGCCAATGATATTTTCCTAGGTGATGACTTTACGATAATCGTTATCACGGGTCCGAATACCGGGGGGAAAACGGTTACTTTGAAAACGCTTGGCCTCTGTACGTTAATGGCCCAGGCCGGTCTGCAAATCCCTGCGCTGGATGGTTCTGAAACGGCCGTTTTTTCCTCCGTTTTTGCCGACATTGGCGATGAACAGTCGATTGAGCAGAGCTTAAGTACATTCTCTTCTCATATGGTCAATATTGTCGATATCCTAAAGCATGTCGATTATGATAGCCTCGTTTTGTTCGATGAGCTTGGAGCGGGTACTGACCCACAGGAAGGTGCCGCTTTAGCCATTTCCATTTTGGATGAAGTATATAAGCGCGGGGCACGTGTGATTGCAACGACACATTATCCGGAATTAAAAGCATATGGATATGATCGGGAAGGCGTCATTAATGCAAGCGTTGAATTTAATGTGGAAACATTGAGTCCTACTTATAAGCTTTTGATCGGTGTACCGGGACGTAGTAATGCGTTTGAAATATCCAAGCGCCTTGGCTTGGAAGAGAGCGTGATAAGCAATGCCCGCAGCCATATTGGCGAGGATACCAATAAAGTTGAGAATATGATAGCATCCCTTGAAGATAGCCGTAAGAAGGCCGAAGAGGAGGAGCAAGAGGCCAAGAATCACCTTGAACAGGCGGAAATCCTTCATAAAGACCTTCAAAAGCAAATTGGTGAATACAATGAGGAACGGGATGCGATGGTCGATAAGGCAGCAAAAGAGGCTGCAGCAATCGTTGAAAATGCACAAAAAGAAGCGGAATCGATCATTGCCGACTTACGTAAACTGCGACTTGAAAAGCATGCCGATGTTAAAGAGCATGAACTGATCGATGCAAAAAAACGGCTTGAAGAAGCGACACCTAAAGTGAAAAAAACATCAGTTAAAGTGGCTAGGCCACTGGATAAAAGCCTGAAACCTGGAGATGAAGTAAAGGTCGTAAGCTTTGGTCAAAAGGGTCACTTGATCGAGAAGGTCTCAAGTAATGAGTGGCAGGTTCAGATCGGCATCATGAAAATGAAGGTGAAGGAGTCTGACCTAGAATTCATCAAGGCCACGAAAGTGAAGGAAATAAAGCCGCTTACCACGATAAAAGGTCGGGATTATCATGTTAGCGTGGAACTTGACCTGCGTGGGGAACGCTTTGAAAATGCCATTTCAAGAGTCGAAAAGTATGTTGATGATGCTTTATTGGCCGGATATTCGAGTGTCTCCATCATACATGGTAAAGGAACGGGTGCTCTTCGGTCCGGCGTCCAGGAATACTTGAAAAATCACCGCTCTGTCAAAAGAATTCGGTTCGGCGAAGCTGGAGAAGGCGGTACAGGTGTAACGGTGGTGGAATTTAAATAAAGGAAAGTGGTCATTCCGGCTATTCTGCCAAGCCGGATGGCTGATTACCATTCGGGAGTTGGACCATGGAGAATATGTGGGAAAATGAATATGTATATATAGCTGCTCGTTACAGTGTCGTTATTTTGTGCATGATTGTTTTTTTAGCTATTTTTGAACTTGTTACAAAGTACAAGAACTGGGAGGAAATCAAACAGGGAAACCTTTCTGTCGCGTTGGCAACAGGTGGTAAAATATTTGGGATTGCCTATGTATTCCAACAGTCCATCCTCCATCAGAATTCACTTCTTACCATGATTGGCTGGGGTGTTTACGGTTTTGTCCTTCTATTGATCGGTTATTTCATTTTTGAATTTATGACTCCTGGATTTAAAATAGATGAAGAGATACAAAAAGATAATCGGGCAGTTGGGTTCCTATCGATGATCATTTCAATCGCTTTATCTTTTGTCATCGGTGCCGGAATTTCTTAATGCCCTTCATGAGAGGGAGAAAACTGTGGAGAAGCTTGCAAAAGTCTTAATTGTTTGTTGCGGAATCTTTTTTCTGCTTGGAATCATTTATATGATATTCTTCACCTGAAAGAAGCGGCCTTTGTGTCGCTTCTTTTATTTCAACTCTATTAAATACGGGCGTATAAAATGATAGTGTCAAAAAGATGTTCGGAAAGAGGAGGAGTGACATGGATAAGTCCAAACTGATACAAAAGATTGAAAAATTATCGATGAATGCTTTACCGGCCCTGCAAACGCAAATCTATGATGGATGGGTTTTACGATTTGCGGATGGATATACAAAACGGGCGAATTCAATCAACCCTATCTATTCATCGAATGAAGATTTGAAAAAGAAAATAATGAATTGTGAGCAAGTCTATTTTGAAAGAAATGATAGGGCAGTATACAAAATGACTCATCAAGCTAAACCTATCAACTTGGAAAGTGTTCTGGAAGAGTCGGGGTATGTCCTTGAAGGCACAACGAGTGTCCAGATATTGGAATTGGTAGAAACAGAGGCACCGAATGAAAGCAATGTCATGAAGTATGACCATTTACATGATGACTGGTTTCATGATTTCTGCCTGCTAAGTCATGTTAATGATAATGATCAAACCCACTTGAAAAAAATGTTCGAAAATATCATTCCAAAAACATGCTTCATGTTGTTGACGGATGATGGTGGAACCGTGGCGGCAGGCGGACTAGGTGTATTGGAAGACGAATACATAGGTCTGTACAATATTTTCACCCATGAAAACTTTCGAAACCGAGGCTATGGTGCAAAACTCATTCGTAACCTTTTGCATTGGGGTAAAGAAAATGGGGCGAAAAATGCTTATCTCCAGGTGATAGAAACGAATGCACCTGCTCTATGCTTGTACGGAAAATTGGGATTTGAAGAAAAATATACATATTGGTATAGAACTAAAAGGAAGGAGTAAACCACTCCTTTTTATGTGTCCCTTCCAATAATCCCTCATGGTGGTACAGGCCATTTTGACTGCTCCAATTCGTATTATCAGCCCTTATGCTTATTTTTTCTAAATTTCATCAATTGTAAGAAAATCCCGGTTGTATTATAATGAGAAGAGTAGTGAGAATATTCAGAAGGAGGGGGCAAATGAGCAATAAGCCATGGCAAGCTATGTATCCGGAACAAATACCAGCTGCTTTGTCGTACGAAGATAAACCCCTGTATTCATTTTTGAAGGAATCAGCCGAAGAATTCCCTGATAAAGTATCGATTCATTTCCAGGGAAAAGAATTAACTTACCAAGAAGTTTATGAATCAGCCTTAAAGTTCGCAGCCTATTTAAAAGGCATCGGCCTTCAAAAAGGTGAACGCGTTGCCGTCATGCTTCCTAACTGCCCTCAGGGTGTCATAAGTTTTTTTGGTATATTGATGGCCGGCGGAGTCGTGGTTCAGACGAATCCAACCTATACGGAACGTGAACTCGAGTATCAAATGAAAGACTCCGGAGCGAAAATGATTTTAGTGATGGATATTTTATTTCCCCGTGTCACTGCAGTCGCTTCCAGAACGGGTATAGAACATATCATTGTAACCGCTATCAAGGAATACTTGCCTTTTCCGAAAAATCTTATCTATCCTTTTATTCAAAAAAAGCAATACGGCATCGTCATCAATGTGGAGCACGCGGGCAATCATCATTTATTTACTGAAATCATGAAACGAAAGATTCCTGAAGAGGTCGCTGAGCCGATTGATGTGGATAAGGACCTTGCCCTTTTGCAATATACAGGGGGGACAACAGGCTTTCCGAAAGGGGTCATGCTTACCCATAAGAACTTGCTGGCAAATACGAAAATGTGCAATGCTTGGCTTTATAAAAATAAGCGCGGTGAGGAAAGGGTCCTAGCAATTCTGCCATTTTTCCATGTGTACGGTATGACGACAGTTTTGGTGCTTTCCGTCATGGAAGGGAACACCATGATCATCATGCCGAAGTTTGATGTTAAAGCGACGCTGAAAACCATCCAAAAACAGAAACCGACGATGTTTCCAGGTGCGCCTACGATGTATATTGGTCTATTGAACCATCCGGATATCGCTAAATATGACCTTTCTTCCATCAATGCCTGTATAAGCGGATCTGCATCATTGCCGTTAGAGGTACAAGAGCAGTTCGAGAATATTACGGGCGGGAAACTGGTTGAAGGCTATGGACTGTCGGAAACGTCTCCGGTGACCCATGCAAATTTCATTTGGGATCAGCCTCGTGTAAAAGGAAGCATTGGATTGCCATGGCCAGATACCGACTCAGTGATTCTCTCCCTGGAAACCTTTGATGAGCTGCCACCGAATGAAATTGGTGAGATAGCGATAAAAGGACCACAGGTAATGAAAGGTTACTGGAATCGTCCGGATGAAACGGAAAGCACTTTTAAAAATGGCTGGCTGCTGACAGGCGATCTTGGTTACATGGATGAGCAAGGATTCTTTTATGTAGTCGAGAGGAAAAAGGACACCATCATTGCAGGCGGTTTCAATATTTATCCTCGTGAGGTGGAAGAGGTACTATACGAGCATGAGGCGATTCAAGAGGTTGTTGTGGCAGGAATCCCTGACCCATATCGTGGTGAGACCGTCAAAGCCTATGTCGTACTGAAAAAAGATGCTAGGGCCACCGAGGAAGAGTTGGATGATTTTGCAAGAAAGAACCTTGCTTCCTATAAGGTACCGCGCAGCTATGAGTTTAGGGATGAACTTCCTAAAACGATGATAGGTAAGGTTTTGAGAAGAGTCCTTATCGAGGAAGAAAAGAAAAAAATATCCGAGGAAAGAAAAGAAGCGTAACGAAACATGCCCTTCATACGGAGCAGCGGAACATAGCTCCGTGTTTTGCAAAGCGACTGGACAACCAATGGATTGGGGCTGTACAATGAACATAGTGGGATGTCGGGTCTTAGAAGTTTTTGCTTGACAGTTAAGGTTCGTCATTTTATGATAGAAATATGAATGATGATTCATTCATATTCTGAAAGGGGACATCCAGTGAAACGCAACAGACCAAAGTATAATCAAATTATTGATGCAGCCGTTATCGTCATTGCCCAACACGGTTACTATCAAGCCCAAGTATCCAAAATCGCCAAGCAAGCAGGCGTAGCGGACGGCACCATATATCTTTATTTTAAAAATAAAGAAGATATATTAATATCATTATTCCATGAAAAGATGGGCTATTTTGTGGAACAGATCGAAGAAGAGCTAAAAGGAAAGACCACAGCTTCGGAAAAAATGCTTGTACTCATACAAAAACATTTTCAAAACCTTTCAGAAGACGTGAATTTAGCAATTGTCACTCAGTTGGAATTAAGACAGTCGAATAAAGAATTACGCCTAAGAATTAATGATGTGTTAAGAGGATATTTAAATTTAATCGATCAGATCATTATAGAAGGAAAAGAGAACGGCGAGTTCATGCCTGATTTAAACAATTTGCTTGCAAGGCAAATGATTTTTGGAACGATTGACGAAACAGTGACGACTTGGGTCATGAATGAGCAAAAGTATTCGCTCTCAGACCTTGCACCTGACGTTCACCGCCTTCTACTTGGCGGCTGTGGCTTGAGAAGTTAACGATTTTTATAGAGGATGGCTAGCCATCCTCCAAAAATCGGTTAATTTTGCTTTCCGGATTCATTGGGAAGTGATACATATTAAATTTTCAAAAAAGTTTGACTAGCATGCCAGGAGGGATAGATATGGAATACCTAAAGCTTTCTGTCGAAAATCATGTGGCCTTTATAACGATTGATCATGCACCCGCAAATGCGCTTTCCTCGGCAATCATCGGAGAGTTGTCACTGGCCTTCGATCAAATTGAGCAAAACGAAGCCGTACGGGTTGTCCTTCTTCATGGTGAAGGAAGATTTTTCTCTGCAGGAGCAGACATTAAAGAGTTTACAGAAGTGAAAAACGGTAAAGCTTTCGAGAAACTGACCAAGAATGGTCAATCTGTATTTGAAAAAATTGAATCTTTTCCAAAACCGGTCATTGCAGCCATTCATGGAGCTGCGCTTGGCGGAGGATTGGAACTGGCTATGTCCTGTCACATCCGTTTGGTAACCGAAAGGGCAAAACTAGGTTTGCCTGAGCTTCAGCTCGGCTTAATACCTGGATTTGCAGGCACCCAACGACTTCCTCGTTATGTGGGTACGGCAAAAGCAGCTGAGATTCTGTTTACAAGTGAACCGATTACTGGTATCCAAGCCGTACAATGCGGGCTGGCAAATCATGCCTACACGGATGAAGAACTAATTCCAAAAGCGGTGGAGCTAGCCAATAAAATTGCCAAGAAGAGTCCTCTTGCGTTAAAGGCGGCTATAGAGCTATTGAATTTTTCTAAGCATGATTCCTACTATAAAGGTGTGGAACGGGAAGCCGTTCTCTTTGGCCAAGCTTTCGATACGGCTGATGCACAAGAGGGAATTGGTGCTTTCATTGAAAAAAGAGAAGCTGTATTCAAAGGGAAATGATATGATTTCCCTTCATATATAAATAACTATTTTTAAATATTATGCAGGATTTTGATGAAATCTGAAGAATACAATTATATATATCAATAATATTCATAATCTTCAAAACTCAAATTATTCGGGAGGTATTATCGTGAACATTTATGTGCTGCTGAAAAGAACATTTGATACAGAAGAAAAGATTACTCTATCCAACGGGAAAATTAATGAGGATGGAGCAGAGTTCATCATCAATCCATACGATGAGTATGCGGTCGAAGAAGCAATCCAAGTGCGTGATGCACATGGCGGCGAAGTAACGGTAATTTCAGTCGGAACCGAAGAGGCTGAAAAGCAATTACGTACAGCGCTTGCTATGGGTGCCGACAAAGCCGTATTGATTAATATAGAAGACGACATAGAAAATGGTGACCAATTCACGACTGCCAAAATCATAGGTGAATACTTAAAAGGCAAGAATGCAGACTTAATCATTGCAGGAAACGTTGCAATCGATGGCGGCTCTGGTCAAGTGGGACCACGCGTTGCAGAAATTTTGGAAATTCCTTATATTACAACCATCACTAAATTGGAAATCGCAGCTGGAAATGTAAGCGTTATCCGCGATGTTGAAGGGGACTCTGAAACGATCGAAGCATCTCTTCCATTGTTGGTGACCGCTCAACAAGGGTTAAATGAGCCACGTTATCCTTCATTACCAGGAATCATGAAAGCGAAGAAAAAACCGCTTGAAGAATTGGAATTGGATGACCTGGATTTGGAAGAAGAAGATGTTGAAGCAAAAACAAAAACGATAGAAATCTATCTTCCCGCTAAAAAAGAGGCTGGAAAGGTATTGAACGGCGAGATCGGTGATCAAGTTAGCGAACTTGTTCAATTATTACGCAGCGAAGCAAAGGTGATTTAATCAAAACTGTTCTTTTCTGAACTAACAACACACAACAAAAAGATACCAGGAGGTTTTTATAAATGGCTAGAAAGTTTCTTGTATTGGGCGAAGTTCGCGACGGTTCACTAAGAAATGTATCATTTGAAGCTATCGGTGCGGCTAAACTTGCTGCTGATGGCGGAGAAATCGTAGGTGTTTTAGTTGGTGACAGTGTTCAAAATTTTGGGAATGAATTGATTCAGCATGGTGCAGACCGGGTTGTTGCAGTTGAAAATGATCAATTGAAACAATATACATCAGATGGTTATGCACAAAGCTTGCTTGCCGTCATCGAGCAGGAAAAGCCAGAAGGAATTTTCTTCGGGCATACGGCTCTCGGAAAAGACCTTGCCCCTAAATTGGCTGGAAAGCTTGAATCAGGATTGATTTCAGATGTTACCTCCATTGAAGAAGAAGGCGGAAATATCGTTTTTACCCGCCCGATTTATTCTGGTAAAGCATTTGAAAAGAAAATTGTTACAGATGGAGTGATTTTCGCGACAATCCGTCCGAACAATATTGAACCATTAGCGAAAGACGAGTCCCGCTCTGGTGATGTTTCTACATTAAGTGTGGATATTAAGGATTTACGCACCATCATTAAAGATGTTGTTAGAAAAGCAAGTGAAGGGGTCGACCTTTCAGAAGCAAAAGTGATCATTGCAGGCGGACGTGGTGTGAAAAGTGAAGATGGCTTTGAACCATTAAAGGAACTGGCACAAGTTCTTGGCGGAGCGGTAGGTGCTTCCCGTGGTGCATGTGATGCGGATTATTGCGATTATTCTCTGCAAATCGGGCAAACGGGTAAAGTCGTTACACCTGACCTTTATATTGCCTGCGGAATATCTGGAGCGATACAGCATTTAGCTGGCATGTCCAACTCCAAAGTTATCGTTGCCATCAACAAAGACCCTGAAGCTAACATTTTCAATGTAGCTGACTACGGAATTGTCGGAGACCTTTTCGAAGTCGTTCCATTACTGACGGAAGAATTCAAAAAACTAAAAGTTAACGCGTAAATCAAATAAATGAAAGACAAGGGGCAAGACATTCGGCTAAGCCGATACACGTCTTGCCCCTTTATTTGGGCTAATAGGGAAAGCGTTAAGCCTGCATATTCGCTCTTTTTTAGGACATCCTACCACTGAAGCAAAATGTTAGCATCGTTTCTACCTTCAATGGTATACTGTCTTTAGTTATTTGAGTAAATTTGAGGAGGAAATATATATGGCTATTGTAAATGCAACTGACCAAACTTTCACGACTGATACGAACGAAGGTGTCGTTCTTGTAGATTTTTGGGCACCATGGTGCGGACCTTGTAAAATGATCGCTCCTGTACTTCAAGAGCTTGATACTGAAATTGGCGATACAGCGAAAATCGTAAAAGTTGATGTAGATGAAAACCAAGAAACAGCAGGAAAATTCGGTGTGATGAGCATCCCGACATTAATCGTCCTTAAAGACGGTGAAGTGGTGGATAAAGTGGTTGGTTTCCAACCAAAAGAAGCTCTTGCTGAACTTATTGCAAAACACGCTTAATAGTAAGATAGCTAAAAAAAGCTTCAAGTCTGCGGACTTGAAGCTTTTTTCGCTATCTTGATATATAATATTGAAAATGGGATAACAGGAGGCTGTATATATGAACCAACAAATAAAGAATAAACTTGCCCTTCTTCCCGATCAACCTGGTTGTTATTTAATGAAAGATCGTCAGGGAACGATCATTTATGTAGGCAAAGCGAAAGTGTTGAAAAACCGTGTCCGTTCTTATTTCAGGGGATCCCATGATGGAAAGACATTTCGGCTCGTTAATGAGATAGAGGATTTCGAATACATTGTCACCTCTTCCAATATCGAGGCTCTTATTTTAGAGTTGAACCTAATCAAAAAACATGATCCAAAATATAATGTCATGCTTAAGGATGATAAGACGTATCCTTTTATTAAGTTGACGGCGGAACGGCATCCCCGTCTAATCATTACGCGAAAAGTCAAAAAGGATAAAGGGAAATATTTCGGTCCTTATCCGAACGCTTTTGCGGCTAACGAGACGAAAAAATTACTTGACCGCATCTATCCTCTTAGAAAATGCAATACCTTACCGGATCGAGTTTGTCTCTATTATCACCTAGGACAGTGTCTGGCTCCATGTGTATATGATGTAGAGGAACAGGAATATAAAAAAATGGTGGAGGATATCAATCGGTTTTTGAACGGCGGCCATACCGAGATAAAAAAAGAACTGACAGAAAAAATGCTGGAGGCATCCGAAGAGCTCGATTTCGAGAGGGCCAAGGAGTTCCGTGACAAAATTGCCCACATCGATATCACGATGGAGAAGCAGAAAATGATGACGACGGATTTCATCGACCGTGATGTATTTGGCTTTGCCTATGATAAAGGCTGGATGTGCGTTCAAGTATTTTTTGTGCGACAGGGTAAATTGATAGAAAGGGATGTTTCACTTTTTCCTGTCTATGATGAACCGGAACAGGAACTTCTTACATTCCTGGGTCAGTTTTACGAGATTACCAACCACTTTAAACCAAAGGAAATTTTGCTGCCTGAATCAGTGGATGCCGAAATGGCCGAAGGGCTGCTTGGTGTGAAAACGATTCACCCGAAACGGGGAGCGAAAAAAGATATGCTTAAACTGGCGAATAAAAACGCCTCCATCGCCCTACAGGAAAAATTTTCTTTGATTGAACGAGATGAAGAACGAACGATCAAAGCCGTGGAAAACCTCGGGTTCCAATTGGGCATCTATACCCCGCATCGAATTGAAGCCTTCGATAACTCCAATATCCAGGGAAGTGACCCTGTTTCCGCTTTAGTCGTGTTCATTGATGGGAAACCGGAAAAAAGGGAGTACCGCAAATATAAGATCAAAACGGTCCAGGGACCTGATGATTATGAATCGATGCGTGAAGTGGTTCGAAGAAGATATTCACGAGTATTGAAAGAAGGGCTGCCACTTCCGGATCTAATCATCATTGATGGCGGAAAGGGACATGTGGAAGCAGTTCGAGATATTTTGGAAAATGAATTGGGCCTTGATATTCCACTTTCGGGTTTGATTAAAGATGAAAAACACAGAACATCGCAATTGATGATGGGCAACCCGCTTGAACTTGTTCCGCTTGATTCACGGAGTCAGGAATTTTACTTATTGCAAAGAATTCAGGATGAAGTGCATCGGTTTGCGATTACGTTTCATCGCCAGCTACGCGGGAAAAATGCGGTTCACTCACAGCTTGATGATATTCCAGGAGTCGGGGAAAAGCGGAGAAAGCAATTATTAAAGCATTTTGGGTCATTGAAGAAAATCAAAGAGGCAACGACCGAGGAAATTATGGACGCAGGCATGCCAAAAGGGGTAGCCGAGGGAATCGTTAGAAAATTGCAAGAATAATCTTGCTTGCGATAAATCTCTATGCTATGATTAGAAGGAATTTTTAATTAGACAACTTAAAAGTGCTGATAGAGGTGCGGAATTCAAGAGTAAAAACCTGGAGAAGTATGAGCTTCCATGATAGGTTTTGAAAGGGGAGGACGCCGAAGGAAGACAAGACTCATACCTTGTTTTTCTGGTCTGACATTTAATAAATGGCGGATTGTCAGGGTTTATACCCTGGAGAGCTATCTCACTGTGTTTACAGTATTAGATATGTGATCACAGCAATGAGATATTTCTCATTGCTTTTTTTATTGCCTAAAAAGGTAGAGAGGGTGCATGAGGATGGCATTAATCGTTCAAAAATTCGGCGGAACATCCGTCGGTAGCGTAGAAAAAATCAAAAATGTTGCCAAACGGGTAATCGAGGAAGCGGAGAATGGAAATGAGGTAGTCGTCGTTGTTTCGGCTATGGGGAAAACCACGGATCAATTGGTTTCCATGGCCCGTGATATTTCCGGATCCCCGAGCAAGAGGGAAATGGATATGCTATTGACTACAGGAGAACAGGTAACGATTTCCTTGTTAACGATGGCATTGATTGAAGAAGGACATGAAGCCATTTCGTATACTGGCTGGCAAGCCGGCATGCAAACGGAATCCGTTCATGGGAATGCCCGGATTTTAAACATCGATGCTTCAAGGATCCAAGCTCAGCTTTTGGAAAAGAAAATAGTGGTCGTAGCCGGTTTCCAGGGGAACGATGCAAATGGGGAGATCACTACCTTAGGGCGAGGCGGTTCCGATACGACGGCGGTTGCCATCGCTGCAGCGCTGAATGCGGATAGATGCGATATTTATACGGATGTAACGGGTGTTTTCACAACGGACCCACGCTACATAAAAGGCGCTCGAAAACTCCAATCCATTTCTTACGATGAAATGCTGGAACTTGCCAATCTGGGGGCAGGCGTCCTTCATCCAAGGGCTGTCGAATATGCAAAAAACTATCAAATTCCGCTTGAAGTCCGTTCGAGCATGGAGAAAGAATCAGGAACGATCATTGAGGAGGAAGCAACTATGGAAGAAAACTTAATCGTACGCGGCATTGCTTTTGAAGACAGTATTACAAGAGTCACAGTATATGGTTTGCCCCAATCACTTGGTGTATTATCAACAATTTTCACGACACTTGCGAAAAACAGAATTAATGTGGACATTATCATTCAAAGCATGACCGCCGAGGATACCACCAATCTATCATTCTCCATTAAAAGTGAAGATACGGAAGCAGCCTTGATCGTGCTGGAAAATAATAAAGAAAAATTGGCATTCAATCGTATTGAAACGGAAGGCGGTTTGGCCAAAGTGTCCATCGTCGGATCCGGTATGGTATCCAATCCAGGAGTGGCCGCCGAGATGTTCGAAGTGATGGCCCATACAGGCATCCAAGTGAAAATGGTTAGCACATCGGAAATAAAAGTCTCGACAGTTGTCAATGAAAAGGAAATGGTGAAGGCTGTCGAATCTCTTCATGAAGCATTTAAACTTGGACAGCATGCAAATGTACTAGCTTGAGAATGAATGGAGCCCAATAAAAAAACAGACTTCCGGTTAAAAGGGTAAGTCTGTTTTATGGGCTTATTAGATTGGATCTCTGGGATCCCATTGAATGGTGAATGTCACCTTTTTTGCGCGGCGTTTGACTTCTTCCGTTGATTCGCTGAGGAATTTTTTTTGCAGTGTAAACTGCTCGGCAAGGAAGCCGGCTTCAAGTTGGAAGTGACAGTCAGGATGTAAATCCAGTCGGCGGCTGATTATTTCACCGGTCAATGAGTATTCCATCTCGTTTTTCGTATACTTCATGATTTCGAGATTGCCCCATCCAGCGCTCTGGAAAAATCCAATAATTTCCTGATCGCCATTCAATGGAAATTTTCTTGCTAGCTGTTTACCTGCCCAATAGAGGATTTGATTAGAGTCTTTTCCGAGAATATCGTTCAATAGAACTTCTCTGATTAATTCATATCCGAAAGCTGGAACTTGGAAATCTTCAGTTTGAATTTGTTCAGTTTCAATTTCTTCTTCTATCGCAGCAGCAATATTTTTTTTCATAGATTATCGCCTCTTTCTGTAAATCTATTATAAACGTTTTTCTTTTGCAAATTATACTGTTTTTTATTTATTTAAATAACAATTGGAAAAAAATGAGAAATTATACCGGGATATTAATAGATTAAAGAATAATTTCTCCAAAATATATACTTGATAGATAAAAAATAGACAATTTAATCCAATAAAATCTATTCTGAAAAAGAGATTTCTTGTATCCGTTTTCTTGACGCACATTGAAGTCAGGAGTAAAATGGACATGTCACATAATTGTAAAGGGAGTATAGAGGAGTTTTCTGACTCTATACTATATTTTCACGCGGAGATAAAAGGTAGCCACCAGATTATCTTTGCATGATTTTTCACAAATTAAGGGGGGGCACTTAGTGGCAAAAAATCGTGAGTTTGGGAATCGTAGACTTCATTCACTACTTGGAGTTATTCCGATCGGGCTGTTTTTGTTGGAGCATTTAGTTACCAACTATATGGCAACAAAGGGACCGGAATCATTTAATTCAGCAGCACATTTCTTAGAAAGCATACCGTTTCGTTATTTCTTGGAAATCTTCATCATTTTCTTACCTTTGATTTATCATGCGGTTTACGGGATTTATATCGCGTTTACGGCTAAAAATAATTTGGGTAGATTTGGATTTTTCCGGAATTGGATGTTCTTTTTACAACGTCTAAGCGGAATCATTACGTTGATTTTCCTTGTTTGGCATGTTTGGTCAACTAGAATTCAAGCAGCATTAGGTACAGAGGTTGACTTTGACATGATGGCAGAGATTTTCTCTAATCCATTTATGATTGCATTTTATTTAGTTGGGGTCATTTCGACAATTTTCCACTTCTCTAATGGATTATGGTCATTTGCAGTGAGCTGGGGTCTGACAGTTTCACCTAAATCGCAAAAAATCATGACTTACGTTACTTTGATCGTTTTCGTTCTTCTTTCTTATGTAGGGGTTAGCGCAATTTTCGCTTTCGTATAAGAAGATAGAGTTTAATTATAAGTATTAGGAAAAACATAGCTTTGCTAATGGAAATAAGGGAGTGACAGAATTGGGTAAAGGTAAAATTATTATCGTTGGTGGAGGTCTAGCTGGTTTAATGGCTACGATCAAAGCAGCAGAGCTGGGACAACAGGTAGATTTATTTTCTTTAGTACCTGTTAAACGCTCTCACTCAGTTTGTGCCCAAGGCGGAATCAATGGGGCAGTAAATACAAAAGGTGAAGGGGATTCTCCATATATCCACTTTGATGATACAGTTTATGGCGGAGATTTCTTAGCTAACCAACCACCGGTTAAAGCGATGTGCGAAGCAGCACCATCGATTATCCATATGTTTGACCGTATGGGCGTAATGTTCAACCGTACTCCGGAAGGTCTTCTTGATTTCCGTCGTTTCGGTGGTACTCAACATAGCCGTACAGCATTTGCTGGTGCAACAACTGGTCAGCAATTACTTTATGCATTGGACGAGCAGGTTCGTCGTTATGAAGTAGAAGGCCTTGTAACGAAATATGAAGGCTGGGAATTCCTTGGAGCTGTTATCGATGACGATCAAACAGCACGCGGTATCGTAGCACAGAACTTGACTTCAATGGAAATCAAATCATTCCCTGGCGACGCTGTCATCATGGCGAGCGGTGGTCCTGGAATCATTTTCGGTAAATCAACTAACTCAATGATTAATACAGGTTCAGCAGCATCCATTGTTTATCAACAAGGTGTAAATTATGCAAATGGTGAGTTCATTCAAATTCATCCAACTGCAATCCCTGGAGATGATAAGCTTCGTCTAATGAGTGAATCTGCTCGTGGTGAAGGTGGACGTATCTGGACATATAAAGACGGAAAACCTTGGTATTTCCTTGAAGAAAAATACCCTGCTTATGGTAACCTTGTACCTCGTGATATCGCGACTCGTGAAATCTTCGACGTATGTATGAACATGAAGCTTGGTATTAATGGAGAAAACATGGTTTACCTGGATCTTTCTCATAAAGATCCTAAATTACTTGATATCAAACTTGGCGGAATCATTGAAATCTACGAGAAATTCATGGGTGAAGATCCTCGTAAAGTTCCAATGAAAATCTTCCCTGCCGTTCACTATTCTATGGGCGGACTTTGGGTGGATTATGACCAAATGACAAACATTAAAGGTTTATTTGCTGCAGGTGAGTGTGATTACTCTCAACATGGCGGTAACCGACTTGGTGCGAACTCACTTCTTTCTGCAATCTATGGTGGTTCAGTCGCTGGACCGAATGCCGTTAAATATATTGAAGGCCTTGATAAAACTTCAGAATCCATTCCATCTTCATTGTATGAAGGGTACGAAAAACAACAACAGGAAAAATGGAATGATGTCATGTCTCTTGATGGTAACGAAAATGCGTACGTCCTTCACAAAGAACTTGGTGAGTGGATGACACAGCATGTTACTGTAGTTCGTTACAATGACAAGTTGAAAGAAACGGACAACAAGATTCTTGAGTTGATGGAACGTTACAAGAAAATTAACATCAATGACACGGCTAAATGGAGCAACCAAGGAGCTGCATTCACTAGACAGCTTCAAAACATGATGCAATTGGCACGTGTTATCACAATTGGTGCTTTAAACCGTGACGAAAGCCGCGGAGCTCATTACAAACCTGATTTCCCAGAACGTAATGATGATAAATTCATGAAAACGACTATGGCGACATTCAAAGGCTTGGATCAAGCACCTGAATTCCATTATGAAGATATTGATGTATCACTTATCGCACCACGTAAACGTGATTACACTACGAAACATTAAAGAGGGGGAGCAAAAAAATGGTTGAAACTAAATCTGAGACTAAAACAGTCCGTTTTATAATCACTCGTCAAGATACACCGGATTCAGCTCCTTATGATGAGGAATTTGAATTAGCGTACCGTCCGAATATGAATGTAATTTCCGCTCTAATGGAAATTCGTCGTAATCCAGTAACAGTACAAGGCAAACACACTACAGCAATCGCTTGGGACATGAACTGTCTTGAAGAAGTATGTGGTGCTTGTTCAATGGTTATCAATGGTAAACCTAGACAATCTTGTACAGCTCTTATTGACCAATTAGAACAGCCGGTTCGTCTTGCTCCAATGCGTACTTTCCCTGTTGTTCGTGACCTTCAAGTCGACCGTAGCCGTATGTTCGACTCATTGAAAAAGGTAAAAGCTTGGATTCCAATCGATGGTACGTACAATCTTGGACCAGGACCACGTATGCCAGAAAAGAAACGTCAATGGGCTTACGAATTATCTAAATGTATGACTTGCGGTGTTTGTTTGGAAGCTTGTCCAAACGTAAACAGCAATTCAGACTTCATGGGGCCACAACCATTATCACAAGTTCGTTTATTCAACGCACATCCAACGGGTGCAATGAATAAAGCTGAACGTTTAAATACAATCATGGGTGATGGAGGACTTGCAAACTGCGGTAACTCACAAAACTGTGTGCAATCTTGCCCTAAAGGCATTCCATTAACGACTTCGATTGCTGCGTTGAACCGTGATACTACGATCCAACAATTCCGTAACTTCTTCGGAAGCGACGAAGTTTAATAATGAACATGTAAGAACCTGTATCTTAGGATATGGGTTCTTCTTTTTTTATCGCCTATATTAGTTCCAGACCTGAAGGATGGAAATCGATATGATGTTCTTCATTCTAAAAATATAAGGATTGATAGGCAATAATGGATTGAAACCAGAATGATAAAATGGAGTGGATGTACCTCCACTACGCATAGTGACTTTTAGCCTCCAAAAAATG
Organism: Peribacillus sp. Bi96; assembly: GCF_918698115.1. GTDB lineage: Bacteria > Bacillota > Bacilli > Bacillales > DSM-1321 > Peribacillus. The sequence goes on from NZ_CAKKLV010000001.1 coordinate 216,927, forward strand.
GCGAGAATATGACATATGAACTGTTTATGAATCAAAATAAACAGATTTCAATAGAAAATCCTTTTCATATTCCTTCTTTTCTTATAAAATGAGTGAATAGCCATTCATTTCTGAAAGGGAGTGCACAAATTGGGCAGAATATCATATATCGATAATATAACGGAGTGGATCAATGATTTTTCTTTTAAACATGAGATGAAGGTCCGCTTTTCTGAAACTGATATGTTCGGGCACTTGAATAACACGATTCCTTTTACTTATTTTGAGGAAGCAAGGATCGAGTATTTCAATAGCCTGGGTTTTATGATGGATTGGACTTCGGCTGGAAGTGAAGAGATACCGGTTGTTGCCGATTTACAGTGTGATTATCTACAACAGGTGTTTTTCAATGATCAATTGACGATCCATGTGAAAGCTGACAGTATCGGAAAATCTTCTGTCGACATCCATTACATGGGAACGAAACAAGATGGTTCAATTTGTTTAACGGGCAGGGGGACGATTGTCCAAGTCTCCAAGACCACCGGAAAGCCGGTACCTTGGACGGAAGAGATGAAGCATTGGATGTGGCAAACCGAGGTCGAACATTCCTAAAATAATTTTCAATTAGACAAGTAAAAGAGTCACTCCCTTGCCCCGCCCGACATACTATATCTTGACTAAATAGACACCCACTCCGGGTTTTATGCTGGTGAAGGCAAGGAGGGTAACATTACTTGAAGGAGAACGAATTCACTCATAAGCCACTACTCACCAAAAGAGAAAAAGAAGTATTTGAGTTACTAGTACAAGACAAAACAACAAAAGAAATCGCAGGTGAATTGTTTATTAGCGAAAAAACAGTTCGAAACCATATCTCGAATGCGATGCAGAAGCTTGGAGTCAAAGGACGTTCGCAGGCAGTCATAGAACTCCTTCGTATGGGAGAACTTAAACTTTAATGTGTTGACTCTTAATACGTAAGCATAATAAATAATTTCTCACCCGTTCTATTTGGCAGCATATAAGGAAGTCCAAAACAATTTGGTTGTTTTGACTTCTTTAGATGCTGCTTATTTTAGTGAAGGGGATTTCATTATGGATTTCCAACAATCAATCTTGAAATTCATTTCACTTTCATCCAAAATGGTAGTATGATAAGTTTCATGAAGTGGGGAGCGGAGTCAATGGATGAAGAGAATCAGGTTGCTTATGTAGCCGAAATCGAGAAGGAATTGCGCTATGTATCGACATGGCTTAAGCAAAGGGGAAGAGAAATACTCCATGATTATAAAATTACCATCCCTCAATTCGTGGCTTTGCAATGGCTTTTTGAATCGGGCGACATGACGATTGGCGAATTGTCCACGAAGATGTTTCTCGCCTTCAGCACAACGACGGAACTGATTGACCGCATGGAGAAACATCAGCTTGTTTTGCGTGTCAAAGATGAAAAGGACCGGCGTGTCGTTCGTATCCACCTTCTGGAGGAAGGTGAAAGGATTATCGAAGAAGTGATTAATAAAAGGCAGCAGTACTTGTGTGGCGTGCTAGCCAATTTTAATGATACTGACATCGTTTCCCTTCAACGAATTCTAGCAAAACTACATCAAGAAATGAAAGAAAAATGAGGCGAGTTTTTTGAAACAACCAATAGGAATCATTGATTCAGGCGTAGGCGGCTTGACTGTAGCTAAAGAGGTCATGCGTCAACTGCCAAATGAAAATATAATTTACTTAGGTGATACTGCAAGATGCCCTTATGGGCCAAGGTCCAAAAAGGATGTCCAAACCTTCACATGGCAAATGACGAGGTTCTTGATGAAGAAGGATATTAAGATGCTGATCATTGCTTGCAATACGGCGACTGCAGCGGTACTGGATGAAATCAGGGCCATACTTCCGATCCCTGTATTGGGTGTCATTCACCCTGGTGCAAGGGCGGCATTGAAAGTTTCAAATTCCTTACATATTGGTGTTATTGGTACGGAGGGGACGGTGAAAAGCAAAGCATATGACGACGCGCTGTTCTCCATCAATTCCGATGTGAAAGTTGATAGTTTAGCATGCCCGAAATTCGTTCCGATCGTAGAAAGCGGCGAATTTCAAGGGGGGATTGTAAATAGGGTCGTGGCACAAACCTTGAACCCGTTAAAGAAAACGAAAATCGATACTTTGATTCTTGGCTGTACCCATTATCCACTGTTGGGACCAGTAATCTCATCCTATATGGGGGATGGAGTACAAGTCATATCCTCTGGGGAAGAGACGGCCCGTGAGGCAAGTGTCATTTTGGATTACTATAAATTAATCAATAAAAGCAAGCTCCGTCCAGTTCATCGCTTTTATACAACAGGTTCAAGAGATATGTTTGGTTCAATCGCATCGAGCTGGCTCGGTATTCATATTAATACAATCGAAACCATTAAAATTGACCACTTCTAAAGCTTCCATTTGGAAGCTTTCAAACTGTAGACAAACTCGATAGAAATCGAGTTTGTCTACAGTTTTTTTTATGGCTTTTACAATTTGAACGTTGATTGGGGAATGAGATTCGATTGTTTCAAGCGGAAAGTCCCGAAATCCCATTAAAGCTGAAAAACATCCAGCAGTACAGGTGAATTGCCCAGCTCCATTATGAGAGAGAAAAATAATTGGTCTATTTTCCCTTAGGGCTCGTATAAATAGGAGTACAAACTGTCCTAGGAGTGATTTTATGTCCAATAAATCAAAAGTAACTATGGTTGTGACCATTCTGGCATCTTCTATTTGGCTTTCGGGCTGCGGATTATTTGGCGGTGAAGAGAAAAAGGAAATTGATCCACCAAAAGATGTTTCATTAGTCGAGGATGAATCATCATTAAAAGAGACGAATGGTGAAGAACAGCCGGCAACAGATGGAGAAAAAGGCGCTGTTGAGTCAAAAACAGTAAAGACGGAGTTATACTTAATTGATAAAAGTGGGTATGTCGTTCCACAGACTTTGGAACTTCCGAAATCTGAAGCCGTCGCTAAACAGGCGCTTGATTACCTTGTCGATAACGGGCCTGTCACCGATAAACTTCCCAACGGGTTCAGGGCAGTCATTCCTGCCGATACCCAAATAAGCGTGAACATTAAAGAAGGGGTGGCTGTGGCGGACTTTTCACCAGAGTTCAAAAACTATCAAAAAGAAGATGAACTTAAAATCCTTCAAGCCATTACATGGACCCTGACACAATTCGACTCAGTCGATAAAATCAAAATGAGAATAAATGGGGAAGATATTTCCGAAATGCCGGTCAATGGCACACCGATTGATGAGAATATTTCAAGGTCTTCAGGAATCAATATCGATACGAGTGACGTGGTTGACATCTCCAATTCCAAAGCCCTGACTGTTTATTATGTAGGCGGTGACGAGGAGTACACCTATTATGTGCCGGTAACACGGAGGATCAGTGAAACGGTGTCTGATAATGTCACAGCGGTCATTCAGGAATTGACGAAGAGTCCTTCGGGTTCGAACTTACAGACAGGATTCATGAGTGATGTAGCATTACTTGACCAGCCTAAAGTGGCGGAAGGTAAGGTCAGTCTCAATTTTAACGAAAATATCCTTGGCAGTTTCAAAGAGAAAAAGGTGTCACAAGAAGTCCTGGATGCCTTGGTCCTTTCTTTAACGGAACAGAAAGGAATTGAAAGCGTTGAAGTACAAGTACAGGGCAGCGCAGATATTCTTAATGAAGAAGGCAAGAAATTATCAGAGCCTGTGGTCCGTCCAGAAAAAGTCAACACAGGTAGTTTTTAAAGGAATTTTTAATCCTATAGATGTCATAAGGAGGCAGCCAACCGCTGTCTCTTATTCGTTTGTACAGCAGTGTGGATGTCGTTCCTTTCTGGGGGGGAATCAGTATTCGATGCTCCTTGCAGGCAAAGCGGACATTAAGGGAATCCTCAATAGGGAAATTATAGGACGTGCGATGGAAATACAGTGGCCATAAGTATCGGGATTATTGAACAAGCCAGATTTGTGTTAGACTTAAATTACCTGAAAGATTCAGCAGCCCTGGTGGATATGATTATCACCAAGTCAGGAAGCAGCGAATCCGTCGAATTGCAGGGCACTGGGGAAGAAGCCGACATGTACATACAGGAAATGCTTTCTATAGCGTAAGAAGGGCTTCATACCTTATTTGAGGTGCAAAAAGAAGCTTTTGGGTCCATAGCCGATAAAATACAAAAGGGTGAAACGAAGAATGAAGACAGTAATTATTGCAACGAAAAATAAAGGAAAAGCCAAGGAATTCGAAAGCTTGTTCTCTGCTAAGGGATATGAAGTCAAAACGCTTCTCGATGTACCGGATGCACCGGATGTGGAGGAAACAGGAACAACTTTTGAAGCGAATGCAATCTTGAAAGCAGAGGCCATCGCCCATCAGCTAGGACACTTTGTCATTGCGGATGATTCCGGATTGATCGTAGATGCATTGGAGGGCCGTCCAGGCGTATATTCTGCGCGCTATGCCGGAGAGTCTAAGAGTGATGAAGCAAACACGGAAAAAGTCCTCCGGGAACTGGAAGGCGTGCCAAAAGAGGCTAGAACGGCGAGATTTTATTGCGCCTTGGCACTAGCGTCACCCAACCAGGGAACGATTACCGTATCGGGAACGATGGAAGGTTTGATTACAGAACAGCCTTCAGGAACGAATGGATTTGGTTATGATCCCATCTTTTTTGTTGAGGAACAGGGCAAAACAAACGCCGAATTGACAAAAGAGGAAAAAAACAAAATCAGCCACCGTGCCAACGCATTGAGGGCTCTAGATGAAAAACTTGATCTATTTCTAAAAAGGGAAGAAGGAATGTGACGATGAAAGTGCTAATAATGAGTGACAGTCACGGCTTAACTCATGAAATCAGCATGATTACAGACCGTCATAAACAAGAGGTTGCTGCCATGATTCATTGCGGTGATTCAGAGTTGGAAAAAAATGACCCTCACATGTCGGAGTTCTTAGCCGTTCGTGGGAATTGTGACTATGATTCGGCATATCCGAATGATATTGTGGAGAGTATCGCAGGCAAGCGTTTCTTCCTTACGCATGGACACCTCTATAACATAAATATGACGCTGATGAACCTATCCTATAAAAGTGAAGAGACAGGGGCGGATATTATTTGCTTTGGTCATTCCCACGCTGCAGGTTCAGAATGGATTGACGGCAAGCTCTTCATCAACCCGGGAAGCATACGTCAGCCGCGTGGACGAAAAGAGAAAACCTATGCCATTTTGGATATCGGAAATGACCAACTTGAAATCATCTTCTATGACCTTGAAGGAAAAATCGTTGAGGAACTAAGAAATGCTTATCAAATGGAATGACTTCATGTATTATGAACAGGAAGCGTTTTTACCCGCTTCCTGTTTCATAAAAAAGAAAAAACTTTTTATGAAAAACCGTTGACTTTCTTTTGATATCCTACTATAATAAGAAGTGTCCTAAGGGAACAGTTAAGGTAATACATAAGTTTTACCGCAACTTATATCATAAACGTCTCAGTAGCTCAGCTGGATAGAGCAACGCCCTTCTAAGGCGTCGGTCGGGAGTTCGAATCTCTCCTGGGACACTAACAAAGTGGCTTTAAAGCCCGATGCGAAAACCTTCTATATCGTTTAGTGAAACGGTCAGTATAACGGTCATGTAAGAAATTACACCGTATATCGATTTATCCACCTAACGATATAGGAGGTTTTTTCGTATGACCAAAAGAAAAGGCTTATTAGATGTTGAAGTAGAAATAAGTTATAAATGATAACTTCGAATTGTTCGATAAAGTGTATTCTCCATTTTTTACTGCAAACTTCATTCAAATACCATGATAAATATTGTATGAATGGTAGGGGTGTTCTAAAACTCTTCAATATTTAATATTACTAGTATTGCAATGAGTATTATACTAAGTTATAATAAAGAGCACGATTACGGTCTAAGTACGAAAAGTGACCGCTATACTGAACTGAAGAAAAACAGCGATATGTCTCAGTAGCTCAGCTGGATAGAGCAACGCCCTTCTAAGGCGTCGGTCGGGAGTTCGAATCTCTCCTGGGACACTAACTTAAAAAAGCCAAAACCTTTAAAGGGTTTTGGCTTTTTTCTTTTTTGTTTTACGGATAATATGCGGCAAGAAGTTTTTTATTTCTTATTATCGCAGGTAGATTATCTTTTATGTCGAATTTGTATATAAATAAGGAGTTGTTTAGATGAATAAAGATAGATTATTTAAGTTCATTCAAACTTCCACTCGGGGTAATTTCTTTTCAGTAGAGATAGCCGAAGATGGAACTAAAGTAGTTCAATTAGCCAAGGAATTAGAAATGGAAGGAAGAATTAAGTTAAGAGCGTGTACGAGAAAAGAACAAGGTGTTTATCTGGAAGGAATACTTAAGTTTGTGCCTAGCTAATACTTATTCAATTTTTTCGAATCAAAGGAATTATATAACGTTCAAACCATTTCATATCTTTATTTGAAAAAAAACATCCAACTAGTTGGATGTTTTTTTACTTTGTATATCAATTCCTATTTAATGTGTGAATGTTTTGCCGAAACGATTTTAGAATAGATTCCTGGGTTTAATGACAATCTTGCTCTGATTTCAACTTTTACAAATGGCATTTTTATGAAGGGGGTAAATACCACGGCGATAGCTGAGCAATTATTAAGAACGGAGGCGTCTGTAGGGTCTGCCAGTTTTTACTGATTGACCTTTTTGTTTAAAACAATCCAGCGAGCTATGTGAACCCTGAGGGTAATCGAATATCCCTACAATTAAGAGATTTCACTGGTGATCTCCCATTATATACGAAAAAGACCTAACTATTTCGCTCATTTTTGATGGCATGATATTTGCATGTTAATTGGGTACAGTCCCCAATAGCAAAGTTGACGAAAACCAAAAGTATAGGAGTGTAATGGTTGACAAAAAGGAAATGATTGTGGCTGTTAAGGGTACTGGATGTGAACAAATAAACAAAGATGGGATCAAGTCAACTTAGTTTATAAAAAGACTCAAAAAATGGTAGTGAGGCTGTAGATATTGATTCATTACAGGCATGTAGGGCGGGTACAGAACCTACCGAAAGTAAGAAGGGAAGCGGAAAAAGTGCAATATATTGAAAGTGGTAGCCGTGAGTATCGTCTGGCGCTAATTGGATTGTTATTGGGGAGTATTGTTTCATTTTCCATCTTGTATAGCCCTCAACCACTGATCAGTCTTTTTTCAGAGAAATACCATGTTTCACCGTCAACTGCCAGTTTTGCCGTTTCATTGCCTACGGTTTCGTTAGCAATTAGTTTGCTTTTTATCTCGACTTTATCCAATGCATATGGCAGAAAGACGATAATGAGCCTTTCGTTAATATTAACTTCCATTCTAGCTATTGCTTCATCTTTTACTCATTATTTTCATGTATTCCTAGCGATTAGATTTTTAGAGGGGGTTACTATATCCGGTTTTCCCTCCATAGCCATGGCGTATTTGAATGAGGAATTTTCCCCGAAGAGCATTGGGAGAGTAATAGGGGTTTATGTTGCTGGAAACGCTGTGGGCGGTTTTGTGGGACGCATCGTAATTGGCACTCTGACCGATCTTTTTTCTTGGCAAATAGCCTTGATGGTCCTGGGGATGGCCAGTTTATTATGCAGTCTTTGGTTTTTTGGTTTTCTGCCTGAATCCAAAAACTTCCGAATGATTTCAATCTCGTTTAATCATTGGGCATGGAACATGAAAGAAGGTTTAAGAAGTAAAAATCTATTATGTGTGTATGGGATCGGGTTCTTATTCATGGGTGTGTATGTTACATTATTGAACTATCTCGGATATCCACTCACAAAAGCACCGTATAACTTAAGTCAAACGGTTTTTAGCTTTGTTTTTGTCGTTAATTTAATAGGTATATGGAGTTCGGTATGGTTTGGGAAATTGGCTGATCGCTATTCTTGCAGACAAGTGATTAGTTGGTCGGTTACTATCCTGCTATTTGGAGCGCTGCTAACATTACATGATGAACTACTTGTTAAAATAACAGGGATTACTGTCTTTACATTTGGTTTTTTTGCTGGACATACGGCTGCCAGCGGATGGGTAGGCTATTTGGCAACAGAAAAACAAAAAGCGCAAGCTTCTTCCTTCTATTTATTATTCTATTATACCGGTTCAGGCTTTGTCAGTTGGTATGGTGGATTCTTTCTACATCATTTTGGCTGGGGAGGAATCATCGGGTTTATCAGTGTACTGCTGATCATTGCCGTATTGGTTTCTTTTCAAATGACGAATCTTGTTCGCGTAACACCAGATAAGCAAGAGGGAAAATGAAAAGTCTACTTTCATTTAAGTGTGACAGGTCATTAGTTAGTAGACAGTCCTGTTATTTAAAAAGCCTTTTTTTTTAGAAAAGGTGATCTTTTGTGTAAAAACGCATTAATATAATGCAATTTTACATTGATTATACCGAGATTCGGCGGAAAAGAGAGAGATCTTTCAATTTATTATTTGGCATGTTTCTTGCAAGTTTATCAGAATAGAAAGGAGAAATGTAAATTGACTGAAGAAAAAACACAGACAAACAAGAATCTTGATGAAGAATATATAAGCCTATTTAAAAATGAGTATGAATCCTCCCCATTCTGGAAGCAAATGGGGATAGAAATGGATCAATTGGATCAAAATCATGTCAGGATAAAAATGCCCATGACCCCTAATTTTCTTAATGTAAACGGATCTGTACATGGGGGAGTAACGGCTGCCTTGCTCGATTCCATAATGGGCGTCACCCTGCGTCATAAGTTTTATGAAGCGAAGGTCGCAACCGTATCTTTGACAACCCAATTCATTGCACCGGTTTTTGTAGGAACAATCATCTATGCAACAGCCAAGGTGGTCCATAGTGGAAGGAGAATTGCTTCCCTTGAGGCGAAATTAGAATCAGAAACTGGTGAGCTACTTGCTGGGGGTATAGGTACGTTCATGATATGGAAAACAGAAAAGTAAGGAAATAACGATAGGCTATTCCATTATCGATGCGAAAAATCATTTTAGCGCCTTATGGAAGTGGATGACTTTTATAGTGAAGCTTTGGAGCTTGCCGAAACCATTGGAAGAAATGCCCCGATAGCAATTCAATCCGACCAAAGCCAGTGTAGAAGAATTGTTTGGCATCCCGGATAAAGAAGCTGGAACACAGATATTATTTACATTGTGCGTGGATACGGAAAGGAGTTCGCTCATTTGTAGAAAAGCGTACTCCCCCGTTTTTAGGATGATAGTGAGTGATGGGAAGAACTATTGATTAGGAGAGGATGATTAAGGTGGCCTACAACCATATTGAAACTTCTGTTGAAAACGGGGTTTGTCTTGTTACATTAAATAGACCGGAAATCAGAAATGCGCTAGTTGTCGAAATGCGGGAAGAATTATCAGATTTCTTTAAATCGCTCCAACATGATGCAGGTGTAAAAGCAGTTATTTTAACGGGTGAGGGGAAAGCATTTTCCGCAGGTGGTGACCTGAGCACATTACAAGGTATAAACGCAGCCGCTGGAAGAAAGAGATTGCAAGTGGGACATGAGGTGATCCACTCCATAATGGATTTGGAGAAACCCGTGATTGCCGCAGTGAACGGGGCGGCAGCAGGAGCCGGAACCAGTCTCGCCTTAGCCTGCGATATGATTATTGCGGCCAGATCATCGTTTTTTGTTCAGAGCTTTCTGAATGTTGGGTTGATACCTGATCTTGGATCCATTCATTTCCTGCCTAGGTTGATCGGACGCCATCGTGCAATGGAATTGATGCTTTTGGGTGAACGTGTTACTGCGGAACAAGCTTATGAAATTGGTCTAATTAATAGAGTGGTTGAAGATGGCTTACTTTTGGATGAAGCATCTTCAATTGCTCTTAAGCTTGCCAATGCTCCTGGTATGGCAATGGGGTTAACAAAGAGGCTAGTAAACAGGAGCATGCATGCTGATATTAGTGAAACATTTGAATTTGAAGGTTTTGTTCAAGGCCTATGCTTCGAATCAAATGATTTCCAAGAAGGTGTAAGTGCCTTTATGGATAAACGCAAGCCGCAGTTTAATAGGTGACGCATATTGGATACTTAATTGCCACCATCATTGAAAGCATGCAAGTGTAAGAGAATGAAACATCATGCGGTGAATGGTACTGCCCAATATGTTTGTTCTTTCCATAAAATGAGAGTGTGGTGTTTGATTTATATTACTTTTTCTTCTAAACTATAAGAATAGTATGAATATTAACTTAATTACACACTCATTTTCTCCTCATGTGTATGAGGGGGGAATACTTAGTTAAGGAAAGATTGGGAGATTTTTTATCAAAGAAGGCTAACAAACTCAGAAAAGGCGATCTTGGCTATTAAGTCCACAAGTGTTCCTTGCCCCTTTTTGTAATGAACCGCAAACGCTCGTGGAGGAGATGGTCCGTCAAAAAGGGCGATTACATAATGTCTTCTTTATCATTTAATTATTGGCATTCCTTGTGTTTATGCCCGTGACAGTCGCCTTTCTCATTTTCATATCCGTACGTTCTTGCCGCCCCCTTCCCAGATACCTTTTCCATGGAGCCATGTGACTATATTCCAGTTAATCTTTCAGAGATTCTATGTTGATCAAACAGGGGGAAACGATGTAGCACTTATTCAAGTATCCCTCGTATTGATAAGGGCTTTTGTAATCTTGGTTTATCTGTCGATGTTGTCCAATCGCTTATTCAGAATGATACATGTGTCATTTCTGAACTAAACAATCAACTTCCCCGGACCTACGGGGACACAATGGTTCACGGCAGGGACATCGATCGCTTCGTTCTTTCATCACGTCAATTGCTTTCTATTCCACTCGGAAAATCGACCAAATTAGAAAAAAGGAATTCAGCGAATCCTTTGCCGAGCGCATCCTTGATCGGGCTACCATCCAGGTCGGATAGGCATTCATATTACACCCATTATGGAATGATTCTATGAAAACTAGAAAGATTCCACTCTATTAATTTCTGCGAGCTGGTGTATGAGGACAAAGGGACTTTATCCGTGGATTAAGAACTTTCTAAAGGAGTGGGCAATCATCACAATGGCATCAACAGCAAAAAAAAGCATCAAGTTAAAGATGCCGTATGTAACTTCTTTAAAAGCAGAAATTGATTTCGGTGTAACGGAGTACTTGTCGCGTCTTTATTTGGTAAATCTCTAAAAGAGTGGACTAAAAAGAGCTGATTTTCGTGAGGAGCGTACGCATGATCTAGAAAAGGAATACATTTTATTCTAGAAATAAACTGAGGAAAAGACTACTTGGAGGGATTGTTCAATGAACATGCTTAGTAAAGATATAATCATTAAAACTTCTATGCGGGTAAAGGAAAACCAGCCTTTAAAAGAGGTACAGGCATTTTTTGAACAATCCTCCCTAGATGGTCTGCCAGTATTCAGTATTCATGATCGATTGCTTGGAATGATTACCAGGGATTCGGTATTTGTCGCCATCCAGAACAATGAAATTGAAGTTTCGCCATTGCATTTGGACCAGGATTATATGTATGTTTCAGAAAATGAAGATATTCATTTTCTTCTAGAGCGGAATAAAGCCTTTTATTTAGTTCAAAACAAATATGATTCTATCGTGGGAATCATTAGTCAAAAGCGGCTTAACCATATGTATATTCAAATGTTGGAAAGGCGTTTAAAAGAACTGGAGTCCGTTTTTGAACATGCCCATAATGGAATAGTAGCCATTGATAAAAACGGTATAATCACTTCCTTTAATCCAGCAACCGAAAGAATAAGCGGAGTAAAACGAAATGGTGCACTAGGTCGCTTTTTAAATGATGTATTTATTCCGAGTGGGATGCTTGAAGTCCTTCGAACCGGAGAGCCTCAATATGCCACAAAGTATCAAGTTGGAAATCGGAAATATATAACGAATCGGACGCCGATTATAGAAAATGGTGAAGTGACCGGAGTTGTAGGGGTCTTTCAGGATATTTCTGAAATGGAAAAAATTTCAGGAGAGCTGGAGACGGTACGGGAGTTAAATCAACAATTGGAGGCAATCATATCCGCTTCTTATGATGGGATTGTGATTACGGATCCAACAGGAAGAATTATCAGATATAACCAAGCGTTCATCGCGTTAGTTCAGGAAGAAAGTAACCATGACCTTAACGGGAAGAAGATTTTTGAGATTTTTCCATCTTTTATAATTAAGGAAATAAAGGAAATCGTTAAGGAGAAACAATCCGTAACGTTAGTGGAACAACTGGAGTCCAATATTAATTTAATCATTACCGTCAATCCTGCCCTCAATAACAATGGAGAGGTTGACTTTATCGTCATTAATGTCCGGAATATTACAGAACTAATCCAGCTGCAGGAAGAAGTGGAAAGTAATAAGCAATTGACAGAACGCTATAAGGAGGAATTATCGCAATATCGAATGGAAATCAAGTCACGCTGCCATTTCATTGCGGATTCCCCAAAAATGAGAAAAATCGTCGATGTAGCAAAAAAGGTTGCTTCATTCGAGTCTACCGTCATGATTTTTGGAGAATCCGGAACAGGGAAAGAAGAGGTTGCAAGAATCATTCAACTTAATAGTAATAGGAGTGATGGACCCTTCATCACCATCAACTGTGGTTCCATCCCTGAAACATTGCTTGAATCCGAGCTATTCGGTTATGAAGTGGGCGCCTTTACAGGGGCGGGAAAGAAAGGGAAACCCGGTATGTTTGAATTGGCGAACAAGGGAATCATATTCCTGGATGAAATCGGGGAATTCCCGCTTCCCCTGCAAGTGAAGCTGCTGAGGGTGATTCAAGAAAAAGAAGTGACGCGCCTTGGTGGAACTAGACCTATTAAAGTGGACGTCCGAATCTTGGCTGCTACCCATCGTAATCTTGAAGAGCAAGTGAAAAAAGGGGAATTTCGTGAAGATTTATTTTTCCGATTAAATGTAATTCCTATTACATTGCCACCCCTTAAAGAAAGAACGGAGGATTTGATTCCTTTAATTGAACTGTTTCTAAGCGAATATAATCAAATCTATGGGATGTCTAAAAAGATTACACCAGATTCATTTGAAATGCTCTTACGTTATAATTTTCCGGGAAACGTTCGAGAATTACGGAATGTCATTGAGCGCTTTTTTGTATTGTCCGAAGGAGACTCCATTAACATAAAGGATGTTCTATATTCTTCGATTTTTTTTCAAGGTGAACTTACAGAACAAGATTCCGAGGTAGAGGAAGAAGTCCTCCCGCTAAAGGAAGCTGTCATGAATTTTGAAGAAAAGGTAATTAAAAGGACGTTGAATAAGTATGGAAGTACTTACAAAGCGGCTGAAATATTAAAAGTGGATCAATCAACAATCGTTCGTAAACTGCAGAAGATGAAAGCGTTATCAATAGCCGGAAAAATTGAGTGAAACCATAAAATAGGGGGAAGGAAAATGTCCAGATCAGAAGTGGTAAAACAATTTTTACACCCTAAATCGATTGCAATCGTCGGAGCTTCCCAGGATCTAACTTCTATTGGTGGAAAACCGCTTAATAACCTCATTCAGCACAAATATAAAGGAAAGATTTATCCGGTCAATCCAAAATATCAAGAAATTTGCGGACATACTTGCTATCCAAGTATTTTGGATATCCCGGGAAAAATAGATGTAGCTCTCATTGCCGTAGCTGCAAGCAGAATTTTACAGACGATTGAGGACTGTGGGAAAAAGGAAATAAGACATTTGATTTTATTCAGTTCAGGTTTTGCAGAGACTGGTCCGGAAGGTAAACGTCTGCAAGATGAACTGCTGCAAATCAGCCGGAAACATGGGATTCATATTATTGGTCCTAATAGCATCGGATGCCTGAATGTCATTGAAAAGATCCCGATGGGGTTTTCGACATCATTTGAATCAAAAAAGGAGTTCATCTCAGGAAATATCGGCTTAGCTTCTCAAAGTGGAGCACTCGGTTTTTCACTTTTTGGACTAGCACAGGATGAGAATATCGGTTTTTCCTATATTGTGAATACAGGGAATCAATCAGATATCAATATATTGGATTGTATTTCATTTATGCAGCAGGATACTTCTACAGATGTGGTTGCCGCCTATTTAGAAGGAGTCCCGGACGGGGAACAGTTGATTGAGCTTTCCAAGCAGTCCATAAAATGTGACAAGCCTTTACTTATTTTAAAGGCAGGCCGCTCAGAGTTAGGGAAAAAGGCGGCAATGTCCCATACCGCTTCGTTAGCGGGATCAGAGCAAGCCTTTAATGCCATTGTTAAACAGTTCGGTCTCATTCCCATTCATGATATAGATGATATGATCGATACAATGAAAATTTTTGCACGTGGTAAACGTGCAAAAGGCTCCCGTATAGTTACGATATCTAACTCTGGAGCAGCAGGAATAACGATGGCCGATTATAGTGAACAGTTGGATTTGGATTTGATTCGTCTTCAGCCAGAAACGCAAGAAAAAATACAGTCCATCATTCCAGTTTACGGATCAGCTTTCAATCCGATAGATATTACCGCTCAAGCGTTGAATGAACAACATATATTAACCGAAACACTTGAAGTGTTAGTGAAGGATGATCAGGTCGATGTCATTATCGTCCATTCTACATTCGGCGGAACTCTTGGCAAGAAAATTTGTGAAAAGATCATTGATATTGACCAAAAAACCGATAAACCCATTATCATAACTCTGACAGGAACAAAAGAACTCATGGACGAAGGCCGTACCTTACTGCAAACGGCAAGAGTCCCTGTATATCATACCTCCTATAAAACGATGGCGGCTGTAAAGCAGCTTGTAACGTTTTCCTCAAATGTCAATGCTGCAACTGCGATTCAAGAAGAAACTCAGGATCCAATGATAAGTCCTTATGAGAAGAAAGGCGTTTGGACGGAAGAAAAAGTTAAGCAGCAGCTCTCTGACCTAGGGATGATTGTTCCAAAAGGGATGATTGCAAAAAATAGAGAGCAACTGGAGCAAATGAAAAATAAGGTTCAGTTCCCCGTCGTTTGTAAGGTGATTTCTGATGAAATTATTCATAAAACGGACGAGGGAGGGGTTATCTTAGGAATCGAAAATGAAGTGGAATTAATTCAAGCTTACGAGTCGATAGGTAAATCCATAAAGGAGAATCTGCCTGAAGCAAAAATAAACGGAATTCTAATAGAAGAGATGATCACCGAAAAAGGGGTCGAAATGTTCATCGGGATAAAAAATGATCCACAGTTCGGCCCTTTAATCGTATGTGGCCTTGGCGGGATTTTTATTGAAGTCTTAAAAGACATTTCAATTAGGAGGGCGCCCATTACCTCGCTGGAAGCTCATTCCATGCTGAAAGAGCTGAAAGGCTATCCTTTACTTTTAGGTGTCCGTGGCGGAAAAAAGTCCGACATAGATGCTTTGGCAAATGCGCTTGTTCAGATTTCTCATTTTGCTGATCAAAATAAAGGAAATATTATGGAAATGGACATTAACCCGTTGATTGTATTGAATGAAGGAAAGGGTGTCGCTGCATTGGACGGTATCGTCGTTTGGAAAAACGGAAAGAAAGAAGGGGATGAATATGAAATTCAGAACAGCCATTACGGATTTGTTAGGAATTGAGTACCCGATTATCCAAGGCGGTTTGCATAGATTGGGTATAGAACCGTTGGTATCTGCTGTGTCTGATGCGGGAGGACTTGGTTTACTCACTGCCGGTTCATACCCCTCAAAAAAAGAAATGATTCAAGATATTGAGTTAGTGAGGTCCAGAACGGATAAACCTTTTGGGGTGAACTTGGCGATTGGAATAAGACGGCCGATGGATGACTTTGTAGACGGGGCAATAGAGGCCGGAATCCAAATCGTGTTTACGTCAGGGTACAGTCCAGTTCAGTATATGGAACAGTTTAAGAATGCAGGTATAAAGGTCATCCATGTAGTCCCTTCTCTAAAATATGCTAAAAAGGCGGAAGAATTAGGGTGTGACGCAGTAGTGGTCGTAGGCTTTGAGTGCGGTGGCCACCCCGGATTGGATGAAGTTTCATCATTGGTTTTACTGCCGGAAGTCGTGCAAGAGCTAACCATTCCGGTTATTGCTGCAGGAGGATTTGTCGATGGAAAAGGTTTGTTGGCCGCACTATCAATGGGGGCACAGGCCGTACAAATGGGAACCCGTTTTGTCATGACTGAAGAATGCCCGCTGCATCCTTCGATAAAAGCAGAATTAATGAAAGCCGGATCACATGATACAATGATCATAAAACGGTCCATTAAAAAAACAAACCGGGTATACAGAGGTGCAGCCGCTATCAAAGTGGAGAAGTTGGAAAAGAGCGGCGCTGGTATAGAGGTGCTGTTACCGATGATCGGCGGGGAAGCATATGAAAAAATGCTGACAAGTGGCGATGTCCATTCCGGTATTCTTTCCATTGGAGAAGGAATCGGAAGAATCGATACATGTAAAAGTGCCAGGTCCGTGATTGAAGACATCATGAAAGAAGCTGAAGAGAGTTTCAAGCAAATCAACATGTATGCCCATTCCAGTACAGGAACTTTGTAAAACTGAACAAAAGTAACCAAGAGCTATTCAGTTGCCTTGGTTATTTTTTATGAATCAAAAAGGGTTAATGTATTATTACATTAAAAAAATGGGAACTTGCATTGATTTTTAGGGTGTCGAGCTTTAGAACAGCAGTCATTCAGCGTATTTTAAGATTGGCATGATTTTTGCAAAGAAGTAAGTATACGTGCTTGAAATTTAAAAGGTGGTGATCATTTGATTGGCTACAATGCACCTGATATATCCCTTTTACTTTCACCAGGTTCGATTGCAGTCATAAGTGCAAATTTCGAAACGGGCCATGTTGGAGGAAGGGTATTACTGAATCTGCAAAAATCTAAATACCAAGGTAAAGTTTATCCCGTTCATCCTAGATATGATGAGGCGTTTGGGATGAAGGCATATCCAACGTTGATGAGTATATCAAATAGGGTGGACACAGTTGTCATTACTCTGCCCCTCAAGTCTATTTTACCGATTCTGGCTGATTGTGTGGAAAAAATGGTGAAATTCATTGTGATTCCAAGCATCGATTGCAATGAGTCAGAAGAAGCAAAACTTCATTGCAGAAAAATATTGAAAGCGTTTTCTGAGGAATCAGGAATTCGGGTACTCGGTCCGGATTGCCCAGGATTATTTAATATAGGGAGCTCTGTAGGCATTTCCTGTACATCTTATTACGAACCAAACCGTTTGCAATATGGCGGAATATCCCTTATTTCTCAGGGAGAAGGTTTAGGGAGAACGATTTTGGATGCAAACGACAGGGGGATTGGTTTTAATCATTGGATTTCTACGGGCGATGAAGCGGACTTAGAAATCTCTGACTTTATCAATTATCTGGCTAACGATTCCGCTACCAAAGTTATTTTCGTGATAGTAGAAAGATTAAAAGATGAATGGGCGTTTCGATATGCTGCCGAAGCAGCGAATAAAGCCGGGAAGCCGATTATCGTGCTAAGTATTAGCCATTCAGAGCATGGAGTCGATAAAAGGATCCACCCGGCCATTTTTAAAGAATTGGGCGTCATTCAGGTACATGATCTTGATGAAATGATTAACGTAGGCTGGCTTTTTCTCAAATATGCAAACCCGCAAGGAAACCGAATCGGAATCTTTTCATACTCTGATGGTGCAGCTAGATTACTTGCTGAGAAATGCAGGAGGGGCAATCTTCTTGTACCGGATATTACGAATGAAACAAAAGATAAAATTCAAGGTTTGTTACCGGATGAAGTAGCCCCTTCAAATCCAATAAATAGTAAAATACATGCCCACCCTGATATGAGTAGGGTAAGGACGTGTCTGGAACGATTTTCGAACGACCCAAATGTGGATATCGTCTTTGTTCTCTTTTCATTTAAAGTGGGTATCTATACAGAAATGCTGGCTAGGCACACGGTGGAGATTGCCCAGCGAATGAAAAAACCAATCGTTCCATTGTGGACTTCCTTATCCGGGGAACGGGAAGTAGCATATGAAATTTTAGTAGATAGTAAGCTTCCTTTTTACACTACTGCCGATGCATGTGTGAAGGCTGTTAAACATTTTACGGAATATAGCATGAAACGGCTGGTCTTTAAAGAGGAGCATACTTCTTAAATCGCCTTTATTACTCTGAAAATACGAATATAAGTAAAAAGCAGGAGGTGAAGAGTTACGTGGGAAACGAAAGAAGCAAGCATGGTAAATGCTTGATGAGGATGTTGAGTTTGTCCTAAGTGTCAACTTGAAAGGGACTTGGATTTGTTCAAAGACGGTACTGGAATTCATGAAGGAACAGGGCAGGGGCAATCCAAGATCGATTCCATTCACCGGGCAACCCTATGAAATTGCAATTACCGTCCTGTTTTTTTGCAGCAAGGAACGTGGAATTCTATCAGACTGACGCAGGCGTACATACCAAAAATGGAGTGAAAAGGAGAAGGTTGGAATGCAGTCATCTTTGGAAGGTATTAAAATTCTTGATTTATCGAGGACACTAGCCGGCCCCTTTTGTACCATGTTGCTTGGGGACATGGGGGCGGATGTGATAAAAGTCGAGCGGCCAGGGAAGGGGGATGAATCAAGGCACTTTACCCCTCCTACGTGGAATGATGAAAGCTGTTATTATCTTAGCTCAAACCGAAACAAACGAAGCATTACGGTTGATTTAAAAAGTCCAGAAGGAAGAGAAATCATCTATAAGTTAGCCGAAGACGCTGATATATTAGTCGAAAATTACCGAACAGGTACACTGGATAAACTCGGATTTGGTTATGAAACGTTAAATGAATTAAACCCCCGTTTGGTGTATTGTTCGATTTCGGGATTTGGCAGGACAGGCCCGGAAAAGAACAGGGCCGGTTATGATCTGATTTTGCAAGGGTTTGGAGGATTGATGAGTATCACAGGTGATGCGGACCGGGCACCGGCAAAAGCGGGAATGTCCATTGTGGACCTTACGACTGGCATGTTTGCTGTATATGGAATTCTTAGTGCGCTATTCGCCACACAAAAAACTGGAAAAGGCCAATTTGTGGATGTAAGTTTACTAGATGGTCAAATTACATTATTGAATCATATGGCAACCGGATTCATGGCAACCGGGAAACCTGCCGGAAGAATGGGTTCCGCCCACCCTTCGATAGTCCCTTATCAATCATTCGCGACAAAAGATATGGATATCATATTAGCTGTGGCTAATGATGGATTATGGGAAAAGTGTTGTCGGGCCTTAGATTGGAAGGATTTATTGGATGATTCCCGTTTTGCGAAGAATGACAATCGAGTCGCCCGCCGCACAGAACTGGTGGCGATCATTTCTGAGAGACTGATTACATTTGACAGCAAAGAGGTTTTTGAAAAACTGGATGGAGTAGGAGTACCATGTGGTCCAATCCACACAATCGATCAAATCCTTAACCACCCTCAGGTTGAGGCAAGGGAAATGATGATTGATATTGAACATCCAAATGTGAAGGATCTTAAGGTTCCGGGTTTTCCGGTTAAATTATCAGAAACCCCATCCAATGTCCGACGTCATCCTCCTTTGCTTGGGGAGCATACAGATGAGGTGTTAGGGGAACTTGGCTACTCCTCGACCCAAATTGAAGAGCTTAAACGAGGCAAGGTGATATGAGGAAATGTAAGACAAAGATGGGGTTTTCTATCCGGGGAAATTCATGTACATGGATATGGTTTGGTTGAAGATTTAGGGTTTAGTGTGAAGCGTGTAGCGCTTATGAAGGAGATTCACGGTCAATTTATCAATTGAAAAACAAGCAGATTACACCTCATGCAGTATGGGCCATTGGTGCTTTTATGTCGGATGTGAATTTGCATTATAGCATAGTGAAATCTAATGTACTTGCAGCAAGGGCAGTAGGGGTGATCGGGGCAAAACGTCTAGGGAATCAGGCAGATCGCAAAGACAGCAGAGTGCAGAATATTTTGCGGAAGAGAATGAGTGTACCTAAAAAAGGGGGCTGCAAGGTGGAAAAAACTCAACCAAAACGTACTTGGATCATTGTGTTCATTTCTTGTTTTCTTGGGCTTGTAGTAGATGGGATGGACTTACAATTGCTGGCATTGTCTCTTCCTAGTTTAATGGATGAATTCCAGATTGATAAATCAACTGCGGGGCTCCTCAGCACATGGTCCTTAATAGGCATGGCCGTCGGAGGGATCCTGGGTGGGTGGTTATCGGACCGATTTGGACGGGTAAGGATGGCAACTTGGATGATGGTCATCTTTTCTGTCGGTACCGCATTACTTGGCTTCGTACAAACATATGAGCAATTTTTAGTTATCCGTTTCTTTTCTGCTATCGGGATAGGAGCCGAATATTCAATCATCACGATGCTGATGGCTGAATATGTACCGACAAAAAGAAGGACGACTATATTGGGTACATTACAAGCAGCCTACTCAGTAGGGTATTTAGTCGCAGCCCTATTAGCTGGTGCCATTCTGCCGATTTATGGTTGGAGACCATTGTATTTTATATCGGTCCTGCCAGTGCTTTTGGCGATTTATATCCGATTCAAAATTCCTGAACCTCAAGGCTGGAAGGAAGAAAAGCAGAAAAACAAAGGAATCAAGAAAAATGAATGGCTCACGATTTTTAAAGAACCAAAAACAAGGGCTATATTTCTATTTTGGATTCTCACTTCCACTTTTTTGCAGTTTGGCTATTATGGCGTAGGAACTTGGTTACCAACGTATATTGTAGACGATTTAGGCTTCGATTTTAAAAAGATGACAGGTTATCTTGTTGGGACATATACAGCCATGATTTTTGGCAAAATCCTTGCAGGATGGCTAGCGGATAGAATAGGTCGTCGTGCGGTGTATATCATTGGTGGCTTATCCACGGCCATTTTCTTGCCGGTCATCATTTTGTACCACACACCAGCCAATATTATCGTTTTACTTACGATACTTGGATTCCTATATGGGGCGCCATATGGGGTTAATTCAACGTATATGAGTGAGAGTTTCCCAACACATATTCGTGGCACCGCTGTAGGGGGCGCGTATAACATCGGGCGATTTGGAGCAGCGATAGCCCCTATTAGCATCGGGATCATTGCCGAATCCGAATCGATTGGATTTGGCTTGGCTACACTTGGTATTGCTTATGCACTAGCCGGAATTATACCTGCACTATTTATCCGGGAAAAAATGTATGATCCTTATGATAATAAATCAGATGGTTCCATAAAACAAAACGAAAGCGCTTCTGGTAACCATTCTGCTTGAGTAGAACGGACAAACCTATAAATATCCCCAAGAGCCAAGAATGAACTCTCTTATCCTTACCCCATTCGTACATATACGAATGGGGCGTTTTTGCTTAGAAATTTCCCATTCGTAGTTTCCATTATTATCATATACGCTTTCTGATTTCCCTCGAGTCAGCGTAAAAATCGTCTGGAAGGAAGCCGACCTGATTCTCATTAATCTAGAACAATCAGCTATTATTACCCTGACTATTATATAAGAGAATATTTGCCATCGGGAGATGTTTCTTCTGATGGCAAATGCCCGTTAGAAGCCTCCGCTTATCAAAGAACGACCCATCCACTCCGTAAATAAACAAGCCCAACAAATTAACAAACCCTCAATACCCCATATACTAAAAACTTCATTTGCACTCAACGCCTTACCCCTTATTGTGAAAATGTAACGTACCTGATGTGGAAAGTGAAAAATGGTTATTCTTTTATAAACGTGACTAATTCACAAAAAACGTTGACATAATCCAAACAAATTAATATTATGTTTATTATATTATAAACTTTATAAGGAAGTGTTTGTTTAATGCAAGATGCAGATATGTTTTGGAGTGCATCCCAAGATGAGCTAAAACAGGGCTATATCCAAGATGAGAATCAGTTTATTTGTTTGCTGTGCGGACATACAGTTCAAAAGGGGATCGTATACCCAAAAGATGGGACTCTTTATGAAGCAGAGAGGTATATGCGTATTCATATCGAAAATGTACATCAATCGGTATTCGAATACTTGATTGATCTCGATAAGAAATTAACAGGTCTCACAGATCATCAGAATCGCCTACTTCGCCTTTTTTATCAAGGTAAGAACGATGCTGAGGTGCAAGAGGAAATGGGGATTGGAAGTTCTTCTACTATTCGGAACCATCGCTTTGTATTAAAGGAGAAAGAGCGTCAAGCTAAGTTATTCTTAGCCATGATGGAACTTCTAAAAGATAAAGATAAACATGCGCCGGCATTTGTCCCTCTTCATCAAAATGCAAGGATGGTCGATGATCGTTATAACGTTACTAAGGAAGAAAAGATGGCCGTACTGAAAAAATATTTCCCTGAAGGCAGTCAGGATGCATTAAAGTCTTTCCCGCCAAAGGAAAAACAGAGGCTAATCATTCTCCAAGAAATTACGAACCGCTTTGAAAATGAGCGGAATTACGAAGAAAAAGAAATCAATCAAATATTGGGCGCCATCTATCATGATCATGTTCTATTAAGAAGATATTTAATAGAATATGGGTTCTTGGATAGAAAGCAAGATGGGAGCCAATATTGGCTGAAGAAATAGACAGGAGGCAATCGATATGGATCGTAAAAAAGAATTGAAGCAATTATATAAGGAAACGAAAGTGGAAGCGGGTGTATACCAAATAAGAAATACGATAAATAATAAAGTGTTTATCGGCAGCACCAGAAATCTAAAGACGTTGAAGGGAAAGCAATTTGAATTGGAAATGGGAACGAACACGAATAAAGTGCTGCAAGATGAGTGGAATCAATATGGGAAAGAGGCTTTTTCTTTTGAGGTACTTGAGGTATTAAAGCCGAAAGAAACAGGTTTTTTCGATAGTAAACGGGAATTGAAAAAACTTGAAGAAGTGTGGGTGGAAAAAATACAGCCATTTGAAGAACGGGGATATAATCGAGTGAAATTGAACTGACATATAGGAAGTTTAGCTTTCAGTTTATAAGATTGCAGAAGACAATATAGGTTCATCCAACACTCCCCGCATTAACACGTCTCGTTTCGGAAATGGAATAAATAAGGAATTATTGAAGCGGATGATAATATATTTAAGTGTTTACGACTAGGGGGTGCGGGGATGGAAAATGGAGATGAATATGTAAGAGCGAAAAAAAGGGTGGAAAACCTTAAGGCCTTCTACATTCATCTAACGGTATATTTATTGGTGAATATCATGTTTTTTGTCATGAATTTATTAACGGATCCTGGTTATTGGTGGTTCCTTTATCCTCTTGGAGGGTGGGGGATCGGAGTTTTGGTACACGGCATAACGACTTTTGCACACGGAAGCTTCGGGGCCAAGTGGGAAGAAAGAAAGATAAAAGAATACATGGAAAAGAATAAAAAGAACAGCTGATATATGGATACGTTCGACTTGGGAGTCATTTATGGCTCCTTTTTTTGCGTGTGAAGATCAGTAAGTTACCATTAGAGGATCTCTTTGGATAGATAATTAGAGGATCTCACTTGTTGTTAGTTTTTAAATGGTTTAAGCTATTAGTGAGGGATCCGGATTTTGATGATCGAAACTGTTATTGACCAAGGGGGGAACCCTTAAAGGACCTTCACTAAATAATTTATTTTAGGAGTTGCAAATGAAAAAGATAGGATGGACCATAACGGGGATAGGGACAATCATTGCATTGGGCGCCCTGCTTTATCCTTTTAATGTTATTGATAAAATACAATGTATATATCTATTGCTTGGCGGTGCGGGATTAATGTTTGTCGGTTCCATGGTCAGGGCACTTACGTTCCTTAAGCGATAAAAGATGATGATTAAAATGATTGAATCTAAAACGGTAAATGCAAGGTGATATCATGGAGAAAAATCAATTGAAATATGCGCAGCAGCATCTTGCTAATGAACGAACCTTTTTGGCGTGGATAAGAACGGTGATTGCCATAGTGGGGGTTGGTTTTCTAACGACGAGCCTGCACTTTACGATTGGGGTGCATCGGGATGCCCGGATTGACTTGATCAGTATCATACTGGGCATATTTGCATGTGGTTTGGGTCTTGTGATTACAGTTCTGGCGACGTTCAGTTATCTACAGAAGAAGCGGCAAATCAATGAAGAGACCTTCCAGCCCTCCGGTGGGCAGGTCGTTCTTATCGCTGTCTTTATGGTCATACTGTTATCAATGATCATTTTATATTTTCTTTTTTTATAAAAGGTTAACATTCTGCCCTACATGATATAGGGCAGTTTTTTTAGTTTCTTCTATATATATTTATTCTTACATCATTGCGGGAACATTTCTTCCATTATCGAAATGTTATTTACAAACAGAGGTTTGAAAAACTCTAAAATAAGAAGAATCTTGTAACAATATTCTCTTCCATTTTATGAGGTATAGGATCATTCTACCTCAATGATCCTTGGTTTTGCAGGAAAGATGACATCCTTGTATAAGGTATGTGTTCATTTTGTATAAGTAGTAATAAGCGATAGAGAATTCTTCGTCATCCATTTGACTTCAGGAGCGGCCTTTCATTTGTAAGTAAACTTCACATCACAACAGTAATGAAGGCAATAACAAATGCTGATGGTTCAAGTCAATGAAAATGGCGGAAAACGGGGGGGATAAAGTAACCCGTTCATAGCAATGCTTTCGTTAGAGGGTGTTACCACCATTCAATCTTGATCAAGTTTTAAATCTTTGTTTAATTTCCATTTTGTGAGATATGATAAAAGGGAATGAAAAGGAGGTCAATAAGATGGTGGATATAAAAAAAGGTGAAAGTTCTTTTTTTGTCGAAGAATCTGGCGAGAAACTTGCAGAAATCACATTCTTTAAATCAGGTGAAGATGAAATCACAGTCGACCATACTGTTGTTTCTGACAAGCTCCGCGGGCAGAAGGTAGGAAATGCCCTTGTTGAAAGGATAATAGGGTTTGCACGCGAGGAAAAACTGAAAATTGTTCCGGTATGTTCATTCGTTCAAAAACAGTTTGAAAAAAATACAGAATATGAGGATGTCTTGGCTAAATGAATGAAAGGGGTGTACACAGAGGGGATGGAGATATTCACTGGTGTTCACCCCTTTTTGCATGATTGAGATAATAAAGGGTAATTGTGTATAGAGGTGTTAAGGTCGAACGCCATTTATTATTTAGCCCCTTTCCGCCAAAGGCATTGCTTGCATTAAATATTGGGGAGGTGCTTGTATGGCTATTAACCTACAACTGCTATTGAATCTTGGCAAAGGAAAATGTGGGCAGCAGTTTGAAACAGGTCGTGCACGGGAATGAGGCTAAGTTTTATTTCAAGAGTAAATAATGCCAGCGAACTCTTTTCACATAGGAGATTGACAGTGAAAAATGAAACTGTAAAGGAAAATGCATGATTCCTCATAGAAAAAACATCTTCTACAAGTCGTGTAAGTGGGGTTTCTGATAAATGCATTTTTTATAAACTTATAATTTAAAATGCAGGATCTGTTATTTTTAAAAATTAATAATTGAAATAACTTTTTTTATAGAATGTGGTAATGGTAGGTATGTAAGCGTATACACCAAATCTCGCAATTTAGAATTATCAAAAAATTCTCAAAAACCTGTTGACTACTACTTGAAATACGCGTAAGATAATCACAAATACAAGACATCAAACATAAACGTTTCGAAAAAATATGAATAATGCGAAAAACATTGAAGAGGATAAGTAGTCTTTTTACAAGGCATTCACAGAGAGCCGGGTTGCTGAGAGCCGGTATTGTCCCGAAAGATGAACTCACCTTGGAGTTTCAGCTTGAACGTTAACTAGTAGAGCTGAACGGGTGCGTACCAGTACCCGTTACCAAAACAGAGAATAGTGTAGGCTATTCAAAGTGCGCATGGATTTTCATGCGAAAAAGGGTGGTACCGTGGAGTGGCTCATCAAGCCTTTTCACCCCTTTAACTTGCCGAGTGCAAGTACATTTGGGGTGGGAAGGCTTTTTTGTATGCATAAAAAGCTGAAAATTCCGAATCTTACAAAAACAATTGAATGAGAAAGTGAAGGAGGTCTTTACGAAAATGACACAAAAATCAGTGGTAGCTGATCGGAAAAGTGGAAAGACACATTATAGTGGTGCCGAATTCCTGCTGGATGCACTAAAAAAGGAAAATGTTGAAGTCATCTTTGGTTATCCTGGCGGTTCGGTATTGCCGATTTATGACAAGCTTTATAGCTCAGAGCTTTTTCATATTTTGACAAGACATGAACAAGGTGCAATCCATGCAGCGGAAGGATACGCCAGGATCACCGGCAAACCGGGGGTGGTCATCGTCACATCCGGCCCCGGTGCAACGAACATCGTTACCGGTTTAGCGGATGCAATGATCGACTCTTTGCCACTTGTCGTTATTTCGGGTCAGGTCTCTACCAGTGTAATTGGTTCAGATGCTTTCCAAGAGGCTGATGTACTGGGGATTACTACCCCGATTACCAAACATAACTATCAGGTAAGAAAGCCGGAAGACCTCCCGCGCATTATAAAAGAAGCTTTTTATATCGCTTCAAGCGGCCGGCCTGGTCCAGTATTAATCGATATTCCCAAAGATATGGCGATCTTGGAAGGTGTATCGACGGATGCGGAGCCGAAAATGGATCTTCCGGGTTATCAGCCGACGACTAAGCCCAATTACTTACAAATCAGAAAGCTTGTTGAAGCAGTAAGCGGAGCAAAAAAACCGGTCATCCTCGCAGGGGCAGGTGTCCTGCATGCAAAGGCAGCCCACTTATTAAAGGACTACGTCGAGCAGCAAGGCATTCCTGTCGTCCACACCCTATTGGGGCTAGGAGGTTTTCCTGCGGAACATCCGCTCTTTATCGGAATGGGTGGTATGCATGGTTGTTTTGCAGCAAACATGGCGTTATCGAAATGTGATTTATTAATCAATATCGGTGCCAGGTTCGATGACCGATTGACTGGGAATCTAGCAAAGTTCGCACAGCATGCAACGGTAGCCCATATCGATATCGATCCAGCAGAAATCGGTAAAAATGTACCGACGAAAATTCCAGTTGTCGGCAGTGCGAAGGAAGCATTGAAGGAGTTGATCGCTCAAAACGGCAAGAAGCCTGAAATTGAAGAATGGACTACACAGCTGACCAAATGGAATGAAGAGTTCCCATTACGTTATACACATGAAGAAGGTGTGCTGAAACCTCAGCGGGTCATCCAGATGCTTCATGAAAAAACGAATGGGGAAGCCATTGTTACGACGGATGTAGGACAGCATCAAATGTGGGCAGCGCAATACTATCCGTTTAACAAACCGAATTCATGGGTCACTTCCGGTGGACTTGGGACGATGGGCTTTGGGTTACCTTCGGCTCTCGGAGCGCAACTGGCGGATCCGAAGGCGACGGTGCTTTCCATATCGGGAGATGGAGGATTCCAGATGTGCCTTCAAGAACTTTCGGTCATTGCCGAAATGAATCTGCCGATCAAAATCATCATCGTCAACAATGGGGCACTCGGAATGGTAAGGCAATGGCAGGAACTTTTTCATGATAATCGTTTTTCACACAGTATTTTTCAATCACATCCAGATTTCGTGAAATTGGCTGATGCATATGGAATTCCTGGATACAAAGTGACAACGGAGGAAGAAGCAAGCGACTGCCTCGACGTTGCGTTAGCGACCGATGGTCCAGTGTTAATTGATTTCCGTGTTAAGCAAAAGGAAAATGTCTTTCCGATGGTGGCACAAGGAAAAGGGCTTGATGAAATGGAAGGAGTTTAATCAATGAAGGGAATTCTTAGCCTCACCGTGAACAACCGGCCAGGCGTCCTCAATCGGATAACGAACCTGTTCACAAAAAGAAATTATAACATTGAAAGCATGACTGTCGGACCATCCGAACAGGAAGGCATTTCAAGGATGACCTTCGTGGTCGATGTTGACGACGAAGCAGTTGTTGAACAAATCACAAAGCAATTGAACAAGCAGATCGAAGTTTTGAAAGTGCATGATATTACGAATCAAACGATTGTGGCGAGGGAACTTGCACTCATTAAAATATTGGTGACTACACAGTCCCGAGCCGAGATTTATTCGGTCATTGAACCCTTCCGTGCTTCCGTAATTGATGTCAGTAAAGATAGCCTGACAGTTCAAATCACAGGGGAATCCGATAAAATTGAAGCCTTCATTGAACTGATTAAGCCGTATGGCATAAAGGAGTTGGCAAGGACAGGGACAGCCGCCATCGCGCGCGGAATGCAAATAGCACCCGCTAAGAGTGCGACAATCGTATAAAACAAAAACAAAAAAACAAAGAAACAAAAAAACAAAAACAATGAAAAGAAAAGGGAGATGTAATTATTATGGCAAAAGTATATTATAACGCAGAAGCAAACGAGAATTTTTTCAACAATAAAAAGGTAGCGGTTATCGGATATGGTTCACAAGGACACGCACACGCCCAAAATCTACGTGACAGCGGTGTAGACGTAATCATCGGAATCAGGAAAGGTAAATCCTTCGATAAAGCTGTAGAAGACGGCTTCAATGTATACACAGTTAAAGAAGCGGCTGAACAGGCAGATGTAATCATGAACCTATTACCGGATGAAACTCAACCGAAAGTATACCAAGAAGAAATCAAACCGGTATTGCGTGCAGGTCAAGCGTTAATGTTCGCGCACGGATTCAACATCCATTTCAATCAAATCGTTCCGCCAGCAGACGTAGATGTATTGTTAGTGGCTCCAAAAGGTCCTGGACATCTTGTTCGCCGTACATACGAACAAGGTGCAGGGGTACCGGCATTGTTTGCCATCTATCAAAATGTTACGGGTGAAGCGAGAGAATTGGCCCTAGCGTATGCTCGGGGAATCGGAGCTTTAAGAGCTGGCGGATTGGAAACAACATTCCAAGAAGAAACGGAAACAGATCTATTTGGAGAGCAAGCTGTACTTTGCGGCGGATTAACTTCTCTTGTGAAAGCTGGTTTCGAAACCTTGACAGAAGCTGGATACCAACCGGAAGTAGCATATTTCGAGTGTTTACATGAACTTAAATTAATCATCGACCTTATGTATGAAGGCGGAATGGAAAACATGCGCTATTCCATTTCTGACACAGCTCAATGGGGAGATTTCGTTTCTGGACCACGCGTTGTAACGGAAACTACGAAAGAGGCCATGAAAGCCATCTTGAAAGATATCCAAGACGGTGAGTTCGCTAAAGGATGGATCTTGGAAAACCAAGCGAATCGTCCAGTTTTCAATGCAATCAATAATCGTGAAAACAAGCATCAAATCGAAGTGGTGGGCCGTGAATTAAGAAAAATGATGCCATTCGTAAAACCTCAGCAAACAGAGAAAGAAGTGGTAGCCGTTGCGAAAAATTAATATATTTGAGACGACACTTCGAGATGGGGAGCAATCCGCCGGTGTGAATTTGAATTTTACTGAAAAACTTGAAATTGCTTATCAGCTTGAAAGATTGGGTGTTGATATAATCGAAGCCGGTTTTCCGGCAGCATCCAAAGGGGATTTCAACTCCGTACAGGAAATCGCGCGCAAAATTAAAAACAGCTCTGTTACAGGGCTGGCGCGTGCTTTAAAAGGGGATATTGATGCAGCTTGGGAATCATTAAGAATCGGGGCAGAACCAAGATTGCATACGTTCATCGCCACGTCTCCCATTCATCGTGAATATAAGCTGAAGATGTCGAAGCAACAAGTGATAGAAAAGTCCGTCGAGATGGTTAAGTACGGGGCAGCGCGTTTTCCGATCGTCCAATGGTCTGCAGAAGATGCGAGCCGAACCGAGCTTGACTACTTGGCTGAAATCGTTGAAGCGGTCATCCAAGCTGGTGCCAAGGTCATTAATATTCCGGATACAGTAGGTTATGCCGCTCCAATCGAATACGGCAACATTTTCCGATACCTTCGTGAAAATGTTCCTTCTATTGATAAGGTAAGCTTATCTGCACATTGTCATGACGATCTTGGGATGGCAACGGCCAATTCATTAGCTGCCATCGAAGGCGGGGCTACACAAGTCGAAGGAACAATCAACGGCATTGGTGAGCGTGCAGGAAACGTGGCACTTGAAGAAGTGGCCATGGCACTCTATATCCGTAAAGATTTCTATCAAGCAAAAACGGACCTTGTATTGAATGAAATTAAAAGAACCAGTGATTTGGTCAGTCGTCTTACCGGAATGCAGGTTCCTGCTAATAAAGCCATAATTGGTGCCAATGCTTACGCACATGAATCTGGCATTCACCAGGATGGCGTGTTAAAAGAAAAAACGACATACGAAATCATATCACCTGAACTTGTCGGTGTAGCTTCCAATTCACTCGTTTTAGGCAAACATTCAGGGCGCCATGCTTTCAAAGAAAGATTGCAAGAGTTGAATTTTTCGGTAACGGACGAGGAAATGAACTCATTATTCGTTCAATTCAAGGAGTTGGCTGATAATAAAAAGACCATGACTGATGAAGATATCGTGGCACTAGTGCTTGAAGAGAAAGCGACGGATATCAGTTTCTATGACCTGGTTTCTTTCCAGATTTCTCACGGTACACATCAGACGGCGACCGCGACGGTTACACTGAAAAAAGGCGATAATGAAGAAATTCAGGAAGCGGCTACAGGAGCAGGAAGTGTTGAGGCTCTATATAACACACTTGAAAGGTGTTTGGGCAGCGAAATCAACTTGCAGGACTATCGAATCCAATCGGTTGGTGGCGGAATGGATGCCCTTGCTCAAGTTTTTGTGAAAATTGATTATAACGGTGTGGAAACAAGCGGCCGAGGTCTTGATCAGGACGTCTTGGAAGCATCCGCCAAAGCATATTTGAACGCGGTGAACCGTGTGATCATTATGAAGGAACTAGAAGTAAAAGCAGTATTACAATAGGAAGGGGAGATTTCGATGAAAAGGAATATTGCGGTGCTTCAAGGAGATGGCATCGGGAAAGAAGTAACAAGAGGCGCTGTAGAAATCCTCGAGGCCGTTGCCCAAAGATATGGACACGATTTTGAATTTCAATATGGTGAGATTGGCGGCGGTGCCATCGATAACACGGGATCGCCCCTGCCGGATGAAACCGTGGAGATTTGTAAAAACAGCGATGCGGTATTATTAGGGGCTGTTGGGGGACCAAAGTGGGATAATCACCCTGCGCACCTAAGACCGGAACGAGGTTTGTTGAAAATCCGAAAAGATTTGAATCTTTATGCTAACATCCGTCCAATCAGCTATTATTCCAGCTTATCGGAATCTTCTCCTCTTAAAAAGGAATTCATTGAAGATGTGGATTTCGTGATTGTCCGGGAACTAACTGGCGGCCTTTATTTCGGAAAGCCAAGTGAGCGAGTGGAAAGAGAAGGGAAAGAAGCGGTTGTTGATACTCTTTTCTATCAGAAAAGTGAAATGAAACGCATCATTGAACTTGCGTTTAAATTAGCATCCGATCGCAAGAAAAAAGTAACATCCGTAGATAAAGCGAATGTTCTTGAATCCAGCAGGATGTGGCGTGAAACGGCTGAAGAAATCGCTAAGGACTATCCGGATGTGACGCTTGAACACATGCTGGTGGATAATGCAGCGATGCAGCTGATTAAAAACCCGAAACAATTTGATATTATCGTAACGGAGAATATGTTTGGTGATATTTTAAGCGATGAAGCGTCCGTTTTGACAGGTTCGCTTGGAATGCTTCCTTCCGCCTCGATATCAACGGAAGGGCCTAATTTATATGAACCGATTCATGGCTCTGCGCCGGATATTGCGGGGAAAAACTTAGCTAATCCGATTGGGACCATTTTATCGGCGGCGTCCATGCTGCGTTTATCCTTTGGCTTGGAGGATGAGGCACATGCCGTTGAGCAGGCTGTGGAAACGGTCCTTGAA
Source organism: Peribacillus sp. Bi96 (assembly GCF_918698115.1). Taxonomy (GTDB): domain Bacteria; phylum Bacillota; class Bacilli; order Bacillales; family DSM-1321; genus Peribacillus. Next base: position 248,907 of record NZ_CAKKLV010000001.1, read on the forward strand.
TACGGCTTGAGAACAGGTGATATCGCAAATGGGCAACCGAATATTACGTCTACTTCAGAGATGATTGCGGAAATAAAAGCCAATCTTTTAGACCAGGAAGCCATTTCCAACATCATGGGTGCTTACGCATAAACTTCTTTCACGGCCTAACATTAGGCCGTGTTTTTTAAAAAAATATAAGATTAATCGAGGTGGATACGGATGGGAAAGTCGATAATAGAGAAAATATGGGATCGTCATATTGTAAATGAAGAGGAAAATAAACCGGATTTATTATATATAGACCTTCAATATATACATGAAGTGACCTCTCCGCAAGCATTTGAAGGATTGAGATTAAAAGGACGCAAAGTCAGGAGGCCGGACCGTACATTTGCGACTATGGATCATAATGTACCGACCGTTAATCGTTATTTCATCGAGGATGATATTGCAAGGAAACAATTAGAGGCACTTGACCAAAACTGTAAGGAGTTCGGTATTCGTCTTGCTGATTTAGACAGCCCGGAACAAGGGATCGTACACGTAATCGGACCGGAATTAGGACTTACGCAGCCAGGAATGACCATTGTCTGTGGTGACAGTCATACTTCGACACATGGAGCATTTGGATCGATTGCATTTGGAATCGGTACGAGTGAGGTCGAGCATGTCTTGGCCACGCAATCATTATGGCAAACAAAACCCAAAACTTTGAAGCTTGAGGTTAACGGTAAACTAGGTCACGGCGTGATGGCGAAAGATGTCATTTTATATGTCATTTCTAAATTCGGTGTCGATTTCGGCACGGGATACATCATTGAATACTGTGGGGAAGTTTTCAGGGAAATGTCAATGGAGGAGAGAATGACCGTCTGCAATATGTCGATTGAAGGCGGTGCAAGAGCTGGACTGGTAGCTCCGGATGAAACAACTTTCTCTTATTTAAAAGGTCGTAAATATGTGCCAAAAGGAGAGGAGTTCGAACAATGTGTTCAGGATTGGAAGTTACTTTCGAGTGATGAAGATGCTGTGTATGACCAAGAAATCATTCTTGATGGCAGTTTGATTTCACCAATGGTCAGCTGGGGCACAAATCCTGGAATGGCCAGTGGGGTGGACGGTAAAGTACCGACCTTTGCAGAAGATATCATAGATTCAAAGGAACTGAATCGTGCACTTGAATATATGGGTCTTGAGGAAGGCATGCCAATCACGGAAATTCCCGTTCAGCATGTATTCATAGGGTCCTGTACGAATTCCCGGATCGAAGACTTACGGCAGGCGGCAGAAATGATTGAAGGCCAAGAAGTACAAAAAGGAGTCAGGGCGATGGTCGTTCCCGGTTCACAGAGCGTTAAAAGGCAAGCGGAAGATGAAGGCTTGGATGAGATTTTCAAATCTGCGGGCTTTGAATGGCGTGAATCAGGTTGCAGCATGTGCTTGAGTATGAACCCAGATGCGGTACCATCCGGCGAGCATTGTGCTTCCACGAGTAATCGGAACTTTGAAGGCAGGCAAGGAGCTGGTGCAAGGACGCACTTAGTCAGTCCTGCAATGGCCGCTGCTGCAGCCATTTATGGGAAATTTGTCGATATTAGAAATTTGAAAAAGTCTGAACAAGTCCATTAAAAATACGAATTAACTGGAGGTGCAGAGAATGGAACCCATTACGATATATAAAGGAAGAGCGGCGGCACTTGACCGTAAAAACGTAGATACCGACCAAATCATTCCAAAGCAATTTTTAAAACGAATTGAGCGAAGCGGATTTGGGGAATTTTTATTTTATAACTGGCGTTTTGATGAAAATGGTAAAGAACGTCCTGATTTTGAATTGAATCAGCCCCATAATCAAAACACGTCCATTTTAATAGCAGGTGAAAATTTCGGCTGCGGTTCTTCCCGTGAACATGCTCCATGGTCATTGAAAGACTATGGATTCGATATTGTCATCGCACCGTCTTTTGCTGATATTTTTAAAAGTAATTGCATGAAAAATGGCATGGTCCCCATGGCTTTAACCCAGGCGGAGGTAAAATATTTAATGGAAAGGGTGTCGTCACTTGACTATGAGCTGACGATCGATCTTCCCAATCAAACATTGAAAGATGATCAAGGGTTTGAAACAAGCTTTGAAATCCATCCATATTGGAAGGAAATGCTCGTTAAAGGCTGGGATGAAATTTCCATAACCCTTCAATATGATAAAGAGATTACAGCCTATGAGTCACAAAAAAAGGTTATTTCAAGTATTTAATTGTTGAAGGATATTTTCCCGTTTTCCTTTCTTATTTGAGGGGGTGCGGGATTTTTTTTTAGGTGAGGGAAGCCGGAAAGTAGTCAGGGATGGGCTCATCCATCCCTATAAATTTTTGTGTTTCTTCCTATTACATGCTAAACTGTTTTTCAAAAAGCGAACGGTGAGGCGGAAAATAGGATGGATAATGAGAACAACCAAAAGAAGGCCGGAGAAACCAAGATTATCGCCTTTCCGAATCTCGGTGAAAGGTTGATTGTAAAAGGGTTGGATGAGCTTGGAAACAGAAACTTCAAAGTTGCTGCACAGCTTTTTACCCAAGCGAGGGAGTATGAGCCCGAAAATGATGAAGTTTGCATGGGGCTAGTGGTCTCGCTTGTCGAACTTGAGTATTATGAGGAGTCAAAAGAATTGTGTAAAGAGATGCTGAATAAAGGCATCGGTGACTATTTTCAGCTTATCAATATCTATTTGATGGTACTGCTTCAATTAGGTGAGCATCAGGAAATGGTCGCGACGATCGAACTGCTATTTGAAGAGAGCCAAATTCCCTTTGATAAAGAGGAACATTTCGAAAAGATGCTTCAGTTCAGCAAACGGGCACTTGAGGAAAAAAAAGATGAAGAAGACAGACAAAATCAGCAGATTGCAGAGGAATTGCAAGAGGATGATCTTTTTGTAGGTAAAACGGATAATGAAATGTTCTTGGTCATTTCAAAACTTACGAATATCAATATTCGACCATTTATCCCGCAAATCGAACAATTTCTACAAAAGGATGATGGGCATCCGTTCTTTAAAACGATGCTGCTTATCATTCTTATTGACCAGGAATATAACGAAGAAGTGGCATTGAGGAAATTCAATCAATCGAAATCTGTCATACCAAGGGAATTAGAAAGTTTGAAGGAGACGGCCTTTTATAAGAAGGTTACGGGCCTGGCAGAAGAGGAATTAAGTCAGGAAAACCCGAGCTTATATGAAATGGTGCATAGCTTGATCGAACGGCATTCCTTTCTATTATATCCTTTTGAACCAGAGCCAGAAAGCTTGCCAGGATGGGCAGCTGCCTACCATGCCTTAGCTGAAGAATACATGGCTGGAGAAGTTTCCGGGATGGACATCGCGGATATTTACCATGCTGATGAGGAAGCCGTTGCGGATATTCTATCCTATTTAAAAGAAATTGAGGAAATTTCTTATCCCATTATTTAACCTATTGCTGTTGTAACAGAATAAACCTGTGGTATAATGTAGTGGTTGTAATGTATAATCGTCTAAATTTGACGATTTCCCAATAATTTTGTTGGGGTTATATGAAGGATGACTTGTTAACACTTGCAAAGCATATTCATCCAATGCTTATTATTGAAGTATATAGATTTTTTGGAGGGAAACACATGTCTGTAAAATGGGAAAAACAAGAAGGTAATCAAGGCGTACTAACAATTGAAGTTGACGTTGCAAAAGTAAACGAAGGTTTAGACGAAGCTTTCAAAAAAGTTGTAAAACAAGTAAATGTACCTGGCTTCCGTAAAGGGAAAATGCCACGTCAAATGTTCGAAAAAAAATTCGGCGTTGAATCACTTTACCAAGATGCGCTTGATATCATTCTTCCAGATGCTTATGCAAATGCTGTCGAAGAAGCTGGAATTCAGCCTGTAGATCGTCCAGAAATCGACATCGAAAAAATGGAAAAAGGCGAAAACCTAATCTTCACTGCAACTGTAACAGTTAAACCGGAAGTTAAATTAGGAGATTACAAGGGTGTTGAAGTTGAAAAATTCAACACTGAAGTAACTGACGAAGATGTTGAAAATGAATTGAAAACTTTACAAGAGCGTCAAGCTGAGCTTGTTGTTAAAGAAGAAGGACAAGCTGCTGAAGGCGATACAGTTGTTCTTGACTTTGAAGGATTCGTTGATGGTGAAGCATTCGAAGGCGGAGCTAGCGAAAATCATTCATTGGAAATCGGTTCAAATTCTTTCATTCCAGGATTTGAAGAGCAACTTGTTGGTCTTGAAACTGGCGCTGAAAAAGATATCGAAGTTGCTTTCCCTGAAGAATACCATGCTGCTGAACTTGCAGGTAAACCAGCTGTATTCAAAGTGAAAATTCACGAAATCAAAACAAAACAACTTCCTGAGCTTGATGATGAGTTCGCGAAAGATGTTGACGACGAAGTGGAAACTTTGGCTGAACTGAAAGAAAAAACAAAACACAAATTAGAGCATGACAAAAAACACGAAGAAGAAAACTTCGTACAAAATACTGTAATTGGTAAAGCTGTTGAAGGTGCAGAGATGGACGTTCCTGAAGCAATGATTTCAAACGAAGTGGACCGTATGATGAATGAGTTCTCTCAACGCATTCAATCTCAAGGACTTAATTTGGAACTTTACTACCAATTCTCAGGTCAAGACGAAGAAGCTTTAAAAGCACAAATGAAAGAAGAAGCTGAAGGACAAGTTCGTACGAGCCTAACTCTTGAAGCAATCGCTGAAGTTGAAAAACTTGAAGCAACTGACGAAGATGTTGAAGCTGAACTTGGACAAATGGCTACAATGTACAACATGGAAGTTGAAGCGATCAAACAAGCTCTTGGAAACTTAGATGGAATCAAAGGCGATCTTAAAATTAAGAAAGCGATTGACTTCTTGGTAGAAAACAGCAAAACAGTTGAAGCAAAATAATTTTTTATAAGTAAGCAGATTTAAATATTACCTTAAAAAAACAAGGCGCGAGTAATCGTGCCTTGTTTTATACATATTGAGAATTAGTGAAAATTTCAATTATCAGTTATTTCCTGATTGATTTTTTTTGGATTTCGGTGTAGATTAGTTCTAATACCGCATATACATATTTATACAGCGAATCCTAATTTTAAAAATCAAAAGTTTTGGGCATACTGGTAAAGGGCAAATACATATTGATTGATTATTGTACTTATTTAACAACTCGGACGCGTGAGCATTTTTGTTACTAAACTTCCAAGAACATGATAAAATGCAAAACATACTAGGGAATTTTGGAATGCTTAAGTAGATGTGTGCCTAGTTTTTTTTTTCATTACGATTGGGTACCGCTATGTAATAGAGTTGGAAGAGTATTTAAAGGGGTGAACGTTCATGTTTAAATTTAATGATGAAAAAGGACAGTTAAAATGTTCTTTTTGCGGTAAAACACAAGAACAAGTTCGTAAACTGGTTGCTGGTCCAGGTGTATATATTTGTGACGAGTGTATCGAGCTTTGTACGGAGATCGTCGAAGAAGAACTGGGTACTGATGAAGAAGTAGAATTCAGAGATGTGCCAAAACCTATGGAAATCCGTGAAATTCTTGACGAATATGTGATTGGACAAGAACAGGCGAAGAAGTCTTTGGCTGTTGCAGTTTACAATCATTATAAACGTATCAATTCCAATAGCAAAGTCGATGATGTGGAGCTTTCTAAGAGTAACATCGCCCTAATCGGACCGACGGGAAGCGGGAAAACCCTTCTTGCGCAAACATTGGCGCGTTTACTGAATGTTCCTTTTGCCATTGCTGATGCGACCTCATTGACGGAAGCTGGATATGTAGGGGAAGATGTGGAAAACATCCTTCTTAAATTGATTCAAGCGGCTGATTATGATGTGGAAAAAGCGGAAAAAGGCATCATTTATATTGATGAAATCGATAAAGTTGCCCGTAAATCGGAAAATCCTTCGATTACACGTGACGTGTCTGGTGAAGGTGTGCAACAAGCTTTATTGAAAATTCTTGAAGGAACGGTTGCAAGTGTTCCGCCACAAGGTGGACGTAAGCATCCACATCAAGAATTCATCCAAATTGATACGACCAATATTTTGTTCATCTGTGGCGGTGCCTTTGATGGCATCGAACCAATCATCAAACGCCGTCTTGGTCAAAAAGTCATTGGTTTTGGCTCTGACGTGAAAAAGGATGACATTGCAGAAAAAGAATTGCTTTCCAAAGTCCTTCCTGAAGATTTGCTTCGTTTCGGATTAATCCCTGAATTTATCGGACGTCTTCCGGTAATTGCCACACTTGAGCAATTGGATGAAGCAGCTTTGATTGAAATTCTGACACAACCGAAAAATGCTCTTGTTAAACAATATCAAAAATTGCTTGAGCTTGACGATGTTGAATTGGAATTCGAACCGGAAGCGCTAAGTGAAATTGCTAAAAAAGCAATTGAACGTAAAACTGGTGCACGTGGACTGCGTTCCATTATTGAAGGGATCATTTTAGAAGTGATGTTCGATTTACCATCACGTGATGATGTCGCAAAATGTGTTATCACAGGCAGCACAATTTCGAAAAATGAATCTCCAAAGCTCGTCCTTAAAGACGGTACAACTATCAAAGGACAAGAAAAGAAAACATCTGCTTAATTTATAAGAAAAAGTAAGACTGCCAGTTCATCCTGGCAGTCTTTTTATGTTTACTGAAAAAAATGTTGTTCTTTAGGTTAAAAACCCCAAAATTTACAACCTGAATTTCTTGGATAAATTCGCCCTTCCCAAGGAGATACTAACAGAAATGACAAACTAGGAGAGTGCAGGAGGGAATACGATGAATTGGACAGGATTGGCGTTGTTTATCCAGCTTTTTTTTGGGATTATAATTGGATTGTATTTTTTGAACTTATTGAAAGGCCAGCGGACACAAAAAGTTTCCATTGACCGCGACTCAAGAAAGGAAATGGACCAATTAAGTAAGATGAGATCCATTTCATTAACAGAGCCATTGGCGGAAAAAGTAAGACCAAGTACATTTAATGAAATCATCGGTCAAGAAGATGGCATTAAATCTTTAAAGGCGGCCTTATGTGGGCCAAATCCCCAGCATGTGATTGTTTACGGTCCTCCAGGTGTAGGAAAAACAGCAGCGGCCAGACTTGTTTTGGAAGAGGCTAAGAAGAATGGTAAGTCACCATTTAAGAATTCGGCCGTGTTTGTTGAATTGGATGCCACTACAGCTAGATTCGATGAGCGGGGAATTGCCGATCCGCTGATTGGTTCGGTGCATGATCCGATCTATCAAGGGGCCGGGGCGATGGGACAAGCCGGCATTCCGCAGCCAAAGCAAGGTGCTGTCAGCAATGCTCATGGCGGCGTGCTGTTCATAGATGAAATAGGGGAGCTTCATCCAATACAGATGAATAAACTGTTAAAGGTATTGGAGGATCGTAAGGTCTTTTTGGAAAGTGCCTACTATCAAGAGGAAAATCAAAATATTCCCACTCACATCCATGATATTTTTAAAAATGGACTTCCGGCTGATTTTCGCTTGATTGGAGCCACAACCAGAACGCCCAATGAAATCGCACCTGCGATTCGCTCAAGGTGCATAGAAGTGTTTTTCCGTGAACTTGATCGGGAAGAAATCATCAAGGTGGCTAAAAACGCATCCGATAAAGTGGGAATCACCATCAGTGAAAAAGGCTTGCAGTCGATTTCGGATTATGCCCGAAATGGCAGGGAAGCTGTCAACATGATTCAAACCCTTGCAGGTATATCCATTAATGAGAACAGGACTTTTATTAGAGAAGAAGATATTGATTGGATGGCACATAGCAGCCAGCTGACGCAAAGAATGGATAAGAAAATAGAATCTGATTCCAAAATAGGCCTTGTCAATGGTCTTGCAGTCTATGGTCCCAATTCCGGGGCATTGCTAGAAATCGAGGTTACCGTCATGGCCGCTTCTAATGAGAAGGGTTCAATAAATATTACCGGCATCGTCGAAGAGGAGAGCATTGGCGGAGGGAACGGAAAATCGATTCGCCGCAAGAGCATGGCAAAAGGTTCGGTTGAAAATGTAATTACGGTTCTACGGTCGATGGGAGTACCTGCCGATCAATTCGATATCCATGTCAACTTCCCGGGCGGCAGTCCTGTAGATGGCCCTTCTGCGGGAATTGCGATGGCTACTGGCATTTACTCGGCCATTTATAAAATCCCTGTTGATCATACATTGGCGATGACTGGAGAAATCTCCATTCATGGCGGTGTTAAACCGATTGGCGGAGTCATCCCGAAAATCAAGGCCGCAAAACTGGCCGGGGCAAAAAAAGTAATTATTCCAGTCGATAACATACAGCCGCTGCTATCTGAAATCAAGGATATAGAAATCATTCCCGTTTCGAATGTGAAAGAAGTGCTCGATCAGGCACTGAAAAAGGAAATGATGACGGAACAAATCCTCACGTCCTTGGACCTATCAAAAAAAGAAAGCGTATAAAGGAAAATGCCCCGGCTTAATACAACCGGGGTATTTTTAGGACCATAATGTACGACTTGCATAAACCGAACGAAAAAATAAACACATGTCATACGTGCTTTTTTATCTAATATTGGAGATAATAAAAGCAGTCGAAACGTGTTAAGGTAAACAAATAGACACTTCTATATAAATAGGATAGAATTGTTAAAAGGTTGAGAACATGGGTAAATAGTTTACAACGACGATACTAATTAGATGGAGGTGTCAGGAAATGACTGATAAAGAAATCATCGTCCCCCTCCTGCCGCTTAGAGGACTGCTTGTATATCCAACAATGGTACTTCATTTAGATGTAGGCCGAGATAAATCGGTACAAGCCCTTGAGAAAGCAATGGTGGAAGACCATCTTATATTTTTGACGACACAACAAGATGTTTCGTTGGACGAACCAGGTGAAGAAGATTTATTTAAAATGGGCACTTTGACAAAGGTAAAACAAATGTTGAAGCTTCCGAATGGCACGATCCGGGTGTTGGTGGAAGGATTGAACCGAGCAGAGGTCATTGAATTTTACGATTATGAGACACATTTTGGTGCCAAGATTAAAATATATGAAGACAGTGACGAAAAAGATGCTGAACATCAAGCATTAATGCGCACTCTACTGGATTATTTTGAACAATACATAAAAATGTCCAAGAAAATAACTGGTGAAACGTTTTCATCCACTTCCGATATTGAAGAGCCGGGGAGATTAGCGGATATAATCGCTTCCCATTTGCCTTTGAAATTGAAGGAGAAGCAAGAAGTGCTTGAGACGATCGATATGAAAAAGCGTTTAAGCCGTGTAATCGAGATCATCAATAACGAGAAAGAAGTTCTTTTTCTCGAGAAAAAGATCGGTCAGCGTGTTAAGCGTTCCATGGAGCGGACTCAAAAAGAATATTATTTACGTGAACAAATGAAAGCGATCCAAAAGGAATTGGGCGATAAAGAAGGAAAAACGGGGGAGATAGAAGTCCTCAACGAAAAGATAGAAGAAGCGGATATGCCAGAGCACATTAAACAAACGGCATTAAAGGAATTGGACCGTTATGAAAAAGTGCCGTCCAGCTCAGCCGAGAGCTCAGTCATTCGCAACTATATTGAATGGTTGATCTCGCTTCCTTGGTCCAATGCCACTAAAGATGACTTGAATATTCATAAAGCTGAAAAAATCCTGAACAGGGATCACCATGGTTTGGAAAAGGTGAAAGAGCGGGTGCTTGAGTATTTAGCCGTCCAACAATTGACCAATTCATTGAAAGGACCGATCCTTTGCTTAGTGGGACCCCCTGGCGTCGGAAAAACCAGTCTGGCTAAATCGATCGCGTCATCACTGAACAGGAATTTCGTTCGTATTTCTTTAGGCGGGGTGCGTGATGAGTCAGAAATCCGGGGACATCGCCGCACGTATGTAGGAGCAATGCCAGGACGGATCATCCAAGGTATGAAAAAAGCTGGAACGATCAATCCGGTCTTCTTGCTGGATGAAGTGGATAAAATGTCCAATGACTTTAGGGGTGATCCATCTGCAGCGATGCTTGAGGTGCTGGATCCGGAGCAAAATCATAATTTCAGTGATCATTATATTGAAGAAACGTATAATCTTTCCAAAGTCATGTTCATAGCGACGGCAAACAATTTGGCATCGATTCCTGGACCGCTACGTGATCGTATGGAAATCATTTCGATTGCAGGTTATACTGAGATAGAGAAACTTCACATAGCCAAGGATCACCTGCTGCCTAGACAGTTGGAAAACCATGGTCTATTGAAGACACAACTGCAAGTTCGTGAGGAAGCTCTTACCAAAATCATTCGTTATTATACTCGGGAAGCCGGTGTTCGGAGTCTGGAACGACAGCTTGCAAGCATCTGTCGGAAGACTGCGAAAATCATCGTGTCCGGAGATAAAAAGCGGGTCGTCATTTCTGAAAAGAATGTCGAGGAGTTTTTAGGGAAAACCATGTTCCATTATGGACAGGCTGAAGTCGAGAACCAAGTCGGTGTAGCTAATGGTTTAGCTTACACGTCGGTTGGCGGCGATACGCTTCAAATCGAGGTTTCCTTATCACCAGGTAAAGGCAAACTTATCCTGACAGGAAAGCTTGGCGATGTAATGAAAGAGTCAGCCCAGGCTGCTTTCAGTTATGTACGGTCGAAAACCGAGAAACTTCATATTGATAAGGACTTCCATGAGAAATATGATATCCATATTCATGTCCCTGAAGGCGCTGTCCCTAAAGATGGCCCTTCTGCAGGTATCACGATTGCAACAGCGTTAATATCGGCCCTCACTAATAGGCCGATCAGAAAAGAGGTAGGCATGACAGGCGAAATTACATTACGCGGACGGGTTCTTCCAATCGGCGGGCTTAAAGAAAAATCTTTAGCGGCTCACCGGGCAGGACTTACGAAAATCATCATCCCGCAAAATAACGAAAAGGATATTGATGATATCCCGGAGAGTGTCCGTAAAGCATTAACATTTGTTCCAGTTTCACACGTAGATGAAGTCCTTGAGCATGCATTGGTAGGTGTGAACGAATGAAAGTGACAAGTTCAGATATTGTCATCAGTGCTGTGAAGCCTGAACAATATCCCAATACTCCAATACCGGAGTTTGCTTTGGCAGGCCGTTCCAATGTTGGGAAATCGAGTTTCATCAACAAAATGATCAATCGAAAAAACTTGGCGCGCACATCCTCTAAACCGGGTAAGACGCAAACCTTGAATTTTTACATCATAAATGAAGCACTCCATTTTGTGGATGTACCGGGTTATGGTTATGCTAAGGTATCTAAAACGGAGCGCGATGCTTGGGGAAGGATGATCGAGACATACTTCACTTCCCGTGATCAGTTATGCGCTGCGCTTCTGATTGTCGATTTGCGTCATCCGCCGACAAAGGATGATATCGCAATGTACGAATTCCTAAAGCATTATGACCTGCCCCGGATCGTTATTGCCACAAAAGCGGATAAAATTCCAAAAGGCAAATGGCAGAAGCACTTAAAAATCACACGCCAAACGTTAAATATGGAAAAAGAAGATGAATTGCTTCTTTTCTCAGGAGAAACAGGCGAAGGGAAAGAACAAGCCTGGGGCGTCCTTAAGAAATATATGTAATAGAAAAGGGTATTCCGCATCTGGAATACCCTTTTTCGTATGTATTTTTCGAAATATACGATTAACCATCTTTACTTTTTTCGAACTAGAAAAAAGATGCCGATTGCCATCAAGGCAAATGGCCAAAACCTTTCGATGTTTGCCGTGCTTGTTTCAACAATCCCGAAAGACGTTGTGATTTTATCGTAGAAAAAGAAAAGGATCGAGATGATGAGTAATATCATCCCATGAAACATTCCAGAATTTGTTTTGCGTGCCCGGAGAATAAATCCCAGTGAGATGATTAAAATAAAGATACCTATATTATCCGGCCAAATATCTAGGTTCTCGACGATGTGGAAATGAGCCCCAAACCCCAGCAAGATGACGCCTGGAAGGATGGACTCATATTCATTACCGCTATAAGCCTGAATTAAGAAGGCGGCACCAACTATACATAATAAAGTGGGCCAGCTATAAAAGCCTGGAAAGATTTCCATTTTAGAGTGTTCAAGAAAAAAATAGAGACCGAAACCGATTAAGACGATTCCGGGAAAAATACGTTGCGTTTTCATTTTATCCTCCTATGCAATTCGATTACTTGAAGTTTTTTGCCATTTTTGATATGGTACTTTTGTACACAATGTCGAACTATGTATGTAACTTACAAATCACCGCTTAGACACCTTTTGTAGCAATTCAGGCGTTTAGGCTGTCTTTTCATGGTAGCATACGTTTTCATAAACTGTTCATATTATTTGCGTGAATCCATTTTAGTACATGGTATAATAAATTTACATGAAAAATTTTGGGGGTGCAAAACAAAAGGATGCATATTTTAGCGGTTGGTATAAATTACAAAACTGCCCCTGTTGAAATTCGGGAAAAACTGTCGTTTAACGAAGCCGAACTTGCCGAGGCAATGAAAGCTCTTAAAAATAAAAAAAGCATTTTGGAAAATATCATTATTTCTACATGTAACAGGACGGAAATATATGCGGTCGGTGACCAGCTTCATACAAGCAGGTATTATATCAAGGAATTTCTTTCGGAATGGTTTAACATCGATAAAGAAGAATTTTCTAAATACCTGTATATCTATGAAGGCGATGGGACTGTCGAGAATTTATTTTCAGTGACCTGCGGCTTGAATTCCATGATATTGGGAGAAACTCAAATTTTGGGACAAGTGCGTTCCAGCTATATGTTAGGACAGAAGGAAGATACGATTGGTACCGTTTTTAACCATCTCTTCAAACAAGCCCTTACATTAGCGAAAAAAGCCCATTCAGAGACGGAGATCAATACGAATGCCGTTTCTGTCAGCTATGCGGCAGTCGAGCTTGCGAAAAAAATCTTCGGTGGCCTGAATGGCAAGAACGTCTTGATTCTTGGTGCCGGTAAGATGGGTGAGCTAGCCATTCAAAACCTGCATAGTAATGGAGCAAACAGCATTACTGTCATTAACCGTACCTTTCAGAAAGCCGTCGACTTGGCCGAAAGATTCAATGGTACAGCGAAGCAGCTTCAAGAGCTGCAATGCGCTTTAGTGGATACGGACATCCTGATCACTTCCACTGGTTCAAAAAATCTTTTAGTAACAAAAGAAATGATGACATTCGTGAATAAGCTTCGTAAAGGCCGTCCTATTTTCATGGTCGATATCGCAGTGCCTCGTGACCTCGATCCATCATTGGGCGAGCTGGAGAATGTTTTCTTGTATGACATTGACGACCTTGAAGGGATCGTGCAAGCGAATATCGAAGAGCGTAAAAAAGCTGCCGAGAAAATAGAAATGATGATTGAATCTGAAATCGTTGATTTCAATCAATGGATTAATTTGCTTGGTGTGGTTCCTGTCATTTCTTCTTTACGGGAGAAATCCTTATCCATTCAAAAGGAAACGATGGAAAGTATCGAAAGAAAGCTTCCGCATTTAAGTGAACGTGATAAAAAAGTACTGAACAAACATACAAAGAGCATCATCAACCAAATGTTAAAAGATCCGATTCTTTATGCAAAAGAGCTTGCGGATGAGCCGAATGCAAAAGAACAATTAAATAATTTCGTGAAAATCTTCCATTTAGAGGAATTGATAGAAGACCAGCTGGTGGCGGATGATGAAAAAGAACGGAACAGCTCCAAGGCATCTCTATTGAATCCACTTCCTGTCCAGTAATGAGGTAGATATGGAATTAATAATGACAAGATTGCATGAAGCCACTGTATTGTTGTATGCCATCAGTATGCTTTTATATTTTATTGACTTCCTTAATAATAACCAGAAGGCGAACAAGGTCGCTTTCTGGTTGCTTTCTATTGTTTGGGTACTGCAAACAATTTTTTTGTTTCTGTATGTATTGAAAACGGGAAGATTCCCGGTATTGACGATTTTTGAAGGCTTATATTTTTATGCATGGGTCCTCATATCGTTATCATTGGTTATTAACCGTTTGCTAAGAGTCGATTTTACGGTCTTTTTTACGAATGTTTTAGGTTTTATGGTCATGGCCATCCATACCTTTGCACCAGTTCAGATAGAATCTCAAGTACTTGCACAGCGTCTCGTTTCAGAGCTTTTGCTCATACATATCACTTTTGCCATTCTATCTTACGGGGCCTTTACTCTTTCATTCGTGTTTTCACTACTATACTTAATTCAATATGATTTATTGAAACGGAAGAAGTGGGGAAAACGGCTGCTTCGACTCGGCGATTTAACAAAGCTTGAGCATATGTCTTATGTCCTTGCTGTAATAGGTGTTCCGTTATTAGTGGTCTCGCTTATCTTGGGCATTCAATGGGCATATATAAAAGTGCCTGGAGTATCCTGGCTGGATATGAAGATCATCGGTTCGTTTATTTTGCTCATCGGTTACAGTGTATTTTTATACTTGAAAATTCGGAAACAAATGTATGGAAGGACACTAGCCTTTCTGAATATTGGATCTTTCATGATTGTGTTAATAAACTTTTTCCTTTTTGGAAGCCTTTCAACATTCCACTTTTGGAATACATAGGAGGAAACTATGAGAAAAATCATTGTCGGTTCTAGACGTAGTAAATTAGCGATCACCCAAACAAACTGGGTGATCAAACAACTTAAAGAGCTTGGGGCTCCATATGAGTTCGAGGTGAAGGAAATTGTCACGAAGGGTGACCAAATTCTTGATGTAACACTTTCCAAGGTTGGCGGTAAAGGCTTATTCGTTAAAGAAATTGAACAAGCGATGCTGGATAAAGAGATCGATATGGCTGTACATAGTATGAAAGATATGCCGGCAGTGCTACCAGAAGGATTGACGATTGGTTGCATACCACCGAGGGAGGATCACCGGGATGCTTTGATTTCAAAGAACCACGAAACCCTTTCTGAAATGAAGCCCGGTTCCATCATAGGTACGAGCAGTTTGCGCAGAGGTGCTCAAATTTTGGCAAGAAGACCGGATCTTGAAATTAAATGGATTCGCGGAAATATCGATACCCGTTTGAATAAGCTGAAAACGGAAGATTATGATGCTATCATCCTAGCGGCAGCCGGACTATCAAGAATGGGATGGAAGCAGGATATCGTATCGGAATTTTTAGATGAGGATATTTGTATTCCTGCAGTTGGCCAAGGAGCACTTTCCATTGAATGCCGTGAAGACGACAAAGAGCTGCTGGCAGAACTTGCAAAATTAACCTGTGAAAAAACGAAAAGAACGGTTGAAGCGGAACGTGCCTTTTTGGATAAAATGGAAGGCGGTTGCCAAGTGCCGATTGCCGGATTTGCGGTAGCAAAAGATAATGAATCTGTTTCCTTGACGGCTTTGGTCGCTTCTCCGGATGGAAAGGTGATTTATAAAGAAATGGTTGAGGGGACTGACCCTGAGGCAGTTGGACATGCTGCTGCCAAACAGATTAGTGAAATGGGCGGTAAAGCGTTGATCGATCGCGTAAAAGAGGAGCTTGATCAGTAATGAATCCCTTTCAACCTCTTAAGGATTATCAGGTATTAATCACCAGAGGGAAAGGGCAGGCTGATGGTTTAAAAGATTCGATCGAGAAAAATGGCGGAACGCCGCTTCTTGTACCATTGCTTGAGTTCACTCTTCCAGATCATTTGGAAGATGTTCAACAGCGGTTAGATGAGCTGAATACTTATGACTGGATTATTTTGACCAGTCAAAATGGAGTGGAATTCTTCTTTAAGCTTCTTGGTAAAAAGCCTGTCAGGCTTCCGAAAATAGCCGTCATCGGCTCAAAAACGGAAGCGGCCCTGAAAGGACATGGATATAAGGCGGATTTTGTCCCAACGCAGTTTGTTGCTGAAGGGTTTGTATCAGAGTTCATTCCCTTACTAGATTCCGGGACACGTGTGTTGCTGGCAAAAGGAAATCTCGCAAGGGCGGTAATTGCGGAGACAATCAATGAAGCTGGTGTATCCTGTGATGAAGTGATTATTTATCATACCGTACTTCCCGGAAGCAGTGAAAAACAACTCGTTCAACTTATAACGAATCATGAAATCGACATCATCACCTTTACGAGTTCTTCGACGGTCAATCATTTCTTGCAGATCATGGAACGCCATGAACTGGGTACATACATAGACCGGATCATCATCGCTTGCATCGGGCCGGTTGCCGCTAAAACGGCTGCTAAACATGGGCTATCCGTCGATGTGTGTCCAGCTGTTTATACAACGGAAGCCATGGTCGCGGATATCATACGATTCATAAGTGAAATGAAATAATAAAGGAGGAACTTTCTAATGAAAAACATTCCATTCAACCGTCACCGTCGCTTACGTGCAAGTGCCGGAATGAGGGCTTTAGTCCGTGAAACACAATTGCATAAAGAGGATTTGATCTATCCGATCTTCGTCATTGACGGTGAACAGGTAAAAAATGAAATTAACTCGATGCCGGGTATCTATCAGCTTTCCATGGATAATCTGGGTGCGGAAATGGATGAAGTCGTGAGTCTGGGCATAAAGTCGGTCATTTTATTCGGTGTTCCTTTTGATCATGATAAAGACGAACAAGGAACGGGTGCGTTTCACCATAACGGACTTGTTCAAGAGGCAACCCGCCTTATCAAAAAACAATATCCTGAAGTCATTGTCATTGCAGATACATGCCTTTGTGAGTATACAAGCCATGGTCATTGCGGTGTCGTAGAAGGGGAAAAAATCCTGAATGACGCATCTCTTGACCTTCTTGCCAAAACGGCAATCAGCCAGGCTGAGGCCGGCGCTGATATCATTGCCCCTTCCAATATGATGGACGGTTTCGTTGCGGCCATCCGAGCAGGTTTGGATGAAGCGGGTTATGAAGATATTCCGATCATGTCCTATGCGGTGAAATACGCTTCGGCTTTTTACGGCCCATTCCGTGATGCAGCGAATGGGGCGCCACAATTTGGCGATAGGAAGACGTACCAAATGGACCCTGCCAATCGTCTTGAGGCGTTCCGTGAAGCTGAATCCGATGTTGAAGAAGGTGCAGATTTCTTAATCGTGAAACCAGCCCTATCCTACATGGACATCATCAGGGATGTTAAAAATAATTTTAATCTTCCTGTTGTTTCCTACAATGTCAGCGGTGAATATTCAATGGTTAAGGCAGCTGCCCAAAATGGCTGGATTGATGAAAAAGCGATAGTGATGGAAATGCTGACAGGCTTAAAACGTGCAGGTTCCGACTTGATCATCACGTATTTTTCAAAAGAGGTAGCACGCTGGATAAATGAAGAAAATCAAAGATGATAACAAACATAACCTGAAATGGAAAAGGGGATTGAATCATGCGGTCATATGAAAAATCGAAAAAAGCGTTTGCCGAAGCAAAAAAATTGATGCCGGGCGGCGTGAATAGCCCTGTGCGTGCCTTCAAATCTGTGGACATGGATCCCATTTTCATGGAGCGTGGAAAAGGTTCGAAAATGTATGATATCGATGGCAATGAGTATATTGACTATGTTCTTTCATGGGGACCGCTTATCCTTGGTCACACGAATGACCGTGTCGTTGAATCATTGAAAAAGATAGCTGAATCAGGTACAAGCTTTGGAACCTCTACGCTGATTGAGAATGAACTGGCTAAGTTGGTCATCGAACGGGTGCCTTCGATTGAGATGATCCGGATGGTATCATCAGGAACAGAAGCAACCATGAGTGCTCTAAGGTTGGCGCGAGGCGTTACAGGTCGGGATAAAATCCTGAAATTCGAAGGTTCTTATCATGGACATGGCGATTCATTGTTAATCAAAGCTGGATCCGGCGTTGCAACCTTAGGTTTACCGGATAGCCCGGGAGTACCGGAAGGCATTGCAAAAAATACGATTACCGTGCCATATAATGATCTTGCTGCAACCAAATATGCGTTTGAACAATTTGGTGAAGACATCGCCTGTATCATCGTAGAGCCTGTTGCAGGGAACATGGGCGTCGTTCCGCCACAACCTGGATTCCTCGAAGGCTTACGCGAAGTGACGACACAATACGGCGCTCTATTGATCTTTGACGAAGTAATGACAGGGTTCCGTGTCGGCTATAATTGTGCACAAGGTTATTTTGACATCGTTCCTGACCTGACTTGCCTTGGGAAAGTAATTGGCGGCGGCTTACCTGTCGGAGCTTTCGGAGGCAAGCGCGAATTCATGGAACAAATAGCTCCGAGCGGGACAATCTATCAAGCAGGAACATTGTCCGGTAACCCTTTGGCAATGACGGCTGGTCTTGAAACACTGAGCCAATTAACTCCTGAATCGTATGAAGAGTTCACCCGAAAAGGTGATATGCTCGAAAAAGGCATTGGCGAAGCAGCGGAAAAGTACGGTGTTCCGTATACATTCAATCGTGCCGGTTCCATGATTGGACTTTTCTTTACGAATGAAGAAGTGATCAATTATGATACAGCTAAAACATCCGATTTAGAGTTCTTTGCTTCCTACTATAGGGAAATGGCGAATCAAGGCATTTACTTGCCACCTTCCCAGTTTGAAGGATTATTCCTATCTACGGCACACAGTGATGAAGATATCGAAAAAACCATTGCAGCTACAGAACAGGCTTTTGCGAAATTAAAAAAATGATTTGAATAAAACTATTAAGTCAGGCTCCCTTTTTCCAAACACTTTTGGAGAAAGGGAGCCTGTCTTTTTTGAATTTATTCGATATTGGCCGAAATAAAGTGAATGCAGGACGAATAAACTGGCAGAAGGCCGAAGTAAAGGCAAAAGCTAAAATAAATGCTTAATAAAATTACTTCTTTTTAAAAGGTCCAGCAAAAATAAGGACAAGATGGCTTCCGACGAAAAAAAGGAATAACCAATGGCCATCCTTCATAGATTGTTATTGGTATAGGTACCGTTTCCTGAAGCTGAAAGGAGGAGTTGTCTTGTCGCAAGAAAATGAATCGTATTTACGATTTTCTTTAGAGGAATCTGTTTGGTTCCATAAGGGACAGGAAGTGGTTGAGCTATATTCCATTTCCCTGGATCCAAATGTGACGATTCAAGAAAGTGATCAATATGTTTTTATACGAGGCTCGTTAGACTTATGCGGTGAATACAAAGACTCGCAAAATGGTGAAGAAGAGGAGTTTTCGCAGACCTTTTTGCCAAAAGCCGTTCAAAAGGTCGAGAGGAATCTCAATGGGCTTAATGAGTTCACACACCGTTTTCCGGTTGATATAACGATTCCGAATAATCGGATTGCCTCATTAGAGGAAGTGGATGTCTCGATTCAAAGTTTTGATTATGCTCTGCCTGAGCATAATTGTTTAAAATTGCAGGCTGATTTGCTGATAACCGGAATTTATAATGATTCATATGTCGAAGAAAGGTTTGATACGGAACAGGAAGTTGGTGAAACTGAGGAACAAGAAGAAACGGACGGAGAAAATGAGTCTTATATTCCATATGCGGCTGGAGTGCCGCCAATCCCTGATTTTCAGCCTGTGTTCCGTGATGAGCAGGAAGAAGAGTTATACACACCATTTACTGCTGAGGCAAGACGTGTTTCTGAAGCAAACGAAGATGAGGAAGAAGAAGAGCCAATATATTTAAGTGATCAGCATAATGCCCCAGTTTTTGAAATTCCCGTTTCACCATATCCTGAAGAGGAGGAGTGGGAAACGGAAATTAACAGACAGGAAGAACAGGAAGAACAGGAAGAAGCTGAAGTTGTAGAGGAAGAAACGGATTTAGTAAGTGATTCGCATGACTCCGTAGAGGTACCTGTGTCATCCATGGAAGATGAGAAATTGGAAGAAGTAAGCAGGCAGGAAAAAGTTATAGAAAAATTGGAGACTCCTAGAGAGTCATTGAAAGAAGAAGAGCTAAAACAATCAAGCAATCAACAAAGTTTTCCAATGGGAAATGAACCTGTATCACAGTTTGAAACCGATGACGTCATCCGGCAGGAAAAAGAGGACGCTGTTGCGGGTCCCATCCTCAACGAACATGTAATGGTGGAAAAGGAAGAGGAATCGAATTCGTCCATAAGGGATCTGTTCAAAAAGAAAGAAAGACCAGCGCCACCAGCTAAGGAAGTTAAAAATTATAAGGGTCGGAAACAAGCCGCTGAACGTGATGAACAAGATACGGCTGATCAAGGGGAAAAGCAGCATTCCATCATGGATTTATTCGGCCGGAAACAAGAAGAAGAACTGGTAAGGATGAAGGTTTGCATTGTCCAGCAAGGAGAAACGCTGGATGATTTGGCTCAACGTTATGATGTAACGGTACAATCCTTACTTTTCAGCAATGAATTGGAGTCCAATCAGAACATCCATGAAGGGCAAGTCATCTATATACCGAAGGCTGTTGCCTATAAAAATTAGCCACGACAGAGAGCAGAGCATATGGTCTGCTCCTGTTTTTTACTAAGGTATTAAAGTTTGAACGGTGGCTTTGGCCGTTTGAATGAAACGACGCCAGAAATCGGATTGTTGAGTTTTTTTAGAGAAAGTGAGTGAGTCTCGTGAGGGAAAACGAGAATCAGCAGCCTGCTAATCGGGATTGGGACACGGAGACCGTCTTGAAGGAATATGCCATGTATGTACAATATATTGAGGACTTCGGACGAGTGAAAAAAGTGTACAGTGATCGCGGTATCTTTGCCTTGAAATGCATTTTGCCGCACAATGGCATTGATTTTATTAAAAATGTTCAAAAATTGTACCATCGCGGATATAACCGGATCGTTCCCATTTATCAAACGATGGATCAGCGTTACGCCGTTCTTCATAATGGACGTTTGTATTACCTGATGCCCTGGTTGAATAATGAAGGAGAAGGGGAGCGCGATGAAAAGCATAAGCAAATGTTCAGGGAGCTTGCTCGGATGCATACGCTGTCTGTAAAAGAAACCCAAGTGGATATAGAAGAACGGGAAGCACATTATGAACGGACGATTGATGCTTGGAATAACGAGAAGGACTTTATGGATGAGTACATTGTCAGCTGTGAAAAGAAGTGGTATATGTCTCCATTCGAAATGACGGTTTGTACTTTCTTCACAGATATTTCACAGGCATTGAAGTACTCGATCAAGAAGTTTGAAACCTGGTATGAAAAAACGAAGGAAAGTGATAAGGTTCGAACCGTGGTCACTCATGGAAAGGTCTCTCTGAAACATTTCATTTATGATGAGCGGGGATATGGCTATTTCATCAATTTTGAGAATTCGAATACGGCACCGCCCCATTTCGATTTACTTCCATTTTTAGTTAAATCAGCTAGGACCTATCCTGTACAATGCGATGACTGTGTCGACTGGCTATATAACTACATGCGTTATTTTCCGTTGAAAGAAGAAGAATTGCTGCTCATGCAAAGTTATCTCGCTTTCCCCGGATCAGCGCTGGAATTAGTGAAGGGCTATTCTGATGGCAAGGGCCATCGCTCGGAGCTTGATAATGTTACCCAACTGCAGCGGCAATTTTGGCTCCTGAAGAATATTGAGTATATGGTGATGAAAATCGAAGAGATCGAACAGAAGAAAAAGGCGGCTGCCGAGGCTGCCAAACAAGAGCAGTCCCCCCAAAGCTAAATATACATGATTGGATTAACTCCAGGTCATGTATATTTTTTTTGCTTTAAGGGAATAATTATATCCATTCGAAATATAAAGACATGGCCAAGAAAATAAATGCGATCAGCAGGAGCATATCAAAGAAAGTAGGAAAAATCAGAGTCCGTAATCCTTGGAATACGATAAAGGGGACGATGAACTGCTGGCAAACACCGCGGAATTTTTTCATCCAAGGCGGTAAAGTGTAGGGAGTATATCTTCGCTTCATATTATTACCTTCCTTTTTAGGCTTCTTATATTCTATGGGTGGTTAGTGGAAAATGTGAGAAAGCCGTCACAATCACTGTTCTTGGGTGATAAAATAAAGAAAACGGCAAGGCAAAGGGATTAATTTATGAAATTGGATGCTTCTCAAGTAAGTAAGCGAAAAGATGATTGACTGGAGCCCCATATTTTTTGTACTATATACTATATGCATTTAATGATTTTACATATGAATATAAATCAATGCAAAGACCGGAAATAGTAAGATGAAATGCACTTTCCAGAGAGGAAACCAATTGGTGGGAGGTTTCCAAGCAGCAGCATCCGAAGTCGTCCGCGAGCTGTTTTCGTGAAAGATTTTTAGTAGCGAAGGCCGGTGAAGAGCCGTTATCAGATTTGAGAGCCGAAAGAGATGTTTTTCTTTTTCGGAAAAAAGGTGGCACCGCGAACAACTTCCTTCGTCCTTTTATGATGATGGAAGTTTTTTTTATGCCCAAAAAAGGAGGAAATGATATGGAAGAAAACCAAATTTCGATGCCGACTAAATATGATCCGCAGACGATAGAGAAAGGCCGCTACAAATGGTGGCTTGATGGGAAGTTTTTCGAAACGACGGGTGACGATAAAAAAGAGCCATATACGATTGTCATTCCACCACCAAACGTAACAGGTAAGCTGCATCTTGGCCACGCTTGGGATACGACACTTCAAGATATATTGACACGCATGAAAAGGATGCAAGGGTTTGATGTTTTATGGTTGCCGGGCATGGACCATGCTGGTATCGCCACTCAAGCGAAAGTTGAACAGAAACTTCGTGCCGAAGGCGTAAGCCGTTATGACCTGGGACGCGAAAAGTTCGTAGAAGAAACATGGAAATGGAAAGAAGAATATGCGAGCCATATCCGTGAACAATGGTCAAAGCTTGGTCTTGGCCTTGATTATACCCGTGAACGCTTCACTCTTGATGAGGGGCTTTCAAAGGCAGTGCGCGAAGTGTTCGTTTCGCTTTATAACAAGGACCTGATTTATCGCGGCGAATACATCATCAACTGGGATCCATCAACGAAAACGGCGTTATCCGATATCGAGGTTATTTACAAAGATGTGCAGGGCGCATTTTACCATATGAAATATCCGTTGGTTGACGGATCAGGCGAAATTGAAATAGCCACGACTCGTCCAGAAACGATGCTTGGCGATACAGCGGTTGCCGTACACCCTGAGGATGATCGTTATAAACACTTGATCGGCAAAATGGTTCGCTTGCCAATTACAGGCCGGGAAATCCCGATTGTCGGGGATGATTATGTCGATATGGAATTCGGTTCAGGTGCGGTAAAAATTACACCGGCTCATGATCCGAATGACTTTGAAATCGGGAACCGTCACAATTTGGAGCGCATCCTTGTCATGCATGAAGATGGCTCAATGAATGAAAAGGCCGGTAAATATGAAGGCATGGACCGTTTTGAATGCCGTAAACAAATCGTCAAAGACCTTCAGGAAGACGGAGTACTCTTCAAAATAGAAGATCATCTTCACTCAGTCGGTCATTCAGAGAGAAGCGGTGCTGTTGTTGAACCATATCTTTCGACTCAATGGTTCGTTAAAATGCAGCCGCTAGCTGATGCATCTGTTGAACTTCAAAAAGGGTCCGATGAGGAAAAAGTTCATTTCGTACCAGATCGTTTCGAAAAAACATATCTGCACTGGATGGAAAACATTCGCGACTGGTGCATTTCTCGTCAGCTATGGTGGGGCCACCGCATTCCAGCTTGGTACCATAAAGAAACAGGCGAAGTGTATGTAGGACATGAAGAGCCTGCGGATGCTGAGAACTGGGAACAAGATACTGACGTTTTAGACACTTGGTTCAGCTCTGCATTATGGCCGTTCTCAACAATGGGCTGGCCTGACAAAGATAGCGTTGATTTCAAACGATACTATCCAACCGGAGCGCTTGTGACAGGCTACGATATCATTTTCTTTTGGGTTTCAAGGATGATTTTCCAGGCACTTGAGTTCACGGGCGAACGTCCTTTTGAAGATGTATTGATTCACGGTCTTGTTCGTGACGAACAGGGACGCAAGATGAGTAAATCGCTTGGTAATGGTGTCGATCCGATGGATGTCATCGATCAATACGGTGCCGATTCCCTGCGTTACTTCCTATCGACGGGCAGCTCACCAGGTCAGGATCTTCGTTACAGCACGGAAAAAGTGGAAGCGGTTTGGAACTTCTCCAATAAGATTTGGAACGCATCCCGTTTTGCTTTAATGAACATGAATGGCATGACGTATGACGAAATCGATTTAAGTGGTGAAAAATCTGTAGCCGATAAATGGATTTTGACGCGTTTGAACGAAACGATTACAAACGTGACAAGACTTGCTGACCGTTATGAATTCGGTGAAGTAGGTCGTGTGCTTTACAACTTCATTTGGGATGACTTCTGTGACTGGTATATTGAAATGGCGAAGCTTCCGTTATATGGCGAAGACGAAGCAGCGAAGAAAACGACGCGCTCAATCCTGGCTTATGTACTGGATAACACGATGAGATTGTTGCATCCTTTCATGCCATTCATCACCGAAGAAATTTGGCAAAACCTTCCTCATGAAGGAGAGTCCATCACCGTTGCTGCATGGCCTGTAGTGAACGAAGAGTTGACTGATACAGATGCAGCCGAGGAAATGAAGCTGCTTGTTGAAATCATCCGCTCCGTTCGTAACATCCGTGCCGAGGTGAACACACCGTTAAGCAAAAAAATCAATCTGATTTTAAAAGCGAAAGACGAGTCCATCTTAGCTACATTACAGAAAAACAGCAGTTATATCGAGCGTTTCTGTAATCCTGAACAATTGACGATCGGAATCAAGGTCGAAGAACCGGCTCAAGCGATGACGGCAGTCGTAACGGGTGTGGAATTAATCCTTCCGCTTACAGGACTGATCAATATCGACGAAGAAGTGAAACGTCTTGAAAAAGAGCTCGACAAACTTAATAAAGAAGTTGAACGAGTACAGAAAAAATTAGGCAACGAGGGCTTCGTTAAAAAGGCGCCAGCAAGCGTCATTGAAGAAGAACGTGCCAAAGAAAAAGATTATAGCGAAAAACGCGACTCTGTGATTCACAGAATCAATGAACTGAAACAACTGTAAAACAAAAGGATGAACCAGCATTATGCCGGTTCATCCTTTTTGTGTTTCACACTATTTAAGAAATATGTTCCGTTAGGAGGTTATTCTTTCTTTTATGAATGTGAGGTACTCTCTGACGATATTCATGTCACTTAGGGCACTTAATGTCCGGCTCCCGACGACATCCTCGATTTCATTGAGCATGAGACTGCCGTCATCGTCAAAAATGAAATCGATCCCGACAAGGCCAAAATCAAACGCATCGATTACTCTTTCAACCAGAGCTAAGTCGGAAGCGGTCAGCTCGTATATGGAAGCCGATCCCCCTAACGTATAATTGGCCTTGAAGCTGGATGCGGATTCCCGGAGTACAGCAGCCTTCACATTGTTACCAACTACAAAAACGCGGATGTCCTTTCCGAATAAGCCAGGTTTTTGGACAATCCAACTCCCATCATTCATTTCAACCAGATCATTAGCATGCTCGATTAAATAAACTTGTTTCCCGCCGCGGCCATGTGTTTCTTTAGCGATGAAAGGGAACTCCATGTCATGGGCATTCGGCCTTCCGTTGCAATATACGGTATCGGCCATTGGAATTCCCAACGTGGACAAATATTGATGTGTCTTTGCTTTGTCATTTGCCATTTCGGATACGAACGAGGAGTTAAAGCAAGCAATCCCCATTTGCTCCAGTTGCCTTGTGAGAAAAGGATCGATGGTCCGGACGATGGCAAAGTCCGGTAATGCAATTGGCTTCAGCTCATGTTCCACGTACAACTCGTTGTAGCGATGACCGATCCGAAGGTCTTCACGATGGTAAAATTGTAAATCAAGATCAAGCTTACTTGCCTCGTCTAGCATCCAATCTATGTATCCTTTATTTTTTACAGCATCCTCGCGGTTATAAATCAACCAACCTGCTTGTTTTCTCATCTGATGTACTTCCCTTTCCTAATTTGTCCAACATATAATCAAACATGCTATCAGCGATGTTGATGCCTGTACAGTCATATATATTTAGTAAATGCGAATTCGAATTCACTTCGCATAAAAGAGGACCATCTTCACCGAATAACAAATCGACGCCAGCAAAGTCGGTACCTAGAATCTCCACACATCGGATGGCGAGTAGTGCCTCCTCCCTTGTGGGTGTATAGGGTGCTGCCTGACCACCAGCTGTCATGTTAGCTCGGAAGTCGTGCTCGGAATGGCGTTGCATCGCAGCTATGACTTGATCGCCGACGACATTAACACGAATATCCCGTCCTTTACTGTGCTCGATGAATTCTTGAATGATGAATGGTCTGTGGCCGAGATTATGGATCGTCTTTAAAAAATCATCCTCTGTATGGATCAAATATACTTGTTCCCCAAAAGAACCGTATGCTTCCTTAACGATGAGGGGAAATCCAAGTTCAATCCCAATTTGTTTAAAGGCATCGACATTAACCCTATCAATCCCTTCGTACGTAAAAGGGGGAAACAAGGTTTTCGGCATAGGTATGCCATGCCCAGCTAATGCTTGATGAGTCTTTGCTTTGCTGTCGCATATATCGATCGCTGTACTGCTGTTATATACAGGTATGCCGAGCAATTCCAAATGGCGTGCCAAATGAATGTCTTTATCCATGAACAGAACAAAATCAGGCAGCCTATCAAACGTTCCTTTAAGTAATGGCACCCCTTTTTCAATAATGGGAAGTAGATCCGAATTACGGATAAGGGTGGCCGTGATTTTTTTTCTTTCTGCCGCCTCTTTAATGAACAAGGCTAAACTGGAAAACTTATCATGCTGTAAATAGCCGTTAACGACAATCCAACAGTGGAGAGCAGAAGTTTTCATTAAAACACTACCTTTCATCTAGGTTAATCGTTCAGATATTGATAAAATAATCTTAACGCATAAGAGCGGTATAAAGATAGAGGAGGCTCAATGATTAATGGTAACAACCATGAAAGAAATCAATCATTTTTTTGAACGGCGCCAAGTTCAATTAGGAATGAATTTTGGTCTATCACGAATGGAAGCATTATTAACTAAATTAGACAATCCCCATGAGGCGCAAAAGTATATTCATATTGCAGGTTCAAACGGGAAAGGATCTACCCTGCAATATTTAAAAGAAATCCTTCTAGCCCAAGGGGTTCGGGTCGCTGCCTTCACATCACCTTATTTAATCCGGATGAATGAACAGATAAAGATAAATGAAGATGAAATCAGTGATAAGGAGTTTATCGCTGCCTTCAACGAGCTGTGGCCGTACATCCAAGAGATGGACCAGGCAGGGAATGGACCCACTCAATTCGAAATATTGACTGCGTTGGCCTTCTCTTATTTTAGCAAAAAGGAAATAGATTTGGTTTTAATGGAAACCGGACTAGGAGGCAGGCTTGATACAACGAATGTCATCAAGCCGATTCTTTCGATCATTACCTCGATTTCTTTGGAGCATACGAACATCCTGGGTAACACGCTTGGGGAGATTGCTTCAGAGAAAGCGGGCATCATTAAAAGCGGCGCGCCGATCATCAGCGGAGTTACAGCAGAGGAGCCTGCAAAAGTAATCGAAGAAAAAGCGTATTCAGTAGGCGTACCTTATTACCAATTAGGTAAAGACTTTCATGTTGATCATGTAAAGCAAAGTGAAAAAGGTCAAAGTTTCTCATTTTCTCTGGGTGATAGGTTCATCGAAAATGTAGATATGCAGATGTTAGGCCGTCATCAGGTGGAGAATGCAGCACTGGCCGTGGCTGCTGTCTTATTAGGAATGGAAAATATCGATGAAAAAAGCATCCGCAAAGGAATAGGAGAAGCGAAATGGGATGGCCGTTTCGAAAAAATATCGGCAGAGCCGTTGGTGATCATTGATGGTGCACATAACCCTGCTGGCATCGACGTACTGATGAAAACGCTAAACGAGCATTACCCTGAATATAAGTATCGATTTGTATTCAGTTCATTTAAAGATAAAAATTATTCCTTGATGCTTCAAGGACTGGAAAAGGAAGCGATTGAAATCATCATTACCGAATTCGTCCATGATCGGGCGGAGGATGCGCAAACGCTTTATGATAAATGCAGACATGAAAATAAAAGTATAAACAAGGATTGGCAAGAGGCGATAAGGGAAGGGAGACGGAAAACAGTCGAAAAGGAGGTTCTTGTCATCACAGGTTCCCTTTATTTCCTTTCACTTGTGAGGGATTTCCTATCTGAAAGTTGAAGCCTTGTGACTGATAGAGTCTTGCCTGCGATTACATGAAGATTTCATGCGGCTCGGCCTACTGCTCGTTACCGAGAGTGTAATTTGAATACAATGATTGCTGTTTCCATCGTAATGAAAACTCGTAGTGAATGATCAACTTTTATCGGTCAAAAAACAGGATTTTTCAAAAGGTCCATTTATTAGCCATATTTTGTTAAATCGAGCCTTTGAATAAGAAAAATCCTGAATGGGTGATGGACAAACCAATCACCCAATATATTGGTTAAAACATGTTTAATATTGAAGCTATATGACTTAGGAATGATTATGCTCGGGCGGGATGAAAAGAAAATATCGGGAGGAATGAAACTATGGAGAAGGCTAGTTATTATCATAAAGTAGGTTGTCCTGAAAAAGGGATGGGACATTCTGATGAAGGAACGTTTACCGTTGACCTAAAAGGTCCAATGGAAGTGAATAGATTCCTTGTCCAATTGAAATAAATGATGGCTATCCATATCTATCTATTTGTCCTAGGTTTAATTTTAGGCTCATTCTTTAACGTCGTCGGATTAAGTGTTCCGGTAAACAATACTTTTGCGAATCGCCGATCCGCTTGCCCAACTTGTGGGCGGAAATTGGCATTCTTCGAGTTGATACCAGTTATTTCTTATATGTTGCAAGACGGAAAATGCCGGGGCTGTAAAACAAGGATTTCCCCCCTATATCCACTAGTAGAAATGCTGACCGGTGTTTTGTTTACCACTTCTCCCATATTCCTTGGCTGGTCGAACGAACTCTTGATTGGCTTGACATTGATTTCATTATTTATGATCATCTTAGTGTCTGATGTGGCCTATATGCTCATTCCTGATAAAATTCTGCTTTTCTTTATGGTGATATTTATGATACTAAGAGTTTTATATCCACTATCTCCCTGGTGGGATTCCATTGTTGGGGCAAGTGTTGGTTTCAGTCTCCTGCTAGTGATCGCTGTAGTGAGTAAGGGGGGCATGGGGGGCGGTGATATTAAGCTGTTCGCTGTGATTGGATTTGTACTGGGGACGAAGATTGTGCTATTATCGTTTCTCTTTGCGAGCTTTTATGGGGCATTCTTTGGCATCATAGGGATGCTAACCGGAATTTTAAAAAAGAAAACCTTGATTCCATTCGGGCCGTATATCGTGTTTGGGACATTGACAGCTTATTTTTGGGGTGATTCCCTTCTGTACTGGTATGTTAGCTTCCTGAGATGAGCGTAAAGGACTATCCTAGTAAAGGGGGAATTTGTCAAAAGTTCCCTGAGCATTAGCGTAGCTAGGGAATCATCCTCATTTGGTGCAAGTGAAAATGCTAGGAATGGGAACGTCTAGTGACGGAGATTGAACCGCCCATGAACCAGAAGTATCAGTGCTTGGAGGTCCTTGTATTTCAACTGATATTTAAAGGGAAATTTGACGAAACCTATTAATGACAAGACGACAAAAGTCTTGTTATTTTTTTTTGTCTCTATGTTAGGATGGAAAAAATGACCTGGAGGGGAGGAGAAAAAGTGGGCAAGTCTGAAAAAAGCAAAGGTGTCACGATTAAAATAAATGGGGAAGAAAAAGTATTTGCCGATAAAAATAAGATTGAAAGCCAAGAGGCAGCTAGTGAGGAACAGGAACACCGTGATGAGAGTTTCGAATGGATCCTTCCTGATGATTCAAACGAGAATAAAATCGTATTGGTCCCCACACCGCCAAAGAAGAAAATGCCGAAGCTTATCGGTTTTGGTACAAGCTCACTGAAAAGCTCGAATAAAGGACCGATAAGGACATTTTTGATTGCTGTCATTTGTGCCGTGTTTTTTGGTTCGATTCTTGGTTTGATAGCCGTTAAGACAATCACAAGGGAAAAAGCTGCAGTTTCTTCGATCGAGACCTCGATTCCAACGGGGCAACCTGTTGAGGAGGATAAAAAAGCGGCATCGAAGGTACAAGGAGCCCAACTGAAGACGTTCCTAGTACAGGGCGGTGTGTTCAGCAGCGAAGATGCGGCGAGGCAAATACAAAAGAAAGTCATTGAAAAGCAGGTTCCGGCTGAAATATTCAAATTGGAAGACAGCTATTATTTATTCTTAGGTTCAGCAGAGAGTCTAGCTGCAAGTAAGGATCTGGCCTTGTACTTAAAGTCGTATGATGTAGACGTATATTGGAAGGAAATCAATTTTGAAGCGGCTGGGAAAAGTCAAGCAGATGAGACAACCCTCGACAAGATGAAGATGGTATATGCTTCGTTAGCAGAAATATCTGCAACCAAGCTTCGTGGGAAGGGAGCGACGGTGAACGATGAAACGCTGAAAAAAAACATGGATGAGTTGAAGGCGGGGAAATTATCTCCAGAGTTTTCGAAAATGAACGATGATCTAACTGCTGCGGCAAAGTCGATTAGCGAATTTGAAACTTCAAAAAATGAAGAAAAGCTCTTGCAGGCTCAAGGAAGTCTTCTTGATTTTTTATTGAATTACCAAAACATATTGAGTTAAGTATCGAAAAAGGGGAGCTATTTAACAGGACAAGCTCCCCAACAATAAACTAAAAAGGTGACACCTTTTTTATTTTCCGGGAAATACTTACAGACTTTTGTCGATTCATAGTAAACAATAATTGTGGATTTCACCATAATTTGATAGGATAGAGATGTATCTCCCTATGTAAAGAAAGGTGACCTTTTAATTATGCAACCATTGATTTTAGCTTCTTCATCACCACGTCGTAAAGAACTTCTACAATTACTTCAAATCCCCTTTAAAAGCATGAATTCCAATGTCGATGAAAGTATTGATGAAAACATGTGTCCGGATGATGCAGTAAAAGAGCTGGCCTCCCGTAAAGCGGCAGCCATCTTTGCAGAGTTTCAGGAAAGCTGGGTAATCGGCTCGGATACAGTTGTTGTCCTTGATGGAAAGATATTGGGTAAGCCAATAAACCGGGCAGATGGAAAAAGAATGCTGGAAATGTTATCAGGACGGACACATGAGGTTTACACTGGTGTTGCCATCCTATTTGGCATGCATCGCAAAGTGTTCGCAGAAAAAACCGAAGTGACATTTTGGGAGCTGCCAGAAGCTGAAATCGAACGTTATCTGGATAGTGGGGAACCTTTTGATAAAGCTGGCAGTTATGGGATTCAAGGATACGGATCGCTTCTTGTCAAACAAATCAAAGGGGACTATTTCTCTGTCGTTGGGCTTCCTGTTTCAAGACTGGCACGTGAACTAAAGGCAATGCAGGCAGACTTGGGATAATGAATTTCTCCTTTGGCATCTCCCTTTCTTAAGGAAGGGTGGATGTATTGAGTGAAAAAATGTTAATACGGGATTACCCGAAAGAAGAGAGGCCGCGCGAAAGGTTTCTGCAAGACGGACCGCAAAGTCTCTCCAATCAAGAATTGCTTGCACTGCTATTGAGGACGGGATCAAAGGAAGAATCCGTTCTTCAGTTATCCGGCAGGCTCATCAATTCCTTCAAGGGACTGCGTCTGCTAAAAGAAGCCTCAGTAGAAGAATTGACCGTGATTAAAGGAATTGGTGAAGCGAAAGCGATTCATATTCTAGCATCTGTCGAACTTGGCCGGAGAATCAACAAATTGAATGATCAAGACCGTTATGTGATTCGATCTCCTGAAGATGGAGCCAATTACTGCATGGAAGAAATGCGGTTTTTGTCACAGGAACATTTCGTCTGTCTTTATTTAAATACGAAAAATCAAGTTCTTCAAAAAACTACGGTCTTCATAGGAAGCCTCAATGCCTCGATCGTACATCCACGTGAGGTTTTTAAAGAAGCTTTCAAAAGGTCCGCTGCCTCTATCATTTGTCTTCATAACCACCCCTCCGGAGACCCCTCTCCTAGCAGAGAAGATATTGAAGTGACGAAAAGATTAGTCGAATGTGGTAAAATAATCGGGATTGAAGTATTGGACCATATCATTATCGGGGAGCACAAATATATTAGTTTGAAGGAAAAAGGTTATTTATGACACTATCAAAATTTTTGACGATACGATATAATATTGTTTATGATTTTTAAAAGAGGAAACTTTTTCAAAACTCTTATTGTCAAAAAACGACAAATAATTTGAACTTATAAAAAAGGCATTTTTGTTTACGAAAGGGAGATACCATAATGTTTGGAATTGGCGCTAGAGATATAGGGATTGATTTAGGAACGGCTAATACGCTTGTGTATGTCAAAGGAAAAGGGATTGCAGTACGTGAACCATCAGTTGTCGCTGTGCAAACAGATACAAAGCAAATCGTTGCAGTCGGAAATGATGCGAAAAACATGATCGGCCGTACACCTGGGAACGTGGTTGCCCTTCGCCCGATGAAGGATGGGGTAATTGCCGATTATGAAACGACGGCTACCATGATGAAGTATTATATGAAAGAAGCTCAAAAAAAGGGCGTATTCGGTAACAAGCCATATGTCATGATTTGTGTGCCTTCTGGAATTACAGCAGTTGAACAACGTGCAGTCATCGATGCAGCTAGACAAGCTGGTGCCCGTGATGCATATCCTATCGAAGAACCGTTTGCAGCAGCGATCGGGGCAGACCTGCCTGTTTGGGAACCTACAGGCAGCATGGTCGTTGATATCGGTGGAGGAACAACGGAAGTGGCGATCATTTCCCTTGGTGGAATCGTTACAAGCCAATCCATCCGAATTGCCGGTGACGAAATGGATGATGCCATTATCGTATACATTCGTAAGAATTACAATTTGATGATCGGTGAGCGTACTGCTGAAGCGATTAAAATGGAAATTGGTTCCGCTGGTGACACGGAAGGCGTTGAAAACATGGAAATTCGCGGCCGCGATCTATTGACTGGATTACCAAAAACGATCGAAATTACCGCTGAGGAAATATCCAGAGCATTGAGCGATACAGTGTCTGCGATTGTTGATTCCGTGAAAAACACTTTAGAAAAAACACCACCTGAATTAGCCGCTGACATCATGGACAGAGGCATTGTGTTGACAGGCGGAGGTGCTTTGCTGCGCAATTTGGACAAAGTCATCAGTGAAGAAACGCAAATGCCGGTGATCATCGCTGAAAATCCGCTTGATTGTGTTGCAATCGGAACGGGAAAAGCGTTGGACCACATTCATTTGTTCAAGACTAAATCAAGAGATTCACGATAAGCATTACTTCTCAAATAGGACCGGCTCAACAAAAGGTTGCAATTTTGAGCCGGTTTTTTTATGTTCGAACCATTAAATTAAAATGTAGCTGTTCAGTTTAATCATGACCATTGTGTAAATTTAAGATATTAAGATGTGAATTTAAGATATTAAGATGTGAATTTAAGATATTAAGATTGAGGTGCAATAATCATGCCACAGTTTTTTAATAAAAAGCTCCTTCTCTTGCTCGTTAGTATTATCGTTCTAGTGGCATTGATCGGTTTTTCATTAAGAGAGAGAGAAGAGTTGACTTGGCCGGAGCAATTCCTAAAAGATACGACAGGCTGGGTCGGAAATGTGTTTAATAAGCCAGTATCGGGTATAACAGGTTTTGTAGGGGACTTAAAAGACCTTCAACATACATACGATGAAAACAAAAAATTGAAAGCCCGCTTGGATGAATATGTACTATTGAAAACCCAAGTTCAAGATTTGAAAGAAGAAAATAAAGACCTTCGCGATAACCTCAAAAAAGAAGATGACCTGCGGAAGTATTCACCTACTCAGGCGACGGTCATTGGACGTAATCCTGACCGTTGGCACGAAATGCTGACGATCAATAAAGGAAAGCGTAATGGGGTAGAAAAAAATATGGCTGTCATCACTTCCAATGGGTTAGTCGGCAAGGTTAAATCAGTGACGAACTTCACGGCTTCGGTCCAACTCTTAAGTTCGATTGATAAAGCCAACCGAGTTTCTGCCATCGTTCAAGGTGATGATAAAGCATATGGCTTGATTGAAGGGTTCGATGATAAAAAGAATCTTTTGCTAATGAAACGCATTCCATATGATAAAAAGATAAAGAAAAATTCATTAGTCATCACTTCCGGTTATGGAGGGATTTTCCCGAAAGGTCTGCTGATCGGGAAAGTGGTTGATGTCAAAGTGGATCAATATGGCTTGAACCAGACTGCCTATATTGAACCTTCGACGGATTTTTATGATATTAATAATGTTATGGTCGTTCAACGTGAAGTTGACGGTGAACCGAAAGAAAGTGTTGGGGAGGATGAAGTTAAGTGAAACATTTCATCCTTTCTTTTATAGCCTTGGTTTTTTTTGTTTTTGAAAGTATCTTCGCCCAGCTATTCGCTGGAGATGCATTTGGGGACGATAAAATCGTCGTTCCGCATTTCATGATGATTTTCGTTTTTTTCCTTACCATGTATGGTTCGAGGAAAATGGGCATGCTTTATGGAGCGATTCTTGGGTTGACTTATGATGTCGTATATACGGAAATACTCGGGATTTACATGTTCCTGCTTCCTTTTCTTGCCTATCTGATTTCGAAATGTATGAAAATCCTGCAAAATAATATATTGATTGCCGTCCTAACTGCGCTATTCTTCACGGCCATTCTAGAGGTTGTTGTTTTTCAGATGAATATCATCCTTTCATTTGCAGATATGGGATTTGGGGAATATATGGAACGAAGATTGTTACCGACGATATTATTGAACCTCGTATTCATTATCATCAGTTGCTATCCTTTAAAGAGAATAATTGAAAAGCTTGATTTACAGGGGGAAACGGATTAACGTTCCTATGTCCGGAAAGCAGGCCGGAAATGAATTTTCTTTTTTCCGTGTACGTAGAAAAAGGAAATTTGTTTTCCTGTGTCGAATTATATTTCATTGAGGTGAAACAAACGTCATGAATAAAAGAATTCAGCAAAATGTCATGATTAAGGGAACAAAAGACGGGTTTATGCTTCATCTCGATGATTCTTGCTCATTTTCCGAATTATTGAAAGAGTTAGAAGTGAAGCTGTCGGCAAACTATCAGTTTCAAGAAAATGACCCGTCCATTTCCGTTAAAGTACATACAGGGAACCGCTATCTAGATGAAAAACAAAAAGAAAAGATTAAAGAAGTCATCCATAAAAAGAAGAAACTTTTCGTTGATGAGATGATTTCTAATGTCCTGACAAGGGATGAAGCGAAACGCTGGAAAGATGAAAACCAAGTGACGACCGTTACAAAGGTGATAAGGTCGGGACAGGTTTTTGAAGTTCCTGGAGATTTACTTCTAATTGGGGATGTCAATCCCGACGGAATGGTTCGTGCGGGTGGCAACATATATATCATGGGACAGCTAAAGGGAATAGCCCATGCCGGATATAAAGGGAACCATGAGGCCATAATTGCTGCCTCGGTCATGAAGCCCGCCCAGCTGCGCATTGCTGGACAAGTGAATTTATCCCCTGACCAGTATACGAAATGGGGACATGACTTGGAATGTGCCTACATGGATGAAGAAGAAAATATCATTATAGAGAAACTGCAAGTATTAAAGAAATATAGACCTAATTTAAATAGATTAGAAGGGGGTCTCTAATCGTGGGAGAGGCAATAGTTATAACATCCGGTAAGGGTGGTGTCGGGAAAACGACCACCTCCGCCAATTTAGGAACATCTTTAGCTCTTCTAGGCAAGAAGGTTTGCTTGATTGATACGGATATTGGTCTTCGGAACTTGGATGTAATCATGGGATTGGAAAATCGCATCATCTATGATTTGGTCGATGTAGTCGAAGGGCGCTGTAAGATACATCAAGCGCTTATTAAAGATAAACATTTCGAGGATTTGCTTTATTTGCTTCCAGCTCCACAAAACAGTGATAAATCAGCGGTGAATGAAGAGCAGATGAGGAAACTCATAAGCGATATGAAACCTGACTATGATTATATCCTTATTGACTGCCCTGCAGGTATTGAACAGGGCTTCAGGAATGCCATAGCTGGGGCTGACAAGGCGATCATCGTTACGACTGCAGAGAGACCGGCTGTAAGGGATGCAGACCGAATTATTGGCCTGCTTGAAAAAGAAGAGCATATTGAACCGCCTCAATTGATCATTAACCGGATTCGCGGCCATTTACTTCATGAAGATGAAGAAATGGATATCGATGGAGTTACAGACTTTCTTAAAATTGATTTGATCGGCGTCATTCCTGACGATGATCAAGTCATTGTTGCAGCGAATAAAAAGGAACCCATTGCCTATAATCCGGACAATAGAGTCTCACTTGCCTATCGGAACATTGCCCGGAGGATCCTTGGTGAATCCGTGCCCTTGACTCCAATTGGCGGCGAACCAAAAGGTTTCATATCCAAAATAAAAAAATTCTTTAGCGTGCGGTAATCTATCTTCCATTTTTAGCAGCGAGAGCATATGATGCCCTCGCTTTTTTTTCATGCCATATAAAATAAAAAAGGCAAGCCATCGTTGTGGCCTGCCTTATCTATATGCTGAAACTGCATCAGATTATCCGCGTCTTCCGCCTCTGCCGCCGCGTTTCGATTCGGTGCTGCGTTTAAGAGTAGATAAATTTTCTTCACTAGTCTTTAAAAAGCGAACCATTTTATCTTCGAAATTTTCCTTTGGTTGGAAATTACCTTTAGAACGAAAATCTTTAGAACGGCTATCCCCTTGGCGTGGTGGGCGTTTGGTATAAGAAGAGGTTTGCCCTTCGGGTCTATCTATAGCCTTTTTGATGGACAAGGCAGTTTTTCCGTCTTTCTCACTAATCACTTTAACTTCAATTTGGTCGCCTACTTTAAGATGGTCATTGACGTCTTTTACATAGCTATCTGCTACCTCACTGATATGCACAAGACCTGTTGAGCCTCCTGGTAATTCTACGAATGCTCCAAAATTAGTGATACCTGTTACTTTACCTTGTACTTTGCTGCCTATTTCGATTGACATAAAAAAATGTTCCCCCTCAATAATGTTAAAACCACTTTATTATAACAAATTCAGAGGAACAATATCAATTGGATTTTTCCCTCAATTATTCGATTTTCCCAAACGATGCCCCAATTAGCTTGGAATTCCATAAGTTTCGATGGATTTTTCATTCGAAAAAATTTTTTTTACTTTCTAAATTCAGATGTGCAGAAAGAAAATCTTTTCTCGGTCATAGTCTGGACAAGTTGCTCATACGTTGTAATATAGCGCTTTGACATGAGCAGGGGGGATTCTTTATGGATGATCGCAGGAAAGATATCCGCAATCGTATCGCCAAGAGACGTAAGTTCAATGATAATCCAGCAGGAAGCAGCAGCTGGACGGAGATCAACAATGAGGAACCATATGGTGTTGATTCATTTAACGGGTATTCCGAGAAAGATCATCCGCTCTTCAAGAAAGAAAATTTTTTCTTTAAAATTCTTGCAAGTGTATGTCTTTTCCTGATTATCGCTGTGATGTTTAAACATCCTTCGGTGCGGCTGGACCCTGCCAGAAGTTTTGTCACGGAAAACATGAACAAGGAATTTCAGTTCGCTTCAATCTCCAATTGGTACGAAAGTGCGTTCGGTAAACCGATCGCTTTTTTACCGAATAAAGCTGACACGGAAACAGTTGACTCGGGTGATGGCTATGCGATGCCTGCCTCTGCGAAGATTACCCAAACCTTCGAGACGAACGGTGAAGGGATCATCTTGGAAACGAGCAAAGGCTCCAAGGTAGAAGCCATCAATGAAGGGGTGGTCATTTTTGCCGGTGAAAAGGAGGGGATTGGAAAGACCGTCGTCATTCAGCACGCCAATAAAAGTGAATCCTGGTATGGACAGCTGGAAAAGATAGATGTGAAACTATATGAGTTCGTTAAAAAGGGAAATGAAGTCGGACAGGTTACAGTAAGTGAAGATGGATCTAAGGGCAGATTTTATTTAGCGATCAAAGAAAATGACGCGTTCGTCGATCCTAAAAAGGTGATTTCCTTTGAATAAATATGGGAAATTACTGTTGAAAATCAGGGTGCACCCGACACTGTGGTTCGTCATTGGCATCGCCATACTCACTGCACATTTCATTGAAGTGATGATGCTGCTGCTCATCGTCTTCATTCATGAGATGGGGCATGCCGTCTGTGCCCAGCACTTCAAATGGCGGATAAAGTCCATTCAGCTGCTTCCTTTTGGAGGGGCTGTCGAGACGGAGGAGTATGGAAATAAAAGTTTGAAGGAGGATTTGGCTGTGGTGCTTGCCGGTCCGCTTCAACATGTTTGGCTCATTGGTGCTGCTTTTTTGCTCTATTTCTTTTCTATTATTTCCTATGAGCTGTATCAGCCCTTTTTGTATATGAATCTTATGCTGCTTGTTTTTAATTTGCTGCCAATTTGGCCATTGGACGGGGGACGGCTACTATTCATTGGAATTTCTCTATACTGCACCTTTCTTGAGGCGCAGAAACATACACTTCATTTTTCTGCAGCCTTCGCTTTCCTGGCTTTTTTGACCTGGCTCATTCTTGATCCGCTCAATTTGAATATTTGGCTCATCATCTTGTTTATCTGTCTCTCACTCGTCATGGAATGGCGACAAAGGTATTATGCGTTTATTCGCTTTCTTTTGCAGCGCCATTACGGGCATACGAATGATTTAGCAAAACTAAAGCCGATCTTGGTGGATTCACAAGAACCGATTTATAAAGTGCTTGAACTGTTCCAACGCGGATGCAAACACCCTGTCATCATCATGAAAAACGGGAAAGAAAGCGGCTCGTTGGATGAAACGGAGATCCTTCATGCCTATTTTTCTGAGAAAATGACGGACGGGAAAATTGGTGACCTATTATATTCTTATTAAATATGTTATCCTTTCTTCAAATTGAGGAGAGGATTTTTTTTGATGAAAAAGATGATCGCGAACCTAGCTTCACGCGAAAAAAGAGTGGCCGTACTGGAGAATGATGTGTTACGTAAGCTTGAAATCTTGCCGCCTCATCAGCGCAGTAAGGTCGGTAATATTTATCTAGGGAAAGTGACGAAGGTGTTACCGGGTATGGATGCCGTCTTCATTGATTATGGTGCAGAGAAGAATGGTTTTTTGCATCGAGACGAGATTCCCTCTTTCCAGCAGGCAAAAAAAACGGATGGGAAAGCACCCATCGGCCAATATGTCCGCCAAGGAGAAAAGCTGCTGGTTCAGGTGACCCGGGATGAAACAGGCACAAAAGGAGCTAAATTGACGGGGCTAATCGAGTTTTCTACAGATTCCCTCGTATACATACATGGAATAGATTATGTTGGCGTTTCAAAGAAATTTAATAACGATGCACTGCATAAGCAGTGGCGGGAAACAGCCTTACAATACAAAAAGGCTGATGAGGGATTGATTGTCCGCACATCGATGGAGAACGAAAATGAAGCGATCTTCCTTGATAGGCTAACTTCATTGCGAGAGCTTTTTAAAGGAATTGAACGTAAGGCAGCATCTCTAAAAGCTCCAACGCTTCTCTATGAGAGGGACATGTACCTGGACATGATCAAATCCGAAATGTCGGGAACGCCTTCCGGCGAGCTTGCCATCGATGATTTCGCGGTTTACCAAGAGTTGAAAAAATGGCAGGAGGAAAACCGCAAGGAGTGGGAAATATCCCATATATCGGGTACGAGGAATATTTTTTCCGAATGGAATGTGGAAGCGCAAGTGGAGAAAATGAATAAGAAAATCGTCTGGCTTGATAATGGCGGTTATTTAATTTTTGAAGAAACGGAAGCTTTCACCGTAATCGATGTCAATTCAGGTAAGTTCACCGGAAAAGTGGCAAAGGAAGAAACCTTATTTGCGGTGAATCAGGCAGCAGCGAAAGAGGCCGTCCGTCAATTGAGATTAAGGAATATTAGCGGAATCATCTTGATCGATTTCATTAATATGGATCAATCACGACATGAGCAAGAAATCATCGACATCGTCAAAAAGGAATCAGCTAGGGATGAGAAGAGGGTCCAGGTCATCGGCTTTACGGAACTGGGCATTTTACAAGTGACGAGAAAGAGAACGTCTCCGTCAATAGGTGAAATGATGACGGTACCTTGCCCAGTGTGCAGTGGAAGCGGTAAAATCGAGAGCCCTGAAACGGTGGCCTTCCGGTTGGAACGTGACCTGCTCGAACACCGGAAGACGGATGATGAAGCGGTATGGGTGGAAGTCAGTGAAGCGGTGGCCGATGTGTTGTTGGGTGAAAATGAATCATATAGGCCGACATTGGAAGAATTGATTTCTAAAAAGTTATTTCTTTCATTTGTCTCCGGTTCTATTAATACGTATTCTATTAAGCGCTTCGGGAGCATTCAGGAAATCGAGCGAGCTTTCAAGTGATGGACGAGAATTCTTACAAATATATTGACAGCTCTTCAGGTTTCATGATAGGATTTTAATGTTATGTTTGTAGCACCCGTGCTACAACCGCTCAACAACAGGTCTTAAGCTTTTGTCTTTTTGACAAGACGCCTGTGATTGGCGAGTCTGAGACATTTAAGGAGGTGCAAGTATGTACGCAATTATCGAAACTGGCGGTAAACAAATTAAAGTAGCAGCTGGCGAAGCGGTTTACATTGAAAAATTAAACGCAGAAGCAGGCGAAACTGTTACATTTGACAAAGTTTTATTCGTAGGTGGCGAAGACGTGAAAGTCGGTGCTCCACTAGTGGAAGGCGCTACTGTAACAGGTACTGTCGAGAAACAAGGTAAGCAAAAGAAAATCACTGTTTTCAAATACAAAGCGAAGAAAAACAATCGTAAAAAACAAGGTCATCGTCAACCATACACAAAAGTTGTTATCGAAGCAATCAACGCGTAAGGGCTGATTCTAGATGATTAAAGTTGTCTTTGATGCTCCGCAGGAACGGATTACTTCGTTCACCTTAAGCGGACATGCTAATT
The DNA here is from genome assembly GCF_918698115.1 of Peribacillus sp. Bi96. Taxonomy (GTDB): domain Bacteria; phylum Bacillota; class Bacilli; order Bacillales; family DSM-1321; genus Peribacillus. The sequence goes on from NZ_CAKKLV010000001.1 coordinate 290,075, forward strand.
TTGCTAAAAAAGGTTCAGATATCGTTTGTGCAGGTGTATCGGCTGTTTCCTTCGGGTCAGTCAATGCGATTATGTCCTTAACGGATGTAGAGCCTGAGATTGAGCAAGGGAGAGAGGGCGGCTATCTTCGCTGCGTCATTCCGGGGAATCTTTCACCGGAATCCGAAGAAAAGGTGCAGCTGCTCTTGAACAGTATGCTCATATCGCTGCAAACTATCGAACGTGATTATGGTAAATACATGAAAATTATCCTCAACCAATAGGAGGTGGAACAAATGTTAAGATTAAATCTTCAGTTCTTCGCTTCGAAAAAAGGAGTAGGTTCTACAAAGAACGGACGTGACTCTCAATCTAAGCGTCTTGGCGCTAAACGTGCAGATGGTCAATTCGTTTCTGGTGGTTCTATTCTTTACCGTCAACGCGGAACAAAAATCTATCCTGGTGAGAACGTAGGCCGTGGTGGAGACGATACTCTATTTGCAAAAGTAGACGGTGTTGTTAAATTCGAACGTTTCGGACGTGACCGTAAAAAAGTAAGCGTATATCCAGTTGCACAAGAAGCATAATTGGCATCTTTGAACAGAGGCTGACTCAAAAGGGTCTGATTCCTTCTACAAGACACTATATACCGCGTCATTATTAATAATGGTAGGCTATATAGTGAAGAAGGGGTCCGGCCCTTTATTTATACTATAGAAACGATAAATAACCAGCATTTTGCAGGAGACTTTAGTCATTAGTATAAGGAAACAACCTCTGACTTACAAAAGGCTCGCCAATCGGCGGGCTTTCTTATACTTTCAGGGGGAAATCCAGGTACTCTACCATCCCATTTGGTTAACCAAATAGACATTCCAATTCAACTATAATATCTCCAATTGGTGCATAAATAAGGCCCATTCTCTTTTTTAGTTCAAATGGCTCTACCATCGTCCAAAGAACTCAGGGTGTGTGGCTGTATTTTTTGGACGGGGGCTTTCATATGAAGGCATGTGAATAGAGCTTCATTTCCTGTTTGTTGTTTTTTTGATATACTGTACAAATGGAAGTATTCAACATGATAGAGCGGAAAAAAGTTTCTTTATCATAATTGAAGGTGTTAATAATGGATAAAAATTGGACGACTATTGAAACTCTACGTCAAACCAGGCATGACTGGCTAAATAAAATTCAAATCATCAAAGGGAATCTGGAGCTAAACAGAATTGATCGAGTCAAGGGCATCATTGATGAAATCATTATTGAAACCCAGAATGAAGCACGCCTCTCCAGTTTGAATTTACCGAAGTTCACCGAGATGTTGTTGACCTCGAATTGGAATAATGGATCATTTTATTGCGAATATGAAATCATTGATGTGTTTGAAGGCTCTGCTGAGATGGACGAGCTGATGCATCGCTGGACGAACGATTACTTCGAAATTTTGGATAAGAATCTGGACCCGTCTTTTGAAAATATACTAGCTGTTTCTATGTGTAAAAAAGAAGTGAGCGATATGCATTGTTCATTTCAAATGCAAGGCAGATTCATTGATCTATCGGCCGTGATGGAGTTTTTGGAAGGTGCATTAACAGTCGAGCAATCAATCGAAATCCGCGAATGTAATGAGAATGAAATATTTTTTAAGATGGATATTAAGTTTTAGAGAAGTATACAGCAAGAAAAGACTTGCAGAAAACAAGGAAGTGATAGCATGTTTGTCGATCAAACGAAAGTCTATATAAAAGGCGGAGACGGTGGTAACGGGATAGTTGCTTATCGTCGTGAGAAATTCATACCAAAAGGCGGACCTGCCGGCGGAGATGGCGGTAACGGGGCCAATGTCGTTTTTGAAGTGGAAGAAGGATTGCGTACGTTAATGGATTTCCGTTATCAACGTCACTTTAAGGCACCTCGCGGAGAACATGGCATGTCCAAAAACATGCATGGTGCGGCTGCAAAGGATATGGTCATCAAAGTTCCGCCAGGCACGGTTGTCATTGATGAAAAAACGAAGGAAGTCATTGCTGATTTGGTTGAGCACGGGCAGCGCGCCATCATCGCCAAGGGCGGACGCGGAGGCCGGGGAAATTCTCGGTTTGCTACACCTGCCAATCCTGCTCCTGAAATCGCGGAGAATGGCGAACCGGGCCAAGAACGCGATATAATCATGGAGCTGAAACTGTTGGCTGATGTAGGTTTGGTTGGTTTCCCAAGTGTAGGGAAATCCACATTACTTTCTGTCGTATCGGCAGCAAGACCTAAAATTGCCGAATACCATTTTACAACGATCGTCCCAAACCTCGGAATGGTGGAAACAGAAGATCACCGCAGCTTCGTCATGGCGGATTTGCCGGGTCTGATCGAAGGTGCTTCTGAAGGAGTGGGGCTTGGACATCAATTCCTGCGCCATATTGAAAGAACAAGAGTAATCGTTCATGTAATCGATATGTCGGGTCTTGAAGGCAGGGATCCATATGAAGACTACCAAACAATCAATAAAGAGTTAGAAGAGTATAACCTGCGCTTGACTGAACGTCCGCAAATCATTGTAGCAAGTAAAATGGATATGCCGGACTCAGCAGATAATTTAGCTGCATTCAAAGAAAAGCTTGAAGAAGACTATCCGGTTTTCCCGATTTCTGCCGTAACGCGTGACGGAATCCGTGAGCTTCTTTATGCAATTGCTGATAAAATCGAAGAAACACCTGAGTTCCCTCTTGATCATGAAGAAGAGAATACGGGAATTCACCGTGTATTGTATAAACATACATCACAGTCGGATGAATTTAACATTGAACGCGAATCCGATGGCAGCTTTGCCGTATCAGGATTCAAGATCGAGCGTCTATTCAAAATGACTGACTTCACCCGTGATGAGTCCATCCGTCGTTTCGCTAGACAGCTTCGTTCATTCGGAGTCGACGAAGGCCTTCGCCAAAAAGGTGCGACTAATGGCGATATCGTCCGTATCCTTGAATATGAATTTGAATTTGTTGATTGATTAGATACACATGAATGCAGGCAAAAGGAGGCGTGCGGAGTTTGAATAAGTCCGATCAGAAATTTTTCCTCGTTCGAGAGGATGTCCTTCCCGAAGCGATGAAAAAGACGCTTGATGCAAAAGAAATGATTGAACGGGGAAAAGCGGAATCAGTTTGGGAAGCGGTAAAGCGAGTGGACCTAAGCAGGAGTGCTTTTTACAAGTACCGGGACACGGTTTTTCCGTTTCATACCGTTGTTAAGGAAAAGCTGATTACCCTGTTCTTCTATCTCGAAGATCGTTCTGGTACTCTGTCTGAGCTTTTACGGCTCGTCGCCTCTTCAGGCTGCAATATCATGACGATTCATCAAACGATTCCCCTGCAGGGACGTGCCAATGTTACCCTTTCTCTAAATACGGGTGGGATAACGATGGATATTGATGATCTGCTTACAAAACTGCGTAAAATGGAGTTCGTCGAAAAGGTCGAAATCATTGGGAACGGCGCATGAAAAAAGAGCCTGTACATTTCACATGTACAGGCTCTCAGTTTGTATACAAAAAGGTTTCGGATTGGTTTCCCTTCCGAAACCTTTTTGATTTTTTATTGGATTTAATTGCGTTATCTGAGGTTACAATCATCCTACTACAAAACTGGTTGATCTGAGGCAGCATGGAATGAATAAGCAAATTGTTTTGTATGTTCGTCTTTGACGCAGTACCTCTGGATCGGTTGTACTTTATTTAATTTATTTCACTTCTTACTTATCGAAATTCTGGAGATATTAGCTTTCTTTTGCAGTCTACACGGTCTGGTTGCTCTCTTTTTGGAGATGTTCTTAGTAGGCACTTTTCTTTCTAAACAATTTTCTTTTCAAATTTGTGCATATTCGCATTAGCTTTCATAGGTGTGGACTCAACGAAAATGTAATTTGGGTTGATTAGCTTTTTCTCTGTAGCAGTCTTTTATATGCGATAGAAAATATGTTCAAACAGGTCAGTATCTTTAATGCGTCGCTAAAACAAAAAAGACTGTAGGCAAAAGGAGTGTCTATCTGAATGAAGCAAAGTTGAGTGGAGCGGGTGTTCGAGACTACTGCGGGAATACTCGTCCAAGGGAGAACCCGCAGGCGCAGGGCGCCGAGGGCGGACCGCCCTCGGAAAGTGAGTGCCTGGAGCGGAAATCAACGTTCAAATTCAAAACAGTTCGTAGACAAATGAGGTTCCATCTAAATGTTAAAAGAAAGTTTATTGGAATGGGTGTACGAGACTCCTGCGGGAAAAGTGCGTCCAAGGGAGACCCCGCATGCGCAAAGACGCCGAGGGTGGACCACCCGCGGAAAGAGAGTGCCCTACGTTCCAATCAACGGTCATATTTTAAAAGCCTAAAAAAGTTGTAGAAAAACTTCATTATTATCGGTTTGTCTACCAGTTTTTTATTAGTGGACGATTTAACGATTTACTATTGTAAAAAATCAGAAAATGACATAACATAAACAGTAGATTTTCCGTGAAAAGGAGATTATAATATGACATCAAAAATTGCATTTCTTGGACCAAAAGCAACGTTCACGGATTTAGCTGTATCGCGACTATTTCCTAATGATATAAAAATACCGATGAACACGATTCCAGACTGCCTTGATGCTGTCCGTGACGGGGAAGCCAATCATGCGCTCGTCCCGATCGAGAATGCATTGGAGGGATCGGTAAATATAACGATGGATTACCTAGTCCATGAAGTCACATTACCGATTAAAGGCGAAGTGACGATTCCAATCCAACAGCATTATATGGTGCATCCGGACCATGCATATCCTGGTTTCAAACCGGATATGGTTTATTCACATTCGCACGCCATCGCTCAATGCCGCAAATTCCTACATAAAGAACTAAAGGGCATTCCATATGAGTATGTCACGTCCACTGCTGCTGCTGCAAAGATGGTGATGGAGAACTCCGATATCCATATTGCTGCGATTGCAAATGATATGGCTGCAGCGGAGTATGGTTTGACGATCATAAAACAAAATATACATGATTATGATCATAATCATACCAAGTTTGTCGTCGTATCCAATAGTGAAGTTGACTATGAGGGGCACTTGACCGTTGAAGGGGACAAGAAAACGACCTTGATGATTCAGCTTCCTGCCGACCGCTCAGGGCAGCTGCATCAAGTCCTTTCCGCTTTTGCTTGGAGGAAGCTTAATCTTTCCAAGATTGAATCAAGACCAATGAAAACGGGTTTAGGCAATTACTTCTTCATCATCGACATTGAAATGGCCCTTGACGAAGTTCTCATCCCAGGCGCTATTTCTGAGCTAGAGGCTCTTGGATGTACGGTTTCGGTTATGGGAAGCTATTCATGCTTTAAAGTCCAAACAGGAGTACCGCAACGATGATTTATCATTTTTGAACCTCAGCCGAGTTTTATACAATGAATAAGAAGGCTGCCCCGGAAGTATTTCCGGGGCATTTTTTGTGTGGTTTATATTTACCTTGTACAAGTTCCTAAAACGATTGGCTGTCATTTTATGAATATTGAAATAGGCAGGTAAAGGGCAGGAAGGAATAATTCATTTTTTGATTTTGAGGATGATGGGAGAAAGTTATTCATTATAAAAAGAGCACATGATTCTGGATGGAAAACAAACACCGATTGTGATGAACGCAAATACAATGAGTAAATCCCGGTAGGCCACCTGTGGAAATAGGAACAGAAATACATACATCAGTGGATGCACCTTTTTTAAAATCAAAATTGCAGAGAGAGGGCGGTGGTCAGCAGAGATGGATAGTCAATTCAAAGAAACTTTCGGTTCTTGGACTCAAGCGATAGGAACTGTCATTTCTGCTGTTGCGGGTACACCATCCAAAGTCTTGAACGAAGAATTTCGTGAAAAATTGGACTTGATTGGAAATGAACTTCAAGCAACAGGAAATGCCCTATTGGCGGACGCAGAAGAAACCTGGTCACTGGATAAATTCGGTAATATATTACAGGCGATCGGGAATTCGACGGTTATCTTAGGATTAGTCATTAATTTCGATGAAGTAACCAAACAGGAATTGATCATTAAAGGCAATCTGATTCAAGCGTTGGGCGGAGGTACCGCTTTGGCGGGGGCATTCGAAAATCCGGATGAACCGGAGCAGGCCTTCAATGCTACGGGAAATTTGTTGCAGGCGATTGGGAATTCGATGCAAGCGATAGGTGGAATTGCCGAACTTAAAAATAGTGTTCAAGATAAAGACCAAGAAAAGAATCAAGAGCAAGAAGAACAAGAGAAGGAGGAGCAGGAACTACAAAAATATCAATATCCTGATTTGGAAGAGAAGCCATCTGATGCTGAATTAATTCAAGTGATGGGAGGCTGGATTCAGGCGGTCGGCTCCGTCATCAGTCTTATAGGGCAGTTGAGAAGTAACGAAGAAAACTCCGGGGATGACAGCTCAAATGATAGCAATTCCAATGATGAGTGAGCATAAGGCCAATAAAAAAACCCTCAAAATTTAGGCTTTTGAGGGTTTTTCGTTAATTCAGTCGACTAAAATGCCTGCATCCCTAAGTGCACCCTCCGCTTCGTCAAGCAGTTCTTCAGAAGATGCGCTCAGTGTATGGAGATGGATGCCACTCGTTAGTTCCGATAAAAAAGAAGCGTTCGTTGCTGTCACCCTAGAGAGGAATTGCTGGACTTCCTTACGGCTGCTTACCATGATCGATGCAGTCAGGTCACCGTACACGGGGTGTTCGATTTTGACATCTTTTACCGTGATACCAATATCGACGAGTATATATAGCTCTTCCTGGGTCCGGGAAGGATCGTGCTGGCAAGCGATGGTCCTTTCCGGCTTTTGAGTGCCCCCCGTTTGTAAGTACATATAGCCTTGGCTCGTGGCAATGATCGGTTCATTCCGCGCTTTCAGGAGCGTTATGTCACCAACGATAACCTGCCGGCTTACATTCGTTATCTGCGAAAGTTCGCTTCCAGTTACTGGCTGCGCACTTTTTTGCAATATATGTAAGAGTTTCGTCCGTCTTTCTTCCCCGAGTAATTTCTTTTTTTCCATAATCATTCACCTCTTTATTTACAAACATTCTACCACAGAGTGGAAGGTTTTATCGAATGACAGCCACTCCTGCAAGGCAGTCTGCCAATTTGTGAACGTCATCGGCCGTCGTGTATTTACCAAAGGAAAATCGGACGAATTGATGGGCTTCTTCTTCGCTTTTCCCAATGGCCATCATGGTTTTTGAAGGATCCTGTTTACCGATTTGACAAGCACTTCCCGTCGAAACCGCGAATCCTTTCTGGTTTAATTCGAGCATGATGTACTGTCCTTGCAATCCAGTGAAGGCCAGGGCCAGAATGTGAGGCAATTGCTGGCTTTTTCCCTCGATGATTTGAAAATCTACTTTCCTTTCCAAAAGACGTTGAATCAATTGCATCCTAAGCGTGGTAATCCGTTTATGTTCAGCTTCCATGTTATCCCCTAATTTCTTTGCAGCGGTCATGAAGGAAGCTATACCGGGGACGTCCACTGTCCCTGGTCGGAAACCATATTCATGAGTGATATTCGGTACCGAAGACTTCAACTGATGGATGGCCGGGAAAATGACGGCTCCAGTCCCTTTTGGACCATAAACTTTATGACTGGAAATGGATAATCCATCACATAAGGCAGATATCTTTTCTAGCGGCAATTTAGCAAATGATTGGACGCAATCCACGTGCAAAAAAGCCTGGTGTTTTCGAACGATTTTACTTATTTGCTCAATGGGTTGAATGACCCCGATTTCCGAATTGACATGTTGGACAATGACCAAGCATGTTTTCTCCGAGAGACATACCTGCAGATGTTCCATATCAATACGGCCATCATCCAAATGCCGTAAATATGTAACCTCAAAGCCAATATGTTCAAGCTTTGCGACATAATTGGCAATCGACGCATGCTCCGTTCTACTTACAATCAAGTGGTTCTGCCAGGATGGTTTTGAAGCGATGAATGTATCGATGGCAAGCATGTTGCTTTCCGAACCACCGCTCGTAAAGATGATTCCTTCCTTTTTTATGTTCAGCATTTCTGCGAGTTGTTGCCGTGACATATCCAATAAACGTGCCGCTTCAGAGCCAATATCATGCAAACTGCTCGCATTCCCGAAAAATTTCCGGGATGCTTGGCTGAATACGTCGAGGGCCTCCTCATCAATCGGAGTTGTAGCCGCATAATCCAAATAAATCAAGAAATCACATCCATCCTTTAATCTTAAAAAACTCTTGATAATAGTTTAATAATATGTAAATATAGTTGTCAAGACACCTGTCGTAAACAGGAGGAATGAAATAATGGTAAAAGCGGAAATCATCGTGATAGGCAGCGGGATTGCTGCCTTGAAAACGGCATTGGAAGCAAGTGAACATAAGCATGTGATACTCATCACAAAATCAAATATCCGTCATAGTAATTCATATTTGGCGCAAGGCGGGATTGCTGCTGCAATATCTGATCGTGACAGAGTATCTTTACATAAAAAAGATACGCTGGCGGCTGGTCAGCGATATAACAAGGTGAAGGCAGTCGAAAAGCTCGTCGAAGAGGCGCCTTTGGTTATAGCTGAACTTATTCAATCCGGTATGCAATTTGACCATGATGATGACGGCACACTCATGCTTGGCATGGAGGGCGCTCACAGCGAAAGAAGAATCCTTCATAGTCACGGCGATGCTACAGGAAAATACATCATGGAACATCTTATAGCGTGTTTGAAAAACTCAACGATTACTGTGATGGAGAATACAACTGCCGTGGAGTTGATCATCGGAAAAGATGATTCTTGCATTGGCGTCAAAACTCTTGATAAGGCAGGGGAACTTGTAATCTATCATGCAGAACAAACGGTTTTGGCAACAGGCGGATGTGGTTCCCTATACCATTTCAATTCAAATTCACAAACGGTTTCAGGCGATGGAATCGCACTTGCATTCAAGGTCGGGGCAAAAGTTCGAGACATGGAATTCATACAGTTTCATCCGACGCTGCTTTTTATAAATGGTAAAGCGGAGGGACTGGTTTCAGAAGCGGTGCGCGGGGATGGTGCAATATTAGTGACTGAACGGGGAAGGCCGATCATGGAGGGTGTCCATAGTCTGAAAGATCTCGCACCAAGACATATTGTGGCTCAAACGATTTTTTCTTATTTACAGCGCGGTGAAAAGGTATTTTTGGATATTTCGATGATTAAGGATTTTAAAAAGCGTTTTCCGACAGTGAGCTCATTATGTGAAAAGAGTGGGCTGGACCTTCAATTCGGGAAAATTCCGGTTGCACCCGGTAACCATTTTCTAATGGGGGGAATTGAAGTGAATGAATGGGGGCAAACCTCTGTCCCCTCCTTGTATGCAGTTGGTGAAGTGGCATGCACCGGTGTACATGGAGCGAACCGATTGGCAAGCAATTCCCTTCTAGAAGGGCTGGTTTTTGGAAATTCGCTTGGTCATTTGCTTGCTAAATTGCCGGCAAGGTCGATACCGGAAGAAAAAGAGCAGTCCAAGGATTCCTGCCATTTTCTCTCTTTGCCTGATTTCGAAGCATTGCAGGAAAAATTAATGAACGAAGCAGGAATCGTTCGAAATGAAGCAGGTTTAGCTCGACTGAAGGATTTTCTAGAGACATTTAATATGGAGAAATTGCTGCAGATGGAAGTAACGGAATTATCGATTAAAGAAATAAAGATAATCAATGCCATGATCGTGGCGTGGCTGATTGCCGAATCCGCATTGACCAGAACAGAAAGCAGGGGCGGTCATTTCCGCAGTGACTATCCTTGCGAGGATGACGGGCAATGGCTGGAAGATTCGGTTATCCTTGCTTGCACGGATGTGAAAAACCGAGTGAAAGGGAGACGACTATATGAACATATTGAAGCTTAAGCAGATGCTGCAACAATTTTTAATGGAAGATATAGGGGAATGCGATGTAACGAGTGATACGATTTTTGATCAAGGTGAACAAGGGACTTTGACCTTCATTGCAAAAGAAGGTGGGGTTTTTAGTGGAGGTGACGTCATCAAGACGGGATTTGCATTGTTGGATGAGCAAATCGACGTTTCCCTGCAAGTTCTGGATGGTGAGGTTTTTGAAGCAGGACAACAGCTTGCAAAAATGACCGGTGATATGGCTTCGCTTTTAAAAGGGGAACGGGTCGTTCTGAATTTAGTGCAGCGTATGTCCGGCATTGCGACACAGGCTCATAAAGCTACGATGATTTTAGCGGGAACGAAGACGAGAGCTTGTGATACGAGGAAAACTACACCGGGACTGCGGATGCTTGAAAAATATGCAGTCCGTACTGGCGGTGCATTCAATCACCGATATGGTTTATATGATGCAGTCATGATAAAGGACAACCATATATCTTTCGCGGGTTCTATAACGAAAGCGGTTCACACGGTCAAATCCAAACTGGGACATACCACTAAAGTGGAAGTGGAAACGGAGTCAGCTGAACAAGTGCTGGAAGCAGTGGAAGCTGGCGCGGATATCATCATGTTCGATAATCGGAGTCCCGAAGAAATCAAGCAACTGATCAAATTGGTTCCCGCCCACATCATGACTGAAGCCTCTGGAGGAATCCATTTAGACAATCTAGCTTCATATAGGGAAACAGGGGTTGATTATATTTCGTTGGGCAGCTTGACGCATAGTGTCAGGGCACTTGATATTAGCGCAAAGGTCAAAGAACGTGAGGGGATAATGAAATGAACATATTGGAGATGGCTAGCACTGCAGGTAATGTATTGCCTGAAAAGTATAAAATGATGACAACGGAAGAGATGGAGAATCAGGTCCAGGACATTAAGAAACGACTGGGGAACCGTCTTTATATACCAGGTCATCATTATCAACGTGAGGAAGTCATTCAATTTTCGGATGTAACGGGAGATTCACTTCAATTGGCTCAGCTTTCCGCGCAAAATCGCGAAGCGGATTATATCGTGTTTTGCGGCGTGCATTTCATGGCTGAAACAGCCGATATTTTGACAACAGAAGGGCAGACGGTTATCCTGCCTGATATGCGTGCAGGCTGTTCCATGGCAGATATGGCGAATATTGAACAAACGGAACAGGCCTGGACAAAACTTCAGGATTTGTTTGGAGATACGATTCTTCCTCTTACGTATGTTAATTCGACCGCGGCCATCAAAGCCTTTGTAGGGAAAAATGGCGGGGCGACGGTGACTTCTTCCAATGCACAAGAGATGGTCTCGTGGGCCCTCTCGCAAAAAGAACGCATCCTTTTTCTTCCTGATCAGCATCTTGGGAGGAATACAGCCTTTGATCTGGGCATTCCATTGAATGAAATGGCTGTTTGGGATCCTCATAAGAACGAATTGATTTATGAAGGGGAACTCGAAAATCTGAAGGTACTTCTTTGGAAAGGACATTGTTCGGTCCATGAAAATTTCACAACCGCGAATATTGAAACACTTCGAGCGGAGCAGCCGTCCATGAATATCATCGTTCATCCCGAATGTCGCCGTGAGGTAGTCGCCATGTCAGATTATGCGGGTTCGACATCATACATCATAAATATGATCGAAAAGTCTGAACCAGGCAGTTCTTGGGCAATCGGTACGGAGATGAACCTTGTCAAGCGACTTATCGCCAATAATCCTGACAAGAACATCATCTCTTTAAATCCGAACATGTGCCCATGCCTAACGATGAACCGGATTGATCTGCCTCATCTGCTTTGGGCGCTTGAATCAATTGAGGAAGGTACCATCATTAATCCGATAAAAGTGGAAAAAAGCATTGCGGATAATGCCATCCTAGCTTTAAACCGAATGCTGGAACGGGTCTGAGATCACTCAAACGACGTAACATTTAAAGGCATTTTTGGGAAAAAGAAAAGGGGGTCCCGAAGACCCCCTTTTTATGTACAATCAAAACAGTTATGAATGTTATTAAGTACTTAAAGATTACTTGCATTAAAAGTATTACCCTCATTCATATTCCCGGATTTAAAACCTTTATTGAACCAACGTTTTCTTTGTTCAGAGGTACCGTGCGTGAAGCTGTCGGGAACCACGTAGCCCTGTGCCTTTTTTTGAATACGGTCATCACCGACACCACTGGCCGCATTCAATGCCTCCTCAACATCGCCTTCTTCAAGCAAATTCTCACCCTGGACATGATATGCAAAAACTCCAGCCAAATAGTCGACTTGTAATTCAAGGCGGACAGAATACTTATTATATTCGTTCTCACTAACCTTTGAACGATCAGGCATGTCCTTTTTTTCCGTTGTCCCCAAAAGTGTCTGAACGTGATGACCGACTTAATGGGCAATGACATAGGCCATTGCGAAATCCCCGGGTGCCTGGAATTCTTCTCTTAACTCTTGATAAAAGCTGAAATCAATGTATAGTTACATGTCACCTGGACAATAAAAGGGCCCCACGGAAGAGCCTGCCATCCCGCATGCCGATTCGACACTGCCTGAGTACAGGACAAGAGTGGGTTCCTTATATTCCAGGTCATTTCTACGAAATTCCTCTGTCCTGACCAGCTCCGTATCTGCAAGGACGACCGATACAAACTGTGCAAGCTCCTTTTCTTCATCCGTTTCCACATAATTGCCGCCATTGCCCGAATCAGGGGAATTCAAGCTGCCTAGTACTTGAAGACACAGCTTTAGGTTATTTACTTTCTTATACCCTGATCTTCAATAGTTTAGACAGGAGGTTGAAGGAAGCACTTCATTCATGATGAATTCCTCATTAAAAAAACCATTGCCCCTCTTTTCTTGGAATGCAATGGTTTAAATTTTATATTCTTTCTGCACTGAATCAATTTGAATACCTCCTAGAAATGAAGAAAGATCAAAGTGATTGATTTTTCTTATTAAGGAAGGTTTTGTAACTTATTTCCACTCAGAAAAAGTACGATCTCCGTCCTTAAATCATTGATCCAATCATAAAAGCCCTTTTTCAAGCATAAGTTTTCATGATAAAAATAATAGCAATTCACCCACTACATCATAGTATATATGGACATATGCACAGGAGGGGTTAACAGCGTGAAAATTCATATAGTCCAAAAAGGCGATACACTTTGGAAGCTCGCCAAAAAATACGGCGTCAGTTTTGAACAACTTAAAAAAGTGAACGCGCAATTGAGCAATCCGGACATGATGATGCCGGGGATGAAAATTAAAATACCAGGGACATCCGGAGCTGTAATAAAAGAAACACTTAATCCAAACGCGAATATACAACCGGGAATGAAAGAATCCCAAATTCAACCATCTCAGGCTCCGCCTGCACCTATGAAAGAGCAGCAAAAACCGAACATTAAAGAACAGCCAAAATATCAGCAACCAGTAAAAGAACAGCCAAAATATCAGCAACCAGTAAAAGAACAGCCGAAATTTCAACAACCAGTAAAAGAGCAGCCAAAATATCAGCAACCAGTAAAAGAACAGCCAAAATATCAGCAACCAGTAAAGGAACAGCCAAAATATCAGCAACCAGTAAAAGAGCAGCCAGTTAAGAAAGAGCAGCCGATCGTTCAGCAAAAGCCAATTATTAAAGAAAAGCAAATAATCGTTCCAAAAGAAGTTCAAGTACCAAAGCCGGTAATTCCGGAAATCGATATCAATAATTATTATATGGTCAACATGACCAATATGAGTGTGCAAAAGCCCCCTGCACCACCACCTTTACCAAAGAAAAAAGAAGAGGCGGCAGTCACTAAAAAGAAGAAAAAGCCAGCTGTTCAGCCAGTTCAGGAATATGAGGAGCCGGAAGATGAGTGTATCCCAGTAACGCCAATCCTGCCTGGAAGCGGTTATTGCATTCAGCCGCCACCGTGGGCGCACATGCACATGCACGGGATGCAAGCCCCTTATCAGGGTGTTCCAGGCTATCAGGATGCACAAGGCTATCAGGATGCACAAGGCTATCAAATGATGGACGAAAGCTCTGGAGTGTGGGATGAATCTTTTGACATGCAACCGATGGGTCAAGAGTTCGTTCAAGGGGCAAGTATGAATCCATACAGCCAGCAACAATATCCATATCAGGCATCTGCACCGGTCCCGCACCATTTTTATGGGGGGATGAATCAACAAGCTCAAGTAGAAGGTTCATACATGCAACAAAATAACGAGTCACCAGACGAATCGCCATCTTTATATAATCAACAAAACTACCCTCAGCAGTATACACAGCCTGCCGCTGAAGATGAGGAAGATTGCGGCTGTAATAAGGGGTTGCTTGGAACTTATGGCCCGGAAGTGAAGGGGCAGTATCAGGGTTCCAATGCACAAACCCAACCTATTTATCAACAATATCCATCCGTACAATCACAGCAGAATCATGAACAAAATCCAGGCGCGTATCCAAAAGAGCTACAGATGGGACAACAAATGCAATATGAATATGAAGAAGAGTCAGGAGAATCAGCTCAACAAATTGAAGGGTCCATGAATATGGGCGGCAGCCAAAATGGAGGTCAGCCACCAGGCATGATGATGGGCGGACAAAATGGAGGTCAGCCGGGCATGATGATGGGCGGTCAAAATGGAGGTCAGCCAGGCATGATGATGGGCGGCCAAAATGGAGGTCAGCCACCAGGCATGATGATGGGCGGTCAAAATGGAGGTCAGCCACCAGGCATGATGATGGGCGGTCAAAATGGAGGCCAGCCACCAGGCATGATGGGCGGTCAAAATGGAGGTCAGCCACCAGGCATGATGGGCGGTCAAAATGGAGGTCAGCCACCAGGCATGATGATGGGCGGCCAAAATGGAGGTCAGCCACCAGGCATGATGATGGGCGGCCAAAATGGGGGTCAGCCACCAAGCATGATGATGGGCGGTCGAAACGGAGGCCAACCTGGTATGATGCCAGGACAATTTGGGGGCCAGCCGGGCATGATGCGAGGTCAACCGGAAGCTATGTTACCTGGACAAATGGGAGGCCAGCCAGGCCAATTCGGGGGCGTTCGTGCGCCTGAAACATTTGGGATGCCGACTTATGTAGATGAAAGCGATGACTACTAATTATCAAGGAGACAGTGTTTTTAACACTCGTCTCCTCTCTTATTTAAATCGTAAGCCAAAGAAAATCCACCATCTTCAAAGCAGTGTCTATTTAATAATTTTTGAAAAGGGTCTCCCATTAACTCTTAAAGGATTCGACAGTTTTGAAAAGTGGGATCGGCAAAGAGAACTGACTTCTTTGTTAAAGCAAAAGGGATTTCATCAAACCTATTATATTCATCAGAATTTAATGCCTTTTCAATTTAAAGGAAAATGGTATGGCAGTATGGACTATTTTCCACCGAGTAAGAAAAAATTTCAATATTCCAATCATATGGACCGTTTAGAGGGAATTCAATTATTAGAAAGCTTCCATGATGTCTCGGAACATCTCTCCATTAAAGCGCCTGTTTTCGATCAATTAAAAAAATGGAAAGACCGGTTAGCTTTTTTTAAAAAGAACTTTTCATATGTTCGCCAATATGTTTCCGAAGATATTATTAAAGAGTGGATTAGATGGGGTGAGTGGTCACTAGAGGGTTTTGAAAAAAATCAGTCTTTATGGAATAAGGAAAAGAAAGTCATCATTCATGGTGATTGCGCACATCATAATTTTTTGCGGAGAGCAGATGGCACTTTGACCTTAATCGATTTCGACTTAATGGCACATGCTCCTAGGTGCATTGATTATTTACAGTATGCAAATCGAATATCCCACCATTTGGATGACGCGGCGACGAAGCTCTGGGAAGTGCCGCAACTGAGTAGGTATCAATCAGACTTGGCCTTTTTATATGCATTAACTTATCCTACGGATATTTTCCGGGAATGGAACAGGCTTAATAAAAGTTCATCCCAGCTTCATTCCGTATGGAAAATGACGGTGGAAGGTTTTTCGGAGCGTATGGAAATGAATGAAAAGCTTGCGAAAAAAATTTCCTCCCTCAATAGGAAATAAAACCGGTTTTTGGCCGTAACTTACAGAGTACAATTCCTGCTCGACACCCATGCTAATTATGAGCGAAATATAGCTCATTTTATTGCAATGGGAGGGTTATTGGTGCGGAAAATAAAATGGACACTTCCGATTTATACGGTATTAGCCGCCGTAAGTTTGGTTGGATGTGCTAATAATAATACAGCGGAAAACAAGAATATCACGGATGAAACAGGATACCATTCCACTGAAAAAGATGTACTAGTACGCAACATCAATTATCAGAATAGGGTGCAAGGCCTCTATGATAAAGATGATGCGTACAGTAAGCGGGATCGTAACTACCATGGTCATGAAAGTAAACCGCTTAAGGCCAAATCCTCTTATTATAATTCTTATGAAGGCTCTTTAGCCGACCAAGTTAATGGGGTTGCAAATAGCGTGGATCCGGTTAGTGATTCAAGGACAATCATAATGAAAAACGAAATGCTGGTTGCATTGTTGCTAGATGACTACAGCCAAGCAAAAGATGTCAAAGAAAAAGTCAAGAAGGAAATCGGACCGCTTACTAACGGCCGGAACCTATATGTCACCACCGATGAAGGTGTTTATTTCAGGACGATGACACTTGATAATAATCTTCGTGATGGCGATACGAAGGAAATGATCATTCAGGATGCCAATGACATGTTCGATAATCTTAACATTCATGAAAATCACTTAAAATAATACCAAGGCTGACCCCGATTCTTGGGTCAGCCGTTTTTGATTTTTTCTGGTTAATAAACCTTATTTGGGGTCAAACTACTTAAAAAGTAAACGCCTTAAGAGGTGAGTATATTGACTAATCAACTAAAAATCCAATTTTTCATGACACTTTTCTTACTGCCATTTTGCCTAACCGTTTTTGCAGAGGAATCTATACAAAAGGAAAATGTTCCAATTGAAAGGAAGGTCATTCTTCAGCGTATGTATTTGGATGGTGAGTTAAGTGAGGAAAAATTGACAGAAACAATTTGGTCGATGGAAGACTTTCGGGCAAAATACCAAGGATGGAAGGTAGTCGATCAAAATGAAGAACAGATTGTCCTTAAGAAAATCGAAAATGACATATCTCCGCTCTTAAAAGCGAATGGTTACCTCGGAATGAGGGAAGATGGAACGTTATCCATTTTTATTGGAAGGCCTGAGCACGCCAAGATCATCCATACTTTCTACCAAATAGACGTTGGTAAACTTGAAGTATACAAGCAGGAGGAACTGCAAAAAGGAATACCTATCATGAATAAAGACCAATATAAACAGCTCATTAAAGAATACGAGCCTTATTCGGTAAACTAGGGTGGGATGATATCCCACCCTTCAGACTGTAGACAAACTCGATAATAATGGAGAGTTTGCCTACAGTTTTTTTGAGGGCTGTAAAATTCAAACGTTTCTTTCCACTGCAGGCACTCGCATTGCGCGGGCGGTCCGTCCTCGACGCCTTTAGCGCCTGCGGTGTCTCCCATGGACCCGCATTCCTAAGCGGGAGTCTAGCACACCCGCTCCAATCCACTTTGTTTTAAGGATGATAGTAACACCCGGAAATCTTGTGAAAGACTTTGCTGATTATAAAATAACTTTTAATGAACAACCCTTTCTTTTTATGATAAAATGAGAGGTACAGCAAAATCAGGGAGAGAATTAATTTGTATGATTATATAAAAGGTAAGGTCGATTATATTGGGCCTGAATACATAGTTGTGGAAAATGGGGGGATCGGATATCAAGTGATGACGCCGAATCCTTTTATTTTTTCCGCTCAATACCAGAAAGAAATCCAAGTTTTTTTGTATCATTATGTTCGTGAGGATATGGCTGCACTATACGGATTTCAGAACCGTCAAGAGAAGGCATTATTCACAAAATTATTGAATGTAACCGGAATCGGGCCGAAGGGTGCTCTAGCCATATTGGCATCAGGCCAGGTTGATCAGGTGGTGCAGGCAATCGAAAATGAAGATGAATCGTTTTTGGTGAAATTCCCGGGAGTCGGAAAGAAAACGGCACGGCAAATGATTCTCGATTTAAAAGGGAAACTCGAGAACATTATTCCGGATGCGTTTCCAAGCTTGTTTAACGAAGGCGTCACGGCTGCACTCAGTCCAAATGGTAATACGGAGGAATTGGATGAAGCCATTCTTGCATTGAAGGCTCTTGGTTATTCTGAAAAGGAAGTCCAAAAAGTTGCCAAGAAATTGCAGGCGGAAGATCTGACGACCGAGCAATATATTAAGAAAGCATTGCAAATGATGTTAAGATAAGGAGTGGCGCAATGGAGGAGAGACTATTCAATCAGGAAGCCGATTTGAACGAACTATCCTTTGAACAAAGCCTGCGGCCGCAAAACTTAAAGCAATATATTGGACAGGATAAAGTGAAAGCCAATTTGAGTGTATACATCGAAGCGGCAAGGATGCGGGAAGAAACGCTGGATCATGTTCTTTTATATGGACCGCCTGGTCTAGGTAAGACAACACTTGCTGTCATCATCGCCAACGAAATGGGTGTCAATATCCGCACGACTTCTGGACCCGCCATTGAGCGGCCTGGAGATCTGGCGGCCATTTTGAGTGCGCTTGAACCAGGAGATGTGTTATTCATTGATGAAATACACCGTCTGCCGCGTGTTGTCGAAGAAGTACTATATCCGGCTATGGAGGACTTTTGTCTTGATATTGTAGTGGGTAAGGGGCCGGAAGCTCGTTCGATCAGAATCGACCTGCCACCGTTCACTCTTGTTGGGGCGACGACTCGTGCAGGCTCACTGTCTGCACCTCTAAGGGACCGATTTGGCGTTTTGAGCCGTCTTGAATATTATACGGAAAATCATTTGACTGATATCATCATCCGTACTGGAAGAATCATGGATACGGAAATGGATGATCAAGCAGCGAGTGAGCTTGCCAGAAGGTCAAGGGGCACCCCAAGAATTGCGAATCGGCTTTTACGGAGAGTCAGGGATTTCGCCCAAGTGCGCGGAGATGGTACGATAACGGCTGAACTTGCCGATTATGCACTTGAATTAATGCAGGTCGACCGTTTAGGACTCGATCATATTGACCATAAATTACTTAAAGGGATCATTGAAAAATTCCGTGGTGGACCAGTTGGTCTGGAGACGATTGCTGCAACCATCGGCGAAGAAGCACATACGATTGAAGATGTGTATGAGCCATATCTGTTACAAGTCGGCTTTCTTCAGCGGACCCCAAGAGGGCGAATGGCAACGCAGCTGGTATACGATCATTTTGGTTTGGAGATGCCAGAACGATGAATATACCTAAAATGGTCATGATACTTGGCGTGATTATATTCGTGATTGGTTTTTCGATGAAATATATTCATCTCGGCAGGCTGCCGGGAGATATCTTTCTCAAAAAGGGGAATACGACGTTTTACTTTCCTATCGTGACATCAATCATCGTCAGTGTTGTGTTGTCCGCTATTTTTTATTTGATCGGCCGTTTTAAATAATCATTACAGCTTGATAGACACGTTAGGAAGTGGAACAGATGAAATTGGATATGTTTGATTTTCATTTACCGGAGGAACTGATTGCCCAAGTTCCTCTTGAAGATAGGGAAGCAAGTAGATTGATGGTGTTGGACAAAGAATCCGGTAAGCTCCAGCATGACGTTTTTAGTCATATCACGGAATATGTCAAACCCGGGGATTGCTTGGTGCTGAATGATACGAAAGTGCTGCCGGCGCGACTATATGGCAGTAAAGAAGAAACAGGTGCAAAAATAGAAGTTTTGCTGCTCAAACAAGAGCACGATGATGTTTGGGAAACACTTGTGAAGCCAGCCAAACGAATTAAAGAAGGCTCGACAATCATCTTTGGCGATGGTAAGCTGAGTGCCGTCTGTACAGGTGTTCTTGAGCATGGCGGCCGAATCCTTGAATTTCAGTATGAAGGTATTTTTTATGAAATATTAGAGAAGCTTGGCGAAATGCCGTTACCTCCATATATCAAGGAACAGCTTGACGACCAGGACCGTTATCAAACGGTATATGCGCGTGAACGTGGATCTGCAGCGGCACCAACCGCAGGACTGCACTTTACGGACCATTTGCTCGACAAACTGAAAGGGATGGGTGTCCATATCGCTTTCATCACGCTTCATGTTGGACTTGGTACATTCCGTCCAGTCAGTGTGGACGATATTGACAGCCACGAAATGCATTCGGAATTTTATCAAATGACGGAAGGCACAGCTCGATTACTGAATGAAGTGAAAGAAAAAGGCGGGAAAATCATCACGGTCGGAACGACGTCCACAAGGACATTGGAAACGATTGCGTCCCGTCATGATGGAGTTTTCAAGGAAGAGAATGGCTGGACGAGCATCTTCATTTATCCTGGTTATGAGTTCAAAGGGATCGATGCGATGATTACGAACTTCCATTTACCGAAATCAACTTTAATCATGCTTATTTCTGCACTTGCAGGCAGGGAGCATGTCCTTCATGCCTATGAAACGGCAGTGGAAGAAAAATACAGGTTCTTTAGTTTTGGCGATGCGATGTTAATTAAGTAATATAAGAGTGATAAGCTCTTGAAGGGAGTTATTGCGTTGACTGCAATACGATATGAGTTAATCAAAACATGTAAACAGACAGGGGCTCGGTTAGGCCGGGTTCACACGCCGCATGGTTCTTTTGAAACACCGGCATTTATGCCGGTTGGAACGATGGCTACTGTCAAAACGATGTCCCCGGAAGATTTGAAACAAATGGGGGCAGGCATCATCCTGAGCAATACGTACCACTTATGGCTGCGTCCGGGGCATGACATCATCAAGGAAGCTGGCGGATTGCATAAGTTCATGAACTGGGATCGGCCGATTTTGACGGACTCCGGCGGCTTTCAAGTCTTCAGTTTGAGCGAGTTCCGCAAAATTGAAGAAGAGGGCGTACATTTCAGAAACCATCTGAATGGTGATAAATTATTTTTATCTCCGGAAAAAGCGATGGAAATACAAAATGCACTTGGCTCCGATATTATGATGGCATTCGATGAATGTCCGCCATTTCCGGCAACCGAAGAGTATATGAAGAAGTCGGTTGAACGGACATCACGCTGGGCTGAACGCTGTTTAAATGCTCATGAGCGTCCAAATGACCAAGGGTTGTTCGGGATCGTTCAAGGCGGGGAGTTTGAAAACCTTCGTAAACAAAGTGCAAAAGACCTTGTTTCCCTTGATTTTCCGGGTTATGCTATTGGAGGACTATCTGTTGGGGAACCGAAAGATATCATGAACCGCGTCCTTGAGTTTACAAGTCCGCTGCTGCCAACCAACAAACCGCGTTACCTGATGGGGGTCGGTTCGCCGGACTCATTGATCGACGGTGCAATCCGCGGTGTCGATATGTTTGACTGTGTACTGCCGACACGAATTGCGCGTAATGGTACGTTGATGACGAGCAATGGGCGGCTGGTTGTGAAAAATGCGAAGTATGCACGCGATTTCGGGCCAATCGATGAAAATTGCGATTGCCATGTTTGCAAGAATTATAGCCGGGCATATATTCGCCATTTGATTAAATGTGAAGAAACCTTTGGGATTCGTCTTACGACTTACCATAACCTTCATTTTCTGTTAAACTTGATGGAACAGGTCAGACAAGCTATTCGAGAAGATCGTCTTGGAGACTTTAGGGAAGAGTTTTTTGAGCAATATGGTTTCAATGAACCAAATGCGAGAAACTTCTAATTCCATAAATATTTTAATGAACGAAAGGAGTGAATATACAAATGGGTTCTTTAACACAAATACTTCCGTTGATTTTAATGTTCGTATTGTTCTATTTCTTATTGATCCGCCCGCAGCAAAAACGCGCAAAAACTACGCGAAACATGCAAAGCAGCTTGAAAAAGGGTGATAAGATTGCTACTATTGGCGGCATGCACGGAACAATCGATGCAATCGATGAATTGCAAATCGTCGTTAAGTCATCTGATGGTACAAGATTGACATTCGACCGTGCTGCAATCCGTGAAATTACGGAAAGCGCACCAAATAAAGAAGTATCTTTATAAGACAAACGAAAACCGGGCCATATGCCCGGTTTTTTGCTGTGTTTTTTTAATTGGTGCGTGATTCAGAACTCATATTGACCCCAAGCACTCCACCCATCATGGCCGTAATGACAAAACAGCCATAATAGATCCATTGCTTGAGGGTGAATAGTGCATCATGACCCAAATATTGAAAAAGGAACACGACCAACAGATAAAGTAAACCAGTACTTCCTCCTAAGAATAGTCCTTGCTTTTTCCCTTTACCTCCTGAAATGAAACCACCAACGAACAACGATAAAAAGGACACGATCATGATGACGTATGTCAGGGATGATTCCGACAGTGAAGTAAAACGAAGAAGGATGGAAACGATCAAGCTTGCAATCATCGCTATGGCAAAGATGGAGCCAACGCCATAAATTACGGCGACACTCATTTTTTTAGTTTCGATGGTTATTCCTCCTTTTTAAAAGGCTGTTACGTTTAGCCTGTTTATGTGTTTGTACAAGCATATTCCTCGTATGGAACCTTTAGACCAGGTTTAAGAAGCTTCCGTAAAATTCGAAAAGATTATTGAGTAATTTTTCAATTCCCAAGCCATGCTATGGATGAAGGAAGTGTTATAGACGTGGATATCTATCTAGGGATTATTTTTAGAACGACCGTAATCTATCTAGTCATCTTAATCCTTTTCCGGATGATGGGGAAGCGGGAAGTCGGAGAACTAAGCATCCTTGATTTAGTGGTATCTATCATGATAGGGGACATTGCCGTTCTGTCTTTTGAAGATTTGGAAAAACCATTTTTACGGCAGATGATCCCGATGCTGGTCCTAGCTTTCATCCAAATACTTTTGGCATTCATTTCGTTGAAAAGTGTCAGGTTTCGCAACATCGTGGACGGTACACCACAGATTATCATCAATCAAGGAAAAATAGATGAAAAAGCAATGCGTAAGCAGCGATATAATTTTGATGACTTATTGACCCAGCTGCGTGAACAAGGGATTAATGATTTAAATGACGTACAATTTGCAATCCTCGAATCTTCCGGTAAACTCTCGGTTATAAAAAATAACCAAGACAAAAGTTCAAAAATCGATGAAACTCCATTTCCCCTAATAGTTGACGGGAAAATACAGGAAAGTAATCTCAATAAGATTGGCAAAAATCATTTTTGGCTCCGGCATCAGTTGAAAAAACTTGGAGAAACGAAAATCAATGAGATTTCGATTTGCGGGTACATAGATGGCGAATTTTACATCGATAAAAATGAAACGAAGAAATGACCGAAGCCGTTAAATGCTTCGGTTCATTTTATTTCCAAGCAAACTTTGATAAAAATCCACCCACAAAAGGAATCCGGATCAGATCCGCCTTTTTTATGCCGCCGGTCATGAGCAGGAAAAATGTGAATAACAGGATCACGACCGTCACGGAAAGCAGTAGCCGTGCCCCAAGAGGCTGTGATGAAAGCGGGACTTGATAAAGATAAAAACCGCCCCAGCCAGAAATTAACGCAAGCACTAAAGCTGACATATAACTGCGGAAATGAAGCGTGAAAGGAACAACCTTTAGCACGGTTGAAAAATGAAGAAACGTAACGAGCATCGTACCGACAGCGATTCCAATCGCGGCGCCCATGATCCCGAAACTTTCCTTTGATGCCAGCAGCCAAATCACGCCGATTTTTAGGATGTTGCCGGCTAGGCTATTGAACATGGCGGCTTTAGCAAGATCCAGTGCTTGTAACATGGACTGAAGCGGGTATTGAAAATAATAAAGGATAAAAAAAGGTGCCAGGAATTTAATGAAAACAGCAGCGTGTGAAGAGCCATACATGACTTGTAAAATCGGTTCGGCAAAGATGAACAATATAACGATAGCTAAACAGCCAGTGATAAACGTGATTTTTAGGGCCTGCTGCAGCCTATGTTCAACGAGTAAAAAATTCCCGGTCGTCCGTGCTTCACTCACTGCCGGGACAAGCGCTGTCGCCAACGATGACGTAACGAAAGAGGGAAGCATGAGCAATGGCAGTGCATACCCTGTTAACTCCCCGTATTGACTCGTGGCTGCTGCGGCTGTGACTCCGGCAATAGCCAAACTCTGAGCGACCACTATCGGTTCGAAAAACCACGAGATGGATCCAATCATCCTGCTCCCAGTAGAAGGCAGGGCGATCCCCATCAATTCAGTGAACGTTCCTTTTCCGGATTTCACATTCTTGAAGAAACCTTTCCGGAACTTAAAATGTTTCTTTAGTTTAAAGCTGGTCAATAAGTAGAAGAGAGATACAAGCTCACCGATGATCGAAGCGAACATCGCCCCGGCTGCTGCATATTCAATTCCATATGGCAAAAAAGCCTTCGTCAGGACGGCTATGAAGGTGATTCGCGCCACCTGTTCGATGACTTGTGAGAAAGCGAAGGGCTTCATATTTTGCTTGCCTTGGAAATATCCGCGAAGTACGGATGAAATGGCGATGATCGGTACGATCGGGGCAATCGCCATGAGCGGCCATAAAGTCCGCTCATCAGTGAAAAGGTATTCTGAGAGAACCGGCGCAAAAACCAGCATCGCAGGAGTGAAAATCATCGATAGAGTAAAGGTGCAGGCCAAAGAGACAACTAGGATTTTCTTGATTTTCCGTTCATCACCTCTGGCATTGGCCTCAGCTACGTATTTGGATATGGCGATGGGTAGGCCCAACTGGGTAATGTTGACGACGAGAAATAGGGTCGGTAAAGCCATCATATATAAACCAACGCCTTCTTCGCCGATGAAGCGGGCGATGACAATGCGGTTAATGAACCCAAGAACCCTCGTAATCAGGCTTGCGATTAATAAAATCAGCGTCCCTTTTAAAAATTTGGACATTGTACTCCCTCCCTGCCTTCTCAAAAAAGCGGTTATGCTATACAATTATCTATATGCTTGTACTCGGACAAAGCATGACAAAAGTGTATGATTGCGTTCTAACAAATGATCGAACCCTTACATGAAAATGCACATTAAATGGAGAATCATTTTTACTGGAGGCAAAAGTGATGGCGAAAAAGAATCATCCCTATCAAAGGTACTATATAAAGGTACGTCCATTTTTGAAGAGCAAGCGTGAGGAATTCCAAATGGTTGGATTGAATGCCGTTACAGAGGAAGACATATGGGGAACATTAACCAAAAATAAATGGAAGCGTCCGCAGGAAAACATTCACCTTCACGAACTGGTCGCAGATATCGTGACATTTTCAAGCAACGAGTTCATGACCTTCCAAATGGTCGAAGCATATAAATCGCCAAACCTATTTGAACCGCTATCTGAAGAGGAACTGAAAGAGCTTTTGAAAGAATAACGCAAAGATATACTTAAATTGACAGCTGTTTATAAATGACTCATAATAGATATGGTTATGCTTTTTTTTGGAAAAAGGCATGGGAAGCTGTGTGGTTTTTCTGGAAAAAGCGAATGGAATGCAGGTGTTTTTTAAATGAAAAATGATGTTTTTTTAACTTCAAGAACAGGCGTAATATAGAAAGGGGCCTACTACATAATGGTAAAAAGAAGCAGGATCGTTGCGTTTTTTCTAATCGTACTTTTGATTTTCGCAGCGATGGGAACGACTTCAAAAGGAATCCTTAAGGATATCAAGCTTGGTCTTGACCTTCAAGGCGGTTTTGAAGTGTTATATGAAGTGAAACCATTATCCGGGGAAAAAATCACACCGGAAGTTTTACGGGCTACAGTAAGCTCACTTGAACGGCGTGTCAATGTTTTGGGTGTTAGTGAACCTAACATTCAAATTGAAGGGAAAGACCGGATCCGCGTTCAATTGGCCGGCGTTAAAGACCAAAACAACGCTCGGGAAATCCTTTCGACGCAGGCTAAGTTATCCTTCCGTGATTACAACGATAAGGAAATGATGACGGGTGCTGACCTGAAAGAAGGCGGCGCGAAACAAACGTTTCAGGATAATAAACCGGTTGTTGAAGTCACATTGAAAGATGTGAATAAATTTAAAGATATCACGCAAAAAATATCCTCGATGGAAAGTCCGACAAATGTACTTGCAATCTGGCTGGACTTCGAAGAAGGAAAAGATTCAATAAAGAACAAAGCCTCACAAGACAATATGATATCCGCTCCATATGTCAGTGAAGTTTTCAATACGAATAAGGTATACATCACAGGACAGTTTACGGTGGAAGAAGCAAAAGAGCTTGCAGACCTTCTAGATGCTGGTGCCCTGCCTGTCGATTTGAAGGAAAAATACTCGACTTCAGTAGGTGCGCAATTTGGTGAAGGTGCACTGAACGATACGATATTTGCCGGCATCATCGGAATTGCACTCATTTTCATCTTCATGCTTGTGTATTACCGCTTCCCGGGATTCATTGCAGTCGTCACGTTAAGCATTTACATTTTCTTGACGCTATTAGTGTTTGATTGGATGAATGCAGTCCTTACGCTGCCTGGTATTGCGGCATTGGTACTCGGGGTCGGAATGGCTGTCGATGCCAATATCATAACGTATGAACGAATCAGGGATGAGCTGAAACTTGGCCGTTCTATAAAAGCGGCTTATAAAGAAGGTACGAAAAACTCACTTAGTACGATTATGGATGCGAACTTAACGACATTGCTTGTTGCGGCCGTTCTTTTCTTTTATGGAACAAGCTCAGTTAAAGGGTTTGCGACCACTTTGATCATTTCCATCTTAATGAGTTTCATTACAGCTGTTTATGGTACGCGTCTATTCATGAGCCTGTGGGTGAATAGTGGGGTCCTTGACAAACACCCATCATGGTTTGGCGTCAAGAAGAAAAACATTCACAGCTTATCTGAAAAAATTAATTTAATGAAATTGCCAACGCGTTTTGATAATATCGATTTCGTCAAACACCGGAAGGTCTATTATGGCATTTCAATCGGTGTTACCATTATCGGGATCATTTTCCTGTTGGTCTTCAGATTGAACCTTGGAATTGATTTCACGAGCGGTACCCGCATTGAGATTGCTTCTAAAGATGTCTTAACGACCCAACAAGTAAAGACCGAAATGGGCAAGGCCGGTATCGACTTAGATGATATCAAGGATGTCAGACTTGCTGGAAAAGATGATAAAAATGCTGTCGTTCGTACAGTGGGTGTCCTTGATAAACAGGAAATCGCTGTATTGAAGGACCATTTCAAGAAAGATTACGGGGCAGAACCTAATGTTAGCACCGTATCACCGACAGTAGGAAAAGAGCTTGCAAAAAATGCCATGTTTGCGTTAGCGATTGCATCAATCGGTATCATTTTGTATGTATCGATACGATTTGAATGGCGAATGGCTGTACCTGCCGTCATTGCGCTGATACATGATGCGTTCTTCATCATTACGATTTTTAGCTTACTTCGACTCGAAGTGGACATCACCTTCATTGCTGCAGTTCTGACGATTATCGGTTATTCCATCAATGATACGATCGTTACTTTCGACCGAATTCGTGAAAATTTACGTTTCAGTCGTAAGATCAAAACTGTCGAAGAGCTTGAGAACATTGTAAACATAAGTATCAGGCAAACTTTGACGAGATCGATCAACACGGTCCTGACCGTCCTCGTTACGGTAATCGCATTGATGATCTTCGGTAGTGAGGCTATCCGAAACTTCTCCATTGCCTTGTTCATCGGTTTAATATGTGGCGTGTATTCATCACTATTGATCGCTTCACAACTCTGGCTTGATTTGAAAATCAGGGAATTGAAGAAGAAAGGACCGCTGAATACGGCAAAAGAAAAGAAACAAAGTCTTGAAGGACAAGTTTAATAGGTGAGAGGGGGCTGGCATGATGCCAGCCTTCTTTTCTTTTTTATGGACAAGCAAATGTAAATAACTGCATTTTCTGAGTTTAAAATAAAATTGAAACCGGAATCACCGTTTTGTATAATAAGTAAGTTGAGGGGTGAATTCATGTTAAAGCCAAAAACCCGGTGGAACTTACGAACTGCCGATGAAAACAAAGTTGCTGTACTAGCTGAAGAGCTTCATATCACACCTTTGGTTGCAGCCCTACTTGTGAATCGAGGCCTGGATACGATTGAAAGTGCCCGATCATTTTTATTTGTAAAAAATCAAACTTTCCATGATCCATTTTTATTGAAAGATATGGATAAAGCAGTATATAGAATAAGAGAAGCCATTCAAAATGGAGAAAAAATAAGGATCTTCGGTGATTATGACGCGGATGGCGTGACATCGACGACTGTGATGATGACGGCGCTCATGAGATTAGGGGCCGATGTGGATTTTTATATCCCAAATCGCTTTACAGAGGGATATGGCCCGAATCCGATGGCGTTCCGACTTGCAGCTGAGCAAGGAGTGAAGGTATTAATAACGGTTGATACAGGAATTTCGGCGGTCGAAGAAGCGAAACTTGCCGGAGAGCTTGGCATGGATTATATTTTGACCGACCACCATGAGCCGGGACCGGAACTGCCCGAGGCACTGGCAATCATCCATCCTAAACTTGAGGATAGTTCCTACCCATTTAAAGACCTTGCCGGTGTAGGGGTCGCTTTTAAGCTGGCACACGCATTGCTTGGGGAACTGCCAGAGGATTTGCTTGAAATAGCGGCAATCGGCACCATTGCGGATTTAGTGCCTTTAAAAGGGGAAAACCGCCTTATTGCTGCGAAAGGCATCGAGCAGTTACGTTTGACTCGCCGCCCGGGACTTGTTGCCTTAATGAAAGTGGCGAATGTTCAGCAGGAAGCATTGAATGAAGAATCGATCGGCTTTGCGATGGCACCGCGGATCAATGCTGTCGGACGCCTTGGAGATGCCGATCCAGCTGTCGATTTATTGATGTCCGCCAGCCTGGAAGAAGCGATGGAACTCTCCAATGAAATTAATGATATCAATAAAGAGCGGCAGGAAATGGTTGCAGCAATGGCAGCGGAAGCGATTGCTGAAGTCGAGGAAAACTTCCCGCCGGAGTCAAATGGTGTCCTCATCATCGGGAGGGAAGGCTGGAACGCAGGAGTTGTGGGGATTGTGGCATCTAAACTTGTTGAACGCTTTTACCGGCCCACAATCGTATTGAGCTTTGACCGGGAAAAAGGGTACGCTAAAGGTTCTGCACGGAGCATTGCCGGTTTCGATCTTTTCGAAAGTCTTTCCACATGCCGTGAATTACTGCCGCATTTTGGCGGACATCCAATGGCTGCTGGAATGACATTGAAAATTGAAGATGTTCAGGAGCTTAGGGATCGCATGAACTTGATTGCGAAGGAGCAACTTAGCGAAGAAGACTTCACACCCATTACCAATTTGGACGGGTCTACGACTTTAGCTGAAGTTTCCGTTCAAACGATTCAGGAGATGAGCTTGCTGGCGCCTTTTGGGGTGACGAATCCCAAACCGAAGATTTTGATAGATTCGGTACAACTTTCAAGTGTCCGCAAAATTGGTGCCAACCAAAATCACTTGAAGGTCCAGCTTGAAGATAGTGAAAATCATAAACTTGACGGTGTGGGCTTCGGTCTCGGTCATTTTGTCGATGAAATTGCTCCGCACGCTGAAGTCTCGGTGATCGGAGAGCTTTCCATCAATGAGTGGAATAATATGAAAAAACCTCAGATCTTTGTCCAGGATGTCGCGGTAAACCATTGGCAGTTATTCGATTACCGCGGGAAAGGTCAAACGGAGAAGTGGCTTGCCGACATTCCTGCACAAAACCGGAAAATCGTCATTTTCTCGGAAGGTATGTATAGCAGATATCCATTTTTACAAAACCATCCAGATCTCATTCATATCAAGAATGAACTGGATGCAGAACAGCTCGACTGCTTTGAAGGTCATTTGGTATTAATGGACATGCCACCGTCCAGGGAATATTTGAAACGGGTGATTGCCAATAAGAACCCTTCGCGTATCTACGCTCATCTATCCCATGAACAGGACCATTTCCTAAGTACGATGCCAACAAGGGATCATTTTAAATGGTTTTATGCCTTCCTTACGAAAAAGGGTCCTCTAGATGTGAAAAGATATGGTGATGACCTTACTAAATACCGCGGCTGGTCAAGAGATACAGTGGATTTCATTTCAAAGGTGTTTTTTGAGCTTGATTTTGTTACAATAGAGAATGGGTTAATTATGCTCACAACCAATGCGAAAAAACGCGATCTTAGTGAATCTGAATCGTATACAAGAAAGAAAGAGCAATTTGAGCTTGAACAAGAGCTTGTTTATTCTTCCTATCAGCAATTATTCGATTGGTTCAATCATTATTTAGTTCATGAGGCAACAGACCTTGAGGAGGAAACAAAGCAATGGATTTAAAGCAATATGTAACAATTGTGCAAGACTGGCCAAAACCGGGTATTGTCTTCAAAGATATTACAACATTAATGGATAACGGTGCAGCTTATAAATACGCAACAGACCAAATCGTCGAGTACGCTCGTGATAAAAATATCGACTTGGTGGTTGGGCCTGAAGCACGCGGATTCATTATCGGATGTCCAGTCGCATACTCATTGGAAGTGGGCTTTGCTCCAGTGAGAAAAGAAGGAAAACTTCCACGTGAAACGATAAAAGTCGAATATGGATTAGAATATGGCAAGGATGTATTGACCATCCATAAAGATGCCATCAAACCGGGACAGCGTATCCTGATTACGGACGATTTACTTGCTACCGGGGGAACAATCGAAGCGACGATCAAATTGGTTGAAGAGCTTGGCGGAATAGTAGCAGGGATTGCATTCCTTATTGAATTAACTGACTTGGATGGTAAAGATAAATTAGAAGGCTATGATGTATTGACATTAATGAGCTTTTAATAAAGAGAGCACTCTGACCAGGGTGCTCTTTCTGTTTTACCCGATTTCACTGTATTTTGTCGAATTTCCAGTGAAAAAAAGCAGTAATCTTCATAAAATACACGTTTAACTCTTTACAACCTCCTCTTTTTTTTCGATAATAGTAATAATAAAGAGTTTTTCTGCTAATAAGTTTATTTGCACTTGTATCCGTTTAAGCGGATTTATTTTTTTTCGCAAAAATTGTCACGTTTTGCTGAATTAAGGGTAGTGCTACCAATCATACTCAATCCGGATCATATCCGGTGGCAGTTAAAGTGGGGTTAAGGTGATTAAATGGCTAATGATCAAATATTGACTGCCGAACAGGTTGTAGAACGGGCCAGCTTATATCTTCAGCCGGAAGAGGCTGAATTTATTCATAGAGCGTTTAAGTATGCACAGTATGCTCATAGAGAACAATACCGTAAATCGGGAGAGCCTTATATTATTCATCCGATTCAAGTGGCGGGCATTCTAGCGGATCTTGAAATGGATCCTGCAACTATTGCAGCAGGTTTTTTACATGATGTTGTTGAAGACACGGAGGTCACCCTGAAGGATATTGAAGAAAATTTCAGTCCTGAAGTCGCCATGCTCGTAGATGGCGTAACCAAATTAGGGAAAATCAAGTATAAATCACAGCAAGAGCAACAGGCGGAAAACCATAGGAAAATGTTCGTGGCGATGGCCCAGGATATCCGGGTCATATTGATCAAGCTTGCCGACAGACTGCACAATATGCGGACATTAAA
The DNA here is from genome assembly GCF_918698115.1 of Peribacillus sp. Bi96. Lineage (GTDB taxonomy): Bacteria > Bacillota > Bacilli > Bacillales > DSM-1321 > Peribacillus. The sequence goes on from NZ_CAKKLV010000001.1 coordinate 321,710, forward strand.
GCATCTGCCTCAGGAAAAGCAGAGAAGGATATCGAACGAGACATTGGAAATCTTCGCACCGCTTGCTCATCGTCTTGGTATCAGTACGATTAAATGGGAACTTGAAGATACTGCATTAAGGTATTTGAACCCTCAGCAGTATTACCGAATCGTCAATTTGATGAAGAAAAAGCGTGCAGAACGTGAAAAATATTTAGAAGAAGTCGTTGATGAAGTGCGTAAAAACGTAGAGGAAGTCAACATTAAGGCTGATCTATCCGGAAGACCGAAACATATTTACAGCATTTATCGCAAAATGGCATTGCAGAATAAGCAGTTCAGCGAAATTTATGATTTGCTTGCGGTCCGTATCGTTGTCAATAGCATAAAAGATTGCTATGCCGTTTTAGGAATCATCCATACATGCTGGAAGCCGATGCCTGGCCGATTTAAAGACTATATCGCAATGCCGAAGACGAATATGTATCAATCGCTTCATACGACGGTGATTGGACCGAAGGGCGATCCGCTTGAAGTGCAGATCCGTACTTCAGAAATGCATCGCATTGCCGAGTTCGGGGTTGCTGCGCACTGGGCTTATAAAGAAGGAAAAGATGTTGGTGAACAGCCTTCATTAGAAGAAAAATTGACTTGGTTCCGCGAAATTCTGGAATTCCAGGATGACGCGACGAATGCCGAGGAATTCATGGAATCCCTTAAAATAGATCTTTTTTCGGATATGGTCTTCATTTTCACGCCAAAAGGCGATGTGATCGAGCTGCCATCAGGATCCAATCCGATTGACTTCGCTTACCGGATTCACTCGGAAATCGGAAACAAAACGATCGGTGCCAAAGTGAACGGTAAAATGGTGCCGCTGGATTATAAACTGAAGACTGGTGACATCATTGAAATTTTAACATCGAAGCATTCATATGGTCCAAGTCAGGACTGGCTTAAACTCACACAAACATCTCAAGCGAAAAATAAGATCCGTCAATATTTCAAAAAGCAGCGTCGAGAAGAAAACATCGAAAAAGGCAAAGAACTTGTTGAGAAAGAAATCAAGGAAATGGAATTCGATCTGAAGGAAATCCTGACTGCCGAAAATATCAGGCGTGTTGCAGATAAATTCAACTTCATCAATGAAGAAGATATGTATGCAGCGGTGGGATATAATGGAATAACAGCCCTTCAGGTTGCGAACCGCCTTACCGAGAAATGGCGTAAGCAGAAAGCGGTCGAGCAAGAGGCTGATATTTCAGAAGCAGTGGCCGATCTGAAGACCTTCTCCAACTCCTCTAAAAAACGCGACTCAGGTGTACAGGTCCCTGGTATTGATAATCTGCTTATCCGATTATCGCGCTGTTGTAACCCAGTTCCCGGAGATGAAATCGTTGGTTATATAACCAAAGGCCGGGGAGTATCGGTCCATAGACAAGACTGCCCGAACCTGGATAGCGGGGATTCCGAACATCGCCTTGTTCCTGTTGAATGGGAAAGTACCATTAATGAACGCAAGGAATACATCGTTGAAATTGAAATCAGCGGGTATGACCGTCGCGGTTTATTAAACGAAGTGCTGCAAGCAGTCAATGAAACGAAGACCAATATTTCAGCGGTATCAGGTAAATCTGACAGGAATAAAGTGGCGACAATTCACATGTCGATTTATATTCATAACATTGCACATTTACAAAAGGTAGTCGACCGTATAAAACAAATTTCAGATGTTTATTCCGTCAGAAGGATTATGAACTAAGGAGTTTTTATTACCATGCGTGTTGTTTTACAACGTTCCAAAGCAGCCAAAGTCGTTGTGGCAGACCAAATAATCGGGCAAATCGAAAGTGGACTTGTTCTTTTGGTTGGTGTCACCCATGGGGATACCATCGATGATGCCGCCTATTTGGCCGAAAAGATTGTCAATCTTAGAATATTTGAAGATGAAAATGAAAAGATGAATCACTCACTATTGGATGTAGGTGGTTCGATTTTATCCGTTTCACAATTCACTCTATACGGAGATTGCCGTAAAGGCCGTCGACCGAACTTCATGGACGCCGCCCGTCCTGAAGAGGCCAATGATATTTATGAAGCATTTAACGAGGAACTCCGCAAAAAAGGCGTCCATACGGAAACAGGTCAATTTGGTGCCATGATGGACGTTCAGCTTACGAATGATGGACCCGTTACTTTAATACTGGAAAGTAAAAAATAACCTGCTGCGGCAGGTTTTTTGTTTGGGCAAAAATCAGTGTCAACTACTTAAAAGCCAGCTTCGAAGGAAGCTGGCTCGTCTTTATTTAAAATACCGTGCCAATCCATTATAGATGGCGGAAGTGATTTTTTCTTGATACTCATTCGTTGTTAACGTCAATTCTTCCACTGGATTACTTAAATAACCTAGTTCAATAAGTGTAGCCACCCGTTTATTTTCACGGATAACATGAAAATTTCCGTAACGGGACCCGCGGTTGGGCACCTGCATGGTTGAACCGAGTGAATTCGCCAGTGTAGAGGCCAAACCCTGTTGATAGCCATGATAGTAGTAGGTTGTTATCCCGCTGGTAATCTGGTCCTTGGTGCTATCGTAATGGAGGCTGATGAAAGCATCCGCATTATGGATATGTGAGGTGCCGACCCGGGAAGGAAGTGGAACATATGTATTCCCGCTTCTGGTCAGGATCACCTTTGCTCCTGCCGCCTGAAGCTTGTCCCGCAGCAACTCAGCCGTTCGGATCGTCAGGTTTTTCTCAAGAGTGCCACCGACCCCTACTGTACCACTATCCCTGCCTCCATGGCCGGGATCGATCACGATGATTTTATCCGCTAAATATTTTTCAACGCCCGGTCGTTGGATCTGCTCGGCATTCCCTTCTATCGTCACGATCCATCCGGCAACATAAGCGGTTTTCCCGCTCTTTAGTTTAATGGAATACCAGTCGCCATCCATACCTATGGCTTGGAACGTTTCACCTGCATTTGCCTGCTCTACGATCTCCGAGTTGCCATCGGGCTCACTTCTAAATATCGTACCATCATGAATGATGGTAATCTTGTGTCCTTTTACATCCATCTTCTTTTTCTTTGGCGTTCGTTCAACATTCTCCTTTTCTAAGTACCAACTCACGACCCAGCCCTTTTTTGAACCGGAAAGCTGGATCTGCGTCATTTTTCCTTTTGTCTGCAAGACAGTGTATGTCTCGTCCTTATTCACCGAACCGATGACCTTACTGTTTAGCGAGGCATCCTTCCGCACATGTAAACCTGTTGCAGTCACTCTTGCAGTGGCATCAGACTTATTCACTTTCGGTTGATTTTTATCATCGCTTACTTGTATGTAAGTTTCAGCTACCCAACCATGGGTACCTTGGAAATCAATTTCAGCCCATTCATTTTCAATGCGATAAACGGTCACTGACGTATTTTTATTCAGCTTTCCGAGGGAGGCACTGCTTCTTGAAGGTTCCGAACGAACATTGAGCCTGTCCACCAAGGTGATTCCGGTTTTTACGGATTGATTTGCTTCGTCTTTTTTCTTGGATGAATCTTTTTTCACTGCTTTCTCGGTAGCTGCAGGAAGATTAAGGTAGTCAGAAGAGACCCAACCACGAATTTCAGTTGTTTTAATCTCTATCCAATTTTCATTCTTGTCAATAATGTCAACAGCTGTTCCTTGCGTTAAGGAGCCCACTGTTTGAAATGTAGTGCCCGGACCTGTACGGACACGGACGGAGCTGCCGGTGATAACTCCCTGGCCGGATTCCTTCTTGACCTGTTTTGTATCGGATTTTTTCTCAACAAGCCAATTGGCAACCCATCCGGTTTTACCTGAAGCTATCTGTATTTCGATCCAATCGCCATCTTCTTTTAGAATAGGATACGATTCCCCTTTTGCCAGTTTTTTTACGATAGGGAAGCTGAGTCCAGCGCCTTCACGGACATTGACCACTTTTGTCTTCACGATTATTTCCCCTTCATCTTTTCCAAATGCGTGATTGACCGGGAAAATAGCTGCCATTATCAGCAATAGGATCAGGCCGAATAGACCCGATTTCTTTTTCATAAGTTGTCTCTCCCTTTTTATGTCTATATGTATGTATTCTCGTTCAATAAAAATTTCCCTCTTATCCCTATGTAAAAAACATTTTTTTAGGAAAGAATAAAGCTAATAGAACTATAGGAGGGAAACCACATGAAATTCAGCGAAAAAAATCAAACGAGCTTAAGCGGAGGCAATCAAGTATTAGGTGTCGATTTTCACGATTTTATCCAGAAGGAACAAAGTGCAAATCTTGTTGAATTGGCATCCGAATTCGGAGTCAATGTCCGGACGATCAAAAACATGAAAAAACATCTGAACCAATAAAATGCGATAAAATCCTAAAGCCTATCTTGACATTTGAAGTTAACGTCCGTATGATTATAAAATATCAGACTTATTACTGCAATAACCAATGATGGAGAAGAGTAATTAAGAACCACATGAAAAGAGAGGAAATGCCGGGGCTGAAAGCATTCCACATGATGACTTAATGAAAGAACCCTCCGTAGGCTTCACTCCGAACGGATTTTCTTAATAGGAGATGGACGTAAAACAGGCGTTAACTGTTTTTGAGCGGGGGCACAAATTTTTGTGCTTCAACTAGGGTGGCACCACGGGATATCCAACTCTCGTCCCTTGTAACGGATTAGTTACAAGGGGCGGGAGTTTTTTGTTTGAAAAAAATCAGTATAGCGCCGTTTCAAAAAAGGCGCCTTGCTTTAAAGGGGGAAACATATATGTCCATTCAGATTCCTAGAGGTACACAAGATTTATTGCCTGGCCAGACGGAAATTTGGCAGTATATCGAAAAGACAGCGCGTGATATTTGTCACCGTTATCAATATAAAGAAATCCGCACACCGATTTTTGAGCACACGGAATTATTTTTACGTGGTGTAGGAGATACAACCGATATCGTACAAAAAGAAATGTATTCATTCCAAGACCGCGGTGAACGGAATTTGACCCTTCGTCCCGAAGGCACTGCATCAGTGGTACGGTCATATATCGAGAACAAGATGTTTGGATGGGCTAATCAACCGGTCAAACTTTATTATATCGGGCCGATGTTCCGCTACGAACGTCCGCAGGCAGGCCGCTTCCGCCAATTCGTTCAATTCGGCATCGAAGCTTTAGGAAGTAAAGATCCTGGAATAGATGCGGAGGTTTTATCACTTGCAATGAACCTTTACAAAGAACTTGGGTTGAAAAAGCTGAAACTTGTGATCAACAGCCTTGGTGATAAGGAAAGCCGGACAGCGCATCGGAATGCATTGATCAAACATTTTGAACCTCGTATTGGCGAGTTTTGCAGCGATTGCCAAAATCGTCTTGAAAAAAATCCACTGAGGATCCTCGATTGTAAAAAAGATCACGATCACGAATTGATGAACACGGCGCCATCCATCATTGAATATCTAAATGATGACTCCCGTATTTATTTCGAAAAGGTGAAACAGCACTTGACGGATTTGGAGATTGAATTTGTAGAAGACCCAACCCTTGTGCGGGGATTGGATTACTATAATCATACCGCCTTTGAAATCATGAGTGATGCGGAAGGCTTCGGGGCCATTACAACACTTTGCGGAGGCGGCCGATATAATGGGCTGGCTGAAGAACTTGGCGGACCAGAGACACCTGGAATTGGCTTTGCGCTAAGCATTGAACGCCTGATTGCAGCACTACAAGCGGAAAACATCGAGCTTCCAATCAAAAAGGGAATTGACTGCTACCTTGTTTCGTTAGGTGAAAATGCCAAGGATTATACAGTCAAAATCGCCCATCAATTGCGGAATGCCGGTTTTACTGTCGAAAAAGACTATCAAGACCGTAAAGTGAAAGCTCAATTCAAATCGGCCGACCGCCTGGAAGCAAGATATGTGGCGACACTCGGAGATGATGAATTGGAAAATAATAAAATCAATGTGAAGTTCATGGAAACCGGTGAACAAGTCCAGATGGATCTTGATACATTCGTTGAACAATTCAAAAAGCTACAGGCTTAAGGGGGAAATACCATGTTTGGCAGAACATACTTCAATGGGGAAGTAACAGAAGCAGCTATTGGTGAAAAAGTAACATTAAAAGGTTGGGTACAAAAACGTCGGGATTTGGGCGGGGTCATCTTTATCGACCTACGTGATAGAAGCGGAGTCGTACAAGTCGTTTTCAATCCGGATATTTCAGCAGAAGCATTGGCCACTGCCGAGAAGATCCGTAATGAATATGTCCTTGATATCCAAGGGACAGTCATCAAACGTGATGAAGCCAACTTCAACCCGAATGTAACAACAGGGACCGTCGAAGTTCAAGCCGAAAACGTTACAATTTTAAACGAAGCAAAAACTCCTCCTTTCATCATTGATGAAAGAACGGATGTTTCAGAAGATATCCGCCTGAAATACCGTTACTTGGACTTGCGTCGTCCGGCAATGTTCGAAACGTTGAAAATGCGTAACCAAACAACCAAAGCGATCCGTGACTACTTGGACGGAGAAGGCTTCCTTGATATTGAAACACCGATCTTAACGAAAAGCACACCTGAAGGAGCACGTGATTATTTAGTGCCTAGCCGTGTACATGAAGGGGAATTCTATGCACTTCCACAGTCACCGCAAATCTTCAAGCAGCTATTGATGGTATCCGGTTTTGAACGTTATTATCAAATTGCCCGCTGTTTCCGTGATGAAGATTTACGTGCTGACAGACAGCCTGAATTCACACAAATCGATATTGAAACAAGCTTCATGAGCCAAGAAGATATCATTCAAACGGCCGAAAACATGATGGCTAAAGTGATGAAAGATGTTAAAGGACTGGACGTAACACTGCCATTCCCTAGAATGACATACTTTGAAGCAATGAGCCGTTATGGTTCCGACAAACCCGATACACGTTTCGGAATGGAACTTAAAGATGTTTCGGAAATCGTCAAAGACAGTGATTTCAAAGTGTTCACTGGCGCCGTTGCAAATGGCGGACAAGTTAAAGCGATTGTCGTTAAGGGCGGAAATGCGGATTATTCCCGTAAAGATATTGATGGATTGGCTGAATTTGCAGCGATTTACGGTGCAAAAGGTCTTGCATGGTTGAAAGTGGAAGAAGACGGTGTAAAAGGTCCAATCGCTAAATTCTTCGCTGAAGATCAACAGCAATTAGTATCTGTATTAGAAGCAGAAGTGGGCGATCTAATCTTATTCGTAGCGGATAAGAAAGGCATAGTTGCTGATGCACTTGGAGCACTCCGCATCAAGCTTGGTAAAGAAAGAGGCTTGATCGATCAAAGCAAATTCAACTTCCTATGGGTAACGGACTGGCCATTACTTGAATATGACGAAGAAGAAGGACGCTATTATGCCGCACACCATCCATTCACAATGCCATTCCGTGAAGACCTGGACAAACTGGAATCAGATCCAGCAAGTGTCCGTGCACAAGCGTATGACCTTGTCTTGAATGGCTACGAACTTGGCGGTGGATCACTGCGTATTTTCGAACGCAACGTACAGGAAAAAATGTTCAAAGTACTTGGATTCACAGAAGAAGAAGCAAACGCACAATTCGGCTTCTTAATGGATGCATTCGAATACGGAACACCTCCACACGGTGGAATTGCCCTTGGACTGGACCGTATGGTCATGCTGCTTGCAGGCCGCACGAACCTTCGCGACACCATCGCGTTCCCGAAAACAGCAAGCGCAAGCGACCTGCTGGTTAACGCACCGAGTACTGTAAGTGACAAGCAATTGGCCGAACTTAGCCTAAGACTTGCTGCACTAAAAAAATAATAGAACTGGGAAAAATATGAAAAAATACCTAGGTGCTTTCTCTTGAAACGGAGTAAAGCATTATGATATGATGTTTCCAATAAGTAAGAGTCCTGATGTGTTCGTTCTTTAACCTATAAGTTTTGACCGAACACTTATAGTTACCGGGAGCACTAGTTTCCTGGCCGCGTAAATGCCTCCCTCGAAGAGGACTTACAAACGCGAGGAACCGAGCACCCACCTGCGGAGAGCGGGTTCAAAACAAAGGCGTAAACGGCACAATTGGGACTCTTACACCTTACAAAGCAACTCATGTTAATAAACATGGGTTTTTTTGTGCGTAAAAATAAGTGAAGAATGGGAATTCACGAGTAAATGGCGGGAATTCACGAGTAAACAGGGTAAATTCACGAGTAAATAGCCTAAACTCACGAGTAAATAGCTCAAACTCACGAGTAAATAGCGCGAACTCACGAGTAAATAGCTCAAACTCACGAGTAAAGCACGCAAACTCACGAGTAAATAGCCCAAACTCACGAGTAAAGAACAAAATCCCAAGTAGAAAGCCAAATTCACGAGAAAACAGGGTAAATTCACGAGTAAATAGCTCAAACTCACGAGTAAGGTGCGCAAACTCACGAGTAAAGAACAAAATCCCAAGTAGAAAGCCAAATTCACGAGTAAACAGGGTGAATTTACGAGTAAATAGCGCGAACTCATGAGTAAAGAACAAAATTCCAAGTAGAAAGCCAAATTCACGAGTAAATAGGGTAAATTCACGAGTAAAGCACGCAAACTCACGAGTAAATGGCGCAAATTCACGAGTAAAGCACGCAAACTCACGAGTAAAGCACGCAAACTCACGAGTAAATAGCGCGAACTCACGAGTAAAGAACAAAATCCCAAGTAGAAAGCCAAATTCACGAGAAAACAGGGTAAATTCACGAGTAAATAGCTCAAACTCACGAGTAAAGAACAAAATTCCAAGTAGAAAGCCAAATTCACGAGAAAACAGGGTAAATTCACGAGTAAATGGCTCAAACTCACGAGTAAAGCACGCAAACTCACGAGTAAAGCACGCGAACTCACGAGTAAATAGCGCGAACTCACGAGTAAATAGCGCAAACTCACAAGAATAACAGAGCAAACTCGGAGTAAAATGCAGATTTTCAGTTCCCCAGCAGGAAAAGAGAGCATGAACAAAGAACCAAAAGGAGAAGGAGTGATGATTGAATGCAAAAACTGTGTGAAAAGCCTTTGAAACTACTTAAACTAGAGGCATTAAGCAGGAGGTTAACAACAGACCATCCTAAACAGGAAAAGATAAGGAACGATTTGAGGAAAGTTCGTACAGGTTTTAACGGGGAACGGAGTATTGGAAATGAGTTAAATGATCTTCCAAAAGAATATCAAGTATTACATGATTTGAGGTTGTGCCACGATGGGAGCCGTTTTTTTCAAATGGATTTCCTTTTAGTATCCCGGAAGTACTGCATCATCATTGAAGTGAAAAACTTTGCGGGACTGCTCTATTTTGATCGTACCTATCCTCAATTGATTCGGACAAAAGATGGTCAGGAACAAGCTTATCTGGATCCACTTATCCAGGTCGACGTGCAAAAATCCCGCCTAAAGAATTGGCTCACTTTTCATAAATTTCCTTTGCTGCCGATTGAAACACTCATTGCCAATGCAAACTCGAATACCATCGTTAGGACTACCCCTGGTTTCGCTCCCATTTTCAAGAAAATCACCGGAAAGGAAACGCTAATCTCCAAAATTCAAGCCCTAGAAGAAAAGTATCCTTCTGAGCAATTAACTCAAAGGCAGCGCAATAAACTTTCCAACACAATCCTCCAAAAAAACATTCCACATAATCCGGATATACTTCAGTGGTACCAATTCGATGAAACAGATTTGCTTAAAAGCGTTCAATGCCCGGAATGTGCAGCTTTCCAAATGCAATACCACTGGGGCAAATGGTCATGCTGTCAATGTACTTGCGCATCCAAAAATGCCCACATTCAATCTCTTCGTGATTATGCTCTCCTCATAAATCCAAGGATTACGAATAAACAAGCACGGCTTTTTTTACAAATTGATTCAATCGATATCATGCAACGAATGTTATCTGCCTTGGAACTGCCTTATTTGGGGCAATTTAAAAATAGAGTTTATAGTCTTGATGGATTAATTCACGAGTAAATCACCCAAATTCACGAGTAAATCACCCAAATTCACGAGTAAAGCACCCAAACCCACTGATAAACCACCCAAACTCACGGGTAAACCTCATTGAACGTTCGATTATGATTTAAATATCCCCATTTAAGTAACATTCCACAATCTAGAATCGTAAATTAAAGTAAGGTTGAAAATAAATCAGCCAAGGATGGAAAGTAGTGAGGGCTTTGAAGGATTTATTGTATGCAAAGAGGAAAGAGATGCTTCAATTGGTGGAGCAGCTAGTGAATATAGATAGTGGTTCTCGTACAAAAAAGGGTATTGATGAAATTGGTTCGATTTTAAAAGCGAAATTTGAAAGTCTTGATTTTATCGTGAACGTCGTTGAGCAAAAGCATTATGGAAACCAGCTGGTCATTCAGCATCGTGACGCAAATCAACCGCATATTCTTGTAGTCGCACATATGGATACGGTATTTCCGGAGGGGACAGCGCAAAAACGTCCTTTTAAAGTAAAAGGGAATCGGGCATTCGGACCTGGTGTAGCAGATATGAAGGCTAGCTTGGTTGAACTTTTTTATGCGATCCTTTGCTTGAAACAGACGGGGCAGACAGGCTATAAGCATATCCAGATCATTCTCAATAGTGATGAAGAAATCGGGTCTCCGTCGTCCGCTTCACTCATCTCGGAAAAAGCGGTCAATAAAAAGTTTGCGTTAATTCTTGAACCGGCAAGGACGGATGGTTCACTAGTCACGGCAAGAAGGGGCTGCGGTCAATTTAAAGTGGATATTGTTGGGGTGGCCGCCCACTCGGGGATCGAACCGGAAAAGGGCCGAAGTGCCGTTGAAGAATTGGCTCATAAGATCATCGCTTTACATCGTTTGAATGATAAAAAGGAAGGAATTAGCGTTAATGTCGGCATGATTGAAGGTGGTTCCGCAGTCAATATGATCGCTTCCCATGCGGCTGCCTTTGTGGATGTGCGGATTTCTGAAAAAAAGCAGGAAGATATCATTCTCAAACAAATGAAAAAAATCTGTGCCGAAACGTATATTCCAGGAACGAAAACGACATTAAGCGGGAAAATGGACCGGTCTCCCATGGAAAAGACTGAGAAAACGATCCTGCTTTTAGAGACGATCCGTCAAGCGGGGAAGGAAGTCGGAATCCCTATCACGGATACGGCCACGGGTGGAGGTTCGGATGCCTCCATTACCTCTGAATTGGGAATAGCGACGGTAGATGGACTCGGACCCATTGGAGGGAATGCACATGGTGAAGGTGAGTATTTGGAAATTCCAAGCCTGACGGAACGGACACTTCTATTGGCGACTGTCCTTCAAAAATTATCAAAAATGACCTAGTATACTAATTCCGATTAGACTGCTCATATTTCGCTTGTCATAAATGATGTTTATGATATATTGTTAATTGGGAAGCTAAATAAGAACAGAATTTATTGGAGTTGAATATATATGCTACATCAGTTTTCACGAAATGAATTAGCAATTGGCAAGGAAGGCATCGATATATTGAAAAACACCACCGTCGCTGTCCTAGGGGTAGGCGGCGTGGGTTCTTTTTCCGCTGAAGCTTTGGCACGTACAGGTGTCGGCCGCATTATTCTTGTCGATAAAGACGATGTTGACATCACAAATGTAAACAGACAGATTCATGCTCTTTTATCAACAGTCGGTCAACCGAAGGCGGAATTGATGAAAAATCGAATTCAAGACATCAACCCCGATTGCGAAGTGATCTCTCTTAAAATGTTCTATACAGAAGAAACGTTTGAAGAATTCTTCAGTTATGGCCTGGACTATGTCATAGATGCATCCGATACGGTGATTTATAAGATGCATGTGATGAAGGAATGCTTGAAACGGAATATCAAGGTGATTTCAAGCATGGGGGCAGCTAATAAAATGGACCCAACCCGTTTTCAAATTGCCGATATCTCCAAAACGCACACAGATCCGCTAGCTAAGGTCATTCGTACTAGATTACGAAAAGAGGGCATCACAAAGGGAATTCCGGTTGTCTTCTCCGACGAAAGCCCGATTGTCATTCGTGAGGATGTCCGAAAGGAAGTCGGTAATGACGAGGCGAAAATCCGTAAAGCCCAAATGCCGCCATCTTCGAATGCCTTCGTCCCATCTGTAGCTGGCTTAATTGCAGCGAGCTGGGTGATCAATGATATTTTAAAAGACATTGAAGTTCGCCGTGTAAACGATTGATTTACTGCTGACTGACTCTATACAGGGTCAGTTTTTTTGTTTGAAAATAGTAGATATTCCCTCATATTAACTTTTTTATCCATATCATATAGACGGGGTCGAAAGAATGAGATAAACTATTTTCAGAATATTATTTTTATTTTGATATTCTGAATATTAAAAGAAGCATACAAAACAAGGGGGTTTCAAATGAAGAAGAAAAAGCTAGCAGGAGTGTTTCTATCACTTTCATTGGTTGCTGGGGCACTGGCAGGTTGTAATGGAGATTCGAAAACTAGCAGTTCAGGTGGGGGTTCATCCGATTCGGGTGACACAATTAAAATTGGGGCCAACCTTGAATTGTCTGGAGGTACGGCATCATTCGGCCAATCGGCTGCCGATGGTTTGAAACTGGCCATCGATGAAATTAATAAAGAAGGTATCAATGGTAAAAAATTAGAAATCGTTAAGGTTGATAATAAATCAGATGCAGCAGAAGCTACCAGCGGTTCGATTAAGTTAGTCAGTCAGGACAAGGTTGTGGCTGTAGTCGGATCAGCTACAAGCACAAACACATTGGCACAGGTCCAGGTGGCGCAGGATAATAAAGTTCCTCTACTCACACCAACTGCAACAAATCCCGATATCACCAATAAAGCCGGAAAATTAAATGATTATGTGTTCAGAACATGCTTTATCGATCCATTCCAAGGAACGGTGGCCGCTAATTTCGCATCTGACGAAATAGGGGCGAAGACGGCTGCAATCTATGTGGATAGCGCAAGTGACTATTCTAAAGGATTGGCCGCTGCGTTTAAAGAAGCGTTTACTGCCAAGGGCGGTAAAATCGTCGCAGAAGAAGCATATGTTACAAAAGATACTGATTTCCGCTCTACATTGACACGCATCAAATCCGCAAAACCAGAATTCGTTTTCCTTCCTGGCTACTATGAAGAAGTCGGATTGATCTTAAAACAGGCGCGTGAAGACGGCATAGATCTTCCATTCATGGGTGGAGACGGCTGGGATTCCCCGAAAGTCGTTGAAATTGCCGGAGCGGAAGCGCTAAAAAATACTTATATCACCAATCACTATTCACCAGAAGATGAAGATGCAAAAATCCAGGATTTCGTTGCTGCCTTCAAAAAGGAATATAATAAAACACCGGATGCTTTTGCCGCGCTTGGCTATGACACTGGGTACTACCTGGCTGATGCCATCAAAAGATCTGGGGATGCCTCTCCCGAAAAAATCAGACAAGCATTGGAAGAAGTCAAGGATCTTCAATTAGTTTCCGGAACGCTGAACCTTGATGAAAATCATGATCCTATCAAATCAGCCACCATCTTGGAATATGTAGATGGTAAACAAACATTCAAGACAAAAATCAATCCATAATACCTTATGTGGATAGGGGGGCATATTCCCCCTATTCTATATTCACTTAAAAAACACCTTATCGGGGAGAGTGCAATATGGAACTGATTCAGCAATTGGTAAATGGCATTTCACTCGGCAGCATCTATGCGTTGATCGCCCTTGGTTATACGATGGTATACGGGATCGTCAAGCTGATAAATTTCGCCCATGGCGACGTATTCATGGTTGGTTCATTTGTTGGATTTTACGCCATTACGGTAATGGACTTATCCTTCATCTCGGCTTTATTGATTTCGATGTTCACTTGTGCCATTTTTGGTGTGTTAATTGAAAGAATTGCTTATAAACCTCTTCGTAATGCAACACGGATTGCGGCCTTGATAACGGCCATCGGTGTTTCCCTTCTAATAGAAAATGGGCTGATTTACATCCGGGGCGCTCAGCCGGAAGCCTATCCAAACAATGTCCTTCCGATGGATAAACTCGATATTTTCGGAGTTTCCATCAGCAGTCAATCGATATTGATCTTATCTGTATCCATCATATTAATGATCATCCTACAATTTGTTGTCCATAAAACCAAAATCGGCAAAGCGATGCGTGCCGTTTCATTCGATTCCGAAGCGGCTAAGCTTATGGGAATCAATGTGAATAATACGATTTCAGCTACATTCGCCATCGGTTCGGCCCTGGCAGGAGCAGCCGGTGTCATTTTTGGAATCTACTATATAAAAATCGAGCCGCTAATGGGTGTTCTTCCAGGCCTTAAAGCATTTGTTGCAGCCGTGTTGGGCGGCATCGGCATTATTCCGGGAGCGATGGTCGGCGGACTGTTGCTTGGAGTCATCGAGGCTTTGGTCAGTGCAGCCGGTTACTCATTATGGCGTGATGGTGTGGCTTTTATCGTTCTTATCTTGATTTTGATTTTCTTGCCGCAGGGACTATTCGGTAAAAATAAAAGAGAAAAAGTATAAGGGAGACAAGGCGATGACTACTTTAAAGAATTCAAAGGGTTTTTGGCTCTCGATCGTGCTCGCACTTATTTTTTTCGGAATCATGCAGTTCTCCATTTCAAGCGGTATGCTCAATCCATTTTATATCAATACACTCATGTTCATCGGGATCAATATCATGCTCGCAACGAGCCTTCATTTAATCATTGGAATAACCGGGCAATTCTCGATCGGACATGCAGGGTTTTTAGCGGTAGGGGCCTATGCTTCGGCCGTAATGACAATGAAGCTGGAATTGCCTTTCATCATAGCCATATTGGCTGGCGGCATCATCGCCGCTGCTGCCGGTATGGTGATTGGGATACCGAGCTTACGTCTGAAGGGGGATTACTTGGCGATAGCAACACTCGGTTTTGGTGAAATTGTCCGGATCGTCCTATTGAATATTGAATATGTAGGCGGGGCAAGCGGAATGCAGGTATCCCATCTGACTACCTGGCCATGGGTATTTGCCTGTGTCATGATCACCGTTATCGTCATCCGTAATTTCACCAATTCGACTCACGGACGTGCATGCATATCCGTAAGGGAAGACGAAACGGCCGCAGATGCAATGGGCATCAATACCACCTATTACAAAGTGGCGGCTTTCGTCATCGGCGCGTTTTTTGCCGGAGTTGCCGGATCGCTTTATGCCCATAATTTCTATATTATCCAGCCATCGAATTTCGGTTTTCTAAAATCCTTCGATATTTTGATTTTCGTTGTCCTCGGCGGACTTGGAAGTCTGTCAGGTTCAGTTTTGGCGGCAATTTTACTGACGATCGTAACAACATTCCTTCAGGATTATCCGGAAACGAGGATGATCATTTACAGTCTTGTCCTGATCTTGATGATGATATTCCGCCCGCAGGGTTTAATGGGGACAAGAGAAATCTCGACACTGTTCACCCATAAAAAGACGAAAGGGGGCAAAAAGGATGGAAGCCACAATACCGTTGCTTAAAGTAGATTCGGTTGGTATCCGTTTTGGTGGATTGAAAGCCGTATCGGATGTGAACGTGGAATTATTTCCAGGGGAACTTGTTGGACTGATCGGACCGAATGGAGCTGGGAAAACGACCTTTTTCAATTTGTTGACGGGCGTGTATGTCCCTACAGAAGGAACGATTGCCTTAAATGGGGAAAATCTAAAAAAACAGCCGCCTTATAAAATTACGAGAAAAGGAATCTCGAGGACCTTTCAAAATATCCGCCTTTTCAGTGAGCTATCTGTGATCGATAACGTAAAGGTTGCGTACCACTCACTTGCCAAGCATGCGATTGTAAGCTCCATATTCAGGTTGTCGGGACATTTTTCCGGGGAGAAGGATATGGATGAAAAGGCGTTGGAATTCTTGAGGATTTTCAACTTGGACCATTTTAAAGATGAAAAAGCGAAGAACCTTCCATACGGGCAGCAAAGGCGGCTGGAAATTGCACGAGCTCTTGCGGCAAATCCGAAACTTCTTTTATTGGACGAACCTGCAGCCGGGATGAACCCGCATGAAACGAAAGAATTGATGAATCTCATTGCTTTTATCCGGAAGGAATTCAATCTTACCGTCTTACTGATCGAACATGATATGTCGTTGGTCATGGGGGTATGCGAGCGGATTTATGTGCTTGATCATGGACAGCTTATCGCTCACGGAAAGCCGGGAGAAATTCGTAACGATCCAAAAGTTATCGAAGCGTATCTCGGCGAGGAGGTTTTATGATGCTGAAAATTGAGGACATCAATGTGTATTACGGGAACATCCAAGCGCTAAAAGGGGTTTCCATGGAGATTAACAAAGGGGAAATCGTCACTTTGATCGGAGCGAACGGAGCGGGGAAAAGCACGTTGCTCAAAACGATTTCCGGACTGTTAAAACCTAAGCAGGGAAAGGTTTTATTCGAAGGAGATCCCATTGGAGGAAAAGCAGCACAGTCCATCGTAAAAATGGGCATATCCCATGTACCTGAAGGCCGCCGTGTCTTTGCCAATATGACCGTGGCTGAAAATCTAGAGCTTGGAGCCTATTTACGAAAAGACAAAGAGGGCATTAAAAAAGATATGGGAAAGGTTTATGAGTTGTTTCCGAGGCTGCTGGAGAGAATCAAACAACAGGCTGGCACACTATCAGGTGGTGAACAGCAGATGCTTGCAATGGGCCGCGCTTTAATGGCGAAACCACGTTTATTACTGCTTGATGAGCCTTCCATGGGACTTGCACCGCTGCTGGTGAAGCAAATATTCAACATCATTCAGGAAATAAGTGAGATTGGTACAACCATCCTTTTAGTCGAGCAAAACGCCAACCTTGCTTTATCCATTGCCGATCGTGCTTATGTTGTTGAAACCGGAAGAATTGTCCTCTCGGGCAAAGCCGAGGACCTTACATCAAGTGAAGAAATTAAAATGGCTTATTTAGGAGGCCATTAAAACCGCCGTTTGGCGGTTTTTTTGTGTAGAATCGATGATTGAATTATGCAAAATATATGAAACGGAATAAAAATACCAAGAAGTTTCATGCAGCATTTTATACATCCGAGATAGTATTATTCAATTTTAATATAGGAATTAAGACTAAAAAAGAAGAAATGAACTGGGGTTAATTCCCTAACTATATGCTTGTATTTTGGTAAAAATGTTATAAATAGGATGGACAAAAAGGGAGAATGAATAAAATTTTTCGAGAATAAAATAAGGGTTTTGCAATATTAATATAATTAAATTATCAGTTTTTTCTGATTTTATCCTTTATTTACGCAATATTTAAAATATATAGATATAAAAATGACAGCGTGCTATCTGTGAAAAATATCCTATTTAACGAAATCTTCTCGTAATTATTGTATAGACGGAATGAAAATTATGCGGTAAACTATTTTTCGAAATATTAATTTAATTTAAAAAATTTCATCTAATCAATTTTTTCTGGGGCGTCTTGAATAAATATTCATGCATCAGAGCGATGATTACAAAATGGAGGGATTATTTATGAAGAAGAAAAAACTAGCAGGTGCATTCCTTTCTCTGACACTTGCTGCAGGTGTGTTAGCAGGTTGTTCCGGCTCTGGATCATCAGAAAAATCAAGCGGGGATGGAGATACGATCAAGATTGGTGTCAACCTTGAATTATCAGGCGGTGTAGCATCATATGGTCAATCAATTGCAGAAGGCCTTGAACTTGCGACAGCAGAAATCAATAAAGAAGGCATTGACGGAAAAAAAATCAAACTTATAAAAGTCGATAATAAATCAGAAGCGTCTGAAGCAACAAGCGGGGCAATCAAGCTGACATCACAAGATCAGGTTGCAGCGATTGTAGGTGCAGCGACAAGTACGAACTCGATTGCACAAGTACAGATTGCACAAGATAATAAAGTGCCAGTCATCTCACCTTCTGGTACAAGCCCTGAAATCACTTTCAGCAAGGATAAATTGAACGATTATATTTTCAGGACAAGCTTCATCGATCCGTTCCAAGGAACGGTTGCTGCGAATTTTGCCACTAAAGAAATCAAAGCAAAAAGTGCAGCCATCTATATTGACAGCTCAAGTGATTATTCAAAAGGATTAGCGGCAGCCTTTAAAGAACAATTCGAAAAAAATGGCGGAAAGATCGTGGCTGAGGAAGCTTACATTGCGAAGGATACTGATTTCCGTTCCACATTGACTCGTCTGAAATCAGCAAAACCTGATTTCATCTTCCTTCCTGGTTACTATGAGGAAGCTGGACTGATCGTGAAGCAAGCACGTGAAACTGGATTGGACGTTCCATTCATGGGCGGCGACGGCTGGGATTCTCCTAAGCTAGTTGAAATTGCCGGTCCAAAAGCGCTAAATAACACGTTCATCACGAACCATTATTCCTCAGGTGACCCTGATGAGAAAATTCAGAATTTTGTGTCTGCATTTAAAGCGAAGTACAAAGATAAATCCCCGGATGCATTTAATGCTCTAGGATACGACACTGGATATTTCCTTGCAGATGCAATCAAACGTGCTGGTTCAGCTGATTCAGAAAAAATTAAAGAAGCATTGGAAAAAACGAAAGACCTTGAGCTTGTAACAGGTACATTTACATTGGATGAAAAACATAATCCAATCAAATCCGCTACCATTCTTGAATTTAAAGAAGGAAAACAAGTATTCAACACTAAAATCAATCCTTAATTTCGGAGAACAAGTCCAACCCTTTCGCCGGCCCTTCTTTCATAAGAAGGTGCTGGCGAATTCTCATTTTTCAAGAATACCAGCTCACAGAAACTTCCCTTAAGTGGATGCAAAGAGTCTGGACTTATCACTTATAAAATTTAGATTTTCAAGGAGAGTCGAACATGGAATTGATACAACAGTTAATAAACGGGGTTTCACTAGGAAGTATTTATGCCCTTATCGCTCTCGGATATACGATGGTTTACGGGATTGTTAAATTGATAAACTTCGCACATGGCGATGTATTCATGGTCGGCTCATTCGTTGGGTTTTACTCGATAACGGTTCTGGATCTGTCATTCGTGCCAGCCCTATTAATCTCGATGACGGTCTGTGCACTCTTTGGGGTGTTGATTGAGCGAATCGCGTACAAGCCATTGCGTAACGCAACACGTATTGCCGCACTTATCACCGCTATCGGTGTTTCCCTTTTGATCGAATACGGATTCATCTACGTTCGTGGTGCACAGCCGGAAGCTTATCCGAATGATGTATTGCCGACGGACAAGTTCAATATTTTCGGAGTTTCCATCAATAGTCAATCCATTTTGATTTTTGGAGTGGCTGTCGTTCTTATGATCATTCTTCAAATCATCGTTCATAAAACAAAAATAGGAAAAGCGATGCGTGCCGTTTCCTTCGATGCGGATGCCGCTAAACTGATGGGAATAAATGTTGATAACACGATTTCTGCCACCTTTGCAATCGGTTCCGCATTGGCTGGGGCAGCGGGCGTCATTTTTGGTATTTACTATATTAAGATCGAGCCGCTTATGGGTGTGCTTCCAGGGTTGAAGGCTTTTGTTGCCGCCGTACTTGGAGGGATCGGGATTATACCGGGCGCGATGGTCGGAGGCTTATTGCTTGGTGTCATCGAGGCTTTGGTCAGTGCAGCCGGTTACTCACTATGGCGTGATGCGGTAGCCTTCGTCGTACTGATTCTTATCTTGATTTTCATGCCACAAGGCTTATTCGGTAAAAATAAAAAAGAAAAAGTATAGGGGAGACAAAGCAATGACTACAATTAAGCGAGCAAAAGGTTTTTGGCTCTCGATTTCACTATCATTGATCTTTTTCGCCGTAGTTCAAGTGTTAATCGGCGGCGGATCGCTAAATCCTTTTTATCAAAATACGCTCATGTTCATCGGAATCAATATCATTCTGGCAGCGAGCCTTCACTTGATCATCGGGATAACCGGGCAGTTTTCCATCGGACATGCCGGATTTCTTGCAGTTGGCGCCTATGCTTCAGCCGT
This sequence comes from Peribacillus sp. Bi96, assembly GCF_918698115.1. Classification (GTDB taxonomy): domain Bacteria; phylum Bacillota; class Bacilli; order Bacillales; family DSM-1321; genus Peribacillus. The sequence continues at coordinate 341,745 of NZ_CAKKLV010000001.1, forward strand.
CATGACCATGAAGCTGGAAATGCCATTTGCTTTAGCTTTGATAGTAGGCGGTTTGGTTGCAGCATTGGCCGGGTTGATCATCGGTATCCCGAGCCTGCGTTTAAAGGGTGATTACCTGGCGATTGCGACCCTGGGCTTTGGGGAAATCGTCCGGATCCTGCTTTTGAATATCGATTATGTCGGCGGGGCGAGCGGCATGCAGGTTTCCCATTTGACGACTTGGCCGTGGGTGTTCGCTTCCATTATCGTTACGCTCATCGTCATCAGGAACTTCACAAGCTCTACACATGGAAGAGCCTGCATATCGATCCGTGAGGACGAGACGGCAGCCGATTCGATGGGAATCAATACGACCTATTACAAAGTTGTCGCGTTTGCGATCGGTGCTTTTTTCGCCGGTATCGCTGGAGGGCTATACGCTCATAATTTCTATATCATCCAACCATCGAACTTCGGCTTCCTGAAGTCATTCGATATCTTGATCTTAGTCGTACTTGGTGGTCTTGGCAGCCTGTCGGGAGCCGTATTGGCTGCCATATTACTGACTGTTGTCACGACATTCCTCCAAGATTATCCTGAAACACGAATGATCATCTACAGTCTTGTGCTTATCGTCATGATGATTTATCGTCCACAAGGGTTAATGGGGACAAAGGAAATAACTTCCATGTTCAAACGTAAAGGAGGCAGCAGCCATGAAAACAAAAACACCGCTGCTTAAGGTCGATTCGGTCGGCATCCAATTCGGGGGGCTTAAAGCCGTTTCTGATGTTAACGTCGAGCTATATCCTGGGGAATTGGTTGGCTTGATTGGACCGAACGGCGCTGGGAAAACGACTTTTTTCAACTTGCTGACAGGGGTTTACGTCCCGACGGAGGGCACGATTTCTCTAGAAGGCGAAGACTTGAAAAAAAAGCCGCCATATAAAATCACACAAAAGGGAATCAGCCGGACATTCCAGAACATTCGCTTGTTCAGTGAACTATCCGTGATCGATAATGTTAAAGTTGCCTATCATTCCCTTTCGAAACATAGCATTTTAAGTTCGATCTTCCGTATGCCAATCCATTTTAAAGGGGAAAAAGAAATGGATGATAAGGCGATCGAGTTCCTGAAGATATTCAACCTGGATCAATATAAGGATGAAAAAGCGAAAAACCTGCCATATGGTAAACAAAGGCGTCTGGAAATCGCACGTGCACTTGCAGCCAATCCGAAACTGCTTTTACTGGATGAACCTGCAGCGGGTATGAACCCTCAGGAAACGCACGAACTGATGAACCTGATTGCCCTCATCCGGGAGAAATTCGATTTGACCGTATTATTGATCGAGCATGATATGCCGCTCGTCATGGGTGTTTGCGAACGCATATATGTACTCGATCACGGACAGCTGATCGCTCAAGGACAGCCAGAGGAAATCCGTAACAATCCAAAAGTCATCGAGGCCTATCTGGGCGAGGAGGTTTCATAATGTTAAATATTGAGGACATTAACGTCTATTACGGAAACATTCAAGCCTTGAAAGGGATCTCGCTTTCTATTAATGAAGGCGAAATCGTCACCTTGATCGGAGCGAACGGAGCCGGGAAGAGTACGATGCTGAAAACCATTTCCGGCCTATTAAAACCAAAACAGGGGAAAATCATCTATGAAGGGCAATCCATCGGCGGGAAAGCTGCACAATCCATCGTGAAAATGGGCATTTCCCACGTACCTGAAGGAAGAAGGGTCTTTGCTAACATGACCGTTGAAGAAAACCTTCAGCTCGGGGCCTATTTACGGAAAGACAAGGCAGGCATCAAGCAGGATATGGAGAAAGTCTATGAATTATTCCCACGTTTGCTTGAGCGTTTGAAGCAGCAATCTGGAACCCTATCAGGCGGGGAACAACAAATGCTCGCAATGGGCAGGGCGCTCATGGCCAAGCCCCGGCTGCTATTATTGGACGAGCCATCGATGGGACTCGCCCCATTGTTGGTGAAACAGATCTTTAATATTATTGAAGAAATCAATAAAACGGGTACAACCATCCTACTTGTCGAACAAAATGCCAACCTAGCCCTATCCATCGCAGACAGAGCCTATGTCGTCGAAACGGGCCGAATTGTCCTTTCAGGCAAATCAGAAGAACTGACAGCAAGCGAAGAAATCAAGAATGCCTATTTAGGCGGACATTAAACGGCTTTATAGTACTGTAGGCAAACTCGATAATAATTGAGTTTGCCTACAGTTTTTTTGAGGCTTTTAAAATTTGACTGTTAAATTCCTCTCCAGGCGCCCGTTGCTCCTGCGGGGTCTCCCTTGGACGCGCATTCCCGCAGGAGTCTCGAACACCTGCTCCGATCGACTCTGCATAAAAACTAAGATAGAATTACCGATCGACCACAGTTTTGGAGGGTTTGCCATTGACCGTTGATTTCCACTGCATGCACTCGCTTTCCGCGGGCGGTCCGGGAGCCTCCTCGGCGCTTTTGCGCCTGTGGTGTCTCCCTTGGACGCGTATTCCCGCAGGAGTCTCGCACCTTCCGTTACAATCAACTATGTTTTTGCCTACAAACCTGATAGTGGCTACAGATATGTAGAGTGTTTGTAAAATTTGACCGTTGATTTCCACTGCATGCACTCGTTTTCCGCGGGCGATCTGGGAGCCTCACCGGAGCCTTTTGCTCCTGCGGGGTTCTCCCTTGGACACACTTTTCCCGCAGGAGTCTCGCACACCTGTCCCAATCACATTTGTTTTAATAGGTAAATAGAATCACTTTTGTCGACAATCTGATACCGCTTATAGGGTTTTTTCTTTTGCCAAATTAGCTATTTTCTTGATAAAAATGTTAGTAAATCTACCTTACACAGTATACAATCTAGTTAGGAATATTAGTAGAATGGGTTCATGATCTAACCTCATCCATAGCTATTCTTAATCATACTTTTTTGGAGTGATATCATGTACAAACTTATTGGGGCCATATTGCCGGTGTTGTTACTGTTTATGATTCTGCCAATCTATCAGCCAGAGGCTGTATCTGGAGAAGAAACTCCACAATCCGATGGCGTCATCGTCAAATATAAAGAGACGAACGGTGAGCCGATCAATGATTTGATAGAAAAGGTAGAGGTTCCTAAAGGGGAAACCACAGACAACCTTATCGAGGAACTGGAAGAACAGAGGAATGTGGAATATGCAGAGCCGAACTATCTTTTCAAGAAGATGGAAAGTCCGAACGATCCTGCCTACATAGACCAGTGGCATCATAAAAAGCTTGGAACAAATGCAGCATGGACAAAAACCATGGGCTCCAAGGAAATGATCGTGGCCATCATTGACGATGGGATCGATCGTGGCCATGGTGATTTAAAGGGGAAAATCGTCAATGCCTATGATACGATACGCAATCGGAAGAATATCGTACCAGCAGGGGAGCATGGAACACATATCGCAGGAATCATTGCCGGTTCTGCGAACAATGGCATAGGTGGAGCGGGTGTTGCACCGAATGTAAAACTTATGCCGATCAACGTTTTTGATGGCGAGTATGCCGATACGGCCGATATCATTGATGCCATTCATTATGCCGTTCAGAATAAAGCAAACATCATTAATATGAGTCTTGGAGACACCAGTTATTCGGAAGCATTGAATAAAGCCGTCCAAGAAGCCTATAAAAAAGGCATCCTGATCGTCGCAGCTGCCGGTAATGAAGGGGATATGGGGAAAAATGTACAGCGCGTGTATCCTGCTGCATTCAGCAATGTCATTTCCGTTGCTGCCACTGACAATAGGGACAAGCGTCCTAGTTATTCCAACTACCATTCAACAGTCGATATTGCAGCACCTGGAGATGATATCCTTTCAACCTTACCAAATGGTAAATATGGCTGGATGAGCGGAACATCGATGGCTACGCCAATGGTGACGGGTGTAGCGGCTCTGATTTGGTCCAATGAGCCCAAACTCAACAAAACGGAGGTCGAATACCGCCTCTATGATTCTGCTGTCGACCTAGGTACAAAAGGGAAAGACATCTACTATGGAAATGGGCGGGTCAACGCCAAAAAAGCCTTGGAAATGAAGACGCTGACCAAACCGGCCGTGACAGCGATTTCCGACAAGGACACCAAGGTCACAGGGAAAATCCCAGCTGATTTCAAAACGGGGACGGTCTCCATTTATACCGATAAAAAACAACTTGCCGAAGTGAAGATCAACGGCGAAAAGACGTTTACGGCGACTATCGCAAAACAAACAGCCGGCACGACAATCTTTACAAGAGTCATCGATAAATCGGGAAATAGAAGTGTACCTGTATCATTTAAAGTACAAGATAAAACGGCCCCTGCAAAACCGTCCGTCAATACTGTAGGTGACAACACGGTAAAAGTAACGGGCAAAGCGGAAGCGAGCACTAGCGTCACTATCAAAGCTGGCAGCACGGTTCTTGGCAAAGCAAATGCGAATAGCTCAGGGAAATTTACCGTAACGATATCAAAAAAACAAAAAGCCGGAAAAGTCCTGTTCGTTACAGCCACCGATAAAGCAGGAATTACAAGCTCAATCACTAAAGTGACAGTCGCGGACAAAACAGCACCAGGTAAACCGTCCGTCAACACAGTCAACACAAAAACGACAATAGTGACAGGCAAGGCAGAAGCCAACTCCACTGTATCCATCAAGCAATCAGGAAAAGTGATCGGCTCTGCCACAGCAACGACTAAAGGTACCTATTCGGTTAGAATTCCTAAGCAAAAAGCCGGAAAGAACCTATATATCTATGCCAAGGACAAAGCGAAAAATGTAAGTGAAGCAAGGAAAGTCACGGTTAAAAAGTGATATAGCCGCTAAGCAACAGCCTCCATACTCAATTGGGGGCTGTTCCTATTTATCATGGATGCCCGCATCACTCTTTATTTCCATACATCATTTCAGTGCCTCGGCTGTATAGCTCAATGATGTTACCGAATGGATCTTCACAATAGATTAAATAATAGCGTTTATTTTCCGATGTATTCCATACATCGCCTCGCCGCTTCCCACCAGAAGCCTCAATAATATGAGCATTGCGCATTTTATTAACATGATCGCCAAGAAGATCATTCGTCATATTCGTTTTTTACTCATCACCTGCATTAAACGAGGGACCCGCCAATAATTTGAATCCCAACACCTGCTCGTACCACTTAATCGCAGCATCCAAATCAGGTACAGATAAACCTATGTGGGTAATTGTCGTCATATGTATCCCCCCTGATAATAAAAATACCCTTTTAAGGCGGGGGACAAACGGCTTTTGTTTCGGGACAAAAAAAAGAAGCAATAGCGAATATTGCTTCTTTGATCTTCTGTTGTTTTATCTACGTCGCAATATCGTCCTTCACGAAATCCTTTAAATTTCACCTTCTTCAACCCTCCTCCAATACTCCACTTTACTTATTAATCCTTTTGCATTACAGGTAAGACAATCCGTATAAATATCGTAGGCACCCGTTCCTGCACAAACATGGCATTTCACGTGAGTTTCTGGTATTTCCTTTTGAATGATTGAAAAAAGTTTTGCAATAAACTTCTTAAAATTCATGTCCAAAACTCCTTTTTTTTTATCATACAACGAAAAAAGAAGAAACAAACAGGATATCCGATAATATTACTTAAATCACATAAAACCATTACATACTTTACATGGAATTAAAATTAAATGAACCTGCTATGGATTCAAGGTTTAGTGTGCTCTCGAAGAATCGACCGATTTCTATTCTAATAAAAAAGAACACCCATAAGGTGTCCAATTCATGTGTATTTACTTCATTTTTCTCAAGATCCATAAGTAAGTCAAAATAGAAATCCCCACTGAGACAGCGGCCATGATGTAAATGCTTCTATACCCATACAGATAGCCGATTTGTCCAAAGACAATGGCGCCGAAGCCGATACCAAGATCGAAGAAGGAGTAGAAGGTGGCATTGGCCATGCCTTTGCGATTTCGGGCAGCTTGTTCGAGAGACCAGGCTTGAAGAGCCGGTTGGACAGCACCGAATCCAATGCCGTAAAATATTGCTGCAAGAAACAATATCGTGTTACTTGGCATCCAGGCAAGCAGCAGCATAGCAGCTACGATAAAAAGAGTAGATGGAATGAAGACAGCTTGATGTCCCTTTTGATCATAGATTTTTCCAGCAAACATTCGTGTGAAAATAAGAGCTAAAGCATAAAGAAAAAAGTAACCTTGAATACCTGTCAAACCTTTTTCGATGGTATAAAGCGGTAAGAAGGTAGCGGTCCCGCCAAAAGTTACCGTAATGAAAAAAACAAGAACCGACGGAGCAACAGCGCTTTTTTCATAAATGTTAAACCTATTCGTTTTAGCGCTAGGAGAAGGCGGAGCTACTTTTTTATAGGTAATTGTTGATGCCATGATCCAAGCGACTAGAGTTAATGCACCGCAAAACAAGAACAACTGTTGAAACGATAAAACATCCGCTAAGAAAAGTCCGAGTGACGGACCAAAAGCCATCGCTAAATTACCCGATAAAGTGAAGTATCCCATTCCCTCACCCCGACGCTTTGCTGGGATCAGATCGGAGGCAATCGTACCCGATGCGGTGGTCGTATATCCCCAGCCAACCCCTTGGGCAACCCTCATTGCACATAACAGGAAAATACTCAGCATAAATCCAAACGAGCCAATCGCCACAGCCAAAAAGGCTAGACCGAAAAGGAAAACAAAGCGTCTTCCCTTTGTTTCCAAGGCTTGTCCAGCGAAGGGGCGGACAAGCAGAGCGGAAAATAAAAACATGCCAGCAACTAACCCAATATACCGTTCATTTCCGCCTAACTCTTTTACAAAAAGCGGAAGGGTCGGGGAAGTCATTTGAAACGTTAAAAAAACAAAGAAGTTAGCTAGGAAAATCATAATAAAATCACGCGTCCAGATTTTATTAACAACCGGAAGTTCTTCCGTTAACAAGGGTGCACCCATAATAGTTTATCTCCTTAATCGATAGTGATAATCATTATCATTATACTAAAGATATAGAGAATAAATCCATAAGCAAAAGGAATTAGTGTCTGACAATCATCAGAACGATTTTCCCTACTTAGTACCCCAGGGAAACAATATTTGGGAGATTTGTTAAGAGAACTTATCATTAATATGAAGTTTTAATGTAGGACCTTTCATTTACCATTCATAAGGTATATCATTTGGGAAAATGAGAGATTGAAGGAGTCAATTATGTATAGATTTACAGAGACAGTAATGGAGAAGGAAGAAGAAGATACTCTAAATAGTAGGAAGAAACCGATGGTTGTTAAACTGAATTCTGAAGAACTTGATGACTTTATTCAAAGATTTCCAAATACCGGAGAGTTTATTGGTTTAACCTATCACATCCATGATGATAAGACGGTTACCTTTAACTATCATGCGAACGGCAGAGATCTAGAATTACTGAATTTGGTTAAGTGAATGTACTTTGGACTTTCCAGCAGAAATGCTGGTTTTTATCTGTTACTTTGATGGACATTCGTCATATTTAGTTATTTCTCATCACTTGCTCGTACCACTTAAACGCAGCATCCATATCGGGAACAGATAAACGGAATTTGATTATTTGCTGTCATTAGGTTCCCCCTATAATGTTTTGGAACAAAAAAAGAAGCAATAGCGAATATTGCTTCTTTGATCATCTGTTGTTTCATCTACGCTGCAATATCGTCCTGCACGAAATCCTTTAAATTTCACCTTCTTCAAGCCTCCTCCGATACTCCACTTTACTTATCAATCCTTTTGCATTACAGGTAAGGCAATCCGTATAAATATCGTAGGCTCCAGTTCCGGCGCAAACATGGCATTTAACATGAGTTTCTGGTATATCCTTTTGCATGAATGAAAAAAGCTTGGCAATATACTGCAGAAAAATCATCCCCAAAACCTCCTTTTTTTCAATCATACAACGAAAAAACGCGAAGGAAACAGGGAATACAAGAACATTACTTAAAACTAATAAAACCATTACATAGTTTACATGGGGTTAAAGATTTGCCTGATGGTGATTCAGTGCGTTAATGTCGAGTGATGCAGGGATAGAGACTAAAGAAGCCGCAGTAGAATTAAAAGATAAGGAGAAAGAAGAAAGGGAAGCTTTGATACAAAGTTAAAACCAGAAAATAATAAACAGTAGCCGCTAATCGATTACCTGCATTATAAAACACTTACGCAAGTTAAGTAGTAATTCTTCCACTGTTTAGAGAAGAGTCTGAGCGCTGATCGTGATGTGCTAGAAACACTAAGTTTTTTTAATCATGGACATGAGGAGTATTCAACAAAGGATTTACTTGAAGGTAAGAAAATTGAAGCGGTCATACAAGATAAACCTGATCTGATTATATTTGAAAATTCGAAGAAGATTTGGAAAACATTATGACGAAGTTACAGAAAGGGCTGCCGAATGCAAAGATTTTAATCATTTCACCAAACCCAGTCGCAAATAGTAAAGCAGAGAATAGTTTAGGGTTGAGTTATTTTGATTATATTCAAGCTTCCGAGAAGGTCATTAATACGAATAACTGGACTAATATAAAAAGTAAAGAGGGAATTGAAAAGAAGCTAAAGACAAAGAATATGAGATTGGCTGATATTTTAACGAATGATAACATTCATCCCAATGACCAAGGACATTTCATATGTTTCGAGGTTATGCACGAATATTTTAAGTTGAAGAAGTAGTGCATTTAGTAATAAAAAGGGGAAAAGTGGGTATATCCACGTATATAGTTATTGAAAAGAGAGAGCTATCATATATTTTCAATACTTAAACAGACAAACACTTTCTTTCTTGAATGAATTCGCTCATTTCAACTTTCAAAATTCCTGATCCCATAACATCCTGCATGATTTCCATCCACTCTTATCCATGCCCTTGTCTTCTTGTTCATATAGCAAAGCCATTGAACACTTATCTCCTTAAAGTTTACCCAGATTTTCACCCATTTTAATGATAAAAAGGTACTAAAATATTGACTCAATCATAACTTTTTACAGTTTTACTTCCTATAGGCATTAAGTTAGGTTTGTGATGTTTAAACATAGATCCAATTCTCTTGATTTGCGTTAAAAAATGGGTAACAATTTATAATGTGAATAGGTCAAAAGATGTGAAATATTGTCGAAACAAATTCTTATCAATGAACATATAAGGGTATATAATATTATTATTGGTACGTTATAAAAGACTTAGAACTTGTGCTCGGATTGAGTTTTTAGAAGAAGAGGGGGGAAATAGAATTTGGGTAATACAACAAACATGCTTATTGAGCATCTTGTAAATGGATTTCATTTTTTTGTAGCACTAGTTTTGTTACTGTTATGTATTTTAGATGTGGGATTTTTTAAGCCCTTTTTTACATTTTTAACAGGAAGTAATAAAGATATATTGGTGGCAATTTATATCTTATTTCTTCCATTTGTTTACACGTTAGGGATAATTATTGATCACTTTGTAGATGACATAATCTTTAATAAGCGGGAATTTAAAATAAGGAATGAAATCTTACAAGGAAAATCTTCTAGACAGCTAATCATGCTGACAAATGACCAAAATCAAGCAAGTCAACTGGATTCTATTCGGACAAAGATACGAATTACTAGAACCACTTCTTTTAACTTTGCCATTATCAGTATATTTTCTTTAGCCCTTTTACTAACCCAATTTACCGACTCTACCCATTTTTTTATCATTTTATTCCTGATCATACTAGTAGGTCCTACGCTTTCCTACTTATCTTATTGGTCTTGGAGACAGAATACAGTTTCATTCTGTAAACGTGTAGTCGATGGATATAAAATGTATGAAGAAAAAAACAAAGAAGGTTAAGAAACCCATTATTTTTTTATACATAATTGGCATAGAGATTGACTAGTCAGTAAAGAAGGCAAACAAGGATACATGTTTGCCTTCTTGAGTTAATTGCTAAATGTATTCACAACTGTTATTTTAAGTTGATGATACAGAGGGAAGTCTGGAATCCTTTCTCCGAGTATGTCTACGATTGATTCATAATACCATCGTTGTTGTTCTTTTCCTCTTTTAAATATATTCCACACCTTTTCCCCTTGGACATCAAGATCTTTTTTAACGGAAAGTATATTATGTAACTTATCAGCACAAATTATTTGGCATACTTCTAATGGTGCGTCCTTTTTTAGATAATTAAGTGTATGCTTTTTTCTTTCTTCCCAGGGCTTTTCTTTATATGGTTCTGAACAACCTTCAACCAAACGCATTACATTTTCACCGAATACTTCACTTATTTCTTTGGATACTATGTTCGTATCCTCTATCACATCATGTAAAATCCCTGCAATAATAGTATCTTCAGAACAGTTTACTCCTAATAATAATATTCCTACTGTATATGGATGAGTGATATATGGTGATTGATTTGCTTTTCGTACTTGGTCTTGGTGGGCTATTGCGGCCATTTCAATAACTGCAGTTAATTTATTTATAAAAATTAAATCCATTAAGTCCACATCCCTTTTAATAACCAAAAGTTGAGAATGAATTCTTACAATCTTAAGGCCTGGTTATTTCATGTCATAGTTTTATTCGATTTATTATTTCTTTATACCATAATTTATAACTTGTTGATAAATAGAGGATGACTCATGGCTTAACCTAAGAATAGTATAGTAGTACGAGGGGTTTTAATGCAATAATTTTACAACACGCAAATTTAAATTATTGGTTTCAATAATTCACTATTATCTTGGTAATTATTATTACTTCAAGTTACTCCTACCTACATGTATTTTCTTCGCTATCTAACCATTTGCACTGCTCTGAAAGGGCTATATTCTATCAAATATTATGCTATTTCCCTGTTTACTTCAATAATGTTTTCCAATACTAAGTAATTCATGAGTTGGTTTGATTATTTCAAAACCGACTTGTTAGCTGTCTAAGCCATTTCAATGCATTAAAAGGATGAAGCTTGAGAGGGAATAAATTAAATCCGAAGGTTAACCTTAGAAAATACTTTTACATGTGTAGATGTTATAGACAAATTTATGTTAGTGTAGTAAAATATTCCCACTGATTGTCTTGTTTTGACGATTTTATCTCAATGTTATGTATAGATAGAAAAGGTTGAGTATAAAGTTATATGAATAGTGGACTACTATGAAGATAAAGGAAAAATATAATTATGCTAGGGGAAATGTATAATGGAACAATTATCGGAAGTTTTTAAAAATCGAATTTCTAAGAACACTGATTTAGAAGAATTGAAAAAAGAATTAGAAATAGTGGAAAGAATTTTTATTGAACAAAAAGAACATCGTAGTGAAATGGCATTAAAAATAGTTTTCATTGAAGACCGGATAAAGAAATTGGAATTGTAATACTAAAAAAAAATGAAATGAAACACAAGAATATCTAAAAAGAAGAGGCTTCTAAATTATGAGAATTAGAAGTTTCTTTTGCATTGAAAAGGATTCGTAATTTTTTGTATATTTATCTATTACTGTTTTTTGCTAGGTTGTAATGGAATAAGTTGAAGTAAAATGAAAGTTACATTTGAAATCTGGGGGATGAAGATGAACAGTCAGGAACAAAAAGAATACCAGAAGTGTATTGATCAATTCGGATTAGAACAAAATCCAAAAATACATAGAAAAATAAGTACTGGAAAGTCTGGCGCAGAAGTTTATATAGTGCAGATTACCAAAAAAGATGATGATATAATAAAAAAAATACCATCCCTTATCAAGATTTCGTCAATCAAAGAAGGGACTAAAGAAATAAAGGCGTACGAAAAAGCATCAAAATTATTGGCTGATGAAAACAAATATGCTAACTCTATTCCAAAAGTTATAGATATAAAAGAATTTGAAAATATGCATGCGGTGATGTATGAATTTGCTGGAAGTGGCTCAAGTTTTACCCTTAATGAAGCTATTACCAGACAAATGGTCGTAGATTATGAAAAAATTATGTGCAAAGTACTTCGTTTTCGTGACAATTGGGATACAGATTATATGGTTGTAAAAACAAGTGCATTTGACGCGATTATTGAAACATTAGGAAAGGAAAGATGGGAGAGGGACAAACTCATAACCCCGATAATGGAATTAGGCGTTGACACAAATAGTAGGTTAATAGGACTTGCTGGGGGTGTAGTGTTACCTAATCCCTTAATTTATTTGTACAATGAAAACCTTTGGAAAGACACAGAATTAGATATATATCTTGGTCATGTTCATGGGGATTTTCACGGGAATAATATCATAGTAAAAAATAAACGGGACGAAGTTATGGATTTAGCCATAATAGACTTTGCGGAATTAAAGGGCGAGACAAATATTTATTATGATAGTCGCTATTTAGAACTCCACCTGTTATTAGATTGTTTTCCGTTAGAGTCTTTTCAGAATCAAGATAAGTGGATGCAAATATGCGAGTATTTGACGAGAGACATTGCTAAAGAAGATGATACTGAACAAAAAGTCGAAATACCAGAGGGTATTGCCCCTTTTGACAAAATTCTGCCCCATTTTGGTGAAGAATATCTTAATTCTGTTGGTAGCGTGTTCATTAAGGATTACCTTCCTTCCTATTATCTTGCTGGGCTTTGCGCAGGTTTGGTGTATGCTAGAAGGAAGAAAATAGATATAGCTAGAAGGTTTGCTGCTTTTATTTATGCATCGTACAATCTCAGAGAGTTAATGAGATGCCTTAAAATCGATCTTCCTACTGTGTCTTCTCTGCCCTTGGAATGGCCCATTGACCGAGACGGTCAGGAATTAAATCGACTATTGGAAGAGGGGAAGTTTGATTTGTTTGCTCAACCTATTATCAATACTCGGACAGGCAAAGTGGATTTTGTAGAGGTGTTAACAAGATTTCTGGATAGTAAAAAAAGACCTGATGAATGGTTTGATGTAGCAAGAAGGTATAACCTATTAGACAGACTCAGTATTCTTACTTGTCAAAAGCTAGTGAGCGATTTCCGTTATTTTGAGGGATTGAATTTATCCGGAGTCTTTTTCAATCTGGAGGCAGATTTACCGGAAAAAATAATAAGGGAATGTCTACGCATTCTCAAAAAATGTCCTGTTCCTGTTACGATTGAAATAACAGAACATGTGAAGAAAGATCCGCAACTTTGGAAAAAAATTTGTGATGAAGAACAGATGAGTATTGCCATAGATGATTTCGGTGATAACACCGCTACAGATTTGGAAGAGATTTTAGTCTTGAAGCCAGACTTCGTGAAGATGAAGATGAAGTATGTTGATCATTACTATGAAGAGATTTCCAATAATTTAGATAGAGAGTATATTAGGAAATTAATGGTGGAACAAGTAGAAGAAAAATCGGATCTTTTGCAATTAACTCAAGTGGGTATTAAGTATGTCCAGGGATACTTATTTGCTATACCGCAAGATATTAGGAAATTGCCGATTGATCAATGGAATAAAGGGTTTCTTCAAATGATGTGAATAGAAAAGTAGGATTCACTTTGTTTAAATTTATTTGAATTTTAAGACGTATATTTTACTAATGCATCAGAACAATTTCATTGATTTTTATTGTATAGGAGATATAATAACTTAACTTTTAATACTAGAATAGAAAGATTAACATTAAACGGCAGTAAAGTGATGACGTCAACGTTCTCTACTTCGGTAGGGAGCTTTTTTATTTGGTCTTGAAACGAATGGAATTAATGGCCCTAAAACTCAAACTGAATTGATCAAAGCTCTATAAATCGAACTAAATAAACAATACAATAAAAAACTAGTTGTGGATGGAAAATGGGAGCTAAGACAAAGGCTGCCATCGTCACTTTGGATAAAGGTGCAAAAGGCAATCTTACTTGGATTCTACAAGCTGCACTATACACCAAGGATTTAACCCAGGTTCTTTTGATTCGAAGCAAAAGAGTCTGATTTTATAAGTTTCAGAAAGCTAATAGATAACTGCTGATAAGAAGGCAGGTAAAGCTACAATTAAAGAATTGTTCGATGCATAATCTCATGTGACATGACTTGTATCAAAGGGTAGTGACTTTAGTTAAAGGCAAAAAGATACGGAAAACAATTGTCATAAATCAGGAAGTTTAGGCTTTGCTGGATAGCTTCGCAGACCAACAGAAATTCAATAAATCAGATCTTATCGAAATGGCTATTCGTATTAATAGAAAAATATAAATAAGGTGCTGCCATTACGTAGCACCTCAGCTTGAAATTTCTATTAGCCATACAATTAAAACTAAACGACTTCTTTTTGTTTCATTTTTTCTTTGACTGTAACCAGTCGAAAAAGTCATCTCTGAAAACCCTCTTGGACCTTTTTAAACGAATTAAAGGAAAATCGGGTTTTCCCATATATTCATCAGCAGTTCTTTCACTAACATTTAAATAAGCTGCCAAATGCTCTACAGTTAATAATTCAGGTAGCTGTAGCTCATCGGTATCGTTCGTTATTATTTCTTCCCTTTTTACGTAATTTACGTAATTTATATGCCCTTCTCCAATACATGCTGCTACTTTCTTAGAACATTTGGGACATGTAAGTGTCTCAACTTTATCTTCCATAACAGAAAAACGCGATACTACTCCAAACAGTGTTGAACAATTTTCACATAAATAAGAATAAATACCTTCCACTTTCAAATTTATCACTCCATTGACTTATCATTAGTTAAACTAACAAAATCTATAAGTAGCCAATCTGATATGTGATAGGCTTAAGCGCTTTTCACTAATCAAGCTTCTATTATTGTGCTACCCGAAGGTACTCCTCCATTGTTAAAGCCCTTCTCTAAATTGAGAGGGGCTTAATTATTGTTTGTATAAATTAAAAATTCATTTGTATCTCTAATTTATTTATTTATATCAGTAATTATTTAAAAAATAAAATTAAATAATTATTCTGAATGATCTCTATATTACATCAAGGAGGATGAGTTCATGGCTTAAGTCATTGGCAGAAACTCTTTGGTCTATTATAACATCATCCTAATATTAAAAACTTCCTAACTATTAGGAAAATGTATAAGCTTGGTAAAGGTAAAACGCTTACATTAATATAAGTGTGAGGAGGAAATACTAATGAAAAAACGTTACGTTGAATTATTGGAACATTTAGAACAATCCGATAACAACTTTGTAAGTGGAAGCGAACTTGCTAATCTATTTAATGTAACGACAAGAACAATTAGAAATGACATTAGGGAAATAAATGAAAATTTTTTAGATAAAGTAATAATTACTGGTAATACTCAAAAAGGATATAAATTAGTTGGGGATTTATCAAATATTCAGCAAAATGAAGATGATTACGAAGAACGAGCTTTTCATATAATAAAAACACTTTTATCTGAAACTGATTTTATATCTTATGATGAACTGGCAAAAAAACTTTATTTTTCTACTCAAACAATTAGGAAAGACGTACAAAAATTATTTCAAATAATCCAAGCCGAAAAATGGAACATTGAGGTTGAAGCAATTATCTTCCAGGGGGTAAGGCTTAAGGGAAGTGAAGTAGAAAAACGTCTATTACTAAAAAAATTAGTAACAACAAATTGTTTAAAGAGAATGTCGCTTGATGAAGCGCTGCAATACTATTTTGGTGATTGGTTTAGTCAGTCCTCCATTCAATTAGTATATTCTTGTATTGAAGAAGAAGTCACTAAGTACAATTTGTTACTAAGCTCGGAAGAACTATTCTCAATATGTGTGAACATAATTATTAGTTTAAAACGAGTAGGCCTTCATCAAAAAATTGCTGAAAAAGACATGAGGTTAGATAATACTTGCTTTGAAGAATTAAAAATAGCAAAGTTAATCCTTAGTCGATTAGCTAAGGAAATGAATGTACCGTTTGACGAATATGAATATCAGTATTTATGCTACCTGTTAATTACTTTACAAATATTGCCGAAGAAAAATGAAGTAACTGTGCATGAACACTCAGATGAAATAGAGGAAAAAGTAAAAGCGGTTATAAAAAATGTTGGGGATCGATATGGTTTTTCAAGTCGAAAGAATGAAAAGTTATTTAATCGGCTATTGGTACATATTACAAAGTCATTATATCCATTAAAATATTACTTTCCTTTAGAGAATCCATTTATTTCTCAAATAAAGTCGGAATATATGAATGCTTATAATATTGCAGTGGTTTTAGCGAAAGAATTACAATTCTGCTTGAATATAAAGATACCAGAAAATGAAATCGGTTACTTGACACTACATATTATGAATATTATTGAAAATTCCCAAGAAACAAGGAAAAGAATTGCAATTATTTATGGGAAAAATCCGTTAGTAGGTAAGCTAATAGAAAGAAAAATAAATTTATACTTCCCAAATATTAAAATTGATGGTTTATTTGCAAATCATGAAATCCATTTAATTCCTGAAGAGATAGAAACTATAGTAACTACTAGTGTAATCCTTGAGGAGTATCACCTAAATGTGAAAAATTATATTCGTGTTAGTGAAATGATTACAAATGAAGATATGAAGACTATTTCTATTCAATTGAATCGTGGCTTACTAAAGTACTATTTATCTCCGAATGATCTTTATTTCTTAGATGAAGAGAATCAAATAGATGTATTAAAAACCCTTACGCAGTTTGGAGATATTCAACATCTGTATACAAGCATTAATGAAAGAGAAAAGATGTCGAGTACTAATATTGGTAATTTAGTCGCCATGCCGCATCCATTTGATTGTGGAAATAACAAAAAATTACGGGTTTTAGTAGCAATAAATAAACAAAAAATTTTGTGGGGAGACAAAATGGCTCAAATTATCTTTCTATTTATCCCTCCAAAAAATCAAAAAGTAAATAATACAAAGTTTTTTGAAGAGATTCATGATGTGTTTAAGCAAACAAACATGACAGAAAAATTATTAAATGTAACCAATTATGATGAGTTTTTGGAAGTTTGGTCTTCCAAATAATATTAGGAGGAATAGAAATGTTAATGAATATGAAAGATTTACTTTTAGTAGCTTATGAGAATAAATTTGCAGTTGGGTCATTTAATGTAGCAAATAGCGAATTTGTCAAAGTTGTAGTAAGTGCTGCAGAGGAGCAAAAATCTCCTGCTATACTCCAAATTCACCCGAATGAAATTAATTTAGTGACTGATGAGTTTGTGGCATATGTACGAGAAGCTGCGTCAAAGTCTAAAGTTCCATTTGTTATTCATTTAGACCATGGTGCAACAATCGATGATATTACTCGATCTATTAGAAATGGCTATACGTCTGTGATGATGGATGCGTCACATTTACCCTTTGAAGAAAATATGGCATTAACAAAAAAAGCAGTAGAACTTGCTCATATGGTAGGTGTGTCTGTAGAGGGTGAACTAGGTACTATTGGAAGTAATGAGGGCAGTTCAGAAGGCGGAGCAGATGAGATATTATATACGAATCCTGATGAAGCAGCCATTTTTGTTGAAACAACAGGGATTGATACGCTTGCTGTTGCTGTTGGAACTTCACATGGCTTATACCCAGAAACGAAAGATCACTCTATTAAAATTGATCGATTAATGAAGATTCATGAAAAAGTAAACATTCCTTTAGTTCTCCACGGTGGATCAGACAACCCAGATGAAGAAATAAGACAAGCTGTGGAACATGGTATTGCCAAGATAAATTTATCAACAGATATGAAGAGAGCGTTTTATAACCAATTAAGAGCTACGCTGGATGAAAATCCAAATGCTTACGAACCAGATATATTAATGCCTGAAGCAACGAAGGCAGCTATTGAATTAGTAAAGAAGAAAATGGATCTATTTGGTTCAACTGGAAAAGCATCACTCTATAAATTAGGAGAAATTTAATAGGAGGGATATATATGATGACTTCTAGTGTCTTAAGGCCAGAAAACATAATATTAGATTTAGTTGCTGAAACGAAAGAGGACTTAATTAATGAGCTTGCAGAAAAATTAAATTCAAACGGCTATTTACATGATCTTGAACAATTTAAACAGGATATATGGGCACGAGAAGATCAGGTTCCAACAGAAGTAGGGTTTGGTATTGCTATTCCACATGCAAAATCTGCTGGAGTTAAATCGCCCGCTATTATTATGGGAAGATCTTTAAGTGGAATTAAGTATAGTTCAGAAACATGTAATTTATTTTTCATGATAGCAGCCGGCAAAGATTCTTCAACTGAGCACTTAAAGACTTTATCTAAAATCTCCACTTTTCTAATGGATGAAACCTTTAGAGCTAAGCTTATTCTTGCCAAAGATAGTCATGAAGTTGTCCAGCTATTTGCAAATGCTGAAGAAAAAATGGTACAAGTAGATACGAATGATAAGAAGTATTTTGGTAAGAAATTGGTCGGAATTACTGGATGCCCTACTGGAATAGCACATACATTTATGGCTGCAGAAGCATTAAAAAATGCTGCTGAGGAGCTTGGCGTTCAAATAAAAGTTCAAACCAATGGATCGACGGGAATACAGAACAGATTAACTCAAGAAGATATTGATGAAGCAGATGGCATAATTGTTGCTGCAGATGTTAAAGTGGACATGGATGTCTTCGGTGATCGCAAGGTTATTAAAACGTCTGTTAAAAATGGGATACATCATGCTAAGGATTTAATTGAAGATGCTGTTTCTGGAAAAGGTACGGTTTTAAATCAGGGGAACAACAAGTTAAAGGAAGCAAAAGAAAAAACACGATTAAAACAACCTAAAATATACAGCCATATAATGAATGGGGTATCTTTTATGATTCCATTTGTTGTTGCTGGCGGTATATTAATCGCAATCTCCTTTATGTTTGGCATTCATGCTTCAGACTCGAATAGTTCAGAATATAATGCATTCGCTGCTTTTCTAGGTACAGCAGGTGGCAGCGCAGCTTTCGCACTAATGGTTCCAGTACTAGCGGGATATATTGCTTATAGTATTGCGGATCGGCCAGGTTTAGCACCAGGTATGATTGGTGGTATGATGGCAACCCTTGGTGGTTCAGGATTTTTAGGTGGTATGATTGCAGGTTTTATTGCTGGTTATACTATCTTAGGATTGAAAAAATTATTAAAAGGCATTCCAGATTCATTACAAAGTCTTTCCCCGGTACTTATACTTCCTTTAGTAGCTACGTTTGTAACAGCCTTTATTATGCACTTTGTAATTAATAGTCCGATGGCGTGGATTAATGAGTCGTTACAAGGTTGGTTAAATGGTTTAACTGGTTCGAATGCAATTTTATTAGGAGCGCTTTTGGCAGGAATGATGGCATCTGATATGGGCGGTCCTATCAATAAAACAGCATCAGCATTTGGCTTAGCGATGTTTGCAAATCATATTTACGAACCATCTGCTGCACTAATGGTTGGAGGGATGGTTCCTCCATTAGGGATTGCATTAGCAACAACACTATTTAAAAATAAGTTCTCCCTTGAAGAACGCAACGCAGGAAAAGCTGCTTATATTATGGGGGCATCTTTTATTACTGAGGCAGCAATTCCGTTTGCTGCAAGTGATCCATTAAGAATAATTCCAGCAAATATTGTTGGTTCAGCAATTGGTGGAGGAATTTGTATGGCATTAGGAATTTCTTTACAGGCTCCTCATGGTGGAATCTTTGTAATTCCTATTGCTGCAAGCAGTCCATTGTTATACATTGTATGTATTTTAATTGGTTCAATTATTACAGCTTGTATAATTGGAGTATTAAAAAAACCTGTTTACAGGACACAAGATAATACTAGTGAGAAGTCAGGAAATAAAACAGTAGCAATTAAAGCAGTATAATTTATACGAGTGAAAATGACATTGGTACTTTACAAAGCTACGGAAAAGTCCTTGCACAAAACTAAAGGTAGAACCCTTGAAAATTCCCAAGAGATTCTGTCATTAGATATGAATATCGTTTTTAAATAAGCTAAGGCGGGCTCTGAATCACGAATTCCATCCGAGTGCAATCCTGCATTCTGATCAAGGCCTCACATGTACTAATTTGACGGATGTGAAGGATGAAGTTGTTCGAGTTATTGAAGAATACAATGAGTCTTGTTTTCAATAGGGACTAAAGAAAATGGCCCCGGTACAATACCGGGACCACTTATTATTTTCATAGCTACTTTTTTATACTGTCCGAAAAATGGGGCACAGTTCATTTTTGAAAGTTTTTTTATTTTAAGCTCTGTTAACAAGTGTTGTTGCTTTCTTGATGATCTCATTCATTAATTATTACGAATGCTCGTTTACTCGCCGGACTCCCCTTTGAATCCCAACACCTACTCATACAACTTAATCGCCGCATCCAAATCAGGTACAGCCAATCCAATGTGAGTAATTGCTATCATATGTATCCCCCCTGATAATAAAATACCCTTTAAAGGCGGGGGTAAACGGCACCGTTTGGACAAAAAAAGAAGCAATAGCCAATATTGCTTCTTTTTTACATATATCGACCTCATGAAATTTTTTAAATCTCACCCTCTTCAAGCCTCCTATTATACTCAACTTTACTAATTAATCCCTTTGCATTACAGGTAAGACAATCTGTATAAATATCGTAGGCACCTGTACCTGCACAAACATGGCATTTAACATGAGTTTCCGGTATATCCTTATGCATGAATGAAAAAGCTTTTCCAATATACTGCAGAATAATCATTCCCAAAACTCCTTTTTTTTCTATCATACAACGAAAAAGAGAGAAGGAAACAGGGAATACAATAACATTACTTAAAACAAATAAAAACATAACATAGTTTACATAGGGTTAAAAAATGTGCTGATGCAGATGCGATAAACTGTTCTGCAAAATCACTTGTGTTTTCAGAAAAAAAGAACATCCATAAAGATGTCCTTTAATGTGTAATTACTTCATTTTTCTTAAAATCCATAGGTAAGCCAATATTGAAATCCCCACAGAGACTGCTGCCATTATGTAAATAATTATATACCCGAAAAGATAGCCGATTTGTCCGAAGAGGATGGCCCCGAAACCGATTCCAAGATCAAAGAAGGAATAGAAAGTGGCATTGGCCATGCCTTTTCGATTTCGGGCCGCGTGTTCAAGAGACCACGCTTGAAGAGCCGGTTGGACAGCACCGAATCCAATGCCATAAAAAATAGCTGCCAAATACAGAATCATGTTACTTGGCATCCAGGCTAGCAATAGCATCGCCATTACGATAAAAAGAGTGGACGGAATGAAGACAGCTTGATGTCCATTTTGATCATAGATCTTTCCAGCAAACATACGTGTGAAAATAAGCGCTAAAGCGTAAAGAAAAAAGTATCCTTGAATACCAGTCAGACCTTTTTCGATTGTATAAAGCGGTAAGAAGGTGGCAGTCCCGCCAAAAGTTACCGTATGAAAAAAACAAGAACGGACGGAGCAACAGCGCTTTTTTCATAAATGTCAAACCTATTAGTTTTTACTGGGACAGAAGCAAGATCTACTTTTTTATAAGTAATTGTTGAGGCCATGATCCAAGCTGCCAGGCTTAATACACCGCAAAATAAAAACAAATGTTGAAAGGGTAAAACATCCGCTAAGAAAAGCCCGAATGAAGGACCAAAAGCCATCGCCAAATTCCCCGATAAAGTGAAGTATCCCATTCCCTCACCCCGACGCCTTGCTGGGATAAAATCGGAGGCGATCGTACCTGATGCCGTGGTCATATATCCCCAGCCAATCCCTTGTACAATCCTTATGGCGCATAGAAGGAAAATACTCATCATAAATCCAAACGAACCAATCGCTACAGCCAAAAGGGCTAGACCGAACAAGAAAACAAAGCGTCTACCTTTTGTTTCCAGAGCCTGTCCAGCAAAAGGGCGGACAATCAGGGCGGAAAATAAAAACATGCCAGCAACTAACCCAATATACCGTTCATTTCCGCCAAGCTCTTTTACAAAAAGCGGAAGGGTAGGGGAAGTCATCTGAAAAGATAAAAAAACAAAAAAGTTAGCCAAGAAAATCATAATAAAATCACGCGACCAGATTTTATTCACAACCGGAAGTTCTTCTTTTAACAAGGGTACACCCATAATAGTTATTCTCCTTAATTGATAGTAATTATCATTCTCACTTTACTAAAGTAATAGAGAACAATCTATAAAAATTAAGTGATCACTATAAATCTAAGTAATATTGACTAATAGTTAGTCCGTAAAATTATTATAGAAGTAAAAAACTAGGATGGAGGTCACTTTATATTCAGAATACAGAAAATTTAATTTGTGATAATTTAAAAAAATTTTATATTTATGTAAATTAAATAAGTAAAATAGACTGATGAGGTGAAAAGTGGATTTTTTAAGTTATGGATATTCGTTCAATATATTACCTTATATGAAGGTGCTCTTTGAAAATAAGAAATGAAGTGTTGAAAGTGGAATCTGTTGGATTGAACGTTTTAGTGAGTAAGGACACAAGAATTCCCAGGAATCTCTTATCAATTTTTTATTGTATTGCCCGCAGGTCATGTTCCTGCCTATACAGAACACTATGCACGAAACAAACGTAGTTGAAATATACTATCTTTACCGTGCAGCCCCAATGGAAATCAATTATTTTCCTTGATAAGTATGGTGACTTTGTAAGAAATTAGGCAGTGTTATTAAGAGTTCATATTATTAATGTGAAATTTTAATTAAGGACCTTTTTTTCCATTTAATAAGGTATATTATGTTGGGGAAATGAGAGAGATTAAAGGAGTTAATTATTGGTACAGAGAAATTAATGGAGAGGAAGTAGATTCTCTAAAAAGTAGAAATAAACCTATGGTTGTTAAACTAAATTCTGAACAACTTGATGATTTTATTCAAAGATTTCCAAATACCGGAGAGTTTTTTTGTTTAACATATAACATTCATGATGATAATACAGTCACTTTTAACGATAATTCGGATGGTAGAGTTCTAGAAGTATTGAATTTGGTTAAGTAATTGTATTTTGGAGTATCCAGAAGAAATGCTGGTTTTTTTGATTTTATATATAGGTATATTAATGAGGTTTGGTTATTATCAAAGTCGAGATATTAGAAGATAAAACAGCATCTATGAAACTCACAGTAAATGGAGTAGGTGACAATTCGACAAAAGTAACTGGCAAAGCGGAAGCAGGCTCTACCGTTACTGTCAAAATGGGCAGCACTGCGCTCGGAAAAGCAAAGTCCAATGGTTCGTTCGCCGTACGATGACGAAACAAAAGGCCGGTAAAGTTCTATCCGTAGCAGCAACCGACAAGTCAGGAAATACGAGCTCGGTCAAAACAGTTACAGTCACAGTTGCAGACAAAAAAGCACCAATTAAACCGGTAGTCAATACGTTAACAACAAAAACGACAAAGGTAACCGGCAAAGTAGAAGCCGGCTCTACTGTATATGTTAAACTATCTGGAAAATTCATCGGCGCTACCAAAGCTTCGAGAAAAGGCAATTTCACGGTCAAAATTTCTAAGCAAAAAGCCGGAAAAAACCTGTACAACTTTGAAGATAAAGCGGAAAAATGTGAGTGCCTGAAAAAAGTTATTGTTAAAAAGTGACGAGAATATTATGTTTTGAATATGCGAAGCCTATGAGTAAAACTTGGAGGCTTTTTTTATCTATTGGCTGTCGAGTGTTCTAGTGAATTAAACATTGAGAGTGGGATGGAAGTGGGGGAAGCATGACGAGTTTATTCTTTATTATTTGCAAACATAGTGGAAATTTATACGTGAAACATTGGCGGTGATATCCAACCTTTTTAACAGCAGATGAGGAAAGAATCATATCTCAGGATGTATACTGACTTAAAACTATAAAACTAGGGTCCGTATTAGATATGTTTTTTAATGAATATCCATCCATCCCCCATGCTCGTTTCGTTGGTTTTTCAGATCTTTTACCAAATTTAAATGCATTCGAGAATCCTGATATACTATATCCAATAGAACTATCTTGAGAAAAGGTAACTTGAAACTCCAATCCTTTTGAATTCAGCGGTACATTAATAAGATTTATAGACCTTATGTCGGATTGAGCGAGCACATAAAAATCCCTAGCGATTGTTAAGTCTAAATTAACAATACCATCAATTACATAAATTGTTTTTTGGGGTAAATTTCCAACGGGAGTAACTTTCTTTCCAGCTATTGTTTTCATTGGTGAGCCACTTTTTATAAAACTGAAGAATTCATTATCAAAATACTCAACATAACCTGTATAATATCCAGAGGTTGAACTAATTCGATTATATCTACCCTTGTCGATTATTTTTTCTAAATTACTTCCCAAACCAATTCCGTTGTACAGACCATTATTTTGTGTGATTGCTCCCCAGTTTACTAATTCTGTGAGATGAGGCATTTCGTATCTACAAGAATAAAAATCATTATTAAGTGTGAAATTGCCAATAATACACTTGGTATAGAACCCTTCAAAACTTACATTATAGAACTTGTTACTATTGTTCCAACCTGCTTCATCACTATCAAAAGACACTTGGAAATTGTCTTCAGGAACGCCAAAACCATTTCCAAGCGAACCTCCATAAAATGTGTTTTCTGTACACCAACCTGAATTGTTACGAGATTTCATAACTATTCCAAATCGGTGATTCTCCATTCTTCCGATATAAAAGGTATTGTAGGAAGAACCTTCTGCGTTTATTAATACTTTTTCAGCTGTTACAATCAATCCGGTAGTAAAACCTGTGATTCTAGGAAATCTAAAAATCCCAAAGTAACTATTGAAAATCTGTACACCTACACTATTATCACTCCAGTCTTTTATCTTTTTTTCTACAGAAATATCAACATCTAATCTATTGGAATCAGCTCCCCAAATTCCTAAACCATTACCGAAACTAGAAAGTGTAGGCTTAAATAAAAGGGCAACTCCATTATGATGTGAAACAATTATCGCTCCACCCTTTATTGAAATAGCCTTATCTACAGTAATTGTGCTAAAGGTATTATAGAGTACATTATTTGGAAGAAGTAATATATCTCCTTGTTCTGCTTCAGAAATAGCTTGCTTTATTGCTACTGTCCAATCTTGTATTCCCATATAATCTCTGACAAGGTGAATGTAAGAATTTATATTTACTTTTTTCATTAATTATCACCACCATTCTCATTTCGTTGCTTCCATCAAATTTTGTAACGGCTTTCCGAATTTTGTAGTTGAGGAATAAGAGAATGTCTTATTTTGTTTTTAACTTGTGACACCTAGTTTGTAGAAGCAGGCTGGATTGACACAGGTTTGTTTCACTGCTAATCGCGTTGTTAATCTCCGTACTGAATAAGGCTTATTATAGAGTATTAGTTAAATACTCAATGAATTTGATATCTGTCTGTTTAACATAATATATTCATCAAACCAAGTTTTTGCATAGGTAGATGTGTTACTTCTTTTAAAAAGGTTTAAAAGTAGGCGTAC
This sequence comes from Peribacillus sp. Bi96, assembly GCF_918698115.1. Lineage (GTDB taxonomy): Bacteria > Bacillota > Bacilli > Bacillales > DSM-1321 > Peribacillus. The sequence continues at coordinate 367,185 of NZ_CAKKLV010000001.1, forward strand.
GGGCACCTGTTTGCGTAAGACTAAGTAATTCTTGCTTACTCTAGTAGTTGCCTTATTGTGAAATGCTACCCAGCTATCACAGGTACAATTAACTTTTTTGGTTGGTTCAATTATTTTATCTTGGGAGTATTTTTAAGTTAGAATCAAGTCACTTTGCCATTGTAGATATAAACGAATTACCTAATACGCTAATTAACTTTTCCTAGTTTGCTTTTTTATAAAGGAAGATATTTCGATCACTTATCGATTAACAGATTTAGTGTCCAATACAACGGTATCAAGGAAAAACATTACTGCCATCAACACCTAGAGCCTCCTCCGATAACATTGGAATAGCTATCTAGATCTTTTTATATCGATGATAATCCATTTCACATTAATAGAGTCTTTGGAAATTCATAATAAAAGGGGGGAGTCCAAACCTTACCCCTTGACAATTAGAACATAGCTTACGATAGTTTAATTATAGATTCCAGTATGTGTTCACAAACCGATTACTGGAGGAAGCAAGATAAAATATGGTGTTATAAATCTTTTTTTTGTATCTGACAAATGTGCAACAAGTGAACTTCTTTTTTTACATAAAAAAAAGAACATCCTCAAAGATGTCCCATTTATATATAATTACTTCATTTTTTTTTAACGCGTTGTTTGTTCCTACCTTAATGGTAAATGAATAAATTGAATTTTATCATTAGCTAACTTTATCTTTCTTAGATATTTGTTTATTACTATCACCCTTTTCATGATTGAGTTTACGAATAACAATGGCACGTACCTGACTTGTTTTTCCTTCTGTAAATAGCGACATTACATACGTTATAAGAATAATACCTAAACAAATACCAACCCCAATAAGCATGTTACTGTAAGTCGGTTGCATCCGGTCGAATCCAAGATTATTGATAAAAGCAAATAAGAAAATTAGTACAGGAAAATGCACTAAGTATAATGTGAATGAAAAACTTGCGATTTTTTTTGAAAAACTATAATAAAGAAGTTTTAAGTTTGAGAACGTGATAAATTTCGTTTCAAAATGTACAATCGTATAAATAAAAGAAGAAAAAGTGATTGCTACAAATAAATCTCCGACAAAAGCAGATGGCAAAAGTCCAAGTCTACTAATCCCTAAAACTGCAATAAAGGAAAATAACACTACAGATTTAATCATAATTTTGTAAAAATTACTCTTTATTTTTATTGCCGGTGATACTAATATCAAAACACCTAATAACCAGATAATGAAATATTGTAGAATTTTCACACCTAAGACTGTCATTAATAAAATAGTTAAGATGCTATATAAGCCAACCATAAAACCACTTTTCTTTTTGACAAAAATAAATAAGATACACGGGAATAAAATATAGTACCAAAACTCATAACTCAGACTCCATAACGGATCATTAGCACCTAAAACTGGGACAAATATTTCTTGAAGAAAAAACAAATTGCCAACCAGAACACTAAAACTTAAGCCGTTATCCATATTCTTTGGAAAGAAACTGTAATCAAGGAAATTTGATCCAATCAAATCAATAATAAAACCAATAACTAATACTGGAATTAAAACTACATAAAGCCTTGTTAGTCGATTTATTAAATAATATTTCCACGACCAGGTATTATTATAGACTTTCGTTAAAACACTGTTTGAGATGAAAAACCCACTAAGAACAAAAAATACGATTACAGCTTGATGCCCTAAACCCGCAATAGAATAAAGCAACAACAAAATTGCGTTAGGAAAATCGATGTCCTCAAATTTCACAAAAAATATGTTTCTAAAATGATTTACAAGTACTAAAATTGCCGCAACGCCTCTTATAAAATCTAAATGATAAGATGAGCTTCCCTTCAATAATCCATTGTTTATTTTAATGTTATTTTTTATAGAATTATTCATATAACAGACCTTTCTTTGAAATTTTTACTCAGCTTATCATATCATTTATTCTATAAAAATAAACACATATTAAGTAATTGTAGGGAAGCCTCACTCATAACACTTTGACTTAGGTTGTTGTGTCTGTGCTATCTACCCAATCATAGATATTAATATTGTTTTTGTGAAGGTACCAATTATTCTATGCCCCTATATCAATAATGGCGGCGTGTTACCTTTAGTAATGGTAACAGATTTAAACTCTCTAACTTTGTATTTTCTATTGGGATTTATTAACCTTTACTAACCGTTATTCTCCATAGACCACGCTCTAAGAGCCGATTGGACAGCACTGAATCCAATGCCGTAAAAATAGCGGCAATCTCACCAAAAGATACCTTAATGAAAAAACAAGAACAAAAATACGAAAAAAGATTTTGGAAAAAGTGGCTGAACTAATTGAAGTGTTGAAAGTAGAATCTAATGTTTTGACGTTTTAGTGGGTCAGGAAAGAAATATAGTTGTAAATGCATCTTTACCGTGCAGCCCAATGGTAATAATCTGTCGGATATTCGGAAGAATTGTTAAGAGTTAGTATCATTAATGTGAAATTTAATTAAGTGCATTTCATTTACCAAATAAGGTATAATGTTACAGTCGAATAAGAGAGAGTAAAGTAATTAATTATGGGTCAAAGATATTAATGAAGAGGGAAAAAGATACTCTAAATAGTAGAAAGAAACCTATGGATGATAAACTAAATTCTGAACAACTTGACAATTTTATCTAAATATTTCTCAATGCCGGAGACATTCATGATGATAAGACGGTCACTTTTAACTATAATTTAGGTGGTAGATTTCTAGAAGTATTGAATTCGGTTAAGTGATTGGTGCTTTGGAGTAACCTGTAGAAATGCTAGTTTTTTAAAATCCTAAATATAGCTATATTAATGAGATTTGGTGATTATCAAAGTCGAGTGATGCCGTAATTAGATGGAATATTATCCTTTATTCAGTTGTTTCGATATTTATAATTAATAAGAGAAGAACAGATAGAAAGAGAAAATCACAAGCCTGCTAAAGAATAATAGTGTTTATTTAAGAGTGCTCATAGAAAGCATTCTAATGTTAGGACTTCCATGTCAGTCCGTAAGGTTTAAAAATTGGGGGTTAAAGATGAAGAAATATGGTTTATTATTTATGGCTGGAATTTGTTTAGTAGTATTGGTTTTTGGTCATCTTCATTGGCAAACATGATTCAAGCAGCGGGGATAGAGGAAAAAAAGCTGAAGAAAGAATAAAAGAAAAGGAAAAAGAAGATAGGTAAGCTTTGAAACAAAGTTTAATATCAGGAAGTAATAAACAGCAGCCACTAATAGAGTAAGATTAATTGGGTTACAAATTGCTTACACAAGAAAAGGTTCTTGTATCCCTTATTGCAGTAAGGGTACTTCAGGAACTGGTGTAGTGCTAAATTATTTGGATAATATTAAAGCTTCTGAAAAGGGTTATTAAATAAATAAATAAATGGACTTATATAAATAGCATGAATGGGATTGAAAAAAACTTAAAGAAGAGAATGGGCATTACATATGGTTCGAGGTGTTGTACGTAAGGGGAGTACTATCACAAATATGTTTGTATCTCCAGTATAGAAATCAAAAATACAGATAATGGAGAATAAGCTAATAGCTTGTATGCTTCCATTAGTAGTCAAAAAAGGTGAAATAGGAGAAAAGTGGTAATAATCACTTTTCCCTCTCTGAAATTAGTTTGAAATAAGAATGAAAAGTGGGCTTTCGATGTTAAAGAATCAAAAAAGAAAAACAAAATTTCTCATGTTTAACGAGCAGTTCATTTCCTATCCTCGATAAATTCGCGCATTTCTTCTTTCGATATTCCTGAACCAATAATATCTTTCATGATTTCCTTCCACTCATCATCCATACTGTGGTCTACTTGTTCATACAGGAGGGCATCAACAGTTATACAAAGGATACTAGCGAATTTTTCTAAAACTAAAATAGTAGGATTAGTTTGAAGGTTTCTTTCCAGTGAGCTTATATATGATTTTGCCACTCCGGATTTTGTTGAGAGTTCACTAATTGACATTTTTTTTTCTTCTCTAAGCATTTTAACTCGGTAACCTATCATTTACATCACACCTAACCATTGATATGTATTATTAATTATATAATATTTCCAATAAAATCCTTTAATAATTACTAATTTTATTGTGAAACTATCTCTTTTAGTCTACACAGTTTTTTACCATTTTTAATGATAAATACGCACTAAAATACTTGACCTAATCATATGTATAAACAGATTTTCTTGTTTCTATAGGCATTTAGTTAGGTCTTGCTTTTCAAAAGTGCTTCTAATATTATTAGTACACAAGGTGGATATAGTGTTTACTAATATTTACATAACCCCCCGCCTAAAAACCCATTCTCTGAATGGGTTTTTAGGCGGGGGGTTATGTGAAATGGTTACACGGAAAATTGTGAATATTCCCTTTGTGAAATCATGTATTTCCTTATAAAATTATCTAGCCATTAGAAAAGTATCAATCAATGTAAATTTCATGTAAATTTCCTAAAAAAAACATTAATGTAGGTAATATTATGGTATAATGCAATAGGTCATTTTTAACATTTTGGGAGGATAATATGGAAGAAACTATTAGTATTAAAGATATTTTTCAAACATTAAAGAAACGTTGGAAGTTAATAACGCTCCTGACATTAATTGCAGCGTTGATTAGTGGTTCAATATCTTATTTTTTATTAACACCTGTTTACCAATCATCCACACAGATTTTAGTAAATCAGAAACAATCAGAAAACCAATTGGATTCTACTCAAATACAATCTAATATTGATATGATTAATACATACAGTGTGATCATAAAAAGCCCTGCTATATTAGAGAAGGTCATTGATGATCTTGAACTTCCACAAAGCGTGGATCAACTTAGTCAAAAAATTACGATTAACAGCCAGGAAAATTCTCAAGTCTTCTCTTTAACGGTTCAAGATAGTAATCCATTGAAGGCCGTTGAAATTGCAAACTCAGTGTCTGGTACATTCCAAAAGGAAATCAAAGATATAATGAATGTCGATAATGTTAGCATTCTTGCGAAGGCAGAAGTAAAGGAAAATCCTACTCCCGTAAAACCATCTCCATTATTGAATATCGCTATTGCGGTGGTAGTTGGGTTGATGGCTGGAATAGGCTTGGCATTCCTACTAGAGTACATGGATAATACGATTAGAGACGAGAAGGATATTGAGACGCTCCTTGACTTGCCATTACTTGGATCCATCCAAAAAATATCGCAACATAAATAAAGAACCATTTAGTGACATTAAGAAAGGAAGTGGGATTTATGAGAAGTAAAAATGAAAAACAAGTAAATTTAATTGCGCAGACTAATCCTAAATCGCCTATTACTGAACAATATCGATTAATTAGGACAAATATACAATTCTCTTCAGTTGATAAAGAAATTAAAACCATTGTGGTTACTTCCGCGGAGCCTAATGATGGGAAATCGACTACAGCTGCCAACCTAGCGATTGTGCTGGCTCAAGAAGAGAAAAAAGTATTACTTGTGGATGCGGACTTAAGGAAGCCATCCATTCATTATGCTTTTAATCTTAGTAATATACATGGACTTACTAGCGTATTGACAAAGAAAATGAACTTAAGAAAAACTATCTTGAATTCAAATGTTTCAAATCTAGACATTTTAACAAGTGGCCCGATACCACCTAATCCTTCAGAGTTATTAAATTCTAAAGCAATTGAAACAGCTATTAATGAACTAAAAGGTTTCTATGATTATATCATTTTAGATACACCGCCAGTTCTTGTAGTCACTGACTCTCAAATTGTAGCTAATAAATCTGATGGCGTGATCATGGTAGTGGCAAGCGGTAAGACAAACAAACAAAGTGCAGTAAAAGCAAAAGAACTTTTAGAAAAAGCTAATACGGCATTACTTGGGGTCGTTTTGAATGGAACGGAATCAGATACCAGCAATTATTATTACTATCAATCTTAAATAAAATATTTTTCGACAAATTAATACAAATTAATACCCTATTTTATAGCAATTTTTTATGCTACTATTAACAGGGTATTAATTCCTATCTGTTTTCTGGGTGATCGAGACTTTTATCCCATTTATATAAAGGAAGTGTGTGAAATTTGATTGACTTGCATTGCCACATTATCCCTGGAGTTGATGATGGGTCCCTGGATATGCAGGAAAGCATGGCCATGGCAAAGAAAGCGGTAGAAGCAGGGATAACCCATTTATTTGCCACACCACATCACTTAAATGAGAGATATGTAAATGTGAAGGATGACATTATTGATCGGGTATTTGAGTTAAATGAGTGCTTGCAGCAAGAGAAAATCCCTATTTCTGTTCATCCTGGACAAGAATTGAGAATACATCGAGAATTATTTGTATCACTTGAAAAGGGAGAAGTGCTAACGCTTGATAATACTTACAAATATTTATTATTAGAACTCCCGTCAGGACATGTGCCTTCATACACACAAGAACTGATCTATGAGCTGTTGTTAAAAGGGATAACACCAATTATTGTACATCCGGAGAGAAATAAGGAATTGATAAAAAATCATGATCTATTATTTAAATTGGTTCAAGAAGGGGCCTTAACACAACTTACCTCTGGTAGTATTATCGGTCTCTTTGGAAAGAATATTAAGTCATTTTCAAAAAAAATTTTGGAACATAATTTAGCCCATTTTATCGCAACAGATGCCCATAATGTAGGCTCTAGGGGATTCTCTTTACAAGAAGCATATGAAACCATCACAAAAACATTTGGAAACGAACGTACATTTTATTTCAAAGAAAATGCTGAACAGCTTATAAAAGGACAAAGTCCTTCAATTGTAAAACCAGTAAAGTTTAAAAAGAAGATCTTAGGAATCTTTTAGTATTATAGTTAATCAGGAAACGCTTTCATTATTATAAATAATATTCGTTAATGTGTAAAGTTTGTAGGGGTAATTTAAAATATTGGATCAGTGTAAACGGTATTAAATAAGGAGATAGATTCGTTTGAAAAGGTTTGATGATTATCCGAAATCTATAAAGAAAGCACTGCGTTACATACAACAAGACGCTCCTTTAGTCTTATTAAATCAATTAGAGACTAGCCTGACAAAGTCTATTAAGAAAAGAAAAGAAGCTCTACAAAAGAAGGAAAAGGAAATATGAGAGTCATTTAAAATATTATTGGCAATTACAAGGTTATGTTTTTGAATAAAATTAATACCTGTTTCATCGAAAAGTAAAGGCTTAGAACATTGAAGGATTCTGCTTTTTGCTGAATTTAAAAGTGAGTATCCTGGATACTTTATTTAAGGGGGAAATTTGGTTGGCCTACCGAAATCGACTAACACTACTGGCGCTATTAGATTCTTTAATCGTATTATCGGCGATTTATGTAAGTTATTTAGTCCTACATCCATATTTAGAAATATTTAAGCTAACAGCACTCTTAGTCAGCTCAGTCTCTCTATTAATTAGCCATCATATTTTTGCTTCTATTTATAAGCTGTATAAAAAGGCCTGGGAGTATGCAAGTATTGGAGAGTTAATATCCATAGTAAAAGCCGTAACCTTATCAGTCATCAGTGTAGTCATCATTCAAATTTTGGTTTTTCAAGATGTGTATGTAAGAGCTATGGCGTTAACTTGGATGATGCATGTCATTCTTATTGGTGGTTCCCGTTTTTCATGGAGAATGCTGCGTGACCGCTTAGTAAATAATCAAATGGAAATCAAAAACACATTGGTAATTGGGGCGGGATCGGCAGGAACCATGGTTGTTCGTCAACTTCGTAATAATTATGATACTGCACTTAAACCAGTTGCTTTCATCGATGATGATCCGAAAAAAGACAAATTAGACATCTTAGGAATACCTGTTGTTGGTAACTCTAAACATATTCCTGAAATGGTTGAAAAATATCATATTGATAATATTGTCATTGCGATTCCTTCCTTAAGTAAAAAAGAATTAAAGGTCATCTTTGATGAATGTGTGAAAACAAATGCCAAAACACAGATCATGCCGATGATTGAAGATATTATGTTAGGAAAAGTAGCTGTTAATCAATTTAAAGAAGTGGAAGTAGAGGATTTATTAGGAAGAGAACCCATTGAGTTAGATATTAATAGTATATCGAAATACGTAACCGGTAAGACCATTCTAGTAACTGGGGCTGGTGGGTCTATTGGTTCGGAAATCTGTCGTCAAATATGCAGATTCTCTCCTGGAAAACTTATTTTACTAGGACATGGTGAAAATAGTATTTATCAAATAGATATGGAACTGAAAAAATTACATGCTGATCATATTGAAATAATACCTGTTATAGCAGATATACAGGATCGAGAAAGAATCTTTGAAGTGGTGGACTTCCACAGACCAAATGTCGTATATCATGCTGCTGCACACAAACATGTTCCACTTATGGAATATAATCCACGGGAAGCTCTGAAAAATAATATCTTAGGTACAAAGAATGTTGCTGAAGCAGCAGATACGTTTGGTGTAGGGGCGTTTGTGATGATTTCATCCGATAAGGCTGTTAATCCAACAAATGTAATGGGATCGACAAAACGAATTGCTGAAATGATCATACAGCAGTTGGCAAAATATAGCACAACGAAATTTGTTGCCGTTCGTTTCGGAAATGTCTTAGGTAGCAGAGGGAGTGTTATCCCGTTATTTAAGAAACAAATTCAAGCAGGTGGACCAGTAACAGTCACCCATCCAGATATGACGAGATATTTTATGACTATACCGGAAGCATCTAGGTTGGTTGTTCAAGCTAGCTCTTTAGCGCGGGGTGGAGAGATCTTCGTACTTGATATGGGTGAACCAGTCAAGATTGTAGATTTAGCGACAAATCTTATTCAGTTATCAGGTTATTCAATTGAGGACATTGGAATTGAATATTCTGGGATCAGGCCCGGTGAGAAGATGTATGAAGAACTATTAGGGGAGAAAGAAGTTCATAGTGAAGCTGTGTTCCCTAAGATCTTTATTGGAAAAGCAGTCTTGGAACAGGAAGAGGAAATACAGTATCTTTTAAGCTCACATGATACTCTATCTTCTATAGAACTTAAAGAATTCGTTATAAATTTAGCTAATAGGAGAAAGAACAAAACTTTCTCAGAAGTAAAATAGGATTAACTTATCTTAGATTTTAACCAAGAAAAGGGCCGTTAGAGGCACGTCACTGTTTTAACTAGGACCTTCCTTTATATGATTTGACGCTGGTATGAGGAGTATATGGAATTTATATTTAGTTGATTAGTAATTAATTGGATAAACCATAGAGGGACACTTAAGTGCTAATTTACTATATAACAATTAAGGAGTGTAACGGGCATGTATTTGAAGATAAAAAGATTGATAGACATCATTCTTTCTTTACTGGGACTTATTATTTTATCGTCCATTTTTTTGTTGCTAATTTTAGCTATTAAACTCGACTCAAAAGGACCGGTATTATTTAAACAAAAGCGCGTCGGTATTCATAAGACTCATTTTAATATTTTGAAGTTCCGTACAATGAGTATTGATACACCTAAAGACACTCCTACCCATTTATTACAAAATCCTGAGCAATACATTACCAAGGTGGGGAAGTTTCTTAGAAAGACTTCACTGGATGAACTCCCGCAAATTTGGAATATTTTTGTTGGGGAGATGAGTATCATTGGACCAAGACCTGCGCTTTGGAATCAATATAGTCTTATAAAAGAAAGAGATAAATATGGTGCCAATGATGTACCACCTGGATTGACAGGTTGGGCGCAGATTAATGGTAGGGATGAGTTGCCTATTGATATAAAGGCGAAGCTTGATGGGACATACGTTGAAAAGTTAGGTTTTTGGATGGATATTAAATGTTTCTTTGGAACCATAGTGAGTGTTATTAAGAGTGATGGGGTTATCGAAGGTGGAACAGGAAGAAAGGGAAAAAAGGAAGTAGCGAGTACTAAGGAGACTACATCAAAATGAAAAAAATATTGATAACAGGATCAAGCAGCTATGTAGGAACAAGTCTTAAGAAATGGCTTAGAAACTATCCTGGTAAATATTCAATAGATTCGATAAGTTTAAGAAACGATTTATGGAAGAAACAAGACTTTTCGGAGTATGATGTTGTATTGCATATGGCAGGAATAGCGCATGTTTCGTCTGATCCAAAGATGGAAGAGATGTATTATAAAGTAAACCGTGATCTCACAATTGAAACTGCTGAAAAGTCTAAAGTAGAAGGAGTAAAGCAGTTCATTTTTATGAGCAGTATGATTGTGTATGGTGATAGTACCAGTGAAAAAAGAGTTATTGATAAAAACACAGAACCTACGCCGAGTAATTTTTATGGTAATAGTAAACTTCAGGCAGAAAAAGGAATAAAACATTTAGAAAGTGATAATTTTAAAGTTGCTATTCTTAGACCGCCAATGATTTATGGAAAAGGTTCTAAAGGTAATTTTCCCAAGCTTGCAAAAGCAGCTCAAAAACTACCTGTATTTCCTGACATCGATAATCAGAGAAGTATGCTCTATATTGATAATCTTTGTGAATTTATTAGATTCATGATAGATAATAAAGAAAGTGGACTGTTCTTTCCGCAAAATAGAGAATATGTTAAGACAAGTGAGATGGTGAAATTGATTGCAGATGTGCACGGTAAGAAAATCATACTCACAGAGTTGTTCAATCCAATACTGAAGGTTATAGGTTTTAAGTCTGAACTTATTAATAAAGTATTTGGTAACTTCAGTTATGATCAAAGTATGAGTCTCTATAAAGAGAATTACCAAATAGGGGATTTACGGAAAACCATTGAGTTGACAGAAAAATAAAGTTGAAGGGACGGAAGGAATTGAAAAAACATATTTTAGTTATTGCGCAATACTTCTATCCTGAGCAATTTCGTATTAATGATATTTGTACTGAATGGGTTAATAGAGGATATAAAGTAACAGTTATAACAGGAATTCCAAACTACCCACAGGGTAAATATTATGATGGATATGGGATGTTTAAGAAAAGAAAAGAAATGTATAACGGAATTGAGATTATTAGAATTCCCCTTATACCTAGGGGAAATACTTCGATTATGCTCGCTTTGAATTATCTATCTTTTGTATTATCGGGTTTCTTTTGGAAGTTATTCACTAAAATAAAAGCTGATTATGTCTTTATTTTTGAAGTATCACCGATGACACAAGCCTTGCCTGGTGTATGGTATGCGAAAAAAGAAAAAATACCGTGTTACTTATACGTGCAGGATCTCTGGCCTGAAAATGTTGAAATAATAACGGGAATCACTAATAAGCATATTATTGGTGCTATTGGAAAAATGGTTGATTATATATATGCACGGTGTACTAAAATTTTTACAACTTCAAATAGTTTTGTAGAATCAATAGAAAAACGTAATGTTCCTAGAGAACTAATAGAATATTGGCCGCAATATGCTGAAGACTTCTATAGGCCATTAGATAAAGAGAGTATCGCTGAAATTCCAAATGATGATGCTTTTAATTTAATATTTGCTGGTAATATTGGTAACGCACAAGGTTTAGATATTTTACCAAAAGTAGCTGTTTTGATAAAAAGGAAACAACTAAATAGAAATATTCGTTTTAACATTGTCGGAGATGGCAGGTATAAGGAAACCTTAGTTGAAATGGTTAAATCTAATAATGTCGATGATATGTTTAATTTTATACCAAAACAACCGGCAAATAGAATTCCAGAATTTATGGCAGCTTGCAATTCGGCTTTTTTGTGCTTGACAAATAGTCCATTATTTGCAATGACAATTCCAGCAAAACTCCAATCATATATGGCATGTGGAATTCCAATTATTGCATCTGCTGATGGTGAAACAAGTCAAATAATTAAAGAGTCTAATGCCGGATTATCTAGTCCTGCTGGAGATGTACAAAAGCTTTCTGAAATTATAATTGAAATTTCTTCTAAATCTAGCAAAGAATTAATGCAAATTGGTTTTAATGCTAAAAACTACTATGATAAAAACTTTAATAAAGAAGAACTATTGAACAGAATGGATAAACACTTTAGAGATAACTTGAATTTGGAGGGAAAACAAATTGTTTAAGAATAAGACACTACTAATTACAGGTGGTACAGGGTCGTTTGGAAATGCAGTAATGAAAAGATTCCTAGATACTGATATAAAAGAAATTAGGATTTTTTCACGGGATGAAAAGAAGCAAGACGATATGAGAAAATTATTTAATAACGATAAACTTAAGTTTTATCTAGGGGATGTTAGAGACCTTGCGAGTGTAAAAAATGCAATGCATGGGGTAGATTATGTTTTCCATGCTGCTGCTCTTAAACAAGTGCCTTCTTGTGAATTCTTTCCATTAGAAGCTGTTAAAACTAATATTTTAGGGACGGATAATGTTTTAACAGCGGCTATAGATTATGGAGTCAAAAAGGTCATATGCCTTTCAACTGACAAAGCAGCCTATCCAATTAATGCAATGGGGATTTCAAAAGCAATGATGGAAAAGGTTTTTGTTGCTAAAGCAAAAACTGTTGATCCAGAAAGAACGCTTATTTGTGGAACTAGGTATGGTAATGTAATGGCCTCACGTGGTTCTGTAATACCGTTATTTATTGAACAGATAAAAAGTGGTAAACCATTAACAATTACAGATCCCAATATGACAAGGTATCTAATGAGTCTGGAAGAAGCAGTAGAGCTAGTGATATTTGCTTTCCAAAATGCAGTAGGTGGAGACATCATGGTACAAAAATCACCTGCAAGTTACATTGGAGATTTAGCTCAAGCTATTAAAGAATTATTTAAGGCAGATAATGAGATTAAGGTTATTGGTACAAGACATGGAGAAAAGTTATACGAAACCCTGCTTACAAGAGAAGAATATGTGGTAGCGGAAGATTTAGGTGGTTTTTTTAGAGTTCCAGCAGATAAAAGAGATTTAAATTATGATAAATATTTTGCTGAAGGTGATAAAAAGTTATCTAATGAAGAAGAATATAACTCTCATAATACGCAAATCTTAAGTGTTGAACAGATTAAAGAAAAACTTCTTGAATTAGAGTATGTACAAAATGAACTCAAGTATATGAAGGTACTTTCTTCAAAATAAAAATAATACGAATGAAGCAATTATTTCGCCTTCTCCGTATTCAGGCATTAGCTTCATCTATTATATTTTCTTTTTAGGTACTTAGAAAGGTTGGTTTATAAAGTGAAAATACTCGTTACTGGAGCAAATGGATTTGTAGGGCAAAATTTAATTGCGGAATTAAAAAATAAAGGCTATGAAGATATTCTTAAGGTTACGAGAGAAACTGAATCATCTTTATTGGATACTTATACAAAAGAATGCGATTTTGTTTTTCATTTGGCGGGAGTAAACCGTCCTGGTGATGAAAAAGAATTTATGGAAGGTAACTTCCATTTCACACTTGAATTACTAGAACTATTAAAAAAACATAATAATAGGTCACCTGTCCTTATTACTTCTTCCATACAGGCAGAAAAAGATAATTCATATGGTAGAAGTAAAAAAGCCGGTGAGGATGTCCTGTTTGAATATAGTCATCAAACAGGAGCTGAAGCAATGATATACAGACTTCCTAATTTATTTGGAAAGTGGAGCAAACCTAACTACAACACGGTTGTAGCTACGTATTGTTATAATATCGCTAGAAATATAGATATTCAAATTAACAATCGAAATGCAGAATTAACGCTCTGTTATATTGATGATGTTCTAGAAGAGTTTTTAAACGCATTAGAAGGAAATCCAACTAAAAAGAATCAATATTGCTTTGTGAAAACAACACATACTATTACATTAGGGGATTTAGCTGAACGTATAAACAGCTTTAAAGAAAGTAGAGTAGAGTTAAGCATTCCTAATATGGAAGACGCCTTAACGAAGAAGCTTTACAGTACATATTTAAGCTTTTTATCAGAAGACAACTTTTCCTATGATTTAAAAATGAATTGTGATAACAGAGGCTCTTTTACAGAGTTTATTAGAACTCCTGAAAGAGGACAAGTGTCAGTAAATGTATCAAAGCCTGGCATTACCAAAGGAAACCACTGGCATCATACTAAAAATGAAAAATTTTTAGTAGTAAGTGGAGAAGGGCTTATTAGATTTAGAAAGATAGATTCAGATGAAATTATTGAATATAGAGTAAGCGGCGAAAAATTACAAGTAGTAGATATACCTACTGGATATACACATTCCATTGTAAATGTAGGAGAAAGCGATCTTGTAACAGTAATGTGGGTTAATGAATGTTTTGATCCAGAAAAACCAGATACAATATATTTGGAGGTATAAATGTAATGGAAAAGATGAAAATAATGACAATAGTAGGAACAAGACCAGAGATTATTAGATTATCAGAAGTTATTAAAGCTTGTGATAGATACTTTAACCATATTTTAGTCCACACTGGACAAAATTGGGATTATAGTCTTAATGATATCTTTTTTGAAGAATTAGGATTAAAACAGCCAGATCATTTTTTAGGTGTAGTTGGTGAAGATCTTGGTGAAACGATGGGGAATATCATTGCAGCATCATACAAAATTTTAAAACAAGAACAGCCGGATGCATTATTGATTCTAGGTGATACAAACAGCTGTTTAAGTGCCGTTGCAGCAAAACGTTTGAAGATACCAATTTTTCATATGGAAGCTGGGAATCGGTGTTTTGACCAAAATGTACCTGAAGAAATAAATAGAAAAATCGTAGACCATATATCAGATGTTAATATGGCCTACACAGAGCACAGCAGAAGGTATTTATTATCTGAGGGGGTAAGGAAAGAACATATATTTGTTACAGGTTCTCCAATGGCAGAAGTGTTGCATAAGAATATGAATAAGATAGAGAATAGTATAGTTTTAAAAGATCTAGAACTAGAGTCAGGTAAATATATTTTAGTTTCTGCTCATAGAGAAGAAAATATTGATGATGAGAAGAACTTTTTCTCATTAATGAATGCACTTAATAATATTGCTGAAGTCTATCAATTACCCATTATTTACTCTACCCATCCTAGAAGTTGGAAGAGGATAGAAGAAAGAGGGTTTAAATTTCATCCACTAGTAAGACAACTAAAGCCATTTGGATTTTTCGATTTTAACCACTTACAATTAAATTCATTTTGTGTTTTATCTGATAGCGGTACACTTTCTGAAGAGTCAGCTATGCTTAACTTTCCCGGTGTTTTAATTAGAACTTCTACGGAACGACCAGAAGTGTTAGATAAAGGAACAGTTATTGTCGGGGGGATTACTGAAGAGGATATTGTCCAAGCTGTAGAATTAAGTAGAGCTATGTGGAGAAATGAAGAAGAAACACTTCTTGCTAATGATTATCAAGATAAGAACGTTTCAATTAAAGTAATAAAGATTATTCAGAGCTATGTGAAAATAATTAATGAATCAGTTTGGAGAAAAAAATAGATTTCAACTAAGGGGAAATTAAGATGGTATATTATGAAGACATTGCTTATAGAAAAGAAAAAATCTCTGTAATAGGACTAGGTTATGTCGGTATGCCGATAGCTGTGGCTTTTTCTAAAGTTGCAGATGTAATAGGTTTTGATATATCTAAAGAAAAAGTGCAGCAGTATATTAGCGGAGTAGATGTTACTAAAGAAGTCGGGGATAACGCGATAAAAGAAACAACGGCTCTTTTTACGTGGGATGAAGAGTTTTTAAGAGATGCTAAGTTTCATATTGTTGCTGTGCCTACTCCAATAAATAACGATAAAACTCCTGATTTAAAACCCGTTACAGAAGCTAGTAAAACATTGGGGAGAAATCTTACTAAAGGATCTGTGGTGGTTTTTGAATCTACAGTATATCCAGGAGTTACGGAAGATATATGTGTTCCTATTCTAGAAAAGGAATCAGGTTTAATTTGTGGAGTGGATTTTAAAGTAGGGTATTCACCTGAAAGGATTAATCCAGGAGATAAAATTCATAGACTAGAGACTATAGTAAAAGTAGTATCTGGTATGGATGAAGAAACATTAGATTTAATTGCTAGAGTATACGAAATGATTATTGAAGCAGGCGTTCATCGCGCCGAGAGTATAAAAGTAGCAGAAGCAGCAAAAGTAATAGAAAACTCCCAAAGAGATATAAATATTGCATTTATGAATGAGCTTTCTATCGTTTTTAATAAAATGGGCATCGATACTAAATCCGTTTTAGAAGCTGCAGGTACTAAATGGAATTTCTTGAATTTCACTCCAGGTCTTGTAGGTGGTCACTGTATTGGAATTGATCCATATTATTTTGTATATAGAGCAGAGGCCTTAGGATACCATTCTCAAATTATTCTTTCAGGAAGAAGAATAAATGACGAAATGGGGAAATACGTCGCTGAAAATACTATTAAAAAGCTTATTAAAAATGGAAAACAAGTTAAAGGGGCCAACGTTGCTATTTTTGGAATTACATTTAAAGAAAATTGTCCGGATAGTAGAAATACCAAAGTGATAGATATTATTAACGAATTAGAAGACTATGGAGTTAATATTATAGTGGTTGATCCTGTAGCAGATAAGGATGAGGTTTTTAAAGAGTACAATATTGAATTACATCGAAAAAATGAGATCAATAATGCAGATGCAATTATATTTGCAGTACCTCATGAAGAGTTTTTAGATATTTCTTTAGAAAATTTAAAAGCAATGTATAGGAAAGAAAAAATCCCGGTTGGAACATCCGGAATAGAGTTGAATGCTATATCAGATAGTTATGAAAATAATAACTTAGTATTGATAGATATAAAAGGGATATTTAATCGGAAGACTGCAGAGAATTCAAATTTTTCTTATTGGAGATTGTAAAATAATCTTTTAATGTTTATATATTTCTCTTTATAAAGTTCATATGTTTTTTATTGAAGGATGATGCATAAGTGAAAAAAAACATTATAATAATAGGTCCGTATATACCAGGTAAATTGTATGGAGGACCTGTAAAATCAATTCTTAATATAGTAGAAGCATTGAGCACCTATTATAATTTTTATATAATTACAGGAGATAGGGATTTGAACGCTACAGAGACTTATAAAACTGTTGAAATCGGGTCATGGAATACAGTTGGAAAAGCAAATGTATTTTATATTCCAAAAGGAAAAGATTTTAATTATATTAGAAATATAATTAAAAATTTAGATTATGATTTAGTGTATACCAGTAGCTTCTTCTCAAAACATTCTGTAATAATTCAATTTCTGAAGTTTTTTAATGTCATTAAAAAGCCACTAATAATAGCCCCTAGGGGAGAATTTTCACCTGGAGCTTTATCGATTAAAGATAAAAAAAAGAAAATATTTTTAATGATATATAAAATACTAGGTATTCATAAGAAGGTAACTTATACAAGCACCTCTTTATTAGATAAAAAAGATATAAACAATGTTTTTGGCGGAAGTATAAAAGTATGGACAGCAGGAAATATTGTTAATAATGAAGCGGAATTAAAGGGCATTTCAAGAGAAAAAAAAATAGGACATTTAAAGATAGTTACTTTGTCTCGTATTTCTAAAATAAAAAACTTAGATTATTCTCTAAACATTCTAAAAAAAATAGCTGAATCGTATAAGCTACCTAATGAAATTTCTTTTGATATATATGGCCCTATAGAAGATGGAGAATACTGGAAAGAATGCTCTTCGCTAATTAACAAAATAGGAAACACAATATCAATTAATTATAAAGGACCAATTGATTATAATGATGTAATCAATGTACTTTCCAAATATCATATATTTTTATTACCAACACAAGGTGAGAATTTTGGCCATGTTATACAGGAAGCTTTTTTAGCTGGCTGTCCTGTCATTATAAGTAATAAGACTCCGTGGATAGGGTTAAAGGAACTTCAAGTGGGTTTTGATATTCCATTAGAACAACAAGATGAGTATTTTAGTGCAATCAAACATTACTTATTAATGGATAGTAATGATTATAAAAACGCATCTCTTAAAGCTATTGAATATGGGATGGAAAAGGTTAGAAATCAAGGGTCTATCAAGGAACATATAGAAATGTTCGATAATGAAATGAATAAATAGGAGTACATTAATGTGGACAGAAAAAAACCTAGAGTACTATTTTTAGTAAACATCCCCTCACCTTATAGAGTGAATTTTTTTAAAGAATTAGGTAAATCTTGTGAATTAACTGTTTTATTTGAAAGAGAAACTTCTCAAGAAAGAGATATGTCTTGGTATGATAATGATTTTAATAATTTCAAGGCAATATTTTTAAATGGTGTTAAATTTAAAAAGAATATGGCTATTTGTTTTAATGTTGCTAGTTATCTTAAAAAAGAGCTATTTGATATAATAATTGTAGGTGGCTATAGTACACCTACAGGTATGCTTGCCATAAAAATTTTAAAACAAAGAAAAATCCCCTTTATTTTAAATACTGATGGTGGGCTTATAAAAGATGATACTAAAATAAAATATGCCATAAAAAAATACTTTATTAGCAGTGCAACGTACTGGTTATGTACAGGGGAGGAAACTAAAAAGTATTTGTTATACTATGGCGCTCATGAAAAAAATATCTTCACTTACCCGTTCACATCGATACTAGAGAAAGATGTGCTGAAAAATATAACGAAAAAAAATATGAAGAATGAATTAAAGCAGCAACTAAATATTTCTGAAGATAAGTGTATACTTTCTGTTGGGCGGTTTATTCACCAAAAGGGATTCGATGTCCTTTTAGAATCTTGTAGAGCATTTCCTAAGAACATTGGAGTTTATATTATTGGTGGAGAACCTACTGAAGAATATATTAGATTAAAAAAAGAAATGGACCTAACAAATGTGCATTTTATAAATTTTAAATCTAAAGATGAATTAATAAAATATTATAAGGCAAGTGACCTTTTTGTATTGCCAACTCGAGGGGACGTTTGGGGATTAGTTATAAATGAAGCTATGGCTCACGGGTTACCAGTCATTACTACTGATCAATGTGTTGCTGGGATTGAACTAATAAATAATGATGAAAATGGGTTTATAATACCAGCCAATGATAGTGGTATACTTAAAAGGCGGATAGTTGAAATTCTAGAAAATGAAATAAATGCAGAAAAAATGTCAATAGAAAATTTGAAGAAAATAAAAGGATACACAATTGAAAAAATGGCAGTTAAACATATTAATATTTTTAAATCTATAGTAAATAAAGGATAAAAATATGAAAATTAAGAAACCTATCTCTAAAATAGAACATGGTAATTTTAGAATTAAAAAAAATACACTTGAGTGGGTATTCATTGTATTTTTAACTTTATTTAGTTTTCTTAGCACTAGCACTCTATTAGTATCATTATTTATTTTATTAATATTCTTAAGACAAAGAGAAATAGGAGCAATAAAGATAGTTAACATAATAACTTTGCGAACCATAATTAATCCAGGAATTGCAGTCGATATTGGAAATTTACAATATCTTAAATGGATTATCTTATTTGGTTGTTCACTTTATTTATTGCTTTCTTTTAATAAATTAGAAAAAAATGA
The DNA here is from genome assembly GCF_918698115.1 of Peribacillus sp. Bi96. Classification (GTDB taxonomy): domain Bacteria; phylum Bacillota; class Bacilli; order Bacillales; family DSM-1321; genus Peribacillus. The sequence continues at coordinate 386,743 of NZ_CAKKLV010000001.1, forward strand.
AATTAAAAAGATAAAATGGATTTTATCTCCTTTATTTTTGTTTGTCGTATATAATATTTTTGTTGCGTTAGTTTTCAGTTCTTTACCAATTGTTTCTATTTTTAAACTACTTAGCTATGCAGTGATTTTTTCAGGTATTTTAATTGGAGTGGGATATACATTTAAAAGTTATGATTGGTTAAAATGGATGGTAACAATGTTTAAACTAATAATTATTTTTTCTTTCCTTATCATCCCTTTTCCAGTTAGCTACTTGAGGAATGGTTCTTCTTTTCAAGGAATTACAAATAATCCAAATATGTTTGGAGTCTTAGCTGTTTTATTTATTGCTATATTTCTTTCGTATTTTCAAATTAATAAAAACAAACAAAAATTATATTCATTAATATCTCTATTCCTATCTTTAGTTACTTTGCTAATGATATTTCTAAGTAAATCGAGGACTGCATTAATATCATGTTTAGTATTATTATTCATCTACATAATTTTTGTTAATTGCAATAAATTATTGAAAATAATTATTGTCAATTTTTCAGGAATAGCAGTAATTTTAATAATCTTAGGTACTAATGTAATTAATTTTCTAACTGAATTTTTGTATAAAGGACAAGAAAAAGGAAATATTCTATATTCTCGAACTAATCAAATAGAAAACTCTCTTTCGAACTTTATGGATAATCCTTGGTTTGGTAATGGGTTTGCAGTTCCAGTGTTACCTTATAAATCATATATATTTAGTGCTGAATTTATAGTTGAACCAGGAAATTTAGTATTATCAGTACTTTCATATAGTGGAATTTTTGGATTTTTGTTATTTTTATCCTATATAACTAGAGTCTTTTTGGTAAATAAGAGCAACTTCAAATACAGTTGTTTTTTGCCACTCGCAACTATTCTTATTAGTATGGGTGAAATGGTATTTTTTAGCAGTAATAATATAGGTATATGGTGTTATATGTTTATTGCGCTATATGTATTAATAGACGCTAGAAAACCGGTGGTTAATGAGCGTTGAATAAAGTCATTTTATAAAAATAACCAATTAAAATTTGGTTATTTTTAATTTTATGGAATAGCTTCTTGTAGTGGAGAGTTTGAATAAAATAGTAGTTATGAATAATTACATATAAAAAGGTGAGGAAGTAAACCATGAAAAAGTTAGTATTTTATGCTTTTCTAGCTATCCTTAATAACTTTCTTAAAGGTAGTAGATTTTTTAGAATAAAAAATTTTCTTCTTAGAATAATAGGAATAGAGGTTGGAAAAGGAACTAAAATAGTTGGGCCACTTTATATTAATTATGTTAGTAATATAAAGATAGGAAATGAATGTTGGATAGGAAAAAATTTTACTATTGATGGTAATGGAAGTGTTATTATTGGAGACAGATGCGATTTAGCTCCGCATATTACAATAAATACTGGGGGTCATCATATTGGTGATAGCCATAGAAGAGCTGGTTCAGGATTAAGGTGTAATACAAAAATAGAAAGTGGCACCTGGATAGGGACTAGAGTAACAATTGTTAATGGAGCTGATATAGGAGAGTCGGTAGTTGTTGCAGCTGGATCTGTAGTTATAAACGATATTAAAAAAAACTCTTTGGTAGCTGGGGTACCAGCAAAAATAAAGAAAGTATTGAGTTAGATTTTTATGAAATTAAAGCATAAGTTAAGACATCACTTAATAAATAGTCCTGTCATAAGAAATATTTTTGGAATGGGGTTTTTTCGAGCTCTAGGAGTAATAACAAATTTTCTGTTGGTGGGACTAATCTATAGGTATTTTTCAAATGAAGTTCTAAATGGAATATGGTTAACTATTTTTTCAATACTAACATGGATAACCTTTTTTGATTTTGGAATGGGGAACAGTTTAAGGAATAAACTTACTGAATCTATATCAAAAAATGATAGTACATTATCAAACATGTATATAAGTACTACTTATATTTTAATGATAGTACCAACTATAATAATTATTATTGGAGCTACAATATCTGCTGATTTTATTGATTGGAATAAAATATTTAGCGTTAATGGTGATTTGGTTTCTAATGAATACTTGACTCTATTTATTTGTGTTGTATTTATTTTATATGCTTTAAACTTTTATTTTTCAATAATATTTGCGATTTTACATGCCATGTTTAAATCATATTTAATATCTGGCATACAAGCATTAGTTAACGTAATAAATATTATTTTTATTTCAGTCCTATATTTAATGAAGGTTAATGATTTAATACTATTAGGTGGAATTTATATCGGAACGTCTGTTATTGTATTATTAATTACTACAATATGGATATTTAAATTTAACAAGCAAAACTTAACTTTAAGTTTTAAGTATTTTAATGGATCCTTAATTAAAGATATAGCCAATGTAGGACTTAAGTTTTTAATATTACAATTAGCTATTATCGTCCTATTTAATACTGATAATTTTCTAATAAGTAGATATTTAGGAGTTGATAAGGTGACATCTTATCAACTGGTAAATAAATTACTAAGTGTAAACACGATAATACTAGGTATTGTCCTTACTCCTATATGGACTAAAGTTATAAGAGATACAGCTGAAAATAATATTAATGAAAATAGAAAAACACTTTTTAAGCTATTAATAGTTTTCTTTTTACTAGTAATAGGAGTCCTAATTATAGGCTTTTTATCACCATTAATATTAAAAGTTTGGACAGGGTCTAATATTTTAGTTTCAAATAAATTAACAATTTTCATGGTGATTTTTACAATTATTCATATGTGGTGTAATATATTCCAGGTAATTTTAAATGGACTAAGTAAGTTAAATATTCAAATGATATGTTATGGGATAGCTGCAGTTATTAATATTCCAATATCTATATACTTTGTTCAACACACGGATTTAGGCGTAGTTGCTATTATTCTTGGAACTATTTTTTCATTGGTGGTTCCTGGTATTATATTACCTATTTATACGATTAGGTACTTTACTAAATCTTAGTTATTTTTAGAATGGATAGTCTAAAATCTGCATTAAATATATATTTTAATGCAGATTTTGTAGTTTATCCTAAAATATTAAAACTTCTAATTAAAAGGGTGTTGTTATTTATTGAAATATTAAGATAAATTCTTCTTTTGAAATCATAAAATGAAAGGAATAAGACATGAATGACAATTTTAAACTAAATTTAAATTTATTCCCTAAGGAATTGAGAGTATTACTTGAAATTCTAAAAACAGAAAGTAATGAAATTTTTCTTCTAAACAAGAAGGAATTATTTATAGATATTAATTGGGGACGATTTCTTCATTTAGCGAGACACCATCGTGTTTATCCGTTAATTTATACTAAATTAAAAATGATTGATGGAAACTTGATTCCTTCACAAGTTATACAAACTTTGTATCAAGAATATAAAAAGAACACCCTTCAAATGCTTCTTTTAAGTGGAGAAATGGAAAAAATAAGTAGATTATTTACTGAAAATCAGATTCGTCCACTTTTTTTGAAAGGCCCAGTAATTGCTGCTGACCTTTATGGAGCAATATCCCTACGCACCTCCAAAGACTTAGATATTCTAATTCCTAAATATAATCTAGAAAGAGCGGAAGAACTTCTTTTGAATGATGGTTACGAAAGAGAAGAGGGTGCAACAATATTAAACGAGCGGAAATGGAGGGAACATCACGTATCTTATTTCCATCCTGAAAGAAAAATCCAACTTGAGATTCATTGGAGGCTACAACCATATCCATCTAAGGAACCGTCATTTGACGATTTATGGGATAGGAATAGGATAAGTGAACTTACGAACTATCCAATTTATTTCTTGGGAGAAGAGGATTTATTTTTGTACCTTGTTTCACATGGTTCACGTCATCTTTGGTTTCGTCTCAGATGGTTAGTTGATATTGATAAGATGTTAAGAAAATGTAAAACAATTAGAATCAATAACTTATTAACGTCAGCATACCAAAAACAATATATTACTGGGCAAGTACTAATTTTGGCATCTCAACTTTTAAATACACCCATCAATGAAGATATGAAAAATTTAATGGAATCTAATCGCGCGAAAAGATTAGCACAAATGGCAATATTTTATATGAATGATTCGGAGCATTTACATAAAATCGTTCCTAAAGATTTTTTTGGAAATCAGTGCTATAACCGTTTTCGCCGTGTGAAGTCTAATATTCAGAAGTCTCTATTTGTTAATAGATATCTTTTATCATCACAGACTAATTCAGAAATACTTTTCTATATCGTTAAAGTATTTTATCCTAGTTCTGCAGATGCACATACTTTGTGGTTGCCTAAACCACTTCATTTTTTATATTTTCCGCTGCGCCCATTTTTATTTGGTTGGAGAAAGATAAAGAAATCTTAATTTTTTTTCCTTAGGGCATATAGAAAATTTTCATGGTCTAATCGTAGGAGAGAATCCTTTAAGAGTGAAATGTGAAAAAATATTTGGTGAAATAAACGTTATAATTATCAGATTTTTCTGTTTGCAGGACTATGACTATTCATATTTTCATAAGCGTTTTTTTAGATGACTGTATTGAAGCCCATACTCACAATTTGCCAATCCTTTATAGCTGGCTATCATTGGTTGTATTCCAACTTGTTTAGTTACTTGTCAGTGATTGGCTTTACTAATTCTTGAAGGATATTTTTCCCTCAACTTATATTTGTTAGAAGTTAAATCAATCAATCAATCAATCAATCAAGATTATTTTATAGACCTAGTTCATTAACCATTCAATTTAGGAAAAGCTGTAAGCAATTCTAATCAATTAAGAGCATAAGTAACTTGAGTTGATTTTATTCATAGTTTAAAATATTGTAGATCTTCATAAAGTGTTAAATTAAAGAGGATATTCCTTGATTCTCTTTCTATTAATATTCTTTCAATTGTTTGAATTTCAACAAGAAAAATGATAGAAAATTTATATTCTTTTAGTACAGAAAGCTTGATGGACTTTATAGTAGAAAGAAAAGGGCAATTTTCTATTAACAGTTTCTTTTATCCCTCATGTTTGTATAAGGTGTTATTCTTGGATGAAAGTTTAATACCTTCAATTTTCTCGAGGAATCAAAGGATTATTATGTCTTTCTACTTATTTTGATCCCATTTCTACCGAATTCCTTCTTCCGAATATAATTTGGTTAAGAATACAATTTAGAATCATTGAAATATATTTACGTCGTGGTCGTGCTGCACATATTATTATATATTCGAATTGAGTGAGCAGGATGCTAAGTGCAAAATTAGCACTGGAAAAATTCAGGATTAACGTACCATTTATTTAGTGAACAAATGTGTAACGTTAATTATTACTAGGGGTGTCATACAGTGAAACGAAGAATGTTCTTACAGAATTTTATAATTTTCATTTTTGCTTTCATTTTTGGGTATACAGTAAAAAAAGATGATGAAAATATGGTTTTACAAAAGGTTGAATCGAATAATGTTAATAATAGAAAGGAAATGCTGAACGAAGTTTCCGATAGAGGTATTTCATTAAGTAGATTTGGAGCAGTAGGTGATGGTAAAGTAGATGATAGCGATGCTATTGAAGCTGCATTAAATTATGTGAAAAATATTAACGGGAAATTGGTTAGTGATCCCCAAAAAACATATCTTGTAAAAAGATTAATTAATATTGATACAACAGGTGTAAAGCACCTACATTGGAATATGATGGGTTCGACTATAGACTTTGGTAGTGGTGGGAGTATTATTCTTGGATCAAAAAGCAGTACACCTTTTAAAACAACTACACTGGCTAGCGATTTAAAAAGAAAGAAAACTAACTTCACAGTAAGAGATGTAACAGGGGTAAAGAAGGGTGATTTGGTTTCCATTCAGTCACCTGTGAATTGGGTTAAAGGGATACCTTTAATTCAATATTATACAATCGGAGATATTGATGGAAATACTATATACGTAAATGGTTTAATAGTTGGAGACATTTCAGAAGAACAGAAAGTATCTGCGTCTGTTAAAGGGGATATTATTGTTTCTTTTTTTAAATTAGCAAAAAGATTAACTGTTAAAAACGGTACATTAAAATCTTCTAATCGGGATGATGAAGGAACGTTACTATCTATAAGAGGTCAAGATGGGTATCTTATAGAAGATATTGAAGTACAACATTCAAAACGTAACGGAATATACATACAATATTCAGGAAGCGGTCTTGTTAAAGATTGTAGATTGAAAGATCATGGATATGTTACGAAAGACCAAGGATATGTTAATACCCTTTTTTCACCCAATAGTCTAAGCTTTGGATACGGGATTATAGTAGCACATAACTATTTAACCCATATTATTAATTGTCATTCATTTTCGGGTTGGCATGGGTTTGATGTTGCCAGAGGTCAAACTGTTGTTATTTATCAGGATTGTGTAATTCATAAAGATGCTTTTGGTTTCTCTGCACACGAGGGTGCATGGGATATGAGAGTTATAGACTGCCAAGTTTTGGGGGGATTAGGAGTAACATCACGTGCTGCTGAATTAACTGTTTCAGGATGTCATTTTAAAACAAGTATAGGACCTGCAATTACTGGAAACGGTTCACACCACACATTATTGATAAAACATAATGTGTTTGATGTTAGTACACCCGATAATAGAGCAAACGTTTTCTATCTGAATGAACCTTTCCCTGAATATTGTTACAGCCAAGATATGTCAGTATCGGATGTATCACAAAATACAATTATAGGACTTTGTAACACATCTAGATTATTTGTAAGAGGATTGATAATATTTGCAGATAACACAATAACATCTTTACCAATAAATGATGGCTCAATAATTATTAAATCGATAGTAAGTAGTGATAAGGTTGCAATTATTAACAATAATAGATTTATCGGTACAGGAATGCAGCATAACTTACAGCTTTCAAATTTTGATAAGATTACTGTTTCACATAATCACAGGGAAGGCCCTATTGGTCTAGTATATAAATCCGCAGTTATTGCTTTAGATGGAATAAATCCCGATATTGTTATTACTGATAACAATTTTTCCAATATCGCATTTGCCATACATGTGTTGGGGGGATCCTCAACTATTAATTTAATTCAAGGTAACAAAGTTATTAATGGACAGTTATTATTAGCATCAACTAAAACTTCTATAAAAAATGCTATTGGAAATATAACTAATCAATCAACGATAGTCTCGGGTCAAGTTAACATTAGGCAAAATTTAAATAATGTGGTTATATCGATGTAACGTTACATGAATTGGGAACATTAAAATGAGGGGACTTTAAACATCCACTTTCTAACACTTAACCCTCACATTTTATCATAGTCTTTCCAATAAAGCGGGTTTAATGTCGTTTTCTTGGAAGAAATTATTTTTTACAAAAAGAACTTTTCTTTCCAATTCTTTTGTTTTGAGGTCGATGAGGTTTGCACAAAGGTTCAGTTTTAAGAAATCTTAACTGGACTTTTTTCATATTGTGATAGAGTATTCATTCTAGTAGTCCATGTAATTGCATTCATATGACATTTCATCACTGTTTCTAAATACATATCCGTTGTAAACGTCACCTATTTCATTCTAGAATAACTCAAAATTATGATGAATGCATAAATTTTTTGAAGCTTGTCTCTACCACTCCACTTATTATCTTTATCCTTTATTTCTAGAATACTGTCCACAACAAACTCGTTCTAGGCATTTAACTACAAATTCTTTATTAGTCTAATTTTTCTTTATTTTTCCCTATAATCATCCGGGGATATTGAGAAGGGAATTTAACTAAAATATGAAAAGACCACACAAAAAATGAGCTACATGATATCTTCTTCTAAAATCAGCTCTTATGATAGATAGGAAGAAGGATTATCTTAAAAGTAAATTACCCCGATATTTGGTTTTCCCACTGCAAGGTAAATTTTTCTTTAGGAAAAAACAGCTTCAACAGCCCTATGCAAAATATTATATGGGGCGGAAGAGTATTCTTTATAGACAAAACGGGTTATTCAGATTATGTATCAATGGCTAGAGGATATTTATTCAAGACTTCTGCGGAAGTATTTTCTATTGCCACATGCGAGAAGGTTAACTATTTGGTGTAAAGCTGGAAGGGCAGTTTAAGAAATTAATAAACCAAATATCAAGGTTAACATAGATGAACAGTTCAACATCTTTGCTGAGTGAAAGTTTGGAAACCCTTTCCTAAAACAAGTCTGAAAAAAGCATTACCTATTTGATAAATAATTCTAGGCTTATAGTAAGGAACTACGGTACAGGATAATTTAATTTATGGAATAGGGGAGTCCCTGTATTGCGACATCAAACTAGATAATAAAGTGCTAATGTTTATATACAAAGTACATTAATAGCTAAGTCTACGATGAATATGCTTATGGTTTAATGATATTGATTGTTGTTTTAGTTCTAAGGATTCTCCTGTTAAGATTTATGATGTCAATTAGTATTAAAAAAAGTAAATAGTATTGAACTTTTTATGGAGGGAAAATGAATAATGATGGAGAACATAGATTATGAGGGCTCAAAAATAAGCAAAATTCATAATTCAAAAAAAGACCATATACATTTAATATTCGAAAAAAAATATTATAGTTGGATATTGTAACAATTCACTCTTTTTATATGATTTATGAATGATTGTTATTCTAGTAATCAGAGAAGATTAACAAAGGCTAGGTTAGGCGTTATTTATAAAAGTCATTGACATAGGTATAAAAGGATGGTAAATTTAGCTTGTGTAATTCGCTATAAAGAACGAAAAGTTCGTAAAATAGTACAAAATTACAAGATTAGTTCATAAATAGATGCCACTTAGGATATATAAACTCTAATAGTGCAAAGGCAAAAATTAATTGATGTATAAATTTTAGAGTTTATTCGACAGATAGCCAATCGAACATTTAGATATTTTAAACTAAAATGAGATTACTAATAAATAATAAAGAGAGATATATAAATTACTGGAGTAAAGACACAAGTACAAAGCAGTTACTTAGTTGATGAAAAAAGGATGAATTTTATGCCTCTATTTCAAATGAGAGAAATATGGACACCTTTAAAATTAGTAGGGGTTAAGTTTTTTAGGTCGGATGATAGATGTATTTTCATTAAGTTTTTTAACCAACACCGAAGGAAAATAAAGTAATCTGTATCAAATACTTAAGAAACAAAAATCTATTGGGAAGTACGGGACCCAAATTTACAATTCTAAGCTATGGTGACTGTCTTGGGTAGAATAGAGTGGATAATAATTAGCGATAAGTTACCGGTTAGATTGAACTATCATTATATATTTCAAATAATATGGGTCATTGATAAGTAGGTGGTTATGGCCATTTAAAACTACTACTTTAAATTACTAGAATTCTAGAATGAGTAGAATATATTAGTACGCTATGAAATTTATATACTTAACAAAGTAAGCAGGGGGAAAATATGAGTGCTATAACCGGTATTTATCATTTAAATGAAGAGCCTGTAAATCTCCAGTATGGTCGTAATTTAATGACGGCTTTACAGAAATACCCTGCTGATTCTATCCAAATATGGCATTCAGAAAAGGTTTTTCTCGGTTGCCACGCTCAATGGATTACTCCTGAATCTGTAGGTGAACAGCTTCCGTACCACGATTCTGAAAGGCAGTGTACAATCACAGCTGACGCTATTATTGATAATCGTGAAGAATTATTCGACAAACTACATATTAGTAAAATTGATAGAAGTATTCTAACTGATAGTCAACTTATTCTATTAAGTTATCAAAAATGGGGAGAAGAAACTCCTAAGCATTTAATCGGTGACTTTGCATTTATGATTTGGGATCAGAAGAAAAGAAAGTTATTTGGGGCAAGAGATTTCGCAGGGAGTAGAACGCTTTATTATCATAAAAATCATGAGAAATTTGCTTTTTGTACAACTATTGAACCTCTTCTTAAATTACCATATATCGAAAAAAAACTGAATGAGCACTGGTTAGCGGAGTTTTTAGCAATTCCAGGGATGAATGATACTGTAGATGCTTTTTCAACAGTCTATAAAAATATAGATCAAATACCTCCCTCCCATACAATATCAATAGTAGAAAATAAAGTAATGCTTACGAGATATTGCTCCGTAGTAGATAGTGAGAAGTTGCACTTGAAATCAAATAACGAATACGAAGAGGCTTTTAGAGATGTTTTTCAAAGAGCAGCTACTTCGAGATTACGTACACACCGTAAAGTGGGAGCCAATTTAAGCGGTGGATTGGATTCAGGATCGGTTGTCAGCTTTGCTGCAAATACCCTCCGAAACCAAAACAAAAAATTATATACCTTTAGCTCTATCCCTATTGGTGAATTTGATGATTGGACCCCAAAACAACGATTAGCAGATGAGAGACCACTTATTAAATCTACAGTTAATCATGTTGGAAATATCAATGCTAAGTATTTAAAGTTTGAAGGCCAAAGCTCATTATCAGTACTAGATGATTGGCTAGAAATAATGGAAATGCCCTATAAGTTTTTTGAAAACTCTGTCTGGGTGAAGGGGATATATGAAGAGGCTAACAAGCTTGGAATAGGAGTATTGTTAAACGGTGCAAGGGGAAATTTTACAATTTCTTGGGGACCGACTTTTGATTACTATGCCTTATTATTAAGAAAAATGAGATGGATCCGCCTTTATCATGAAGTAAATTCTTATAGCGAAAATTTGGGAGTAAAAAGATCGAGAGTAATGAAAGTGATTGGAAAAAAGGCTTATCCTTTTCATCCTAATATCAAAGCAAATAATCAAGATGATTCGCCATTATTAATTAATGATGATTTTGCTCGGAGAACTAAAGTTTTTTCTAAACTAGAGGAACAAGGAATCAATATAATGGGCGTTAATCCTACAAAGATTAATGAGATTAGGAAAAATCACTTTGGTTATCTGAATATGTGGAATACAACGGGAACAAGTGGAACTAAATTATCTTTGCTGTATTCATTACAGGGACATGACCCTACGAATGATTTACGAGTTATTCAATTTTGTTTATCCCTTCCTTTGGAACAATTTGTGCAGAATGGTTTAGATCGATCACTCATTAGACGATCCACAAAAGGGTATTTGCCTGATGACATTAGATTAAACCAGAAAACTCGGGGAGTTCAGGGTGCAGATACCATTGCTAGAATGCTCCCAAACTGGAATGCATTTATTGGTGAAGTGGAACAGCTTAGTCAGGATCCGTTTATAGCTAATTTTTTGAATATGGGAGCAATTAAGAAGGCACTTAACAAGTTTCGCACAGAACCCCAGCCTAATGTTGCCTTTGATTCTGAATTTAGAATTTTAATGAGAGGTTTAATTGTTTATCGTTTTCTTAAAAGGCAATGTTTATGATGATGGGTGAAAAAAGAGAATCAACCATATAGTTTAACAGAGCCTATTAAATAACCTCATTGAAGGGAGGTGACAAAAATGAAAAAAGAATGGCAAACTCCAAAATTAGAAGTACTTAACATTAACATGACTATGGGAGGTCCTGGTATAACCATCCCTGATGGTGTGCAGAATGATCCAGATGAAATGGTTCACCATAGTTAATTAAAGATTTGATTGTTTTCCCCTAGTAATAACTGCTCTTATACAATTTTTAAGGTATAAGGGCTTTGATTAATTTTTCTAGTATTTGGAGTGAAAGAGATGGTAGAGATTGTACAAAATTTAGGTTATAGAGCTTTCGGATTGAACCTTTTTAGTGAAATACCCCTTCCTGAAGTACCCAGACTCGGAATTTCCAAGGACATGACCGATGTGGAAATTGAATACGGGGATTTATCAGAGCTTTGGGAGAAGCAAGTTCTTTTGCCAAAACAAAAATATGTTGTTGAGGATCATATGGTTATGTTTCAAGTTCCTGGCATTGCCATATTTAAGATTCAAGAAGGAAAGAAAATTACCGTTTCACCTATATCAAATTCTGATGAGGATCATATTCGACTATATATTCTTGGAACATGTATGGGGATTATCTTACTTCAGAAAAAAGTATTACCTTTGCATGGAAGTGCAATAGATATAAATGGGAAGGCATATGCATTTATTGGTGATTCAGGGGCGGGGAAATCAACACTTGCTGCTGCCTTTTTAAAAGAAGGATTTCAACTTTTAAGTGATGATGTTATCCCTGTTTCTCTATCAAAAGACAATAAACCCTTTATAACTCCCTCATATCCACAACAAAAACTATGGCAAGAAAGTTTACAGGCTTTTGGAATAGAAAAGAAAGATTACCAGCCTTTATTTGAAAGGGAAACAAAATTTTCTGTACCAGTTACGTCTAGTTTTTCAAATAAACCTTTACCATTAAGCTCTGTATTTGAATTAGTAAAAACAGAGCATGGAGAAGTTACACTACAAAAAATAAATCAACTAGAACGTTTCCGAACTTTATTCTGTCATACATATCGTAATTTTTTAGTCCCACGATTAGGCTTAATGGAGTGGCATTTTATGGAGTCGGTAAATATTTTAAATAAAATCCATATGTATCAATTGCATCGGCCTAACACAGGATTTACAGTCAATAATCTTGTATCTCAAATATTAGAAAATATAAACGAGGAGGATTCTTTATTTTGAAAACACAACAAATTACGTTAGAAAAAACGATTGTACAAAGTGAGGGTAACATCGCAAGTGACATGGATGGAGAAAAAGTGATGTTAAGTGTTCAAAAAGGAAAGTATTATAATTTAGGTGAATTGGGTGGAGAGATATGGGATCTACTGAAGGAGCCCATTACGATTCATGAGTTAGTTACAACATTACAGTCTCAATATGATGTAGCTCAAACCGAGTGTGAGGAACAAGTTACGGACTTTATAAATCAATTGTTAGAGCAAGGCCTAGTAAGAATAGAAGATAGAATCAATTCCTAGTATCATGAATTTCTAGCTCTAGGAGGAAACAATGAATATCACAAAGAAAGCTCGTAATTTTCTTCGATTGAATTATAAAACAAAGCTGCTGCTTATTGAGGCCTTTTTACATTTAGGTAGAGCCCGTTTTCTTAAGAGCATCTCATTTTCAAAAGTTGCTCCTTCACTAGGTGAACAAATGAAAGAGACATCATATACCTGCAATTCATCGAATAAAGAGGTTTTAGTCAGTATATCGCGAGCTATCCATATTATGAGTCGCTATACTTTTTGGGAAAGCCAATGCCTTGTAAAAGCAATGGCTGGAATGAAAATGCTTGAGAACAGAAATATTGGTAGTACTCTTTATTTAGGTACAGCTAAAGATGAGAATGGAGAACTCATTGCACATGCTTGGCTACGTAGCGGTCCTTTTTATATAACCGGTGCTGAAGTGAAGGATAGGTTCACGGTCGTTTCTAAATTCGCTAAAGAGAACAGTGATGAAAATCTAGAAGAACAAGAATCTAGTTAACGTTCTCGATACATATTATAACAGGGGGAACGTTTAACACGATTTCCTCCAGAAACGATTGTTTATAAGTATATATCGAAACAAATCCCTAGTTCTTCGAATCACCAACCCCATTCGTTTATTATATCCATTAAGTAGAAGTTCTTATAAACCTACAATGTGCCCCAATACCTTTCCTTCAAATGTCGTAATTCAGCAATATTGCAAAATGCTATGTAGACATTCGGGATAACAAAGAAACAAGCTCTGTGATAGGAGGATATGATTTTGAAGCATCTCTTGCATTTTACCAAGCGGATACATGATTATTCGGGGAAAATTCTATATATCAATCTTATTTGTATGATTTTAGTAGGTTTATTTGAGGGTGTAGGAATTTTCTTATTAATCCCGTTGATTGGATTGACCGGTATTTTAGATATTAGTACAGAGGAAGTTCCTTTTTTAAGTTGGGTTAATGAATTATTCACAGGAATTCCTGAAACGATTAGTCTTTTATTGATACTGGGAGTTTACGTGTTATTAATGGTTGGACAAAGTATTTTTAAGAGGAATCAAACAATATTAGGAGTGAAAATCCAACAAGGTTTTATTAGACATTTAAGAGATGAGGCCTATGGAGGTTTGCTGCAAGTAAATTGGGGATTTTACCTGAAAAAGAGGAAAACTGATATTATCAACATTATGACAAATGAAACTTTTAATGTGAGTGCAGGTATTAATTTATTCTTACAGTTCTTATCTTCTCTTATCTTTACTTTCATTCAAATCGTTATAGCACTTTATCTATCTGTTACAATGACTAGTTTTATCATAGTTTTTGGATTGATTCTAATCTTCTTCTCCAGGAAATTCATCAAAAAGTCTCAGTCTTTAGGAAAAGAAAATTTTCAACTAACACAAACATATTTAGCGGGTATTACGGATCACCTTAATGGAATGAAGGATATCAAAAGTAATTCATTAGAAGATTCTCATTTAAGTTGGTTTCTTTCCTTAACTGAAAAAATGGAAAAAAACAGAATTATGTTAATTACATTAAATACAACTTCTCAAATGATCTTCAAAATTGTTTCTTCACTTTTAATTGCGATTTTTGTCTTTTTTTCGATAAAGATGTTCATGGCCCAGCCAGCACAATTAATGTTGATAATGGTTATTTTTTCAAGATTATGGCCAAGGTTTACAAGTATCCAATCTAATTTAGAACAAATAGGATCTACTCTTCCATCTTTTAAGGCATTGTTAGATTTACAAAATGAATGTAGGAAAGCAAGAGAGTTATATAATTCAGATTATGAAAATAGTAAATCTATTGAAATTAAACATGGGCTAGATTGTCGTAATGTCTACTTTAGGTATAATTCAAATGAAGGTACGTATGCACTTAAAAATATAAATGTGAACATACCATCTAACCGTATGACGGCTATTGTAGGCCGATCAGGGGCGGGAAAAAGTACTTTAATTGATCTATTAATGGGATTAAATCAACCTGATTCGGGCGAGGTCAGAATAGATGATATCCCACTTACTAGTGATCACTTATTATCACTAAGGAAATCAATTAGTTATATACCGCAGGATCCGTTTCTCTTTAATGCGACTATACGGGAAAATTTGATGATTATTGACCCTAATGCAAGCGATGAATCCATTTGGGAGTCTTTAGAGTTCGCCGCTGCAGATGATTTTGTCAGTAAGCTTCCACAAGGTCTTGATACACTCATTGGTGATCGGGGAATTCGACTGTCAGGAGGAGAAAGACAACGACTTGTACTAGCTCGAGCTATTTTACGTAAACCCTCTATCCTTGTCTTAGATGAGGCAACAAGTGCTTTAGATACGGAAAATGAAGCGAAGATTCAAGCCGCTATCGAAAGGTTAAAAGGATCGATGACCATTATCGTAATTGCTCATCGGTTATCGACAATTCGTAATGTGGATCAAGTATTGGTAATGGATCAGGGAGAAATTATTCAAGTCGGTGAATATAACCAACTAGCGAGTGAAAAAAGAGGGATGTTTAGCAATTTACTAGGTATCCAAATAGAATCAAGTGTGTGATTCTCTAAATAAAGCGGATTTGCTGACCTTTCTTTAAAACATTGGGTAGACACTTATGGACTTGAATTTAATTAACATTACAATAAAAAATGGTATTTCCAGCATTTTTTATTGTTATAAAGAACGAAAGGTTCTTTGAATGTTATGAAGTAACAAGCTTTTTTCTTATGAATAGGTTTAACATAGGGATATATGACATAACAATGCATAGTTAAATAAGAATAGAAATAAAAAAATGAATTTTTATTATGTAGATTAATCAATCAAATAATGGGTGTTGTTAAAAGTAATTAAAGAAATAGTAACTTTAAAAAGCTATGATTCATATCTAGAGAGCGGTTGCTCTATTGACTGGGTTAATTAAGAAAGGATGAATTTTTTTAAAATGCCTTTATACCAAATGAGAGAAATATGGACACCCTTAAAATTAGTTGGAGTTAAGTTTTTTAAATCCGATGATAATAGTATTTTCATCAAGGTTTTTAACCAACATCGAAAAAGGTTAAAGTAATATGTTTCGATATAAGGAGTATTAACCTAAATGTACCTCCAAAGTGTTAGGAGAACCACTTTAGCAGAACATCTAGCGTGTTAAATAAAAGTCATTAGTTTGTTTATTGAGAGACTAAAATAAAAAAGATTTAGGCTCCTTAGTATGTGTGGTTTTAAAGATCCATCATGTACTAGCCCGAGGAATTTTACATAAACCATCGATCCTTGTTCTAGATGAAACAACAAGTGCCCGAAAGACTCAAAGGAACCTTGACCATTATTGTAATTGCTCATCGGTTATAGACGAATCTTAATGCTGATCAGAATTGGTTTCGGATTAGGGTGAAGAAGCATAAAACCTTCACCCTTTTTAATTCCGCTCCTAGTAACACGAATCTCATAAATCCCGGTTCAGCCTAAACTAGAACACCTTAAAAAAGTTGTCTAGTTAAGTGTAGGTATCCATTTGGAAAGAGAAAGAAAGAGAGAGGTAAGTAATTGTAAGTGGTATGAGAAAACAGTGACAAAATCCAAGGTTTAATAGTAGGAAAATGACAGGCATCACACAAAGACAGTTGTTTTTGTGTGGTGCCTGCCATTTTTATCCTACTTAAGCTGTATCATTTCAAATATTAGTTGGGTAAGCACCACTAAAACAGGCTATACAGCGGCTGCTAGTTTCTCCAAGATCCACATCTACAACCTCTAATAACCCTTCGGTGCTTAAAAAGGCTAATGAATCTGCCCCGATAACCTGTCCCATAGCCCGTTCGTGTTCGTGTTTGTTGGCAAACAGTTCTTCCTTAGTTGGCATATCCACTCCATAAAAACATGGATTTCTAACCATGGGTGAACTAATTCTTACATGGACTTCCTTGGCACCTGCTTGCCGAATCAATTCGACAATACGCTTGCTTGTCGTTCCCCTAACAATCGAATCATCGACTAATACCACTCTTTTTCCTTCCAAAATTTCTTGAACAGCGCTTAATTTCAGTCGAACAGCTAAGTCGCGCAATTCTTGCGTGGGCTCAATAAATGAACGACCAGCATAAGGGTTTTTAATAATCCCCATTTCATATGGAATTCCTGATTGGTGGGAAAAACCAATGGCGGCAGGGACGCTTGATTCGGGAACTGCAACGACAACATCAGCTTGTGTCGGATGTTCTTTTGACAGAATTTCACCTAATTCCTTCCGGATTGTTAAGACACTTCTTCCTTGAATAACGCTATCCGGACGGGCAAAATAGACAAATTCAAAGGAACAAAGGGAAACCTTACCTTTTTCCGCAAATCTTCCAGTTTGAATTCCATTTTCATCTATAAGAAGCCATTCACCCGGTTCAACTTCCCGCCAGAACTTAGCATCAACCGCATTTAAAGCGCATGTTTCTGAGGAGGCGACGATTGATTCACCAATTTTTCCAAGGCTAAGCGGACGTAACCCATGACTATCCAGGGCAATTAGCATTTGTTTTTCAGTCATTATAATCAAGGCAAATGAACCGTCGATACGTTTAAGCATATCAGGTGCGCTTTCTGCGAAGTGCTGTTTACTTGAACGAGCTATTAAGTGAGCAATAATTTCAGTATCGGTTGTTGTTTGAAATATGCTTCCCTGCTGTTGTAACACATCCCGTTCTATCCTTGCATTTACGAGGTTGCCATTATGAGCAACAGCCAGGTCCCCCTCGCTATATTTAAAAACGAGGGGTTGTGCGTTTTGCAGTAAACTTTCACCAGAAGTTGAATATCGTACATGACCAATGGCCATATTTCCGCTTAGTCCATCAAGGATGTCCCGTGTAAATACTTGGGTAACTAATCCCATTCCCCTGTGATTCCTGAATGATTTCCCATCACTAGCCACAATGCCTGCACTCTCCTGACCACGGTGTTGAAGTGCATGAAGTCCGTAATAAGTTAATTCGGCTGCTTTGGGGTGATTAAACACTCCAAATACCCCGCATTTCTCCTGCATTTCTGAATCCATTTTTCTCTTCCTCTCGTTGATATCCTTTTTGTTATTTTTGGCAAAAGGTGAATTTCTATCCTTTTTATTTACTAATCGGAAAATGGATATGGGATTAAACAAATTGCAGCCATAAAAACAGTTCTATGGAACAGATAGGGATAATTGCTTAGCATCAATGAATAAAACCTTGCTATAAAAGACATTTGGGTATAATGGAATATTTTGAATTTAAGTAATTTGTATGATTTATAGTAAACTATATAGTAAAGAACAGATATTAATTTATAAGAACTAGCCCATTATAAAAATAGTGAATAATACAGTTAATATTTTTGCCGATTTGACGATACTTTAATATGAAGATCAAGTAAAGGGACTTCGCAGAAAGCGCTATCAGATAGCTGACATCAAAATATAAGGAGAATATTTGATGACAAAAAACAAATTTATTACGTTCGAGGAAGCTTATGAAAAGAAAGAAAGAAGTAAGAAAATTTTTATTGGGTCTTATATTACTATTATTTTAATCTTGATTTCATTATTGACTTTTTTTCTTGGTAAATCATAACGGGTGTTTAATAGGGCTGGGAAATCAGTCCTTTTTTTGTGTTAAGAAGGAAGTTCACGAACAGTCAGGTTACAGCCATGTTATGGTTTGTAATGCTGGCTTTTTTTCTTAGGGGAAATTAATTAAAACTGAATTAATAGTTCAAAATATTATTTTTGTGAAATAGCAAATATGAAAATTAAATAGCGATTATATCTCTATTTTTAATAAAAGTGTTTTATATAAAACGTATTATACCAATGTTTTTCCATTGTAATGTCACTTTTTGATGAATGATGTTGAAAAATGACATAAAAAAACGAATAGTATTATGAGCTATTATTACGTTTTTAAGTATAATTAACATTAATATAGTTTTAATTAAGGGTGTATTTTTTGAGGGCATGATGGTTTACTTAGCACCATGGAACTAGGGAATCGAAAGACTTTTTCAAGGGATTTATTAATCTTGGAGAATAATTAATGTGAAATATTCTTGAGAAAGGCAAACCTATTGAAAAGTAGGGACGCAAAATTACAGGTCTAAGGCTATATGCTAAGACGGCTGTGTTACCACAAGTAGGGTGGGATTTATCATGGAAGCTAACAATGAACGGGAAGAATGGGTTTATCTAATTTCAGAGGCTAAAAGTTTAGGATTATCTATTGAAGAAGTGCGGGAGTTCATAAAAGGAAAATGAAAAATTATCTTAGGGAAGGCTGTTATACAGTCTTCTTTTTTTATTTTCATTACACGAAATTACCGTATAGGTATCTAGAATAAAGAACATGGGGACAATAATAAAAATACTACCTAAATGAGAGGGATTTTTATTATGGATGGACTTAATGCTTTTATGAAGGGGTTAATATGGGGAACATTATTCAGTATACCGCTATGGTTGTCATTTTTCGGTTGGATAAAAATAATCATGAATTTTATAAAGTAAGCGCTTAATTAAAATTTTACCTAGGCAGGATTTAACATGATAATCATAGAATTTAGTTACTGTACATAATGCTTTAGTCGTAACCTACTACATATGTAAGAAATATAGCCTATAAAAAAATAGTTATTTATACTTAATATTTTTGGTAATGTGCCGATACTACATATAGAGCTAAAGCAAAGGGACTTCGCAGAAGGCGATGTCAGATAGCTGGCATCAAAATAAAAGGAGATTATTTGATGACAAAACACAAATTTATTACGTTCGAGGAAGTTTATGAAAAGAAACAAAGAAGCAAGAAAATTTTTATTGGGACTTATATTACTATTGTTTTAGTTTTGATTTCATTAATGACTTATTTTATGGGACAAGCATAATATGGGATATCGAAGGGGCTGAGGAATCGGCCTTTTTTTATACACACATATTGACTAGTAGTATTTCTTTCCACTTTGAATATGAAGGAAATGTTAATTTTTAGTTACTTTTCTGAAAAAATAGTAGATTTCCACTTGCCATTCTTTACTATATATGTGATTATCAAATAAAGAGCTATATTCCTCATTTTTTTAAAAAAAGGGAATAGGACAACAGTATGAAGAAGCGGCTCGATAATATTGGAGTGGGAATTTCTAATGGATTTTTTTGATATTTTAAAAGACACTTTTGCCAAGGGTGAGTCTGGACAAGATGTTACTGTAAATGAACTTATGGAGGATATTAAGGAGAAATTAAGTGGGATCATTGAAGAACCTGAAAGAATATGAACCGTAGATACTTCGTCCCGGGCTTATTGACGTTGGGGTTTGGAAACTAACCGGTGGCCGTCCCCTTAATGGCAGGATGTCATCCTGGACACGTCTGGCGGTTTGCTAGGAATCTTCTTTTCTTGTTTTGATGAAGAAGGCGCCATTGAATCTGCAGAACTCATATGGTACATATCATGAAGGAGCATGTCTACAATATGCTTCTTTTTTGTCTTTTATGAATGATAACCTGTGAAGGTGAAGAGAAAAAGTAAGAATCTAATAGGCGTTTTTGGTGAGTATTCTCCTGGTACCAATGCTTGTATCATTTTTCATTGGACTAGCGGTTGAAAAATCGTTTCAAAACTGAGATTTCAGAATCGGGCAGATAATGTGCAAAATAGGTCACATGTATTTTTACAGCATATGGATGTGGAGTCCTTTCAGTATGATGTAGGCCGTTCTAAGAAAGTGAAGAACTGGAAGTTGGATAAGAGTGGAAGGCTGCATAAAACGGCCTATGAAATTCCAGTTACACAGGTCTTCAATTCTCGCTTTGGAATGTTTACTTTGAAACAAAATTGCTATGTCGTCAAAGAAAAAGGCGAATGGCGTATATTATGGGATTATCAGTTTGAATAGATTCCTCTCCTTTTTCAGGCTCAAGTTCGTTTTATTGAAAAGGGAGAGGTGATGCTCTCATGTAATGATACAAAGATCTACTTCTCATGAAACATATTTCATTCTTGAACGATCACTGATGGCTTTCAGAATAAACATTTTGTCCTGTGTGCTTAGCATAGCCCAGCTGCCTGCTTTGATTTTCATTTAAATCCACTCCTTTTGTTTAGGATTATTTATTATAGTTGATGAATGATGGTTGATGGAATTCCGGGTCCAAAGAATAATAGTGACAAGTGATGAAAGGGGCAAGGGGAAGATGGAATTTTGAGCTCATATTAGATTATACCGTCTTTTTATGCCTAATAAACAACAAAAATTCCAACAAATCTCTACAATTGGTGTTCGTTTTTTGTCAGAATATTGGACGGGGAAAATGAAAAAGCTGTCAGGATGCGGGTCCGGACAGCTTTTTCATTTTTTCTTATTTTATGGATAATTGTTCTTTTAATTCGGAATGAACCTTTTCTTTTTCTTCATCCGACACAATATAATAGTAGATTCCGTCGATTTTCGTTCCGTTGCCATTTATGGATGATTGGGTAATGCTTTTGCTTGCATCCCGATAGTTCTTTTGGATGTCCATCATGTCATCAAACGTCAAATTCGTCTGGATATTATTACCGAGTGCATCGAAGACTTCATCGTATTTCGTCAGAGAGGAAACGCTCGCTCCTTTTTTAATGACGGCTTCGATGATGGAACGTTGTCTAGATTGACGGCCGAAATCACCACTCGGATCATCATGTCTCATTCTTGAATAGGCAAGGGCTTCTTTCCCAGTAAGAGTATGCGTACCTTTTGCAAAATGAATGCCATCAGATGTGAAGTCCAAATCGTTTTGCACAGTCACACCGCCGACTGCGTCAACGATATCCTTAAAGCCTTCCATATTGATCTTCATATAATAGTCGATTGGGATATCAAGGAAGTTTTCAACGGTATCCATGGACATTTTCGCGCCGCCGAAGGCAAATGCATGGTTGATTTTATCCTGTGTACCATGACCGACGATCTCGGTCCGTGTATCACGCGGAATGCTTAGCATTTTGACCGATTTCTTTTGTGGATTGACGGTCAGGACGATCATTGTATCTGAACGGCCTTTATCGCCATCACGTTCATCGACACCGAGCATGAGCATCGAGAAGGGCTCTTGATCTGATAGTGCAAGGTCTTTCGTTCGTTTATCCGTGGTCCGGTCTATTGGTGTATGCATCGTGTCAACGGTTTTTGTTAGAGAATTCCAAACGGAGTAGGCAAAAGCTCCCCCTGCTAGTATAAAAAGTAGGACAATTATCCCAGCTACTTTCAGCCATGTCCGTTTCTTTTTCTTCTTTTTTTCATGTCTCATATAATACTTCCTTCCTCTTTTTGTTACCACTTACTCTATTATATTTAATTTTCCTTTAAAAGAATAGTATATTTTGTTATTTTATAATACCTTTGACATTTTTTAGTGTAATTTTATTCTATGTAACTAGAACAGTGGCGATGAGGGTGGGAAATTAAAATCGTTTAGATGTTTAGTGCTAAAGGAGTGGATAAATGGAAAATCCATGCTTACCTGATTATAATTGAACATGTAGGTATATTATTCATTTCCTTTTTAGCGGCGAGATATATGAAGCGGCTGGTCGTTTTTATCTTAGTACATCGGTTATCATAATGATACAGCCGCATATCATGAATCCTCCTTATACTTTGCTTGATATAACCAATAAAACAAGTACCTGTGCAGGCTATAATAAATTAACGTGTTGCAAATGCTATTCATAAAGCAGCTGGGTTTATTTAATCAAAGTCTGAATTAATTTCTAGGAATCGTTGTGTACTTTAAATCATGATTTCAGCTAATTCGTCTATCTCACTCTTTTTAATACCCATTCAAATTAGTCTTACAAATTCCTAACGACTTCTTCATGTTTTATTTCTTCTTTGACTGTACCCAGTCGAAAAAGTCATCCCTAAAAACCCTCTTGGACCTTTTTAAACGAATTAAAGGAAAATCGGGATTTCCCATGTATTCATCAGCAGTTCTTTCACTTACATTTAAATAATCTGCCACATGCTCTACTGTTAATAGTTCAGGTAGTTGTGACTCATCGGTATCGTTCGTTATTATTTCATCCCTTTTTTCATAATTCAAGTAATTTATATGCCCTTCTCCAATACAAGCTGCTTCTTTCTTAGAACACTTGGGGCATGTCAGTGTCTCAATTTTATCTTCCAAAACAGAAAACCGAGATACTACTCCAAACAGTGTTGAACAATTTTCACATAAATATGTATAAATACCTTCCACTTTCAAATTTATCACTCCTTTGACTTATCATTCGTTAAACTAACAAAATCTATAAGGAGTCAATCTGAAATGTGTTGGGTTTATGCGTTTTTCATTATGATGCTTCACCCCTACAGACAGCCTTGAACGGTAAAACGAGTGCCCGAATGCCCATTTCAAAATGAAGAACGGAACTTCGGAAAAAATTCCGGAGTTTTTTCATCAAAAAGTAAGGCCTTTTTTCACAATTTGAATAGACTGGAAAAAGTGATTCTCCAAATGAGTTTTCTAGGCGTACGACGATTTACTACAAAATGGGTGATTAGCAGAGTCCGTATTAGAAAGAAGGCGCATATATATGCAGTACGGATATCACTAAAGTATAAATAACTATTGGAGGCTAAAGGAAAAATGGAAGAGACTGTTGGTTTACCGTACCTTGAAGCTTTAACAGGGAAATTTGTGAAGGTGTTTAAAGGCGGGCCTGAATCTAGAGAAGGCAAGCTTTTAGCAGTGTTAAGCGATTATATCGTCATTCAAACAGGACAAAATCAAGAAAAAAATCAAGAACAAAATCAAGAACAAAATCAAATCGTGTATTTCGCCATCGAGCATTTGAAAATCGTTGTCGCGAATGCGAAGAAAGCTCAGGTTGATTTTTTGCCGATCAACGACGAAGAACTTGTATATCCAGCAAATTTTTTAGCAGTGCTAAAATCACTTCAAACTAGCTGCATTCAAGTGAATGGCGGCGGTCCGGCATCAAAAATTGGCCGGGTTATTGATGTGAAAGAGGAATTTTTAGTGTTATCCACGGAGAAAGAAGGTCTTGTTTTATACCCGATTTCCCATATTAAAAGTGTAACATTGGTGGAACAATCGTTCACTGAATTCTTGCCTGAATTTGTATATAACGGTACAGATACACTTAATGGCCTATTAACTCGGTTAGTCCACAACTGGGTATCAGTTAGTGGTGGAGGACCTGAGAAGGTTGAGGGCATTCTGATGGAAGTGGCTGACACGTACCTTATCGTCGTGCATAATGAAGAATTATTTTATGTGCCAACTGACCATGTCCAATTCGTAGGATTATCTGTGAAGAGAGAGGAAGAGAAAGAGGAAAAAGAAGAGAGCGGAGGGGAAAACGCTAAATCTGAAGGTTCTGCAAATGGAGGCGCGTCAAACGGATCAACACAAGAAAGCAGCTCATCAGACGAAAGCAGCTCATCAGACGAAAGTAGTTCTTCATTTGAAGGCTCTGCATCAAATGGATTAGGGAGAGGCAGACGTACTCGTTCAAATGCATTCAAGCAAATATGGATTGAGAACCTAATCAAAGCATCATCTCAAAACACACGTTAAAAGAAATACCTACAGGTACAGCAACCAAAAAGAGTTGTTGTGCCTTCTTATGGAGAATGGACATGCAGTTGTAGACTGATATAGTTCTTGAGTTTAATACTTTCATTCCATAACAGCTTTTTACTATTGGAACTAACGAGACAATTGTTTTAAAAGATAGGTAAGGCTGCAGTATCAAAAATGGGACAAAACATTATTTGCTTTTTGGATATGATTGATTTAAATAGAAAGGAGGACAACACTTGTTATCAAATCATATTGACCAGTATATGGAACTGGAGCTCACTGGAAATATCTATGAAGCGGGGATATTAATTGAAGCTAACTCGGACATCATAGTCTTGTACACGGGAAAAGTGTACCGCTACATTCCTTTTAAGCACATTAAAAATTTTTCCTTTCCCATGATCGATGAGGAGATTGGTTCGGGGGAGGTGCCGGAAATCGACGAGACATCGTTCCGAAAGTTGTTGATGAACGCGAAGGGGATGTTTGTAGAAATCATGCTCACTAAAAAAGATTCGGTCCATGGTTATATCGTTGGCATCATGAATAACTATTTTGTCTTTTATTCGCCTGTATTCAAAACGATGTTCATCTCGATGGATCATTTGAAGTGGCTTTCGGTGTGTGATGATGTAAACGGGCCTTACGGTTTGAACAAAGCAGAGCAACTTGCACAGGTCTCTACTATAAGCTGGGCAAGGACTTTGGAGGAACAGGTAAAAAAGTTAGCCAATAAGCTGGTGGTGCTGGACTTAGGGATGCATCCGAAGAATATTGGGAAGATCAGTACGGTGAAAAACGGCATCATTGAGATGGCGGATGCTCATGGGGAGGAGATTTTTGTCAATATGAGGCATGTAAAAAGCTTTCATTTCCCACAATAAAAAAACTCCGGGTCTGAAGCGATCCGGAGTTATTTCTTTTTCTCGATATTTTCGTAGACCAAGGTAAGGGCTTGTTCGAATTTCCCGCTCTTTTTTGGTTTGTAATATTTTTTGCTGCGAAGTTTGTTCGGTAAGTATTGCTGCTTTACCCAGCCATTTTCGTAGTCATGCGGATATAGGTAGCCGATACCGCGTCCGAGATCCGTGGCTCCTTTGTAATGGGCATCCTTAAGATGGTCCGGTACGTCTCCACTATGGCCGCTGCGAATGTCAGCAAGGGCTGCATCAATTGCGGAAATGGCTGTATTCGATTTAGGTGATAGGCATAATTCGACCACTGAGTTGGCAAGTGGAATCCGGGCTTCAGGAAAACCGAGTCGTTCTGCGGCTTCGACTGCAGCGAGTGCCCTGGGACCGGCCTGTGGATTGGCAAGACCGACATCTTCGTAGGCGATGACGACCAAGCGGCGTGCGATGCTGACAAGATCGCCCGCTTCGACCAAGCGACCCAAGTAATGAAGGGCTGCATTCACATCACTTCCTCGAATTGATTTTTGAAATGCCGACAGGACGTCATAGTGAGCATCACCGTCCTTGTCATGTGAAAAGCTTTTTTTCTGCATGCATTCCTCGGCAATTTGCAGATCGATGTTGATCGTTTCGGATTCATCAGGTTCGGTCGAAATGACGGCGAGCTCTAGAGCGTTAAGGGCACTGCGGACATCTCCGTTCGAAGCAGTCGCGAAATGGGTAAGGGCATCAAAGCTGACATCCGTTTTATATGCACCAAGTCCTCGCTCTTCATCAAGAAGTGCCCGTTCCAGGGCTTTGATTATATCAGTGGTTTCCAATGATTTGAGCTCGAATATCTGGCACCTGCTTCGGATTGCCGGATTGATTGCATGATAAGGGTTGCTTGTCGTTGCACCGATCAAAGTAATCATTCCGTTTTCGAGATAAGGCAATAGGAAATCCTGCTTCGCTTTATCGAGACGATGAACCTCATCGAGTAGCAGTATCACTTTACCAGACATTTTCGCCTCAGCTGCGACGATTTCCATATCTTTTTTATTATTGGTCACCGCATTCAGCGTCCGGAAAGCAAACTTCGTACTTCCGGCAATCGCACTTGCAATCGATGTCTTGCCAATTCCAGGCGGTCCATACAGAATCATGGAGGATAGCTGCTTGGCTTTAACCATCCTCGCGATAATTTTCCCTTCACCGACCAGATGCTCCTGCCCGATGATCTCATCAATCGATCGAGGCCGCATCCGGAAAGCAAGCGGTTTAATATTCATTGCGCACCTCTCCTTTTTATATAAGGTATCACAAGTTGTGGGGGAAATGCGCTGATTATGCTGTGAATGACGGTGAATTCGTATTCAATCCGACCTTCAAGCTTGATAATTCGTCCTAGCTTTCTATGAGTGAACTTAGTAGATAGACTCTGCCTTTGGTTTGGCCGGAATGATCCAGTTTCATTGAAGGTAATAATTTTTTTGCGCTGGAAGGGGATTGGAGTTGGAGGGAGTTTCGAAATTCGCTGTTGGTAATGGAAGGCTTAACGAGATATACATAATCTAAAAGTGCCGAAATATGAGCATCATGGAAGTACCCAAACATGTATGGCAAATCCACTTTCTTTGCCGTTCTATGGTATATGCATGACATTTATGGCAGAAAACACCGGCCCTTGCGTATTATTTTTCTATTAACCTCCTTTTTCTCCGCCCGAATGATAGTGGAAGAATTAGCACTGACAACTAGTGTTTCAACTGGAAGGTTGTTCATTTTTTTGTTTTTAACCAGTCTAACAGATGCTCGCGCTGCCGTTCACTTGCAATATTGGATCGTCAAAAGCTTCGATTTTTCCATCTGGATTTGTGCGGATCAGTTGATTAAATGCGTGGTCGAGAAAAGACGGAGGTTATGAAAGAGTAGATACTCTTTTTTAGGAAGGGCTTTAAGAGATTGGAAGACTCTGTATTCACCATTGAATCCTGCCCTGATTTTTTTGATATCTTCGTTCATGAGAGCCTCTAGCATGTCGATTTTTAATGGCATCTAGCAATCTTTAATGATCATGGTAATCACTCCTTAAAGATTTAAGTAGAGTATTCTCCTTTAATAAATTGGCTTCCTGTAATTTGGTGAAGCTAACTGAATCAAAGAATCGAACTTTCGTTTAATCCGTCCGCCATAACACTAGTGATTTCATTTTTCCTATCTCTCCAATTAGGATAATTTGACAAATGGAGGGTGGGTGAATGCATTTCTGGCGGGAATATGCTATAATTTCAAAAGAATTTAGAAACGGATAAATAATTTGAGGTGTATATGTATGAAGATATCTACTAAAGGCCGTTATGGTTTAACGATTATGATCGAGCTTGCTAAACATTATGGAGAAGGCCCGAAAAGTTTGAAATCGATTGCCCAGACGCATAATCTGTCCGAGCATTATTTGGAGCAGTTGATTGCGCCACTTCGTAATGCGGGGTTGGTGAAGAGTGTCCGCGGTGCGTATGGCGGGTATGTCTTGTCTAAGGATCCTCAGGAGATTACTTCGGGTGATGTCATCCGTGTATTGGAAGGTCCGATTACCCCCGTTGAAGGGATTGAGGATGAAGAGCCGGTTAAGCGCCAGCTTTGGATTCGCATTCGCGATGCGGTGAAGGATGTATTGGATAATACGACGCTGATGGATTTGGCGAGCTACAAGGATACGGGAGAAATCGATTCTTATATGTACTATATTTAAGTGATTAGCAATGCGCCTATTATGTAGGCGCTTGCGTTTTTTAATGGAGGCGACAATAAAGTGGAAAGAATATATTTAGATCATGCTGCGACTTCTCCGATGCATCCGAATGTGATCGATAGAATGATGACAGTCATGAGCCATGACTTTGGTAATCCATCGAGCATTCATGCTTTCGGGCGGGAGGCGCGCCATGTTTTAGATGAGGCGCGTTCGAGCATTGCAACAAGTGTCGGTGCCGGACGGAATGAAATCATTTTCACGAGCGGTGGAACAGAAGCGGATAATATGGCGATTATCGGCGTTGCGAATGCGAATAAAGAAAAAGGCAAGCACATCATTACGACGGAGATTGAGCATCATGCTGTTTTGCATACATGTCAATTCCTTGAGAAGTCTGGCTTTGAAGTCACATATTTACCTGTGAATGAAGCGGGGCTTATTTCAATTGACGATTTAAAGGCGGCATTGAGGGACGATACGATTATGGTTTCGGTCATGTATGGCAATAACGAGGTGGGGACCATTCAGCCGATTGCTGAAATTGGACAACTCCTTAAAGGTCATCAAGCCATTTTCCATACGGATGCGGTTCAGGCATATGGTTTGATCTCTATCGACGTTCGTGGGCTGGGTGTGGATTTGCTAAGTGTTTCAGCACATAAAATCAACGGTCCCAAAGGAATCGGCTTCCTATATATGCGTGAAGGCTTGAAGCTGAATCCACATTTATATGGCGGGGAACAAGAACGAAAACGCCGTGCGGGCACGGAGAGTGTGCCGGCAATTGCTGGTTTTGCCGAAGCGGTTTTGATTGCTCAAAGCATGATGGATAAGAAAACGGAGCAATACTTGCAATTTAAAGACGTATTGCTTGCCGTCTTTGACGAGGCGGATGTACAATATGAAATTAACGGATCTATGGAGCAGTCACTGCCACATGTGCTGAATGTTAGTTTTCCGGGTACGAATGTGGAATCGATGCTGGTTAATCTGGACTTGGCCGGTGTTGCGGTATCAAGTGGGTCTGCATGTACGGCAGGGTCAATCGATCCTTCGCATGTGCTTGTTGCGATGTTTGGAAAAGATTCGGAGCGAACGAAGAATTCGATTCGTTTCAGCTTCGGTTTGAACAACACGGAACAGGAAGTCAGGCAAGCGGCTGAAACAACCGTGAAAATCGTTAATAGATTAGTGAGAAAATAATTCTTGCTTTAAATAAATGAGGTGACAGGATGAATAAAGCACCACAGGATACCCGCGTCGTCGTGGGTATGTCAGGAGGCGTTGATTCCTCTGTGTCAGCCCTGCTGTTGAAGAATCAAGGCTATGATGTGGTCGGGATTTTCATGAAGAACTGGGACGATACAGATGAAAACGGAGTCTGTACAGCAACGGAAGATTACAATGATGTAATAGCGGTTTGTAATCAAATCGGCATCCCTTATTATGCGGTCAATTTCGAAAAGCAATATTGGGATAAAGTGTTCACATATTTCTTGGAAGAGTATAAAGCGGGCCGCACTCCAAATCCGGATGTTATGTGCAATAAGGAAATCAAGTTCAAGGCATTTCTTGAACATGCGGTAAGTCTTGGTGCGGATTATGTGGCAACTGGACATTACGCACAAGTTGAATACCGGGATGGCGAATACAAAATGCTTCGCGGTGTCGATAACAATAAAGATCAAACGTACTTCTTGAATCAGCTTACTCAAGAGCAATTGGAAAAAGTCATGTTTCCACTTGGACACATCGATAAGAAGGAAGTCCGTGAAATTGCGAAAGAAGCGGGTCTTGCAACAGCAACGAAAAAAGATTCAACAGGCATCTGTTTTATCGGTGAACGCAATTTCAAAGAGTTTTTAAGTAATTACCTTCCAGCTCAGCCTGGAGATATGGTCACGATGGATGGCAAAGTGATGGGCAAGCATGATGGATTGATGTATTACACAATCGGTCAGCGCCACGGTCTAGGGATAGGCGGAAGCGGCGAACCTTGGTTTGTTGCGGGAAAAGACTTGAAGCGTAATGTTTTATATGTGTGTCAAGGCTTTGATAATGATGTGTTGTATTCCAATTCCCTTCTTGCAGTGAATGTCAGCTGGGTAGCGGAACATATACCTGCAGGGGAATTTGTATGCACGGCAAAGTTCAGGTACCGTCAAGAGGATAGCGGCGTAAAAGTGAAGGTCATGGAAAATGGTGATGTCGAAGTCATTTTTGACGAAGCAGTCCGCGCAATCACACCTGGACAAGCAGTCGTATTCTATGATGGAGAAGTATGCCTTGGTGGCGGTACGATTGATGAAGTATTTAAAAAAGGTGAAAAACTGACTTACGTAGGGTAAAATGAGCATGTCCCCAGCTGTGTTTGCGGTTGGGGACTTCTTTTTGATTGCGGGTTCGGTCTGAATTAGACCACTGGCTTGTGCTATACTTTTTATTATAAAAATGGAGTGTGAATGAACATGGATAAGAATCAACAAGGAATTGAATTAATGCAACAAGGGAAATACGAAGAAGCGGCGAAAGTTTTCAATGAGGCGATCGAGGAAAATCCGAATGAGCCTGTTGCCTACATAAATTTTGGGAATGTACTGACTGCAGTGGGTGAAACGGATAAAGCCGTAAAGTTTTACAAAAAGGCGATTGAGCTGGATGAAAATGCAGCAGCGGCTTACTATTCATTAGGGAACCTATACTATGAGTCCGATGCAAAATTAGTCGAAGCGAAGGATATGTTTGAAAAAGCGATCCGTTTGGGACTGGAGAACAGCGATGCTTACTTTATGCTTGGATTGACATTGATGGCGTTGGATCAACCGAAATTGGCGATGCCTTATTTACAGAGAACCGTGGAGTTGAGCCCTGAGGATGTAGATGCGCGATTCCAATATGCGCTATGTCTAGCTAATGCGGAATTGTATGATGAATTGATCAATCAACTGAATTTAGTGGTGGAACAGGATCCGGGCCATGCAGACGCCTATTATAATTTAGGTGTAGCGTTTGCCGGGTATCGTGAAGATGCGCAAGCGGCGATGGCTTATTTTGATAAAGCATTGGAGGCACAGCCTGACCATATGCTGGCTGCGCACGGTAAGAAACTGATGGAAGAAATGAATGCAGAGTAAATAGAAGGCATATGCATGGAAAGGTGGGGAGAAGCGTTGAGCCAGCAAGATTCGTTGGATTTGTTTTCAGAAGAGAAAATGTTCATGAAAGGAAGTCATTTAGTGACGATCTTTCATAATGAAGAAAATATGTACTCGGTTGTAAGAATTCGTGTGCATGAAACGAATCTGAATTATGAAGAGAAGGAAGCTGTCGTAACCGGATATTTTCCAAAGATGCATGAGGACGAGATTTATATTTTTTATGGAGCGATGAAGGAACATCCGCGTTTTGGCCTTCAATATCATGTTGAGCATTTTCGCAAGGATTTACCCCAATCCAAGGAAGGCATCGTCAGCTATTTATCCGGTGACCTGTTCAAAGGCATTGGGAAAAAAACAGCCGAGAGCATTGTTGAGACACTAGGGGAAAAGGCAATTTCCAAAATTCTGGCTCAGCCTTCGTTACTTGATGATATCCCGAAGTTATCTGGGGAAAAGGCAAAGGGTCTCTATGATACATTAGTGGAGCATCAAGGTCTGGAGCAGGTGATGATCGCCCTGAATCAATATGGTTTTGGTCCTCAGCTGTCGATGAAGATTTATCAAATGTATAAACAGGATACGATCTCGATGGTTCAGGGAAATCCTTATAAGCTTGTAGAGGATATTGAAGGGATTGGTTTTGGACGGGCGGATGAGCTTGGGAATCAGCTTGGCATTTCCGGCAGTCATCCCGACCGAATCAAGGCAGCCTGCTTGTACACCCTTGAATCACAATGCCTCCAGGACGGAAATATCTACATAGAAGCTGAGCAGCTTTTGGAAGCGGTCAAGCGCCTGCTTGAGGAAAATAAACGGGATCGGATTGAGTTCACGAACATTTCCTCGGAAATAATCGAATTGACGCAAGCGGGGAAAATCGTTGTCGAGGATCAACGAATTTATCCGCCCTCCTTATTTTATTCCGAAAAAGGAATCATAATGAACATCAAGAGATTGCTTTCTCAAACCGAGTATGAAGATCAGTTCCCGGAATCGGAGTTTTTGCTGGCACTTGGCAAGCTGGAAGAGCGGCTAGATGTATCCTATGCTCCAGCTCAAAAGGAAGCGATCCAAACAGCCCTGCAGTCACCCATGTTAATCTTGACGGGGGGGCCGGGTACCGGTAAGACAACAGTAATCAAAGGGATCGTTGAGCTCTATGCAGAGCTGCATGGCGTATCGATGGACATTCACGATTATAAAAAAGAGGGCAGCGATCCATTTCCATTCGTACTTGCGGCTCCTACTGGCCGTGCAGCGAAACGCATGGCTGAATCGACAGGACTCCCCGCCGTTACGATTCACCGTCTACTGGGGTGGAACGGGAGTGAAGGGTTTTCCCATGATGAGGATAATCAGTTGGATGGCCGTATCGTAATCATCGATGAGGTTTCGATGGTGGATACATGGCTTGCCCATCAATTGTTTAAAGCTTTGCCGGAAAATGTCCAAGTGATATTGGTTGGTGATGAAGATCAGCTCCCATCAGTCGGCCCTGGACAGGTATTAAAGGATTTGCTTGCATCGAATTGTGTACCGACTGTCAGTCTTGAGCATATTTATCGTCAAGCTGATGGTTCATCGATCATTGAATTGGCCCATGATATCAAAAAAGGAAGACTTCCGGATGATGTCACGAAGCAGCAAGAGGATCGATCATTCATTCGCTGCCAGACTGGCCAAATCCCCCAAGTCATTGAGAAAGTGGTTGCGAATGCGAGGACGAAGGGTTTTACGGCAAAAGATATACAGGTGCTGGCTCCCATGTATAGAGGTCCTGCCGGGATTGATGCATTGAATAAAATGCTTCAGGAAGTTTTCAATAGCAATGTGAATGAAAAACGGCGGGAAATTAAATTTGGTGACGTGATCTACAGAACGGGAGATAAAGTCCTTCAACTGGTGAATCAGCCGGAGGAGGGTGTCTTTAATGGGGATATGGGCGAAATCGTGTCCATATTGTTCGCTAAAGAAAATACCGATCATGTCGATAAAGTAATCATATCGTTTGAGGGGATAGAAGTAACATACACGAAACAGGATTTGAACCAGATTACACATGCATATTGCTGCTCCATCCATAAGTCGCAGGGTAGCGAGTTCCCTATTGTCATTTTACCAGTAGTGAAAAGTTATTATCGGATGCTCCGTCGTAATTTATTGTATACGGCGATTACCCGCAGTAAAAATTTCTTGATTCTTTGTGGTGAAGAAGATGCATTCCGTTTAGGAATCGAACGTAATGATGAGATGCGCCGGAAAACGACTTTGCGTGAAAAGCTGCGAGAGGCTCTGAGTGAAGAAGATCTGCCAGTGGAAAAGGGAGAGGTACATGAGGAACAGGCAAGTTATCTTGATATCCTCATGCATGCAGACCCGATGATCGGGATGGAAAATGTCACGCCTTATGATTTCATATAGGGTGACTGTTTCGTTCCTTCATAAATTTTGTTTTAAACTCATAGTTTTGGTGGAACCATTATAAAATATAACTTATATGTGAAAGAGTAGGGGGATTTGAATGAAAAAAGGATGGATAATAGGGTTAGTCGTTGTCGTTTTACTGATCATTTATGGGGTATCTTCGTACAACGGCCTTGTTAGTGCCAATGAAGACGTCGACAATAAGTGGTCACAGGTGGATAATCAATTGAAGCGAAGAGCGGATTTGATTCCGAATCTTGTCGAAACGGTAAAGGGCTATGCAAAGCATGAAACGGAAGCCATTAAAGCGGTGAGTGATGCACGATCGAAGTTAGCTGGTGCCAGTTCGACTGAAGATGCGATAGCGGCCGATCAAGAAATGAGTGGGGCCTTAAGCCGTCTTTTGGTGGTTGTCGAGAACTATCCGGATTTAAAGGCTAATGAGAACTTTAAGGGCCTCATGGATAGTTTGGAAGGAACGGAAAATCGTCTGACGGTAGCCCGAAAAGACTATAATGATGAAGTTACCACATATAATAAGGCCATTAAACGCTTTCCGAAAAATATGATGGCAGGCGCGTTCGGGTTCGAGGCTAAACCATATTTTGAAGTGACCGATCAAGAAAAAGAAACTCCTAAGGTTGATTTCGGGAGCGATAAATAATGAAAAAACTCGCTGTGTTTGCGCTATTCTTCATTCTCATGTTCAATTTAGCAAACGTAGTCGCAGCACAACCTAACATTCCTAAGCCTGTTGGGGATATCTATGTCCAGGACTTCGCTGGAGTACTCGATGATCAGGAGAAATCCGAACTCATCGAACTTGGAAAACGGTTGGATGATGCCACAAAAGCACAGATTTCCGTTTTGACGGTTGATTCGATGGAAGGATCCGAGATCGAGGAATACTCGGTCGAGGCATTTAGATCATTCAAGCTTGGTGATGCCGAGCTGAACAATGGAGTCCTCATTGTGCTGGCCATGGAAGAACAGAAAATCCGTATTGAAGTGGGGTACGGTTTGGAAGGGGCCATTACCGATATAAAATCTGGACAGATTTTGGATAATGTGGCTATCCCTGCGCTGAAAGAGGGTAAATATGATGCTGCCCTGACGGAAACCTATAAGGCCGTGTATAACGATGTCACGAAAGAATACGACCTAGGTGACGATTTTCATCAAGATCTCTCCGTTCAGCAAGGATCAGAGTCAGATACCTTTCAGCCATCACGTTTACAGATTTTTCTCATCATCATCGGTGTCATCATTGTGTTCATCCTTGATGCCAAGTTCTTCAAAGGATTTTTACTTCAAACATTACTTAATATCCTTTTGATGTTCATTAGTCGCGGAGGTGGCGGAGGCCGTGGCGGCGGTGGAGGCCCACGAGGCGGTGGCGGAGGAAGTTCCGGTGGCGGAGGTTCCAGCAGAGGATGGTAAGATGAGGTGACCGGGAAACCGGTCTTTTTTTATGCCATGTTTTTCGTAATGATGAACAATGGAAAACCTTTCAGCACATCTATTTACAGGATGAATGAAATAATAAAAATGTTCGGAAAGGCGGGATGACCTTGCGGACGTTTTCTTTATTGAAAGGGATGCCGGTTTTTACAAGCAAAGGACAAAGGATCGGCACGGTCCACGATTTATCGATTTCTGAATCGGGCCAAGTAACAGGCTTGGTCATTCATCAACAAGCATTGTTCAAGAGAGCCTTCCATTTGAAACTGGACGATATTACTTCTTTCGGTCCAGATGGGATCGTCATCATGCAACAGGATTCAACTCCAAGGAAAGTGCCTGACGGTTCCATCTGTCTAACAAAGGACGAATTATTGGGACGCATGATTTTTTCAGAAATGGGCGAAGAGCTTGGTTTACTGCAGGATGTATATTTCAAGGAAAAATTGGGCACGATTATAGCGTATGAAACAACGGATGGGTTTTTCTCGGAGTCGACAGTGGTCGAATCAAAACAGCCACCTACATTAGGGAAGGATACCATCATTGTTTCAGTTTATGAACAGTGAGGTGTCCAATTTTGGAAATACAATGTCCGAATTGCCGCAGTAAAGATGTCGGGAAAATTGGCGTGAATCAATATTATTGTTGGAGTTGTTTTATTGAAATGACCTTATCGGAAGGAATCATTAATACGCACCAGGTCGAGGAAGATGGAAGTTTAAGCTCATTGGACGATTTGTTTGAGGAAAATGACCGCCGCTTCAGTATGTAATTAACGGAAGAGGTGTTTACAATGGCTAGACGTTCACGCAATAGTCTTATGAACATGGGTTCGGACATGATGAACTCAAAGATGATCAAACGTAGTATGAAGAAGATACGCAAAAGATTAAAGTCATTATTTTAATGCGTTTGGGTGTCCTGATCGTGGGACACTCTTTTTTATGTATGAAATCCTTCCGCCTTTCGAAGAATAAATGAGCGGGAGGTGTTTAGTGTGAGTATTCGTCTAAAATGGTTTTATCGCCTGGGTTTTTTATTGCTCTTATTTTTCGTTATTTATATTTTTATGAAACTTAAGCCTATGTGGGGACCTGTTGTAACTGTATGTGTGACGGTACTTTTACCTTTTTTGGTTGGTGCGTTCATCAGTTACTTGCTGCATCCGGTAGTGGAATATTTAAATGAGAAAGGAATGCGTCGGTGGCTTTCGATTATGATCATCTATTTGTTATTTTTCGGAGGGATTGGCTTTGCCGTTTATAAAGGCATACCGGTGATGGTCAGTCAGGTTCGCGAGCTGTCGGAAAGCGTACCGGAACTAGTTGAACAGTACCGGAGCAGGATAGATAAGCTCAATCATCAAACAGCTACATGGCCGTTCGGTATTCATGAAAGGTTTGAAGACGGTGTCACCCTTTTTGAAGGTTGGTTGAATCGTATGTCTGAAAAAGCGATGGAGTATGCCATGAAGATGATTGATTTCATCGTTCTGATTGCGTTGATTCCATTCATTGCTTTTTATATCCTGAAAGATTTCACGGCTTTAAAAAAAATGGCTTGGTATATGACCCCGAAAAAATGGCGCAAACAGGGACGGGCATTCGTTCGTGATGTTGATGCGTCGCTTGGCGGTTATATTCGCGGTCAAATCATTGTCTGTGTCGTGATCGGGTTGATTTCCTCGCTGCTTTTTTGGATAGTCGACATGCAATATCCGCTGCTTTTGGGGGCGATAATCGGAATAACGAATGTCATTCCGTATTTCGGGCCGATTATCGGGGCCATTCCTGCCGTGATAATCGCCGCGACAATATCAGTGAAAATGGTGTTGATCATCGTGGTGATCGTGCTTGTCCTTCAATTTCTTGAGGGGAATATCTTGTCGCCGTTAATAGTCGGTAAAAGCCTCCATATGCATCCGCTTTTCATCATGCTAGCATTATTGGCCGGAGGTGAAATAGGCGGTATCACGGGAATGGTCCTTTCGATTCCCATTTTGGCTGTGCTGAAAGTTTTTGTGCTTCATGCCCGTGTTCACTTCAGAAAGAAGCCGCCGCTTATTGACAAATAAAAGCCTTGTGAATATAATCCATTACATAAGATAATTCGTTGAAGGATGAAGTATGCTGAAGTCCATCTAGAAGAGAGGGGTCCCCTAGGCTGAGAGGGATTGCCAGATGAAGAGCAGCAGAAAGCTAGTCCTGAGAGCAGCTAATACCTGCCGTCATGCCGCGTTAAGGCTTTTATGAAGGTGATGGACAGAGGATTTTCCTGCGTCCATAATCAGGGTGGTACCGCGAGTTAACTCTCGTCCCTGTTTTTGGGATGGGAGTTTTTTGTGTGCTCAAAATTACATAATTATTAGAAGGAGGATATATATGAAGTATTTAACTGGTGCTCAAATCCGCCAAATGTACTTAGATTTTTTTAGTGAGAAAGGCCATACCATCGAACCAAGTGCGTCATTGGTTCCTCATGAAGATCCATCTTTGCTTTGGATCAATTCCGGGGTTGCGACGTTAAAGAAATATTTTGATGGCCGGGTGATTCCAGAAAATCCAAGGATTACAAATGCACAAAAGGCCATTCGTACGAACGATATTGAAAACGTGGGGAAAACAGCACGTCATCATACGTTTTTCGAAATGCTAGGTAACTTTTCCATTGGTGAATATTTTAAAGAAGAAGCCATCACATGGGCATGGGAGTTTTTGACGGATGAAAAATGGATAGGGTTTGACAAAGAGAAATTAGCTGTGACAATCCATCCTGAAGATGACGAAGCATTCGAGCTTTGGAATAAAAAGATCGGTGTTCCTGCTGAAAGAATCATTCGTCTGGAAGAAAATTTCTGGGATATCGGTGAAGGCCCTAGTGGTCCGAATACAGAGATTTTCTATGACCGCGGACCAGCATATGGTGATGATCCGAATGATCCGGAACTATATCCAGGCGGGGAAAATGAACGGCATCTAGAAGTCTGGAATCTTGTGTTTTCTCAATTCAACCATAATCCGGACGGTTCTTACACACCGCTTCCAAAGAAAAATATTGATACGGGCATGGGGCTTGAACGCATGGCATCCGTCGTTCAAGATGTGGCGACGAACTATGATACCGATCTATTCATGCCAATCATCCGGGCGGTCGAAGAAATCTCCGATGTGAAATATGGTGTCGATACAGAAAAAGATGTTGCATTCAAGGTCATTGCCGACCATATACGTACTGTAGCATTTGCAGTAGGGGACGGAGCACTTCCATCCAACGAAGGCCGTGGTTATGTGTTACGCCGTTTACTTCGCAGAGCGGTTCGATATGCTAAGCAAATCAACATCAATCGTCCATTCATGTTCGAGCTTGTGACAGTTGTCGGTGAAATCATGAAAGACTTCTACCCTGAAGTACTTAAAAATAAAGATTTCATTGCGAAAGTCATCAAAAATGAAGAGGAACGTTTCCATGAAACGCTTCATGATGGACTTGCCATCCTTTCTGAAGTCATCAAAAAGGAAAAAGAAAAAGGCAGCACAACCATTCCTGGCAGTGACGCATTCCGTTTATATGACACATATGGCTTCCCAATCGAGTTAACGGAAGAATATGCAGAAGAAGAAGGCATGATGATCGATCAGGCTGGATTTGAAAAGGAAATGGATGCACAGCGTGAACGTGCCCGTTCAGCTCGTCAAGATGTGGATTCCATGCAAATCCAAGGCGGAGTACTGGGCGATATTAAAGTTGAAAGTGAATTTGTTGGCTATGATCAAGTTGCGGTTGAGGCAAAAGTAGCTGCAATCATAAAAAATGGCGAGCTTGTAACGGAAGCACAAGAAGGTGAAGATGTTCAGGTGATTCTGAACAAAACTCCATTCTACGCGGAAAGCGGCGGGCAAATCGCTGATAAAGGAACGATGGCCAGTGAATCCGTGAAAGTGGATGTCCATGATGTTCAAAAAGCGCCAAATGGCCAAAATCTGCACCGTGTAACTGTGGTTGCCGGAACATTAACGTCAGATTCCGATATCGTTGCTGCGGTCAATCAAGAAAACCGCATCCATATCACGAAAAATCATACAGCGACGCATCTTCTGCATCAGGCATTAAAAGATGTATTGGGTACACATGTCAATCAGGCCGGTTCACTCGTACAAGCTGAGCGTCTTCGCTTCGATTTCTCTCATTTTGGCCAGATAACGGCAGAGGAGATTGAGCGGATCGAAACGATTGTAAATGAAAAAATTTGGCAAAGTCTGCAAGTGAATACGGATTATAAAAATATTGAAGAAGCGAAAGCGATGGGCGCAATGGCCTTGTTCGGCGAAAAATACGGCAAGATTGTCCGTGTCGTTCA
This sequence comes from Peribacillus sp. Bi96, assembly GCF_918698115.1. Classification (GTDB taxonomy): domain Bacteria; phylum Bacillota; class Bacilli; order Bacillales; family DSM-1321; genus Peribacillus. The sequence continues at coordinate 426,360 of NZ_CAKKLV010000001.1, forward strand.
AATAGGCGATTATAGTCTTGAACTTTGCGGTGGTGTCCATGTCCCGAATACAGCGGTAATCGGCTTGTTCAAAATCGTTTCCGAAAGCGGCATCGGAGCTGGGACTCGCCGGATAGAAGCAGTAACGGGTGCTGGCGCATACAAATTGATGACTGACCAGATCGGCGTATTAAAGGACGCTGCTGCTAAATTGAAAACGAACTTGAAAGATGTACCTTCAAGAATTGAAACGGTCTTAGCCGAGGTGAAGGACCTTCATCGTGAGAATGAAAGCCTGACTGCAAAATTAAGTAATATTGAAGCGGGAAGCCTCGTTTCTAACGTAAAAGAAATAAATGGAGTACAAGTATTGGTGGCAAAGGTTCAAGCTACCGACATGAATAATCTGCGTGCAATGGCGGATGATTTGAAACAAAAGCTAGATTCTGTCATTATCGTATTGGGATCGGCTCAAGGCGATAAAGTTAATTTAATTGCCGGTGTGACGAAAGATTATATCGATCGCGGTTTCCATGCAGGCAAATTGATCAAAGAAGTTGCTTCCCGTTGCGGCGGCGGCGGCGGCGGACGTCCAGATATGGCCCAAGCCGGCGGAAAAGACCCTGAAAAATTGGACGCAGCACTTAATTTTGTTGAAGAATGGGTCTTATCGATTTCATAATCCATGAAAAGTGTTGTACAATGTAGGTAATAGTGGATTCTGGACGCTGAGGAGAGGTGCATGTTAATGAGTTCCTTTGATAAAACGATGAAATTTAATTTTCCCGAAGAACCATTCGAAAGAGATGTACAAGAAGTATTGTCTCAAGTTTATGTTGCACTTCAGGAAAAAGGTTATAACCCGATTAACCAGATTGTCGGTTATCTATTATCTGGTGACCCGGCCTACATCCCGCGCCATATGGATGCTCGAAACATTATTCGTAAGCTTGAACGCGATGAAATCATCGAAGAATTGGTTAAGTCGTATCTTAAGAATCATCGAGAGGAATACTAATGCGCACAATGGGACTTGATTTAGGTTCAAAAACCATCGGCGTTGCCTTGAGTGACGCGATGGGCTGGACTGCACAAGGATTGGAAACGATCAAAATTAACGAAGCTGGAAATGACTTCGGCTTAAAACGTCTCAATGAAATCATAAAAGAACATGAAGTTTCTAAGATTGTCCTCGGTTTACCTAAAAATATGAATGGAACTGTAGGACCGCGCGGCGAGATCAGTCAAGAATTCGCCAAACGCTTAGAAAATAAATTCAAGCTGCCAGTGTTTCTCTGGGATGAACGGTTGACAACCATGGCGGCTGAACGTGTCCTTCTTGAGGCGGACGTGAGCCGAAGCAAACGTAAGAAAGTCATTGATAAAATGGCAGCTGTCATGATTCTGCAAGGTTTCTTGGACAGACAAACAAATTCAATATGAGGTGAATGCAAATGGAACACGGTGAAAACAACATTACAGTAGTAGATGAAAACGGAAATGAGCAGCTTTGCGAAATCCTTTTCACTTTCGATTCAGATAAATTCAACAAATCTTATGTACTTTATTATCCGATGTCTGCAGAAGATGATGAGGAAGAAATTGAAATCCACGCTTCATCTTTCGTACCAAGCGAAGATAATAAAGATGGTGAACTAACACCGATCGAAACGGAAGAAGAATGGGATTTAGTAGAAGAAATGCTAAATACATTCCTTGACCAAGAAGAAGCTGAAGAAGAATAATCACCAGAAAAAAACTGACCTCCATCGAGGTCAGTTTTTTAGTTTGTAGACAAAAGGGATTCTATTTGGAACCGGTGTGGGAGCCTCCTGCGGGAAATCAACGTTCGAAATTGATAACCCCTCACTACAGTAACCCACCTCCATCAAGGGCGGTCATGTATGTACCAGTAACCCCTTATCTTTTCTCTACGAATAAAAGAATAAAAGTTGCAAGCGGACCTAAGAATAATGATAGCATGAACCAATTTAAGGCCGTTCTATTTTTACCTTGAGCAAGTCCGGCGTTTATGAGTGCCAACGTTCCCCAACCTACAAAAAAAGAATTATCCATCTCATTCACACCTTTCTCTCATTGAATCAATAGTAGCATACGTATATGAATATTCCTGGTCATTTCATGAAATGCCTAGTACATACAGGAAACAAATTGAGTGCATTTTTTAAGCTGAGTAAATAAAACTAAGCTGATTGGAACAGGTGTACGAGACTGCGGGAATACGCGTCCAAGAGAGACCCCCGCAGGCGCAAAAGCGCCGTGGGCGGACCTCCCGCGGAAAGCGAGTGCCTGGAGTGGAAATTAACGTTCGAATTTCAAGACAGTTACAAAAGAGGTTCCATCTAAATGTCAAAACAAATTTGATTGGAACAGGTCTACGAGACCTGCGGGAAATACGCGTTTAAGGGAGACCCCCGCAGGAGCATAGAACGCTGAGGGCGGACAATCCGCGGAAGTGAGTGCCTGAAGTGTAAATTAACTACACCCCTCAAAAAAACTGTAGACAAAGATATCACTATTTTCCTATAAAATTACGGCTGTATATTGACAAAACTAGTGCATTTTTGCCATAAATAGAGTAGTGAAGAATGTAGTTTTGCAAAAAACATGTAATTATTTGTTGATTTTAGTATAATGTTCGAAGCAAAGATTAATTAGAGAAAGCATCATCAAGAAACCATTCTGTAGTTGGTGTGAGTTTGCAGGGGGAATGAAAATGGATGAAAAAGATAAAAATTTATCTAAAAAGGAACATATCCAAATGAAATTGTTAGAACGGCAAGGAGAAGCAAAGCTTGTACGTAAAATTATCATGATTACGATAGCTTCGCTTATTTTACTAATCGGTATAGTTAGTCTGGTAGGTTTTTTATATATCAACTCTGCCATGAAACCAGTCGATCCAGATGATGACACCATCAAGAAAGTGAAAATCCCCATCGGTTCATCCGTGAACGGAATTTCGACACTGCTTGAAGAGCAGGGGATAATAAAGGACGCACGCGTATTCAAATATTATATTAAATTCCGCAATGAATCCGGTTTCCAGGCAGGTGAGTATAAATTATCACCTTCGATGCCAATTAAAGATATTGTAACAAGCATCAAAACCGGGAAACTCATGAAAGAAGCGGCATTGAAGATCACGATTCCTGAAGGGAAACAGCTTATCCAAATCGCCGATATCATTGCAGTGAAGACGGGCCAAGATCCGAAAAAAGTTTTCAAGGAATTGAATGATAAGAAATTCGTAAAGTCCATGCAAGAGCATTATCCGGAGCTATTGACGTCGGAAATTGAAAATGAAAAGATTTTATATCCGCTTGAAGGGTACCTTTTCCCAGCGACTTATGATTTTTATGAGGAAAAACCAACATTGGAATCCATAGTCATCGAGATGCTGAAGAAATCGGATGAGACCTTACAGGCATACGAACCCCAAATGAAAAAGAACGATTATTCCGTACACAAGATGCTGACCTTCGCTTCGCTAGTTGAAGAAGAAGCAACGGCACAAGTCGATCGCGGTAAAATAGCTTCCGTCTTTTACAATCGTATCGAGGAAGATATGCCGCTTCAAACGGATCCAACCGTCTTGTATGCAAAGGGTTCACATAAAAGTAAGGTGTTTTACAAAGACCTTGAGGTGAAGTCCCCATATAATACGTACAAGAACAAGGGGCTACCTCCAGGGCCGATTGCCAATGCTGGAACGACATCGATCGAAGCGGTATTGAAACCCGAGAAAACGGATTTCCTATACTTCTTGGCGACACCTGAAGGGGAAGTGCTTTACTCCAAAACATTGGAGGACCACAATAATAAAAAGGCAGAGCATATTTCCAATAAATAATGCTTAGCCACTGCGGGGGGAGAGATATTACTTTCCCCTTGTTTTTATGATAGAATAGTACAAGTGAATTTATTGGATCCGATTTTTATCGGTGACTGTAACTCGGCGAATGCCGGGTTTTATTTTGAAAGATAAGGAAATGTAGATCGAAAAAGCATACTTGTTTCAGCTCTTTGTAAAATAAAAAAAGATGAAAATCTTTTGTCTACTTTTTTTCATGAACTGATCAAGCGCTTTCGGTTTTCTTATAATTGGAGGAAACGTCTTGAACGGAAAAATAGAACAATATCTTCATTCCTTAATTCCGGAGCGTACGGGTTTGATTAAGGAGTTGGAAGATTTTGCGATGGAAAACAATGTGCCGATCATGGAGCCGGAAGGGATAGAGGTACTGCTTCAGATTTTGAGGCTTCATCAGCCGAAGGCGATATTGGAGGTTGGCTCGGCTATTGGCTATTCGGCCATTAGGATGGCTGAGACCCTTCCGGAAGCTCAAATCGTGACACTTGAACGGAATGAAGCCCGAATTGAGCAGGCAAGAGCTAACATCAAGAAGGCTGGCCTGTCGGACAGGATCACCCTCATTGAAGGAGATGCCCTTGAAGCAGGACCGAAAGTCATGGAACATGGTCCGTTTGATATCATCTTCGTTGATGCAGCTAAAGGGCAGTACAAGCGCTTCTTTGAGCTGTTTGAACCATTCCTTGCCGAGGCTGGCATTATCATTACTGATAATGTATTATTTAAAGGCTTGGTTGCTGAAAACATTGAAGAAATGGAAATGACGAGAAGAAAGCGAGCTCTCATCAAAAAAATCAGAGATTTTAACATCTGGTTACATGACCATCCAAATTTCGATACCGTGATTTTGCCGATTGGTGATGGTGTGGCCATTAGTAAACATAGAGGTGACAAAAATGAAAAAGCCTGAATTACTCGTGACTCCGACAAGTGTCGATCATATAACAGAACTCATCGATACTGGCGCTGACGCCTTCGTTATTGGCGAACAACGTTATGCGCTAAGGCTGGCAGGGGAGTTCAACCGTGAAGATGTCAAGAAGGCGATTGAGCTTGCACATGCCTCAGGCAAGAAAGTCTACGTGTCCATGAACGCCATTTTTCATAATGAAAAGGTGGACGAGCTTGAAGAGTATGTAGCATTCCTTGCCGATGCTGGTGCTGACCGGATCATTTTCGGTGATCCCGCAGTCTTAATGGCTGTCCGTGCCGTTGCGCCGGATATGCCCTTGCACTGGAACACAGAGATGACGGTAACGAACTGGTACACATGTAATTATTGGGGAAAACGGGGTGCTGTCCGTGCCTTAGCTGCCCGTGAAATCAGTTTGGACGAGATCGTTGAAATGAAGGAAAATGCCGAAGTCGAGATTGAAGTGCAAGTGCACGGCATGACGTGCATGTTCCAATCGAAGCGCACACTCCTGGGGAATTATTTTGAATACCAGGGTAAGGCATTGGAAGTGGAAAATCGGAAGGAACATAGAAATTTGTTTCTGCATGATAAGGAACGTGAAAATAAATACCCGATTTATGAGGATGAAAATGGTACACATATCATGAGTCCCAATGACATGTGCATGATTGATGAACTTCAGGAATTGATTGAGGCGGAAATAGATTCCCTGAAAATCGAAGGGCTATTACAAACACCGGAATATATCACGGAAATGACAAAGTTATATCGGGAAGCCATTGACGTATGTGCAGAAGATCCTGATCGTTATGATGATATGAAAGCGGAACTATATGAAAAAGTCAAAGCAGTTCAGCCGGATAGCCGTGAGCTGGATACAGGGTTCTTCTTTAAAGAATCGGTTTATTAAAGAAAAGGGTAAGAGAAAGAGGAGGAATAGCCTTGAATGCTATTGCTGATAAAATTTCCAAGATCATTGATGGAAAGAGAGTCATTGTAAAAAAACCGGAATTGCTGGCTCCGGCTGGAAACCTGGAAAAATTAAAAATCGCCGTTCATTACGGAGCAGATGCCGTGTTTATTGGCGGGCAGGAATATGGTCTTCGGTCCAATGCCGGTAACTTCACGTTTGAGGAAATGAAGGAAGGCGTCGAATTCGCCAAAAAGTATGGTGCTAAAGTATATGTAACCACTAATATTTTCGCACATAATGAAAATATCGATGGCCTTGATGAATATCTCGAAGGGCTTCAGGAGGCCGGTGTTCATGGAATCATCGTTGCCGATCCATTAATCATAGAAACTTGTAAACGGGTCGCTCCAAACGTCGAAATCCATTTAAGCACGCAGCAATCGCTTTCGAACTGGAAGGCCGTTCAGTATTGGAAAGAGGAAGGGTTGGAGCGTGTTGTTTTGGCGCGTGAGACCAGTGCTGATGAAATCCGTGAAATGAAGGAGAAAGTCGATATCGAAATCGAAGCTTTCGTTCACGGGGCTATGTGCATTGCCTATTCAGGACGCTGCACCCTTTCGAATCATATGACTGCGCGTGATTCAAACCGCGGCGGCTGTTGTCAGTCTTGCCGGTGGGATTACGATTTATATGAGTTGGATCAAGATGGGGAAAAAGCCTTGTTCGAGAAAGAAGATGCTCCATTTGCAATGAGTCCAAAAGACTTGAAATTGATTGAATCTTTGCCACGCATGATCGAAATTGGCATAGATAGTTTAAAAGTCGAAGGACGAATGAAGTCCATACATTATATTGCTACAGTAGTCAGCGTCTATCGTAAAGTGATCGATGCGTATTGTGCCGATCCGGACAATTTCAAAATCAAACAAGAATGGCTGGAAGAGCTTGATAAGTGCGCGAACCGTGAGACGGCATCATCGTTCATGGAAGGGGAAATTCCTGGGTATAAACAGCAAATGTTCGGGAATCATACCGTAAAGACTCGCTTCGACTTCGCAGGATTGGTGCTGGATTACAACGAAGAAACTCAAATGGTAACCATGCAACAACGTAACTTCTTCAAGCCTGGAGATGAAGTGGAGTTTTTTGGACCGGAAATCGAAAACTTCACTCAAAAAATCGGTACGATCTGGGATGAGTCAGGCAAAGAGCTGGAGGCCGCTCGCCATCCGCTTCAAATTGTCCGCATTCAAGTAGATAATCAAGTATATGTGAACAATATGATGCGGAAGGAGAATTGACATGACAAGGAAAAAACCAATGGTCATCGGAGTTACAGGAGGGTCGGGTTCAGGTAAAACAAGTGTTACCCGTTCCATTTTTGAATTCTTTCAAGGACATTCGATCTTGATGATCGAACAGGATTATTATTATAAAGATCAAAGTCATCTGCCGTTTGAAGAGCGGTTGAAAACGAATTATGATCATCCGCTTGCGTTTGATAATGATTTGTTGATTGATCACCTTAACGCATTACTTCGTTATGAAACGATAGAAAAACCCGTTTATGATTATTCGATTCATACGCGTTCAGCAGAAGTCGTCACTGTTGAGCCGCAGGATGTCATAATCCTTGAAGGGATTCTTGTGCTGGAGGATGAGCGCCTTCGAGACTTGATGGATATGAAGCTATATGTTGATACGGACGCAGACTTGCGGATACTCAGACGGATGACGCGTGATATTCAAGAACGCGGCCGTTCCTTGGATTCTGTCATTGACCAATACATCAGTGTCGTCCGCCCAATGCATAATCAGTTCATTGAGCCGACGAAACGTTATGCCGACATCATCATTCCTGAAGGTGGTCAGAACCATGTGGCGATTGACCTTATGGTGACAAAAATTCAAACAATCCTTGAACAAAAGTCTTTTTTGTAATAACATAGCATAAATAATGATAGGTGCCATTTTCCTCCGTTTTTTAAATAATCCCGTTTATTTATTGGGAAAGACTGGACAAATGTTGGAAAACGCAATACTCTATTCTTGATACAGAATGAACCGGCTGCTCACCGCAGTCGGTTTATATACTAAGGAACGGATTGTTTCTTGGTATCGATTGCGCGTACTTTTTAAGTCGCGCACTTATATATTTTGACTCAATTTTAGGGTTAAGCACTATATAGTACATAAACTTGTCACAGCGAATGCTTGCTGTAAAGAATTAGAAGGAGTGAAGGGTTTTGGCAATTGAAAAAGAATATCCAATGACTAAAGAAGGTAAGTTAAAGCTTGAACAGGAACTGGAACAATTAAAAACGGTTAAACGGAAAGAAGTAGTGGAAAGAATTAAAATCGCCCGCAGTTTTGGAGACCTTTCCGAAAACTCAGAGTACGATTCCGCAAAAGAAGAGCAGGCATTCGTTGAAGGACGTATTACAACAATCGAAAACATGATCCGTAATGCAAAAATCATTGAAGGCAATGATTCGAATACAGATACAGTTTCACTTGGAAAGTCGGTAACATTCGTAGAACTTCCAAACGGTGACGAAGAAACATATTCCATCGTTGGAAGCGTTGAAGCGGACCCATTCGAAGGGAAAATTTCCAATGATTCTCCAATCGCGAAAAGCCTGATAGGGAAAAGGGTCGGCGACAAAGTATCGATCCAAACACCTGGCGGCGAAATGAGCGTCAAGATTGTATCCATCAGCTAATCAACGGTTTAAGAGGGTGTCCTTAGGGGCATCCTCTTTTTTTTGGAAAAATGTTGCTTGAAATTTGTTCGTAATTGTTTAAAAATTCGCAACTCGTCAACAATGGTTACGAGGTGTATTTTATGAAAAAGAAACGAATGAGGTTGCTGGCTATTTTATTGACCACTTTTATGCTGATGCTCATAGGCAGACTTGCCTACATCCAACTTGTATCGACAGAATCTTTTTCAAAACATGATGTGAACCTAATAGAAGCAAGCGTGAAACAGCGTTCACAAATATTAAAGATTGATGATGGACGTGGAAAGTTTTATGACCGAAATGGGGAACCACTAGCCCATGAAGAAATTCCGACGCTCGTCCTGTTTCCATTTTTGAACAAAATGACATGGCCTATAGATGAAATTGCCTCGATAATCGGCAGATCGGAAAGTGAGCTGAAAAGGGCAATTGAACAAGCGGATGAACCATTCGTATTTGGCGGGGATGAACCGATAGAATTGACGGCCAGCCAATCGAAGGCTATCAATCAATTGAAAATCCCAGGGGTCTTTGCCGTGAACGAAAAATTATATCACGATCAAACCCCTGCAGCACAATTGATCGGCACGACGAATATATCAGATGCGGAAAAGAAAAAACGTTATCCCGACTTGAATTTATCTCCTGAAACGAAAATAGGCAATACAGGACTGCAAAGGACCTTTGATGAGTTCTTGCTTTCCTCTGGAGAATCGAAGCTCGTGTTTCACGTAGACGCCAGTGGAGGCCCCATGTTCGGTGTCGATGTTAAATACGTCGAACCAGCGAACCCTCTTTACCCAGTGAAGGTCGTAACGACGATTGATAAAGGAATTCAGGAAAAAGCGGAGAAGCTCGTCGATGAACGCGGCATAAAAAAGGGCGGCCTCGTACTGATCGATATCGAAAAAAGTGAAATCGTTGCCATGGTATCACGTCCAGCACTTAATATAAAAGACCCGAATGGCGAAGGAGCCGTCAATATGATGCTGACTCAAAAAACTCCAGGCTCCGTCTTTAAAACGGTCACGGCAGCTGCGGCCATTGATTATAAAGCGGCTAGTCCTTCCAGGACGTTTAATTGTAATTTGACGATTGACGGAAAGACGGATAAACAGAGGGAACTCGGCATGCTTAATTTTGAAAATAGCTTTGCCCAAAGCTGTAACAGGACGTTTGCTGAATTGTCACAGGAAATGGCTGAGAAGGATCCTGACTTTTTGGATAAATATGCAAAAATGTTAGGGTTGATTGGCGAAACGGGCTGGAATGGGGACGTATATCACACGAACGTTACTCAGTTGCATCATGAACAAAGCGGGAAGGTCTGGCACGATGATGATTTGAAAAAGGATCCTAAAATGGTTGCCAAAACCGCAATTGGTCAGCAGGATGTCCAAACGACACCGCTTGCGATAGCAAATATGATGGCTACGATTGCACGCGGTGGTAAGAAGGAACAGGTCAAAGCGGTTTCCAAGGTCGAATTCAACAATAGTACGACCGTAGTCGATTTTCCTAATCAAAACATGGAAGGGGAGACGCTGTCTCCATATACAACGATGAAGATGCAGCAACTTCTACGGAAGGTCGTTACGGAGGAAAAAGGGACTGGTGCGTCGTTGAGAGACTTGCCTGTGGAGGTCGCTGGCAAGTCTGGAACGGCTCAGACGAATATTGAAAAAGGGGAGCTGAATAAATGGTTTGCGGGCTACTTCCCTTATAAAGATCCCAAATATGCTCTTGTTACCGTAAGTTTTGAAACGAAGGAAAACAGTACCAGCATGACGCCACTTTTCTCAGATATTGTAAAAGTCTTGTACTCGAAGAACCAGGAGGATAGCGAGAATTGACGAAAAGTGTAGGAAACCCTTCCCTTCTATCTCCAGCGAAATCATGTTAAAATGAGGCAGTAAGAAATGGTAAGGGAGGAATGGACCTTGGGCTCACGTTTCAATCAGCGAGATCAAAAAAGAAAAGTAAATAAAATATATAATATTGCAATCACCATCGTTTCCATTTTAATCGTTATCGTCGCTATCACCATTTTCTTAAGTGATGATGACACTGAATCAGTAAAAACCACGACTGAACCAAAGCAAATTGCCGATAAAGATCAGGGCAAAGTGGACAAACCTGCTGGTAAAGGGGAAGAAGATTCAGAGAAGGAAGTTGAAGACGAAGATAGTAAAGCAACAGACGAAGATAGTAAAGCAACAGACGAAGATAATAAAGCAACAGACGAAGATAATAAAGCAACAGACGAAGATAATAAAGCAACAGAGGAAGACACAGACGATAAGAAGGCTGAAGAGGGTACAGACTCAGAAAAAGCTGGGAAAGCGGAACTTGTGGAAGTGGAAGGCAGCGGAGATGGCAATGTCGCGGCTACATATACAAGTGAGAGCTGGAAGCCAGTTGGAACTGAACAATCCGGGGAACACACTACAAGCTTTCAAAAGGACTCTGTCGATTGGAATGAAATGAGTAAAGCCATTGCCACTGGAGCAGGAATCGACGAAGGCAGCATGAGAATGTGGTGGCTTCAAAACGGCGGTTCGCCAAACACAGCAATCGGTACCGTATCAGAAGGAGACAATCCTAAAACCTTCCGGGTCCATATTGAATGGGTGGACGGATCAGGATGGAAGCCTGTGAAAGTCGAAGAGCTGAAGACGAACGATAAAAGGTAATGGATAAAAAAATAGTAACGAAAAACCCCCGAAAGGAATTCCACTTTTCGGGGGTTTTTCATGGTGGTCACTTTTTTGCTTTAAAGTGGACGACTGCACTGTAAAAACGTCTGCCTTCCTCACTAACATACATTTGATGTGATACGGAGTGAACCTGCAGCATGATCGCTTTATTGATTTCAATTTGTGATTGAATTTTCTCTTCAAGATTCTTAATGCTTTCTGCCTCAAAAAATTCTATTTTATCTTCGAATAAGTTTAAGTCTAGTTGAAAACCCATGACTGTTCCCCTCCAACATTTAGATACTGTTAGTTTAACACCATTTTGGCCGAATCTGAACCGAATGAGTGATTTGCCTAAAAAACAAGAACAGTTTGTGTGTTTATTTCATATTATGCTTATAGGTTTTATTATCAAATTATAAAAAGGTGATTGATATGGCCAGGGAATTTATAGATTAATTTGATGAATGGTCGAAATGGAATGATGATACGGTAGGTTGCCCCAATATTGAGCATCAGGAGGTTTTTTAAACATTCTGATTGGATACTGGACAGCGTCACGGATCGGGTTTAATGGTCAGGTGATGAGTTCGTCGTAGTTCCGGGAATCTTAATGAACAGAGGGCCTTTCCGTCGATTATTTTATATTGCACAAATCGCATTAAATGGGTAGGAGAACTCAGTTGTGGTGTTCAAATTTGATAAACATCCAATAGTTAATTGGGGAGACGCCGATGATGGAATTCACCCATTTCCTTCTTCTTTATGAAGTCTGAATCTTTGTCTAACTGGAATATTATAATCCGGGGGCGAACATCGTTATGATATTCCCGGATTCAGTGAACGATACTTTAGCAAAAAAAATTATCAGGGTGGTATATAAAATGGGCAGAGAATTTATAGATTTATTTGAAGAATGGTCGAAATCGTATGATGATACGGTAGGTGGACACGATATAGAGTATCAAGAGGTTTTTAAACATTATGACAGGATCTTGGATAGCGTCACGAATCGGGTTTATGGTCATGTGCTGGAGTTCGGAGTAGGCACCGGGAATTTAACGGAAAGGCTATTGAAAAAAGGCCTTAAGGTATCGGGAATCGAGCCGTCACCTGCCATGAGGGAAATAGCGGTAAGCAAGTTGCGCGGAAAAACAGAAATTGTGGATGGCGATTTCATGGATTTTCCGAAGCCGGAAAAGGTTGATTCGATCGTGAGTACGTACGCGTTTCATCATTTAACCGATGAAGAAAAAGAAAAAGCGATAGCCAACTATGGAAAGTTACTGAATACTGGTGGTAAAATAGTGTTTGCGGATACGATGTATCAATCAAAGGAAGCGCATGAACGAGCGATTTCTGATGCAAGGCAGGCTGGCTTTCATAATTTGGCAAACGATTTGCAAACGGAATATTATACCACCATTCCTTTTTTGGAAAAAGCACTTGAAGCACATGGATATAAAGTGAACTTCGAGCGCTGCAATCAATTTGTCTGGATTATGGAGGCGGAAAAATTATAGGAAGAGGTTTTTACTAATGAAAGTAGCCATAATCGGAGCAATGGAAGAAGAAGTTACGATTTTACGTGATAAATTGGAAGGTTTGGAGCAGGTGACCATTGCCGGTTCCGAGTTTAATACAGGAACACTGAACGGTGTCGAAGTGATTTTGCTTAAATCGGGAATCGGGAAAGTGAATGCGGCGATGTCCACTACGATCCTATTAGAAAAATTCAAACCGGATGCGGTGATCAACACTGGGTCTGCCGGTGGTTATCATCCAGCCCTTAATGTTGGGGATGTGGTCATTTCCACGGAGGTTCGCCACCATGATGTCGACGTGACGATTTTTGGGTATGAGTACGGTCAAGTCCCTCAATTGCCAGCTGCTTTCATCCCGGATGAAAAGCTTTTCGCCATCGCAGAAGACGCGGCTAAAGAAATCGAAGATATACAAGTGGCGAAAGGGTTAATCGTGACGGGGGATTCTTTCATGAATGATCCTGTTCGGGTTGAATTCGTCAGAGGGAAGTTTACGGACTTATACGCGGTGGAAATGGAAGCGGCAGCCATAGCTCAGGTAGCCTTTCAATTCAAAACACCGTTCGTCATCATTCGTTCCCTTTCTGATATAGCAGGTAAGGAATCCAATATTTCCTTTGATAAATTCCTGGAAACGGCTGCGCTTCATTCAGCGGCACTGATTTTGAAAATGGTTGAAAAAATGAAATAAGTGCCCAGTGATCAGCGGGAATCTTTTCCGCTGATTATTTCTTGCATATAACATACTAAATTGGTAGGATAACTATGAAAGGATGTCCGATTATGAAGTTCTATCAAAATATTCATGAGTTGATTGGGGAGACCCCACTAATGGAAATCACCCACTTCCCTCTTCCGGATCAAGTCCGTATCTTTGCCAAGCTGGAATACTTTAACCCTGGCGGCAGCGTGAAAGATCGGCTTGGCCAGGAACTTTTAGCGCAAGCATTGCAGGCAGGGAATGTGAAAAAGGGAGGAACCATCATTGAACCGACTGCAGGGAATACTGGGATTGGCCTAGCCCTTGCTGCGATAAACAGTGGTGTTAATGTAATATTTTGTGTACCTGAGAAATTCAGCGCCGAGAAACAGGAACTGATGCGTGCCCTTGGAGCAAAAGTGGTCCAGACCCCGACAGAGGAAGGGATGCTAGGTGCAATCCGCAAAGCGAAGGCGCTGCTTGGTGAAATTCCAGGATCCTATTGTCCAGAGCAGTTTTCCAACCCATCCAATCCGGATGCCTATTATAAAACATTGGGACCTGAAATTTGGGAGCAGTTGGCTGGCAATGTGGATATGTTTGTTGCCGGTGCGGGAACGGGGGGTACTTTCATGGGTACATCGCGTTATTTAAAAGAAAAAAATCCTGCGGTCAAAACGGTCATTGTCGAACCGGAAGGATCAATTATAAATGGAGGCAAAGCTGGTCCCCATAAAACAGAAGGGATCGGGATGGAATTTTTACCAAGCTATATGGATGAAACGTACTTTGATCAGATTCATACGATAAGCGACGATGAGGCGTTCCAAATGGTGAAGGAATTGGCGCTTAAAGAAGGACTTCTTGTTGGAAGTTCTTCCGGCTCGGCTTTTGCAGCGGCCTTGAAAGAAGCAGCCAAGGCTACCCGGGGTTCGAATATCGTTGTGATATTTCCGGATTCCAGTGAACGTTACTTAAGCAAAAACATTTATCAGGGAGGTCTTTGAAAATGAGGAAAAAAACACAAATGATCCATGGCGGTATTTTCGGTGATGAAAAAACGGGAGCGGTGTCGGTGCCGATTTATCAAGTGAGCACCTATAAACAGGATGGTCTGGGGAAAGATCGAGGATATGAATATTCACGTACAGGAAACCCAACCCGCCATGCCCTTGAGGAATTGATCAAGGATCTTGAAGAAGGAAAAAGAGGATTCGCTTTCGGTTCAGGAATGGCAGCAATAACGGCGGTTATGATGCTGTTGAGTCAAGGTGATCACGTTTTACTGACGGATGACGTTTATGGAGGCTCTTTCCGAGTGATGACAAAAGTGCTGAACCGCTTCGGAGTGGAAGCTACGTTCATCAATACGAGTGACATACATTCGATCCAAAACGAGATCAAAGACAATACGAAGGCACTGTTCATTGAAACCCCGACGAATCCATTATTGAAGATCACTGATCTAGAGGCCGTTTCAAAAATCGCTAAAGAAAACGGTATCCTCACTATTGTGGATAATACCTTCAGTACGCCATACTGGCAAAATCCACTTACACTTGGTGCTGATATCGTGCTTCATAGCGCTACGAAGTACTTAGGGGGGCACAGCGATGTTGTAGCGGGTCTTGTCGTGGTGAATGATGAAAAACTTGGCGAGGACCTTCATTTCATCCAAAACTCCACAGGAGGCGTGCTGGGGCCCCAAGATTCATGGTTGCTGATGCGTGGTATTAAAACGCTGGGAATCCGGATGGAGGAACATGAAAAGAATACCTCTCAGATCGTTCGTTTCTTATCCGGGCATAAAGCCGTTTCGAAAATCTATTACCCAGGTCTTGAAGACCATCCAAACCATGATATTGCTAAAAAACAATCGCGTGGCTTCGGCGGTATGGTTTCATTCGATGTCGGCAGTGCCGAAAAGGCCGAATCCGTTTTGAATAAAGTGAAATACTTCACGCTGGCTGAAAGTCTAGGGGCAGTGGAGAGCTTAATTTCGGTTCCAGCCATGATGACACATGCCTCGATTCCAGCAGAGCGCCGTGCAGAGCTTGGGATAACAGATGGGTTGATTCGTATTTCCGTTGGTCTTGAAGACGTTGAAGACCTATTGGAAGACTTGGAACAAGCGCTAAAAGGGTAAATTGGAAGAGGGACCGCTTTAAAGCTAACTGCCATTATTTACACCCTGTCATTTGGAATAAATATGGTAGAATGAGATATCGATAACTTATTAGCTTGAAAGAAGGTGGAATGTCATGAAAAACGGCAAAAAACAATCGGCGGCAATGCTGCGTTCGAAAATGGTCGATTTTAAACAATTTGCGATCACCTTGTTATGTGTAGGCACGTTCTTTTATTTAGGAACCATCCTCCCCTCAGGCGACAAAGCGATGATGGACACATATGTCTATATGGGAGCGACAATCATGTTTCTTGGCATATCCATACTATTTTTCCGATTATCTAATAAATATAAAAAGACACTGGCAGAAATGGATGACCAGGACTCTTTACAACAATAGAGGCACGAAGCAAACCTGATTCTTTAAAGAATCAGGTTTTTTCTTATCTCTAACGTTGTTGCCTGTAATTTGGGTAGGTTCATCATTCTTATTGCCTCCTTCAGTGGATAATCGCTATTAAAATTAGGGAAAAAGAAAGAAATTTCAAAAAAATGGGCAAAAGCCGTTTACAAATATCGTTTTTATGGATATACTTACCAAGTAATAAAAAATATTCCAAAGGAGGTCGAAGAAAATGAAATTGTATTTATATGGAGTCGTCTCTAATCAGATTAACCGGTCCGTTTCAAATAACAATCATATACCATTCGACCTGTGCCAAGCGGAATATTTCTAAAGCAATTTGGCTTTATTAATCATTCGGACATTGCGGCCGCAGGGAGAAGTCTTTTATCCTGCGGCCTTTTTATATTTTCTTAAAAATCCCGCAGGAGGACGTAACTTTCTGCGGCCTTTTTATGCCTTTTTGTGGGCCGCTCCCTTAAAAGGAGGTGATATTATGACACTGAATATGCTTTTTTTCACTATCACGATAAAAATGAAAAAAATGACTGCCGAGGAATGTTTGCAGCAGGAGAGAATCCACAAGATTCGAGAAGAACATCTAGACAAAGCAATGAAGCATCGTCCTTTTTTCTAAGATAGGCGAGGTAGGTATCCCATTCATAAATTTTAGGAAAGGTGGAGGTTAACATGATGAAATTGGTTTGCGTAAGAGGAGAAAAGCGTTGCTATTGGCAGGAGAAGGATACGGGCTAACGGACTGGCACATTCAGAAGCAGGGTCATTGGGATATGATGAAGTTCGAAAGGAATATGTATAGGGAAAACTCGGCACTCGGCCGAGTTTTTTTCTTTGCATCAACAGCATGAACCTGGATCGCCAAAACCAAACCCACATCCCGGGAACCACCAAAACCCGAAAATGAGCAATAAAATCAAGAGGACAATAAACAGGCCATAACCAAATCCGTAACTGGATCTGGCATAACATGGCACTGGAGGCGGATAACCATAGTTGCATCCGTATGGTCCATAGTTATAACCCATCTTAAAAAACCTCCTTTCCTTAAAAATTCACTTCATTATGACCGTTTGTCTTTGTCCGATTGGGAATTCATCCATTCTGGTTTTAAACTTTCAATACTTTCTTGATTTCTTTTAGTGGGACAGACACGAACAAGCCCACTGCTGCATAGGTATTAATAGGGAAGCCAAAGAAACGGGGGATGAAACCAATGCCCGGAATACTTACAGCTGTCGGCTATATTATTAAAGAATTTTACTTATTAGTTTCCTATGTGAAAAATAATGCTTTTCCCCAGCCCTTGTCCGCTCAGGATGAAAAGAGATATCTGAAACTGATGAGTGAGGGTGATGGTGATGCCCGTAATATCTTGATCGAGCATAACCTAAGGCTTGTTGCCCATATCGTCAAGAAATTCGAGAATACGGGCGAAGATACAGAGGATTTGATTTCGATTGGGACGATTGGTCTGATAAAAGCCATTGAAAGTTATTCGGATGGAAAGGGTACGAAGTTGGCAACATATGCGGCGCGATGCATTGAGAATGAAATCTTGATGCATTTACGGGCGACAAAGAAAACGAAGAAGGATATTTCCCTGCATGATCCAATTGGTCAGGATAAAGAAGGAAATGAAATCAGTTTAATCGATGTACTGAAATCGGAATCAGAAGATGTCATCGATACGATTCAGCTTAATATGGAAATTGAAAAAGTGAAAAAGTATATTGATATTTTGGATGAACGGGAAAAGGAAGTCATTGTAGGCAGGTTCGGACTGGATTTAAAAAAGGAGAAAACACAGCGGGAAATCGCTAAAGAACTTGGGATTTCCCGCAGTTATGTATCAAGAATTGAAAAACGTGCTTTGATGAAGATGTTCCATGAATTTTACAGGGCAGAAAAAGAAAAGGAAAAGAAAGCAAAAGGATAGGGATGATACAGTCAAAGAGAGTGCGGGGAAATTTCCCCGCACTCTTTTTTTTAATATTTATTTCGGAACATATCTGCCAATGCGTGATAGATCTCGATTCCCTGAAAAAGGAACAGGCGTGAAGCCGTTAAAGAAAAGACCCCTATCATAATTAGTCGGAACCACATATGAATCACTCCTCGATTTTATTTTTTATAAAATGTCAGAGTGTGTAGCTACGTAATTCGCCTGAAAAAACACTGGACTGAGATAACGCTGGCGAAGATTTGAGTGAAAATAAAGAAAACTTAAAATGGATAATTCGAAAATAACAAAAAGGATAATGGTCTGCCAGGAACTGAAGAAAGGGACCAAAGGTAATTTCTTGTCGGCCTTTTCCCAGTGATGAACATCGGTATGTTCTTCAAGGGTCAGCTGCTGTGCATGATGATGAAACTGCATGGGCAGAGTCCAAAGGAGAAGGATGATGGCAGCCAGGTGGATAAAGTATTTCATATGAATCGACCACCCCTTTCCCAAGATTATATTTATCATAGCATGCTTTTAATGCGGGATAAAAGAAAAATGTTTAAAAAATACTGAAAATTCCTTTTAATTAGAAAAATATTGGAAAAACCTCTATAATAAGTTTATTGATAAAAAGGGGGCAATGCAGGATGAAATATTCTTTGACATGGGATTTGGATATCTTTTTTAAAGGAGGAAGCTCTTCAAGTGAGTTCCTGCTTTTTTTAGATGAAATCAATGAAGAGGTACAAGAATTCGACCGAATTGTAAGCCATATTAATTCAGAAGAAAATGATGAAAGCAGTTTGATTTCTGCTTTTGATCTTTTTAAAAATACAAATATGAAATCGAGACAGGCGAGCGCTTTCATCGGATGCCTGGAAGCTCAAAATGCGCAGGATAAAAAGGCAGGTCAGCTGCGAATTAAACAAATGAAGATTGTGGCTTCGCTAAAAATGGTGTTAAGTAAGCTGGATGAAAAGTTGTTGCAGCTTGATGATGCGTTTTTTCAAAAAATCCTCGATAAAGAACCGTTGAATGAATTGAAATTCGTATTGAACGAACGTCGAGATAGAGCAAAGGAAAAGCTATCCGTGAAGGAAGAATCTTTAATCACTCAATTGTCATTGGATGGTTTCGAGGGTTGGAGCCAAATGTATGATGCGATCGTCGGCTCAATGTCCATCTCCTATAAAGGTGAAAAGCTTTCTGTAGGACAAGCGGCTAATAAATTTTCTGAACCCGATAAAAGGGACCGTAAAGAATTGCTTACTGCTTGGGAACAGGCATGGGAGGAAAAAAGTGACCTTTTTGCCCGGACTTTGAATCATTTAGCTGGATTTCGCCTAAGTGTGAATGAAAAAAGGGGCTGGGATGATATTCTGAAAGAACCGCTTGAGATCGGGAGGATGAAAAAAGAAACCCTGGAGAGCATGTGGAATGTAATAGCCGATCATAAGGAGCCGCTAGTAAGATTTTTACAAAGGAAGGCGGAGTTACTGGATGTGGATAAATTAAGTTGGGCGGATTTGGATGCACCGCTCGCTGTTACAGCAGAGTCCAAAGTAATGGATTATCAAGAAGGTGCAGACTTCATCGTGCAGCAATTCTCGAAATTCGGCACTCAATTAGCAAACTTCACTCAAAAAGCTTTTGAAGACCGCTGGATTGAAGCGGAGGACAGGCCAGGTAAGAGACCAGGCGGTTTTTGCACGGGCTTCCCATTAAATAAGCAGTCCAGAATCTTCATGACGTATTCGGGGACTCCTTCGAATGTGTCCACATTGGCTCATGAATTGGGGCATGCGTTCCATTCTTATGCGATGAGGGAAATCCATCCATTGAATCGGTCATATGCGATGAACGTGGCTGAAACTGCTTCTACGTTTGCCGAGATGGTCGTTTCAGATGCAGCTGTGAAGGAAGCGGCGAGTGAGGAAGAAAAGCTGGTTCTTTTAGAAGATAAAATCCAGCGTTCCGTAGCCTTATTGATGAATATCCATGCCCGATTTTTATTTGAGACAAGATTTTATGATGAAAGGAAACTAGGATATGTCAGTGCCGAACGATTGAATGAACTGATGATGGATGCACAAAAAGAAGCTTATGGTGATGCGTTAAGTGATTATCATCCAACGTTTTGGGCTTCAAAGCTCCATTTCTATATTACTGGTGTCCCATTTTATAATTTTCCGTACACATTTGGATACTTATTCTCATTGGGCATATACGCGAACGCCCTGAAAGAACCTGCTGGTTTCGAGGAAAAATATATCGCCCTTTTAAAGGATACAGGCTCAATGAAGGTCGAGGATTTGGCGGAGAAACATTTGGGCGTCGATTTGACGACCAGGGATTTTTGGGAAGAAGCGGTTCACGCCTGCATGGAGGATGTCGAAGAATTCATGCGTTTGACAGATCCCCTTGTCCGAAAAGCATAAGATACGTTTCAGGCTGTAAATATGAACAAAAAAGCGGATGTCCATTTAGGACATCCGCTCAGTTTGTAGACAAAAGGGGTTCGGAATTAAAAATTCCGAACCCCTTTTGAAATTTCCTGCGAATTTTCGCCAAAGGTTGAGAGATGAGGGCTCTTCGAGCTCTATATTTTAGACCATTTTTGGACCTTGCCAAGTCCAATTGGGCATCTTCTTTAAATTAATGGCAGCGAAAGTAAGCATCGCCTGCATCGGCAATTTTTTAAGTTCCCTTAAAGTAGTCCAACGCATACCATGCTTTTCTTTTGCATCTGCGAATACACGCTCAATTGTTTCTTTGCGTTTCGCATATATAGGTTTTACATCTTCATGATGACGCAGATGATCTGCTGCTTCCACATAAGCTTGCCAGATATGCCGTGTCACCACTTTTTTATGGTCTTGGCTTTCTGTACACCGTGATAAAGATGAGCATGTTGCACAACTTTGTTTTCGTGATAGCCCTCTTTATTTGTTGTTGAGTACTTTAAAATTTCGCCCGAAGGGCAAAGGTAACAATCAAAGTGTTCATAGTAAACATGGTCATGTTTGCGAAAGAATCCTTCTTTTGTACGAGGATGTGTATAGGGTAAAGCAGGTGTGATTTCTTTGCTTAATAGGTAGTTAGTAATCGCTGGCGTTTTATAAGCTGCATCTGCGGCAACTGCTTCCGGTTTTCCAACCTTCTCAATCACTTGTTCAACAATTGGCTCTAAGATATGACAGTCATGTGTATTTCCAGGTGTTACAATCGTTCCTAATGCAAAACCGTTGCGGTCTGCGGCCGCGTGGAATGAATAGGCAAACTGTTTTGTTCGTTCATCTTTCACATAATAGCCACTCTCAGGATCTGTTGTACTTTCTTTAATCTCTTTGGTTTCTTCCTTATCAAATTTATCCGGTGGAAAAGGCTTTTTTTCATGGTTTTCACGATCTTGATTTATTTCATCTTGAAGGCGTCCTACCTCTGAATACATATTTTTCACCAAATCATAAATGAAAGAGAAGTCAATGGCAGCCTCCATTATACGAACCAAATGATTCGCTGGCACCAATTGATCTAAAATAATCACTTCAAGTTTTATTACTTCCATTTTAAAACAAAAAAGACTGTCGGCAAAAGAGGTTTTATCTAAAGTTATAACAAAGTTGATTGGAACGGAAGGTACGAGACTCCAGCGGGATAAGCGCGTCTACGGGAGACCCCGCAGGCGTAAGCCGAGGAGGCTCCCGGACCGCTCGCGGAAAGCGAGTGCCTGGAGTGGAAATCAACGTTCAAATTGTAAAAGCAAAAAAAGACTGTAGCGAACTCGATTTTCATCGAGTTTGCTACAGTCTGAGCGGATGTCCATTTAGGACATCTGCTTTCCCATTTAAACTTTCTTCATTTTAATTGGACTGACCATAAGTAATGATAATATAATCATGAGGGATAAGAAAAAGACCGGATGGAAATATGGGATGGCCAAATAACTCAACGTTGCGATGCAGCCGGCAACCGTAATGGGAACGCCTGTAAAATATCCATTGTTTTCACTAATATTGAAGCGGGCAAGGCGAAATGCGCCACAGCCAATATAGAAAACGGTGAAGATTGTGCCAGGTGCCCCGAATTCTATTAATATTCCTTGGTATAATAATAGAGCTGGTGCGACGCCGAAAGATATGATGTCACACATGGAATCAAGTTGCTTACCCAATTCCGATTCAATGTTGAACTTCCGTGCAACCATACCGTCAAAGCGATCTGCAAGGGCAGCCAGGAAGATTAAAAGCAGGCTTAAATTCAATTGGCCGTGCATCACGGCAATTATCGCAAATCCACCAAGGGATAAATTCATTAACGTAAGTATATTTGCTGTTTGGGCTTTTAACTTTTTAATGGTTTGGTCGAGGGCGTGTAGTAAAAACATCTTCTCACTCCTTTCAAATGAAACAAAATAATAACAAAATATAGTAAACATAAGTATTTATTATATAATAATATTTTATTTAACACAATTTATGCAAGGTATTTTTGAATAATTTTACAATTTGGAGTGGTTTTATTTGTATCAGTCTTTGTATCGCATTCTTATTGAACTGACGAATGGAAGGTATTCATCAGGTTTATTAAAGCATTTTAGCCAATCGCGCTGGAGCAGGCACTTAATTTTACTATATGTAAAAACATTCAACCTTAATCAACAAGAATTTGGAAAGGATATAAAAGCGTATAGCAATTTGCACGAGCTATTTACAAGGCAATTAAAGGCAGAAGCCAGGCCGATTACGGCAGTCCCGTCTGCGGTGGCATGTCCCGTGGATGGTGTTCTTGAGGATTCAGGGGAAATACGCACGGATAAAAAGATCGTCGTTAAAGGAAAAGTATATTCAATGGAGGAAATGGTCGGGGATGAGCTATTTTTGGAAAAGTACTTAGGCGGCAAATATCTCGTGTTATACTTAAGCCCGAGTCATTACCATAGGATCCACGCACCAATCAAGGGTTCAGTGGTCAAACGTTGGACGCTTGGAAGGAAATCGTACCCCGTTAATAAATGGGGGATGAAATATGGAAAAGAGCCTTTGTCAAAAAATTATCGCACAATAACTGAGCTTCAAAATGAAGCGGGAAATTTGGCAATGGTGAAAGTTGGTGCCATGTGTATCAATTCGATCGTCATTACTGATGAATCGGATAAATTGGAAAAAGGACAGGAATTTTCCTATTTCAGTTTTGGCTCGACAGTCGTCCTTCTTTTTGAAAAAGGCAGTTTTGAACTGGAAGGGAATTTATCCATTCCCGCCGATGTCCGTGTCGGTGAAACAATCGGATACATGAGAGCCGTTTAACCGTTTAACCTTAACCACATAGTAAAAATAAGAAGGCTGACATATGATGTCAGCCTATGTATTTCATATTAAAATATTGATCGGATTTTATGTGTTAAGGATCTTCGATGAATTTCCGTTTCTATGAGGCGGATGAAATCGGTACTTAACTTTAAATTCTGCGCTTTAAAATAGGATTCCAGCAACAGGTCATCAGATAGTTTTTGCATTAGAACGCCACTTACGGCTGCTCACCTCCAGTAGAAATTGCGAGGAATAGTTTGGTGTTTCCTTGCATATATTGATAAGTCATCCTTGATGTACCCCTACTGTATCAGAAATAAACGTGGAGAACAATCGTTCTGTTATCCACAGTTGAAAGTGGATAACCTGTGGTTAAGTTGTTTACAAAGTGAATGAAATGATGCACATCAGTATGGGAAATGTTAGTAAAGTTATCCACAGGTTGGGTAAATGAATTTTTTGTCGAAATCTTTTGGGAATAATTAGTTCTTTTGTTCTGTTCGACCCACTAATTTCTCCTTCTTTAATAAAAAATGCCTTCCCATATCAGAAAACTTACATTATGATGTTTTTTTACCGTCAGCCATTCTTTTCTAATTTTTTTTGAAAGTAAGCCGGAAATTCGATATGATGGAGACGGTAAATTTTAATGAAAATATAGAGGTGCAATTATGCTTAAATTATTTTTGCCGAGTGAACATGTTAAAAGCATTTTTAATATAGATCCTCAAGAATTGAAAAAAAGAGGGATTAAGGGAGTCATTACCGATTTGGATAATACTCTCGTTGAATGGGACAGGCCAACGGCTACCCCTGATTTAATCAAATGGTTCGACAATATGCGGGACCATGGGATTTTAGTGACGATTGTGTCCAATAATAATGAAAAACGGGTTCGGTCATTTTCCGATCCGCTTCAAATTCCGTTCATTCATCAGGCTAGGAAACCGATGGCAAAAGCTTTTCATAAAGCCCGTAAGACGATGGGACTGAAGTTAGAAGAAACAGTGGTAATCGGCGATCAGTTATTGACGGATGTATTGGGAGGGAACAGAGGCGGGTTTCATACGATTTTAGTGGTCCCTGTCGCCCAAACCGACGAATTCAGAACGAAAATCAATCGTTATTTTGAAAGAAAGATCATGGCGTTTTTTAAACGAAAAGGAATGATAAAATGGGAGGATCACAATTGAACAATCATCAAGAATTAGTATGCATCGGGTGTGGCGTGAAGGTCCAGACGGAAGATCCGAAGGAGTTGGGCTTTGCGCCTCAATCAGCTCTGGAAAAAGAGAGCATCGTTTGTCAGCGCTGCTTTAAATTGAAACATTATAACGAAGTTCAAGATGTATCCTTAACAGACGATGACTTCTTGAAAATCTTGAATAAAGTAGGCGAAACCGATTCCTTAATCGTCAAAATCGTCGATATTTTTGATTTCAATGGAAGCTGGCTTCCGGGCCTACATCGATTTGTTGGAAGAAATGATGTTCTTCTCATTGGTAATAAGGTCGACTTATTGCCTAAATCAGTAAAACCGAACAAATTGATTAATTGGATGAAGAAATCGTCGAAGGAGCTGGGGCTAAACCCGGTTGATGTCCTGCTTGTCAGTGCAGAAAAGGGAAAGCACGTACTGGAAGCGGCTGATGCGATTGAACGGTATCGCAGAGGAAAGGATGTCTATGTCGTGGGCTGTACGAATGTAGGTAAATCGACTTTCATAAACCGACTTATAAAAGCAGTGAGTGGAGAAGGTGATATCATTACGACATCCCACTTCCCAGGCACAACTTTGGATATGATTGAGATTCCTTTGGATGATGGACAGGCATTGATCGATACACCAGGAATCATTAATCATCATCAAATGGCTCATTATGTGGACAAACGGGATTTCAAGGTGATTATGCCTAAGAAGGAAATCAAACCGAGGGTGTATCAATTGAATGAAGGGCAGACGTTATTTTTCGGAGGATTGGCTCGGCTGGATTATGTTTCCGGGGGAAGACGTTCACTGACTTGCTACCTTTCAAATGAATTGAACATCCACCGTACGAAATTGGAAAATGCCGATGAATTGTATGAAAATCATGCCGGGGAATTATTGACGCCCCCACGTCCTGATCAAATCGAGGAGTTTCCGAAGTTGATTCCACATGAATTCTCCTTAAAAGATGGTAAAATGGATATTGTGTTTTCTGGTCTTGGCTGGGTTACGGTCAATGAGCCGGGAGCGAAAATCGTTGCGCATGTCCCGAAAGGCGTCAATGTGATCGTTCGTAAATCATTAATCTAAATATATAGGGGTCGTCTAGTCTATGAAAAAGATATATGGGGTAATGGGAGATCCAATTGCACATTCAATGTCACCAGACATTCATAATGATGCATTTGAAAAAGAAAATATAGAAGCGGTTTATCACCATTTTCATGTGACGAAAGAAGGTTTGGGCGATGCTGTAAAAGGCATGAAAGCCCTTGGTATAGAAGGGTTTAACATCACGATTCCTCATAAGACTTCCATCATTCCGCTCCTTGATGAAGTGGATGAACTGGCCCTTGCAATTGGGGCTGTAAATACGGTTGTTAACAAAAATGGTCGATTTATAGGGTATAATACAGACGGAAAAGGATTTTTCAAATCTTTATGCGATGAAATATCAGGTGACATTAAGGCTAAAAATACGTTAGTGATCGGAGCGGGCGGTGCTGCGCGTGCGATTTATTTTACCCTTGTAAAAGAAGGGGTAAAGCAAGTTGATATTGCAAATCGGACAAAGGAAAAAGCGGCCGGACTTGTTTCTGATTGCCCATATGATAAAGTATCGAAGGCACTCTCGATTATCGAAGCGGAAGAAAGCTTATCACAATATGATTTAATCATCCAAACGACTTCTTCTGGGATGAGTCCGGAAGTGGATCATTCACCGTTGAAGATCGACCAGCTCAAAACCGGTGCAATCGTCAGCGATATCATCTATAACCCTCTGCAGACCAAGCTGCTGCGTGAAGCGGAGGAAAAAGGGGCGGAAACGCAAAATGGTTTGGGGATGTTCATCAACCAGGCTGCGCTCGCTTTTGAGATATGGACAGGCATTATGCCGGATACAGCAAGAATGACAGATATTGTCTTGAACAAACTAGGAGGTAACACATGTTAACAGGAAAACAAAAAAGATT
The DNA here is from genome assembly GCF_918698115.1 of Peribacillus sp. Bi96. Classification (GTDB taxonomy): domain Bacteria; phylum Bacillota; class Bacilli; order Bacillales; family DSM-1321; genus Peribacillus. The sequence goes on from NZ_CAKKLV010000001.1 coordinate 452,739, forward strand.
CTTACGATCAAAGGCCCATCACCTGAATCCAATTTTTCAAGTTGGTAAAGGCGGAGTCAATGATAATCTCATCAAGCAAATTGGTGAGGCGCTTGAAGTACGTGAAATAATCAAGGTCAGCATCCTGCAAAACTGTGAAGAGGACCGCAATGATGTGGGACTTTCTTTATCAAAAGGAGCAAGGGCGGAATTGGTTCAGATTATCGGCAACACAATTGTGCTGTATAAAGAATCAAAAGAAAACAAACAACTTAAATTACCTTAAGGAACCTATCTATGAAAAAAATTGGAATTCTTGGCGGTACATTCAATCCCCCACATATCGGTCATTTAATTATAGCGAATGAAGTGCTGGACGCTCTTGAGCTAGATGAAATTAGATTCATGCCAAATCATGTTCCTCCTCACAAGGAAAAATCGGAGGAAGTAACTGATATGGACAGGCTGGCAATGTTGGAAAACGCGATAGCCGGAAACCCATCTTTTTATATTGAGGGTATTGAAATAGAAAGAAAAGGCACATCTTATACGTATGATACGATAAAATTGCTGAAAGAACTTGAGCCAACCAATGAGTTCTATTTCATAATTGGCGCAGATATGATTGAGTATTTACCTAATTGGCACCGTATTGAAGAACTGATGGACCTGGTCAATTTCGTCGGGGTGAAGCGCCCTGGCTATAATGAAAAGACCGTATACCCAATCACGATGGTAAAAGTCCCGCAGATGTTCATATCATCTTCCATGATACGCAGGAAGTTAAGAACGGGAAAAACCGTGAAATATTTAATAGCAGATCCAGTGGTGAAGTATATTAAAGGGAATGGTTTATATGAATCGTGAGAAAGCATTGGCGCTGGTCAAGGAGCAAATAACCGAGCGCAGGTACATTCATACTTTAGGTGTTGTAGAATCAGCCATTGAACTTGCCGAAATGTATGGAGCTGACGTCAAAAAAGCGGAACTGGCAGCAATTTTCCATGATTATGCAAAATTTCGTCCGAAAGAGGAAATGGAGCAAATTATAATCTCTGAAAACATGGCGCCGGATTTACTCCAATATAATATGGAGTTGTGGCATGCTCCTGTCGGGGCTTATCTCGTGAAAAAGGAAGCAGGTATCACCGACGTTGAAATATTGGATGCGATTGCCTATCATACGTCCGGCAGGGTTGGCATGAGCCTATTGGATAAGGTCGTATATCTTGCTGACTATATTGAGCCCGGACGTTCTTTTCCCGGAGTCGATGAAGTCAGGCAGACTGCCAAGCAAAATTTGGACCATGCTGTCATCCAGGCTTTAAGGAATACAGTTGTTTTTTTAATGAAAAGAAATCAGGCAATTTACCCTGACACATTTAAGACATATAATGATTTGATCATGAATTTGAAGGAGAAGATGTAATGACTGAACGTGAACTTCTTGTAATTGCAGCAAAAGCGGCGGATGATAAAAGGGCCGAAGATATCGTAGCACTGAACATGCAAGGGATATCCCTTGTCGCGGATTACTTTTTAATCTGTCACGGTAATTCTGAAAAACAAGTTCAAGCCATAGCTCGTGAAATGAAGAGCAAAGCTGATGAATCAGGAATCAATGTAAAACGCCTTGAAGGTTTTGACGAAGCGAAATGGGTGCTAGTGGATCTTGGCGATGTAGTGGCCCACATTTTCCATAAGGATGAAAGAAACTATTATAACCTCGAACGTTTATGGGGAGATGCACCTTTTGAGGATCTAGAGAGTGAACTGACTACATGACCTACGAACGCTTTGCCTATGTATACGATGAATTGATGAAGGACGCTCCCTATGAAAAATGGCTGGTGATCCTTACGGCGAAGCTGGAGCAGTACGGAATTGACGGAAGGAAGGTCCTGGATTTAGCGTGTGGAACCGGGGAAATGACCGTTGAATTGGCGCAACACGGATTTGAAGTCACGGGCGTGGATTTATCGGATGAAATGCTTCTGGTTGCCAATGAAAAAGCGGTCAAGCTTGGATTATCGATTCCTCTTTTCCAACAGAATATGGCAGAACTCGAGGGACTTGGTCAATTTGACTGTGTCACGATTTTTTGTGATTCGTTGAACTACCTTCGTGACGAAGCGGATATAGTTAAAACGTTTAACCGGGTTCATGAGCATTTGAAGGATGGCGGATTATTTTTGTTTGATGTCCATTCCATTTATAAAATGGAAAAAGTCTTTCAAAATCATACGTTTGCGGTCAATGATGAAGAAGTATCTTATATCTGGGACTGTTTCCCGGGTGAAGAACCTTACAGTGTGGAACATGATTTAAGTTTTTTTGTAAGGGACGATGAAAGTGGTCTGTATGACCGTTTTGATGAGTTGCATTATCAACGGACCTATCCAGTTGAACAATATAAAAAGTGGCTGCAGCAAGCAGGTTTTACGGTTTCTGAACTACTGGCGGATCTTGAAGAAGCACCGCTTGTAACGGAAACCGAAAGAATCTTGTTTGTAGCCAGTAAATAATGAAGAGGTCAAGAATCTCCGTTCGTACATCACGCGTACGAGTGGAGGTCTGACCTCTTCTTTTTTTTATATTAAGAAGGAAAATAGATATAGATTACGAATATTAATAAGGATGGCCGAACTGCTTTTCAACTTCGTGAAGATCTTCAGCAAACTTTTCATGTGTCGCTTGAAAAAGATGATGGAACATTTCCCCGGTTTCAGCTTCTAAAACCTTGATCCCCTCACCTGTTATTCCACCCTTTACACACACCTTTTCCTGTAAGGCCGGCAATGTATAAACTCCCTTCCCAAGTAGTTCCCCTAAGCCTATCAGCATGTTCTCAGTCAAAGTCGTAGCGGTTTCCTTGTCTATCTTCGTCGTTTGGCAGGCCGCGTCAATAAAAGCTTGTGCTAAATAGCTAAAGAAAGCCGGACCGCAGCTGACGATGTCGGAAGAGACCCGGGTGATATCATTTTCAATGATGACCGGTGCCGATATGGCGGATGCCAAATCATATAAAGAAGACTTTGTCTCCACACTGCAGCTTTTTCCAAAGCTTAGTAATGATACCCCTGAACCCACACGGTTCGTTATGCTAGGGATAAAACGGGCACAAGGGGCACTCACTGCCGATTCAAGCTGAGAGACTGAAAGCGGACTTGTAATGGAGATAAGTAGTTGTTCTTTTTTTATATGATGTTTGATGCCCTGTAATAGGCTATCAATTTGTAATGGTTTTACACAGATAAAAATAAAGTCCGCTTGTTGGGCTATTTCGACTGCGCTTTTTGCAACCTCGATACCTGGGTGCTTTTCTTTCAGCATTAATGCTTTGGAAAGTGTTCGGTTCGTTATCAATAAATCTGCCGGATTCAATTTTTTTGCCTCCAGCCAAGCCTCAATTAAGATGGTACCCATATTGCCGGTTCCAATTACACCGATTTTCTTCAATGCCGATCAACTCCTCTCTCTTAAAGCGATTGATTCTCCTAAAAACACTATGTATTTTTAATCTGTCCTATGACAATGTATTATCCGATATCTAGCAAGGAGGCAAAGAAATGGATGGAATTTCAAAAAAGAAAATGGTGATGACAGCCGCTGCAATGGCAACTGTAGTAGCGGCGATTTACTTTTTTTTGCAACCAGGAAAGGATCCGGTTAATCCGCAGCCGGAAGATATATTTGCCGTTTCTGCAAAAAAGGATGGAATGGAACAAAGTGAAAGTGAAATCGATGAAGAACCTCCTATCATTAAAGTCGATGTAAAAGGAGCGGTACTGGCCCCAGGCGTATTTACTGCCCAGGCGGGTGACAGGGTAATCGATTTGATTTCGGCTGCGGGCAGTTTTACGGACAGGGCCGATAAGAATAAAGTGAATTTTGCCCAAATTGTCGAGGACCAAATGGTCATTTATGTACCGGAAGTAGGTGAAGAAGACGGGGGAATAACGGAGAATATACAAGTCGCTTCATCTGGCTCTGCTTCACTAGGGACGTCAAGTGGGCAGGTGAACTTGAACACGGCTACCCAGGAAGAGCTGGAGACCCTGACGGGAATTGGACCATCCAAAGCGGCCGCGATCTTGGAGTATAGGGAAACGGTAGGGAAATTCGAGCAGGTTGATGACTTGAAGAAGGTATCGGGGATCGGCGATAAAACATTTGAAAGGTTACAGGCTTCCATTTCGGTGAAATGAATGATTGAATAGGCTACACAAAAGGACAAGAAGAGGGTAAAATTGAAGAAAATCATTCAACCGAAATAGGGGATTGGGGATAACAACATGAACAGAATTAGTTGGGATCAATATTTTATGGCGCAAAGCCATTTATTAGCTTTAAGGAGCACATGCACACGCCTCACTGTCGGCGCGACGATCGTCAGGGATAACCGAATCATTGCTGGAGGATATAATGGATCCATTGCAGGAGGGACGCACTGTATTGATGAGGGGTGTTATGTCATTGATAACCATTGTGTCAGAACGATACATGCCGAAATGAATGCACTATTGCAATGTGCGAAATTCGGGGTGCCTACTGATAAGGCAGAAATATATGTAACGCATTTTCCATGCCTTCAATGCTGTAAATCACTCATCCAAGCTGGAATCAAAGCTGTTTATTATGCGGAGGATTACAAAAATCATCCATATGCTCTTGAATTATTCAAGCAGGCTGGTGTCAAGACCGAAAAGGTTGAATCGAAAGGGGCCATCGATGTTAACGGAAAAGAAAAACTGGACTTTGTGCATTCATTGCTAGCCCAACTTAAACATTCAGGAATGGAAAGTGAAGCAGTATTGGAGCTGGAAAGGCAGGCAAAGCAGATATTCGGTAATTAAATTGGACGGGAGGGCAGGCATGGCCAGACACCTTCTCTTACTAGCCATTTCGGCAACATTTGGAGTTTCGGCCCATTCATTTTTTAATGTAAGGTTTCTAATCGTTATCCTTATTTTTCTTTGTTTCCTTTATTATACGGTCGGGTTGAGTGTGAAGGCACTTAGCCTGCATTTAGTGGTCATGGCAATTTTTTTAGGTGCCGCCACCTTAGCTGATCATCGAAACAACACCGTCTATACTGGATCGGAAAGCGACTTTATCATCACATTTACCCACCAACCGAATATAGATGGAAATGCATTGAAAGGATTCATCGAAAGTGAGCGAGGCGAACGGCTAATGCTTCGTTATAAAATTACCACCGAACAAGAAAAGGAAAATCTGAGCAGGCTACTGCAAATCGGCTTATCCTGTCGGGCCGAAGGGAACTTGCAAATTCCCGACAAACACAGGAATGAAAACGGATTCGATTATCAGCGTTATCTTTTGCGGCAAGGCACCCATTGGATATTTAAAGCTGATTCCATTTCATTTCAAGAATGCGTTGTGGATGGAAATTCGATGGTCGTTTCGATTCGTAATCTGCGCATGAAGGGAATTGCTTATATTAGAGAACACTTTCCGGAAGAATCGAGTGGTTTCGTCACAGCTCTCGTTTTCGGTGACCAGACATATATTGATGCAAATGACCTTACTAATTATCAGCAACTTAGTCTGGTGCATTTACTGGCGATCTCTGGCCTTCATGTCAGTTTTTTAACGGGGTTGTTATTTTATCTTGGCATCCGGATTGGAATTACACGGGAAAGGATGACGGTGGCCATCCTAATCTTCCTTCCGGTTTACATGATACTTACAGGAGCTAGCCCATCAGTGGTGAGATCATGTTTAATGGCCATGCTATTGTTTTTACTCCTGCTATTCAAGAAACGAGTCTCGGCTGGTGCCGCAATCGGAGCGGTTTATATGGCATTGATATTTTTTCAACCTAATATGCTCTATGATATAGGTTTTCAACTTTCATTTGCGGTCACTTTTTCAATCATCATGTCTTCACGCATTTTCTCATATTATTCCCAAAAAACGATGCAGCTTTTCATCATCAGTTCAATCTGCCAATTGTCAGCACTTCCAATTTTGCTTTTTCACTTTTTTGAAGTATCTTTTCTTGGAGTGTTCTTGAACGTATTGTATGTGCCGCTTTATTCCATCATTTTGCTTCCTTTGTCACTGATTTCCCTCTTTATTCATTTATTGATGCCTTCCATCGGACAGCCCCTTCTATCGATATTGAACTTCACCTTCATACTCTCTAATAAAGCCGCAGATGCAGCAGCGAACTTGCCCCTATCCTCCATTTCATTTGGAAAACCACATTTCATCATGATGATATTTCTTGTTATTACCCTTTTAGGATTATATCTGAATTGGGAAGAATCTTTTGATAAAAGTAAAATCTGGTGGGGAATTATGATGGTTCTTTTACTTTTTCAATATAATTTGCAAAAGCTTTCTCCCTTTGGTGAAGTACAAATGATCGATGTCGGACAAGGTGACTCCATTTTGATTATCCTGCCGTTCAACCGCGGAAATTATTTGATCGATACGGGCGGTCAAATTACATTCCCCATCGAAACATGGGCAAAAAAGCGAAAGAAGTTCAATACGGCGGAAGATATCATTATTCCTTTATTGAAAAGTAAGGGAATTCACCAATTGGACAAACTGATTTTAACTCATGCGGATGCAGATCATGTGGGCAGTGCAAAAGAATTAATTGATCATTTCAAAGTGGAGGAAATCGTGATTGGAGGCTGGAATGAAGAGCATTTTCGAGACTTGGATTTTGTGTCAAGGGCAAGAGAGAAAAAGATGAAGATAACGGTCATGAAAAGGGGAGACCAATGGGTAATGGGCGGAGCGCGGTTTTCCGTTCTAGATCCTCATGAAAAAGAAGAAAATAAAAATGATTCGTCCATAGTCATATACGCAGAGCTTGGGGGATTGTCATGGTTATTAACGGGAGATATGGAGGAAGAGGGGGAAAGGGGATTTTTGGACACTTTTCCACAGATACAGGCGGATATCTTGAAGGTTGGTCACCATGGGAGCAAGACATCTTCTTCCTCCTCCTTTCTTGAACAGGTAAAGCCAAGAGCTGCGCTTATTTCAGTTGGAAAAGATAATAGATACGGGCACCCTCACGGAGACGTAATCAGGAATCTGGAGGAAAATGGCACACGGGTGTTCAGGACGGATGAAGATGGTTCTATTATTTACAAGTTTTACAAAAGGAAAGGAACCTTTCGAAAGACTCTTCCATAGTATGTAGAAAATCAAAAAGAAAGAGACTGCAACGGCAGCCTCCTTCCGGAAAAATAAGTGCATGTTTAAAATGAAATCAGGATCCGACAGCTTTAATGACGACAGCTATGGTGAACATGGCAGCGAAGAATACAAAAGAACCGATGAATCCCATAGCGGAATCAGCGACGTCATCTGTCTTTGATTGGACATTCTTTTCGAATTCGTTCATTATTTACCCCTCCTATTTCTGCTAATAGTATAAAACATTACCAAAAAAAAATCTACCGGCTGCATTACTTCATTTCCTTTACTGACAAGAGTTGTCACAAATAGTTTGGGACTTTGAGGTCAAAATAAAGGTACAAACAAAGCAAGCAAAAAAGAAAAGCTCAATTTATGTTCTACATGAATACTTTACCCGCTTTCAAGGGAGATTACCCGGGCCTTCCTTGAAAGTGTTCATATAGATCCGGAACTAGTCCTTTAGGGGGCTAGTTCCCTTTATAGCTTGTCAAATGGTCCATCCACCTATACCATTAGAGAAGAATACATAAAAAAGAGGCGGATTCTATTGGTATTAGACGTATGGAAAAGCATAAAAAAAGGGCAATTCGCGCCAGTATACTTGTTGTATGGAACGGAAGCCTATCTAATTAATGAAACGAAGCAGCTATTGATTGAGAATATCCTTCACGAGGATGAGATGGATTTTAACTTTTCACAATTTGATTTAGAAGAGACGCCTGTTGAAACAGCGCTTGAAGATGTCGAGACCCTTCCATTTATCGGGGAAAGACGTCTTGTATTCATGCAAAACCCATTTTTTTTGACAGCTGAAAAAACGAAGTCGAGAGTTGAACATAATGTGAAAAGACTTGAAGCATATTTGGCTGATCCTGTTCCTTATTCTATTGTTGTATTAACCGCTCCTTATGAAAAACTGGATGAACGGAAAAAAATCACCAAGGAACTGAAGCGTAAAGCGGTTCTCGTTGAAGCGAAGAAGCTTGGGGACCATGAGTTAAAGGGGTGGGTGAAGGAGCGGGTTGAAGCTTCTTCGGTCCAAATAGATGAACAGGCCACAGAGCTTTTACTTGAACTTGCAGGAACGAATTTGATGATGCTGACGAATGAACTGGATAAAATGGTGCTTTATGTAGAAGCTGATAAACACATAACAGTCGATGTTGTGGAAAAGCTAGTCGCTAAATCCCTGGAGCAAAATATATTCACGCTTGTTGATCATGTATTACAGCGGAAGATGGAGAGCGCCATGACGATTTTACATGATCTTCTCCGCCAGAATGAAGAGCCGATTAAGATATTGAGCGTTATGGCGGGACAGGTCAGGTTAATGTATCAAGTGAAGGAGCTTTCTCGACAAGGATATAGCCAGCAAAAAATTGCAGGACAATTAAAGGTGCACCCATACAGGGTAAAGCTGGCACTTGAAAAGACGGGGAAATTCCAGGAACGCGAGCTGTTGAGCATCATGAATGACTTAGCGGAGGCAGATTATAAAATGAAGACTGGGCAAGCCGATAAGGCGATAACGCTTGAGTTGCTGCTCTTAAAAATTAGATAAAAAAAAGGTGACAGATACACTGTCACCTTTTTTTACACGAAAAAACACGCACAAAAAAAACGATCCTATTGGATCGTTTATTTTTTTGTCATTATGCGTTAAGAGCGTTAAGTCTTTTCGCTAAACGAGATTTTTTACGGGCTGCCGCATTTTTATGGATTAATCCTTTAGATGCAGCTTTGTCTAATTTTACAGCAGCTGTTAAAAGAGCTTCTTTAGCAGCTTCAACGTTTTCACCAGCTAATGCAACTTCAGCGTTTTTCACTGTAGTACGCATAGTTGATCTAACAGTAATGTTATGAACGCGTTTTTTGTCGTTGATTTTCACACGTTTAATAGCAGATTTAATGTTTGGCATTCCGTTCACCTCCTACAAAGAAATCGAGATTATATGAACTCGACTTTTCAAATCCATATCAAATAGCACAAGTGATATTCTATCAGACTGCTCATGAATATGCAATACTTCAGATTGAGAATCGAAAAGGAATTATAATTTCTGGAATAAATTCATCTCGTCATAATTGATTGTACCAAAAAAATGAATAATAAAAAAGCAAAAACGACAGAATGTTTAAGAGAGACTAGTGAAATTACTAGATTAGATACAATTCAAACAGCAGGAGGGCGCTATGGAAAAACATTTGGATCTTAGTAAATACGGAATTCGAACAGATTTGGCGATTGAAGCAAAGGAAATTGCCCTTGAACATAAAGGTGTTGTTGAGGAAGTGGATGTATCCCATATTGAAGGGGTCATCATTAAGGAAAAAGATGTGGATGATCTGAAGGTATCCTTAGTCGAAGTCACGGCGGAGGGGGAAAAAGAAATTGGTAAAAAACAGGGCAGTTATTTAACTATCGAAGTCCAGGGGATCCGTCAGCAGGATACGGATACGCAGCAGAGGGTAGAAAAGGTGTTTGCCGATGAACTGGCTTATTTCTTAAAACGGAATAAAATCACCAAGGAAAGCAGTTGTTTAGTTGTCGGACTGGGTAATTGGAATGTTACTCCTGATGCCCTGGGGCCTGCAGTCGTTGAGAACCTTGTAGTCACGAGGCATTTGTTCGAGTTGCAGCCGGAGTCCGTTAAGGAAGGGTATCGGCCAGTCAGTGCTATTTCTCCAGGCGTGATGGGAATTACAGGAATTGAAACGAGTGACATCATAAAAGGTGTCATTGAGAAAAGTAACCCCGATTTCCTGATCGTCGTTGATGCTTTGGCTGCCCGTTCGATCGATCGTGTAAACTCAACGATTCAAATTACGGATACAGGCATTCATCCTGGCTCTGGTGTAGGTAATAAACGAAAGGAAATAAGTCAGGATACACTGGGAGTTCCTGTAATAGCCATTGGGATACCTACCGTCGTTGATGCTGTAGCGATTGCTAGCGATACGATTGATTATATTTTGAAGCATTTTGGCAAGGAAATGAATGAAGGGGACAGACCATCACGTTCGTTGGCTCCCGCCGGATTCAGTTTTGGAAAGCGTACAAAGCTGACCGATGAAGATATGCCAGGGGAGAAGGAACGCCAAACCTTCATGGGAATGATAGGTGTCCTCCCTGATGAAGAGAAGCGGAAATTGATTTATGAGGTGCTGTCACCGCTCGGTCAAAATTTAATGGTTACACCGAAAGAAGTGGATGTTTTCATTGAGGATATGGCCAATTTGATAGCTAATGGGTTGAATGCAGCGTTGCATAACTCAATAAATCAAGAAAATACTGGCTACTACACCCGTTAAATCCTTTTTAGTGCCCAAAAATGGTGTTCTACCCTTTCTAGCAAAGTCATAGGTATTAATAGACAAGCTGTAGAGAGGGTGGAAGGATGAAAAGAAGATATTCCCCAGGGATCATAACAGCCATTCACGGATCAACAATTATAAAAACTTTTCTAGGTATTCTCGCCTTGCTTCTTTTTGTTTTTTCAGTCAGTGGGGTCATGACTTCCCTAAGACCTGAGTATCGGATATCTTCGGATTCCGTACATACTGTAGCCAACCAATTTTCAGGGAAAATGCTGTTCTCGATGCTGGCCAATGAAAACCATTATTTTTTTAATGCCCTGCCAGAAGGGAAACAAGAATCGGTGATCACGAAACAGTTGATAAAGGTATCGACCAACATTTCATTGGAGGACCCGCGAAGTTTACTTGGCCGGGAACTTCCTGGCTTTTCAATTTTTGATAATGAGATCCTCGTCGCTGGGGAAGGAACGAATTATACGAATATGCCGTATGAATCGTCGCCGCCTCTAGACGTCCTGAATGAAGAAAGGGATGCATCCCTGCAAAACCTGGATGAGATTGAAGAACCGGAAAAAGGAGTGGCCAATCAGCCTAAACAAACGACCAATGGGCGGAAAGTGGTTGAGATTTATCATAGCCATAACCGGGAATCGTATCTTCCTTATTTAAAAGGTGTGACCAATCCGGACCTTGCCTACCACTCTAAGATCAATATTACGAAACTCGGGGAACGGATGGTGGAAGATCTAGCTGATAAGGGGATTGGTTCCTCGCTCGATAGAACGGATATCATGGGTAGTCTGAATAATAAAGGATTGAATTATACTAAATCCTATCAAGAATCCCGAAAATCCGTGCAGACTGCAATGGCCAATAATAAAGATTTGGAATATCTCATTGATATCCATCGCGATTCAAAACGGAAAAAAAATACGACCATTACAATCAATGGTAAAGAGTATGCCAAGATCGCCTTCGTGATCGGTGGCAATAACCCGAACTTTGAAAAAAATGCCGCGCTTGCCAATAAGCTTCATAAAGCATTGGAAAAAAAATACCCAGGTATTTCACGCGGTGTTATGAAACAGGGCGGATCTAGCCATAATGGTATATATAATCAAGATTTATCAGGCAATGCCATGCTCATTGAAATTGGCGGAGTCGATAATACTTTCGAAGAAATGTACTTGACAGTCGATGCCTTTTCCGATGTTTTCAGTGAATTCTATTGGGATGCCAAGGCGGTGGATAAAACGACTGGGGAATCGGAAGCGAAGTAATTTGAAAGGAGTTCTCGATCATGGTTCGATTTTGGTTGAAATGTACAGGGATTGTGCTCGTGTTATTTTTAGGTGTTCTAATTGGGATGCAGCAGGCGAACGATGGGATGAAAAAAATGAAGGGGTATGAAGATCCCTCCTTGAATAGTGCATTCATTATCAACCAATCGGACCAAGGGGAGATGGAAGCGGATATTCTTGGCCAAAAAGTAACGAGTCATGATTTGGAGACGAAAAAAGAAAAGCTTGAAGAAATGAAGGCCTTCAACTTTTTCTCATCGATCGGCAAAACGCTTGGTGATACCATATCAGGAGCCTTTCAAGCACTTATAGATATGATCTAGTTGAGTGGGCTCTATCAAAAGGTTGCATCCGAATCCGGCATGCAGCCTTTTTTGATGCTTTACCTTACAATGATGCTTCTTTTGTAACTATTCTGTTGAATCTTGCATTTTCTATTGATATAATGAAAAATAGTGTATTGTGTCGACTAGTGGGAGTGAACGTCATGAATAGAGAAGAAAAATTAAAAAGACAATCAAAGATTCGTAACTTTTCCATCATCGCTCATATTGATCATGGTAAATCAACATTGGCGGATCGTATCATTGAAAAAACGAACGCCATGACTCAGCGTGAAATGAAGAGTCAACTGTTGGATTCCATGGATTTAGAGCGTGAGCGTGGAATTACGATTAAATTGAATGCCATTCAATTGAAATATAATGCGAAAGATGGCGAAGAATATATTTTCCATCTTATTGATACACCGGGACATGTCGATTTTACTTATGAGGTTTCAAGAAGCCTTGCGGCGTGTGAAGGTGCTGTCCTTGTTGTCGATGCGGCACAAGGCATTGAGGCCCAAACGCTTGCAAACGTTTATTTGGCATTGGACAACAACCTGGAAATCATTCCTGTCATCAATAAAATTGACTTGCCGAGTGCCGATCCGGAACGAGTACGTGGAGAAATCGAGGAAGTAATCGGATTGGATGCTTCTGATGCAGTTTTGGCTTCGGCTAAGGCGGGAATCGGAATCGAGGAGATTTTGGAGCAGGTCGTAGAATTAGTGCCGGCACCGCAGGGAGACCCTGATGCCCCATTCAAGGCACTTATTTTCGATTCGCTGTTTGATGCATATCGTGGTGTGGTTGCCTATATCCGTGTTGTTGAAGGTTCCATTAAAGTGGGCGACAAAATCAAAATGATGTCCACTGGCAAGGAATTTGATGTAACCGAATTGGGTGTCTTCAATCCAAAAACCCAACAGTTGGATGAACTGAACGTCGGTGATGTAGGTTTCCTTACTGCAGCCATTAAAAACGTCAGTGACACGACTGTTGGTGATACGATCACAGGTGCCGTGAATAGTGCGGTAGAACCGTTGCCGGGTTACCGGAAGATGAATCCGATGGTATATTGCGGTTTATATCCAATTGACGCATCGAAATTCAATGATCTACGGGATGCTTTGGAGAAATTGGAATTGAACGATTCGGCGCTACAGTTTGAAGCGGAATCATCCCAAGCATTGGGCTTCGGTTTCCGTTGCGGCTTCCTTGGACTCCTTCATATGGAAATAATCCAGGAACGGATTGAACGCGAATTCAAGATTGATCTGATTACAACAGCCCCGAGTGTTATTTATGATGTTATCCAGACTGACGGAACGGTCCTGAAAGTGGATAACCCGTCTAATATGCCTGATGCTCAAAAGATAGAACGAGTTGAGGAGCCATATGTAAAAGCAACGATGATGGCACCGACGGAGTTCGTCGGAACGATCATGGAAATCTGTCAAAATAAACGCGGTAACTTCATTGATATGGAATATATCGATGAGACTCGTGTAAGCATTCATTATGAAATACCATTATCCGAAATCGTGTATGATTTCTTCGATCAACTGAAATCTAATACAAGAGGCTATGCTTCATTTGACTATGAGTTAATCGGTTACCAGCCGTCCAAGCTTGTGAAGATGGATATCTTGCTGAATGCTGAAACTGTCGATGCCTTAAGTTTCATCGTTCATAAGGATTTCGCCTATGAACGAGGTAAAGTCATCGTTGAAAAATTGAAGAAATTGATTCCAAGACAACAATTTGAAGTGCCGATCCAAGCAGCTATCGGGCAAAAAATCGTGGCCCGTTCTTCGATTAGTGCAATGCGCAAAAACGTATTGGCTAAATGTTACGGCGGCGATATATCCCGTAAACGTAAGTTGCTCGAAAAACAGAAAGAAGGTAAAAAGCGGATGAAACAGGTAGGTTCCGTTGAAGTGCCGCAAGAAGCTTTCATGGCTGTTTTGAAAATGGATGATACGACACCAAAAAAATAATGAAAATAAACGATAGAAAGAAAAAAGAGGGTAGAGGAAATCTAGCCTCTTTTTCTATCGACTCATACGATTAAAGGTTGTGAACACAATGATTAAAAGCGCCTACCTCCATATACCATTTTGTGAACATATCTGTCACTATTGTGATTTTAATAAAGTGTTTTTACAGGGACAGCCGGTCGACGAATATTTACAGATGATGAAAAGAGAAATGGTGATGCAGCTTTCCAAGTACCCGACAACAGGATTGGACACGGTTTTCGTCGGTGGAGGGACACCGACCTCTTTGGATGAAAAGCAGCTGGCATTCTTATGTGAAGCAATAAATGAAACGCTCCCATTTGATCCGAAAAAAGCTGAATATACTTTCGAAGCCAATCCAGGAGATCTTTCGAAAGAAAAACTCGAGATCCTTTATCGTTCAGGTGTCAACAGACTTAGCTTTGGAGTGCAAAGCTTCAATGATGAATTATTGAAACGAATTGGTCGGACTCACCGGGCTTCTGAGGTATATGAAACGATTCATTTGGCTCAAGAGGTGGGCTTTACGAATATCAGCATCGATTTGATTTACGGGCTGCCGGGGCAAACGATGGAAGATTTCAAGGACACGCTAGATAAAGCCATCGCCCTTCAATTGCCGCACTATTCCAGTTACTCATTGATTGTTGAGCCGAAGACGGTTTTTTATAATCAAATGCGAAGAGGTAAATTAAATCTGCCGCCTCTGGAGCTCGAGGCTTCAATGTATGAGCGGCTGATGGAAGAGATGGAGAAGCATGGTAATCACCAATATGAAATCAGTAATTTTGCCCGGGCAGGGTTTGAAAGCCGGCACAATCTGACATATTGGGATAATGTGGAGTATTATGGGATTGGTGCCGGAGCTCATGGCTATACTGGTGGAAAAAGAGTGGCCAATCATGGACCGGTGAAGAAATATATCGCACCATTGATGGAAAACCAGCTGCCGGTATTGGAGGAACATCCAGTTCCGCTTCATGAACAAATGGAAGAGGAGATGTTTTTGGGACTCCGGAAAACAGAAGGAGTTTCATTGGAGAACTTCAAGAATAAATTTTTTGTTGAAATGACGGAGATTTTCAGGAAACCGCTCGAAGAAGAATCTGCAAAAGGTCTGCTATTGATTGAAGGTGGGTTCGTACGCTTGACCGAGCAGGGGAAACTGCTTGGGAATGAGGTGTTCCAATCGTTTTTAGGCGTTATTGAATCAGAATAAGAAAATCTCTTGTTATTTAACGATGAATTAGCGGTTTTCATTGTTGACATCATAAGCTTCATTTGATAATTTATTAGTATATTAGCACTCGGAGAGATAGAGTGCTAACAGAGGTGATCATACATGCTAACTGATCGTCAATTATTGATTCTGCAAGTGATAATCGAGGATTTTATCCATTCTGCCCAGCCAGTCGGGTCACGAAGCTTGTCGAAGAAAGATGAAATTACGTTCAGCTCTGCCACAATCCGCAATGAAATGTCCGATCTGGAAGAAATGGGCTTTTTAGAAAAAACCCATACATCTTCCGGTAGAATTCCTTCTGAAAAAGGGTATAGATATTATGTGGATCATTTACTTTCTCCTCAAGCTCCGAAAAAGAATGAAATGAAGTTATTAAAATCCGTTTTTGTGGAACGAATTTATGAATTGGAAAAAATCGTTCAGAAGTCAGCGAAAATCCTTTCGGAACTGACAAATTATACGGCGATTGTACTAGGGCCAAAAGTGAATGAACATAAGCTGAAAAAGATTCAGATCATTCCGTTGAGTCCTGAAACGGCTATCGCCATTATTATTACTGATACAGGTCATGTAGAAAATCGAATGATTTCCTTACCTCCTTCGTTTGATATAAACGAAATCGAAAAGATGGTGAACATATTAAATGCCCGATTGGTCGATGTTCCGCTTATAGATCTAAAGGATAAGATTTATAAGGAAGTGGCTGTTCTTTTGAGCCGCCACATTCATAACTATGGATCGATGGTATCGGTCCTGGCGGAGACGCTGACTGATACTAAGCCCGAAAAAATCTTTTTCGGCGGGAAAACGAATATGCTGAGGCAGCCGGAGTTCCATGATATTGCTAAAGTGAGCACACTGTTATCAATGATTGAGCAGGAACAAGGGTTTTATGAACTCATTACCCAAAATCCTTCTGGCATCCACGTCAAGATTGGTCGTGAAAATCAAAATACAGTGCTCGATGACTGCAGCTTGATTACCGCAACCTACTCAATCGGACAGGAGCAAGTGGGCACATTGGCCATCTTGGGTCCTACGAGAATGGAATATTCGAGAGTGATCAGTTTGCTTTCGTTTTTCTCGAAAGATTTAACGGCCCTGATGACAAAACTGTATCAAAAATAGGAGCAAAGGTAATATTGTTAAGGTGGCGGAGTGCAGATTCCGCAGCCTGGCATATTACTTTAGCATAAATTGTATAACCCTTTTAGGGAGGTGAGATTGTGACAGAAAATAAAAACGAAGAACAAACATTGGAAAATGAAACAATCGAGGAAAGCGCTGCAGAAGCAGTTTTCGCTGAAGCGGAACAAAACCAGGAGGAAACTCCGGTTGAAAAAGATGAACTTCAATTGGCTCATGATAAGATTGTTGAGCTTCAGGCAAAAATCGAAGAAATGGATAACCGTTATCTTCGTCTGCAGGCCGATTTTGATAATTCAAGACGCCGTGCCAAGCTTGATATGGAGGCGGCTCAAAAATATAGAGTTCAAAGTATTGCGATTGATTTAGTGGAGGCTCTTGATAATTTTGAAAGAGCTACAAAAATCGAAGCGGAAAATGAACAGACAAAATCCCTGCTATCCGGCATGGAAATGGTCTACAAAGCGATTATAGATGCATTGACTAAAGAAGGCATCGAGCCGATCAGTTCGGTTGGTGAAGAGTTCGATCCGCGTTTGCATCAAGCGGTCATGCAAGTTCAAGATGAAAACTTCGGTTCTAACATCATCGTCGAGGAATTCCAAAAAGGATACCTTCTTAAAGACCGAGTCATTCGACCTGCAATGGTAAAAGTGAACGAATAAAGATTTTACATATAAATAATTGGGAGGTAGTGAAACTATGAGCAAGATTATTGGTATTGACTTAGGTACAACAAACTCTTGTGTATCTGTACTTGAAGGCGGGGAACCAAAAGTAATCCCGAATCCAGAAGGAAACCGTACAACACCATCCGTAGTTGCATTCAAAAATGGAGAAAGACAAGTTGGGGAAGTGGCAAAACGCCAAGCGATTACAAACCCTAATACGATCATTTCCATTAAACGTCATATGGGTACAAACCATAAAGAAGTCATTGAAGGAAAAGAATACTCTCCGCAGGAAGTTTCTGCCATCATCCTTCAATACTTAAAAACTTACGCTGAAGAGTATCTAGGCGAAAAAGTGACAAAAGCGGTCATCACTGTACCGGCTTACTTCAATGATGCAGAACGTCAAGCGACTAAGGATGCTGGACAAATTGCTGGTCTTGAAGTGGAACGTATCATCAACGAACCGACAGCTGCAGCACTTGCATACGGTTTGGATAAAACGGAAGAAGATCAAACGATTCTTGTATTCGACCTTGGCGGCGGTACATTTGACGTATCGGTCATGGAACTTGGAGATGGCGTATTCGAAGTTAAGTCCACTGCCGGTGACAACCGTCTAGGTGGAGATGATTTCGACCAAGTCATCATTGACTATCTAGTAGAAGCATTCAAGAAAGAAAATGGAATCGATCTTTCTAAAGACAAAATGGCCGTTCAACGTTTGAAAGATGCTGCTGAAAAAGCGAAAAAAGATCTTTCAGGTGTAACTTCTACACAAATTTCATTACCATTCATCACTGCTGGAGACGCTGGCCCGCTTCACTTGGACGTAACGATGACTAGAGCTAAATTCGATGAGCTTTCTTCTGGTCTTGTGGAACGTACAATGGGACCTACTCGTCAAGCAATGAAAGATGCAGGTCTTTCAGCATCTGAAATTGATAAAGTCATCCTTGTTGGTGGTTCAACGCGTATTCCTGCGGTTGTTGAAGCAATCAAAAAGGAAATCGGTCAAGAACCAAGCAAAGGTGTTAACCCTGATGAAGTAGTGGCCATGGGTGCTGCGATTCAAGGTGGCGTATTAACTGGAGATGTTAAAGACGTTGTTCTTCTTGACGTAACTCCACTTTCACTTGGAATTGAAACGATGGGCGGAGTATTCACGAAATTAATCGACCGTAATACAACGATTCCAACAAGTAAATCACAAGTATTCTCAACAGCGGCTGATAATCAAACAGCAGTTGATATCCATGTTCTTCAAGGTGAGCGTCCGATGTCAGCAGATAACAAAACGCTTGGCCGTTTCCAATTGAGTGACATTCCACCGGCACCGCGCGGAATTCCACAAGTCGAAGTAACTTTCGACATTGATAAAAATGGTATCGTAAACGTTCGTGCGAAGGATCTTGGCACAAACAAAGAACAAGCGATCACCATCAAATCATCTTCAGGTCTTTCTGATGAAGAAATCGACCGCATGGTACGTGAAGCGGAAGAAAATGCTGATAGCGACAAACAACGTAAAGAAGAAGTTGAACTTCGTAACGAAGCAGATCAACTAGTCTTCCAAACGGAAAAAACGCTTAAAGATCTAGAAGGAAAAGTGGATGAAGCGGAAGTAACAAAAGCAAACGAAGCGAAGGATGAACTGAAAGCTGCCATCGAGAAAAATGAGCTGGAAGAAATCCGCGTGAAAAAAGATGCACTTAACGAAATCGTTCAAGCTTTGACAATGAAGCTTTATGAAGAAGCGGCAAAAGCTCAGCAAGCTAGCGAAGCTGGTGCTGGCGAAGCCGGTGCAAAAGACGATAATGTAGTAGATGCAGAATACACGGAAGTTAACGAAGAAGAGAAAAAATAAAAAGTGACCCAAGTGGGACACTGATATATTGGGCAGTGAATTTCTGCCTGCCATTACAGAAAAGTCAAAGTCAGGTTATCTTGACTTTGGCTTTTTTTTACAATGGATGGAATCATTGTCAGGAAGTGTCGACATCAACAGTTGCTGATGGGGAAAGGATTCCTGAGAAAAAAGTGTACAAAATGATGTTGGCAGGATCAGATACAAAAAAGTGTTCAGGCCGTTTGTGCTTTTCTAGTTGATTATTATCTTCGTTCAGTGATAATATTACCTTTATGTGAAACGAATCGGGAGTGGATTTTAGATATGAGTAAACGCGATTATTATGAGGTGTTAGGCCTTTCGAAGAGTGCTTCGAAGGATGAAATCAAAAAAGCGTATCGAAAGCTCTCCAAACAATATCACCCTGATATTAATAAAGCGGACGATGCTGCGGATAAATTCAAGGAAATTAAGGAAGCTTACGAAGTATTGAGTGACGAACAGAAAAAGGCCCATTATGACCAATTCGGACATACAGATCCAAATCAGGGCTTTGGCGGTCAGGACTTTGGTGGTTTTGGCGGCTTTGAAGATATTTTCAGCAGCTTCTTTGGAGGCGGCGGGCGCAGGAGAGATCCTAATGCACCTCGTCAAGGGGCAGATTTACAGTATACGATGACGCTTTCTTTTGAAGAGGCAGCATTTGGAAAAGATACTGAAATCGAAATTCCGCGTGAAGAGAATTGTGATACATGTAAAGGATCTGGCGCTAAACCAGGTACAAAAGTGGAAAACTGTTCCCATTGTCATGGAACCGGTCAATTGAATGTTGAACAAAACACAGCGTTCGGAAGGATTGTGAACCGGAGAGCATGTCATCATTGCCAAGGAACAGGAAAAATCATTCCTAGTAAATGTTCAACATGCGGCGGTGACGGGAAAGTACAAAAACGTAAAAAGATCCAAGTCAAGGTGCCAGCCGGAATTGATGATGGTCAGCAATTGCGTGTAACTGGCCAAGGTGAGCCAGGAATCAATGGCGGACCAGCTGGAGACCTGTATGTAGTCTTCCATGTGCGTAGCCATGAGTTCTTTGAACGTGATGGCGATGATATTTATTGTGAAATGCCAGTTACTTATGCTCAAGCGGCATTAGGGGACGAAATCGAAGTACCGACGCTGCATGGAAAAGTGAAGCTGAAAATTCCTGCTGGTACACAAACTAGCACTCGTTTCCGTTTAAAAGGAAAAGGTGTTCCGAATGTTAGAGGATATGGCCAAGGAGATCAGCATGTCGTCGTGTTAGTGGTCACACCTAAAAAATTAACGGATAAACAAAAGGAACTGCTTCGTGAGTTCAGCGATATAAGCGGACAAGATATAGATGAACAAGATGATGGCTTTTTCTCAAAAGTAAAGCGTGCTTTTAAAGATAGGTGAATAAAAGTAAAAGAACAAATTGGGAGTTGGTAGATTATGAAGTGGTCTGAATTTGCAATCCAAACAACGAATGAAGCGGTTGAACCTGTTTCGAATATTCTTCATGAGGCAGGTGCCAGCGGTGTTGTCATTGAGGATCCTCTAGAATTAGTCAAGGAACGCGAAAATGTTTTTGGCGAAATCTACCACTTGAACCCAGATGATTATCCGGATGAAGGTGTATTGATTAAGGCATATTTGCCAGTTAACAGCTTCCTTGGTGAAACGGTTGATGCCATTAAGGAATCAATCAATAATCTCCTTCTTTTCGATATAGACCTTGGGAAGAATGTTGTTTCAATTAGTGAAGTGAATGAAGAAGAGTGGGCGACCGCTTGGAAAAAATATTATAATCCTGTCAAGATTTCCGAGCGTTTCACCATCGTGCCAACATGGGAAGATTACACTCCAGTTAGCAGTGACGAATTGATCATTGAACTTGATCCCGGCATGGCCTTTGGAACGGGTACACATCCGACAACCGTCATGTGCATCCAAGCGCTGGAACGTACAGTACGCTCTGGGGATTTAGTTGTTGATGTAGGAACGGGTTCAGGCGTTCTAAGCATTGCGGCTGCATTATTGGACGCAAAAAAAATCCAGTCCCTTGATTTGGATGAAGTGGCTGTACAGTCAGCTATACAGAATGTAGAGCTTAATAATGTGCAGGATAGAGTGACCGTTTCACAAGGCAACTTGTTGGATGGTGTGAATGAACAAGCGGATGTCGTCGTGGCGAATATTCTTGCCGAAGTCATCATGCGTTTTACGGATGATGTGGCGAAGGTGGTTAAACCTGGCGGATATTTTATAGCTTCTGGGATCATTCAACCAAAGAAACAAGATGTGAAGGATGCGATTATAGCATCTGGCTTCACTGTTGAGGAAACGATCTTGATGGAAGATTGGGTAGCAATAATCGCGA
Organism: Peribacillus sp. Bi96; assembly: GCF_918698115.1. GTDB lineage: Bacteria > Bacillota > Bacilli > Bacillales > DSM-1321 > Peribacillus. Next base: position 474,182 of record NZ_CAKKLV010000001.1, read on the forward strand.
AAAGAAATGATTAAATGAAAAAAGTTACTCTGGTTATCGGGTCTTTTGATAGTCAGGGTACCTTTTTTTAGCTTGAATCTTTGCACGGCTTGCACTCGGGAAACCGGACTGTTAGCCTGTAAGTTTTTTAGACTAGACGAAGTAGGTGGCAGTGTGCAACGGTATTTTCTTAACGATGAAGACATCATTGGAAACACGGTGACGATATCTGGCGATGATTTTCACCATATCGCCAGGGTGATGAGAATGGGACCAGGAGAGCGGATCATTACAGTGAAAGCTAGCGGCATGGCTGCTGTCACGGAAATTTCGGAAATTACGGATCATTCTGTTATAGGAACCGTGATCGAATGGAAGAATGAAGAAAAGGAACTTCCTGTAAAGGTTGTAATAGCGAGCGGTCTGCCTAAAGGGGATAAATTGGAATATATCGTTCAAAAGGGCACTGAACTGGGTGCCAATGAATTTATCCCTTTTATTGCTGCTCGTTCGGTGGTAAAATGGGACCACAAAAAGGTAGGTAAGAAATTGGAGAGGCTCCAGAAGATTGCAAAAGAGGCGGCTGAGCAGTCTCACCGCACGGTTGTCCCTGCCATCAAGGATCCGATGACGGCAGATCAGATAGCTGGGTATGCTTCCGGTTTTGATCATAAATTAGTCGCTTTTGAAGAAGAGGCAAAACGGGGGGAAACTTCCGTTCTTGCTTCTGTCTTGAAAGATATCACCGCTGGGCAATCGATTCTGTTCGTGTTTGGTCCTGAAGGTGGCTTAGCAGAGAAGGAAATCGAAAAACTGTCCGATGCCGGTTTTGTAGCTTGCGGTCTTGGACCAAGAATATTAAGAACTGAAACAGCACCTTTATATGCACTTTCCGCTGTTTCTTATCATGTAGAACTTTTGAGGTGATGAAAAATGGCAACGGTCGCTTTCCATACATTAGGCTGTAAAGTAAATCATTATGAAACAGAGGCTATTTGGCAATTATTCAAAACTGGAGGATATGATCGTGTTGAGTTTGAAAACACATCAGATGTATATGTCATCAACACATGCACGGTGACCAATACTGGCGATAAGAAGAGCCGTCAGGTCATCCGTCGTGCCATTCGTAAAAATCCGAATGCCGTCATAGCGGTAACGGGATGCTACGCTCAGACATCGCCAGCTGAAATCATGGCCATACCAGGTGTGGATATTGTTGTAGGAACACAGGACAGGGTTAAACTTCTTGATTACATCGAGCAGTTCAAGGTTGAACGTGAACCAATCAATGCTGTCGGAAATATCATGAAAAACCGTGTTTACGAAGAGCTGGATGTACCTGCTTTTACAGACCGTACCCGCGCTTCACTTAAGATTCAGGAAGGCTGCAATAATTTCTGCACTTTCTGTATCATTCCATGGGCTCGTGGCTTAATGCGTTCCCGCGATCCAAAGGAAGTCGTTCATCAAGCAGAGCAGCTTGTCGAGGCAGGGTATAAAGAGCTAGTCTTGACAGGAATTCATACTGGGGGATACGGAGACGACCTGAAGGACTATAATTTGGCTATGCTGCTGCGTGACTTGGAAAAGATCGATGGGTTGAAGCGTATCCGTATTTCGTCCATTGAAGCCAGTCAAATTACGGATGAAATCATTGAAGTGCTTACCAAATCGAAAAAAGTGGTACGTCATTTGCATATTCCGATCCAATCGGGGTCAGATACGGTTTTAAAACGGATGAGACGAAAATATACGATGGATTTCTTCGGTGATCGCATTGAAAAGTTGAAAATTGCACTCCCAGGTCTTGCCGTTACCTCTGATGTCATTGTAGGTTTTCCAGGTGAAACGGAAGAAGAATTCATGGAGACATATAACTTTATAGAAAAATATAAATTCTCCGAACTCCATGTCTTCCCTTATTCAAAACGGACTGGGACTCCGGCTGCGCGTATGGAAGATCAAGTGGATGAAGATGTTAAAAACGAACGCGTCCACCGACTTATCGCTTTGTCTGATCAGCTGGCAAAAGAGTATGCCTCCCGATTCGAGGGGGAAGTTCTTGAAGTCATTCCTGAGACGAAGCTTGAAAATGGTCTTTATGAAGGCTATTCCGATAATTACATGAAAATCGTTTTCCCGGCCTCGGATGACATGGTTGGTGAAATCGTAAAAGTGAAGATTATAAAGTCTGGCTATCCTTTTAGTGAAGGTCAGTTCGTGACGGTTGTCAAAGATTTTCCGTTGCAACAAGCCATTAATATTTAAGACAGCGTTTTTCGCTGTCTTTTTTTTTATCCACTATTTGATGTGTTATCTTGGAACATTAGGGTAAAGACTATATATATCGTCAAAGTGGAGAAACTATGGTATGATGAGAGGTACGTACAACTAGGTATAGATTGTTTTTTGAGGAGGATTATTAATGTCACAAAATGTAGCAGGTTTAATTGACCACACGTTATTAAAAGCAGATGCAACGAAAGAGCAAATAAAGGTATTATGCGAAGAAGCGAGAGAGTATAACTTTGCTTCCGTATGCGTAAACCCAACTTGGGTGAAGTATGCAAGCGAACTTTTGGAAGGTTCAGAAGTAAAAGTTTGTACGGTTATCGGGTTCCCTCTTGGTGCAACTACACCGGAAACCAAAGCATTTGAAACAAAAGATGCCATCTGCAATGGCGCTCACGAAGTCGATATGGTGATCAATATCGGCGCATTGAAGGACAAGGATGATGAGTTGGTAGAGCGGGATATTCGTGCTGTAGTAGCGGCAGCTACTGGTAAGGCTCTTTCAAAAGTAATCATTGAAACCTCATTATTGACTGAGGAAGAAAAAGTCCGTGCTTGTGAACTTGCCGTAAAAGCGGGAACGGATTTCGTAAAAACATCAACTGGTTTTTCAACTGGCGGTGCAACTGTTGAAGATGTCGCGCTTATGAGAAAAACGGTCGGCCCGGATATCGGTGTCAAAGCTTCAGGTGGGGTCCGCAACACGAGTGATGCCCAGAAAGTGATTGAAGCGGGTGCAACGAGAATTGGTGCGAGTGCAGGTGTGTCCATCTTAAAAGGCTTAACTGCTGACTCAGATTATTAATTTTTCAAGTGAAAAAAAAGGCGGAGAATAAATTTTCTCCGCCTTTTTTTTATTCCTTAAATGCTTGAGATATTGCTATGATGTCATCCTACGTATTGACCTTCATTAAAAATGCTATTTTAGTACTTATTGTCCCGGAAATGAGCAAAACTCACGAGTAAGGAAATGCCCCGAAATTACGAAGAAAAGCTCAATTTTGAGGGGTAAATCGAAACTCACGAGTAAACAGCCGAAATTCACGAGTAAAAGCACAAAACTCGCGAGTAAGCGGCCGAAACTCACGAGTAAAAGCACAAAACTCACGAGTAAGGCGCAGGTATTGAGTGAGGAAATGCCCCAAAATTACGAAGAAAAGCTCAATTTTGAGGGTAAATCGAAACTCACGAGTAAACGGCCGAAACTCACGAGTAAACGGCCGAAACTCACGAGTAAAAGCGCAAAACTCACGAGTAAAGCGCAAAACTCACGAGTAAGGCGCAGGTTTTGAGTAAGGAAATGCCCCAAAATTACGAAGAAAAGCTCAATTTTGAGGGGTAAATCGAAACTCACGAGTAAACCGGCGAAACTCACGAGTGAAAGCACAATATTAAGGTGTGGACCTCACTCACGAATTGAAGGTAAAATTTCTTATATTGAGTGGTTTGATCTTTTTAAGCTATATAAGCAATTATAATAATCGGTTGCACCTTTTGTCGCTACGGGCTGTCCCAAAAATCAGTTTTTGATACCTCTTTATTTTCTTCTATGAGGACGATGCAATAAAAGAATGAAGTTTGAGAATTGGCGTGCTAAAGGCAAGACTGCCAAAGAAGTCAAGATATTGAAAATGACACTTGCATGGGCGAGTTGTATCCCCTTGTTTTCGGTGAAAAAGGCAGCCGTTCGTTCCAGTATGTCCACAAAAGGAAGGAATGCACAAACCCCGATGACGTTTAGCCAAATATGCGCATAAGCCGTAAATGCAGCTTGTCTGCCAGAACCGATGCTGGCCATGTATCCGGTGATGCAGGTGCCTATATTGGAACCAAGCATGATGATGATGGCAGAAGCGACGGATAACTCCCCATTCATTAAGAAGCTCATGGCTATCCCGATGGTTGCTGAACTTGAGTGAATAAGTGCCGTTATTAAAATCCCGGCCAATAGGGCATAACTCATATGGCCCTCTATGTAATGGATGAGCGTTTGAATGGAAGGATAGGCTGCAATCGGTGTGGAAAGCATTTTAAAACCACTCATCGCCGCGAAAATCGCTGAGATGCCGATCAAGGACATCCCTAAGCTTCTCGATAATACTTTTGGCATGAAGCAAAGGAAAGCGCCGCTGATGACTCCGGGAATGATCCAACGATCCAAAGAGAAGGTCATGAACTCTGCTGTAAGTGTGGAGCCGATATTCGTTCCAAGAATAATACCGATTGTTTGAGGGAATGATAAACTTCCTGCAGAAACGAGGCCGACAGTCATAACCATGACAGCCGAGCTGCTCTGCAGGATGCCCGTAAATAGGGTTCCGGCGATAAAACCTTTCCAAGGCTTATCCGTTACCTTTGAGAGGAAAGTTTTTAATGCGGCACCTGACATATTGAACAGTCCGATTCGTAAAACCGACATACCTGCAAGAAATATCCCAATGAATAAAAGGAATAAAAATAGCTCATACATGACTCTCACCTCATAATAAGCTTATGGTCCATTTAGGTGAGACATGCTATAAACAGGATTTCTTGATCGTTTAGTGAAAAATTATGATAATAACATGATAATATTCAAAATAAGTTTGGTTTTATTGGTTGACCTGCTAAAGATGATATATTATAATTGTTTAGTACATGTATAACATGTTGACAACTTGAGTTAGTGTGTTGTTTTCGGAGGGAGGGAAAGAGATGTCTAAAACCGTCGTTCGTAAAAACGAATCGCTTGAAGATGCTCTTCGTCGTTTCAAACGTACTGTATCTAAAGCAGGATCGCTTCAGGAAGCTAGGAAGCGTGAATTTTATGAAAAACCAAGCGTAAAACGTAAGAAAAAGTCTGAAGCTGCTAGAAAACGTAAATTCTAAGAGAGGGTGGAAAGATGAGTCTTCTCGAGCGTTTAAATAATGATATGAAACAAGCGATGAAGAACAAGGAAAAGGACAAACTATCTGTTATCCGGATGCTGAAAGCTTCTATTCAAAACGAAGCTCTGAAGCAGAGACAAGATTTAACAGATGATGAAGAATTGACAGTGCTCTCTCGCGAATTAAAACAACGCAAAGACTCCCTCCAGGAGTTTGAAAACGCAGGTCGTTCCGATCTCGTGGATAAAGTCCGCACCGAACTAGTATACGTAGAGGCATATATGCCTGAGCAACTTTCAGAAGAAGAGATTTCTAACATTGTTAAACAAACGATGGAAGAAGTCAATGCAACATCCAAAGCAGATATGGGGAGAGTTATGGGAGCTTTAATGCCTAAAGTTAAAGGTAAAGCGGATGGTTCTCTAGTAAACAAATTAGTACAACAACATCTATCTTAAACTCGAAACTTAAAACTCGAAACCTAACCGCAGGCAAATTGCCTGTGGTTTTTGTGTATTTCACGATATTTATGCGTATATTATGGGAACCAAGCCCGAGATAATAGGGACCTCTCAAATTTATTTGCTTTTTTTGAAACTTTTTTCATATACATACGTAATAACTAAAGAACAGAGTGAAGGGTTGCTTCGCTTGCCCTTATTCGAATTTTAGTTGCGGGCTGAATTTTTTCTGGTAAGTATCCTCCTGGAATTGGTGGCACTTACAGCGTTTAATACGGGAAAGGGGGCGTTCTGCCTGAAAATTTGGCGTTATTTATCTGTACTCTTATTTGGATTGCTGTTCACCGTGTCTTCATTATGGGGATCATCGGCTTCTGCAAAAGAGAAGATCGTTTACCATGTTCCGATTGAAGAAACGGTGGAAAAGGGACTCTCGGCTTTTTTGGAGCGTGCGCTGACCACTGCTGAAGCAGCTGATGCAGATCTTGTCATTTTCGAGGTGAATACCCCTGGCGGTGCTGTGGATGCAGCAGGGGAAATTGCAAAGTTACTGTCCGATTCACCCATTAAGACAGTTGCCTACGTCAATAACAGGGCATTATCTGCAGGTGCCTATATTTCTCTAAGCGCAGATGAGATCTATATGGTTCCAAGCGCTACTATGGGATCGGCAGCGGTAATTGATTCAGCAGGGAACGCTGCAGGTAAGAAAGCGCAGTCTTATTGGCTTGCTGCCATGAAGACTGCAGCAGAACAAAATGGGCGCGACCCTATATTCGCGCAGGCGATGGCGGATGATGACATCAACCTTCCCGAATATGGTGCCGAACGGGGAAAACTGCTGACATTTACAGCTGAACAGGCAAAAAAGGCTGGCTATAGTGAAGGCACGGTCTCGGGGAAAGAGGAGCTGTATAGTATACTTGGGGTTGAGGATGCCGATATTCGGTCCATCGAAGAAAGCTTTCCTGAGAAACTTGCCCGCTTTTTGACCAATCCGATTGTGATTCCCATTTTATTAACGATAGCGGGAATCGGGATTGTGATTGAATTGTTTTCGCCTGGTTTTGGAATTCCAGGAGTTATTGGGATCTCTAGTCTTGTATTGTTCTTTTATGGTCATCTTGTTGCAGGTATCACCGGGTACGAATCGTTAGCGATGTTCATCATCGGGGTCATTCTCGTACTAGTTGAATTTTTTATCCCCGGGGGGATTATCGGTCTGCTTGGATTCACGGCGATTGTAGGGAGTTTATTCCTTGCATCAGGTGATCCGGTTCATATGACCATATCCTTGCTCATTGCGATCACCGTATCCATTTTGGTATTCATCCTACTTGTAAAGGTGTTTGGAAAACAAATGAAATTTTTCAGGAAAATGATTTTAACCGATGCTACAAAAACGGAACAAGGATATGTGAGCAATCCGAATCGCGTGGATTTATTAGGTGTAAGCGGGAAGGCCCTCACAGATTTAAGGCCTTCAGGAACAGCTTTGATGAATGATGAAAGAGTGGATGTCGTGACTGAAGGAAGCTTCATTTCCAAAGGTTCGTCAATCATAATCGTTAAAGTTGAAGGATCTAGGGTAGTCGTCCGGGAAATTCCGGATTCAAATTAAATTTAAAATTAAATGGATACAGGAAGGATGAATCATTTAGTGATAACTTCAGGAACGATCTTTATTGTACTGGCAGTGATTGCTGCTATCATCGTATTGGCAGTGTTTTTCACATTCGTACCAGTAATGTTATGGATTTCCGCCTTAGCGGCAGGAGTCAAAATCAGTATATTTACATTAGTGGGGATGAGGCTTCGCCGAGTTATACCAAGCAGGGTTGTCAATCCTCTTATTAAGGCCCATAAGGCTGGCATCAATGTTTCAACGAATCAATTGGAGAGTCATTACCTTGCAGGTGGTAATGTCGATCGCGTCGTGAATGCATTAATTGCGGCAGAACGTGCCAATATCGTGTTACCTTTCGAACGGGGTGCGGCTATTGACCTTGCCGGTCGTGATGTTCTGCAAGCCGTTCAAATGAGCGTTAACCCAAAAGTGATTGAAACTCCGTTCATCTCTGGTGTGGCGATGAATGGGATCGAAGTGAAAGCGAAGGCCAGGATTACGGTCCGTGCCAATATTGAACGTCTAGTCGGTGGTGCTGGTGAAGAGACAATCATTGCCCGTGTAGGGGAAGGGATCGTATCAACAATCGGTGCTTCGAAAATGCACACGGATGTCCTGGAAAACCCTGATTTGATTTCAAGAACGGTTTTATCAAAAGGATTGGATTCAGGAACGGCATTCGAAATTCTTTCCATTGATATCGCCGAAGTGGATATCGGGAAAAACATCGGGGCCATCCTACAGACGGACCAAGCCGAGGCTGATAAGAAAATTGCCCAGGCAAAGGCTGAAGAACGCCGTGCCATGGCTGTTGCCCTTGAACAGGAAATGGTTGCCCGTGTCCAGGAAATGAGAGCAAAGGTTGTCCAATCCGAAGCGGAAGTTCCATTGGCGATGGCCGATGCGCTGAAAAGCGGAAACCTTGGAGTGATGGATTATATGAATATCCAAAATATAACGGCTGATACGGATATGCGTGATTCCATCAGTAAAATATCCGATAATCCAAAAGATAACAACAATAATAACCATAATAATTAGATTGGGGAAGGGAGGTCTCTAAATGGGAGATTTTATTGATTTCTTTCTCAAAAACCCATTCCTTATCATTGTCTTGATCGGTATTTTATCGTCCATATTAGGTAAAAAAAAGCAGCAACAGCAAAATGATCCTAACACACCTCCGAAAAAGAAATGGCAGGAGGTCATGCGGGAGCTTCAAGGTGAAATGGGGCAAGGGAATCAGCAGCAAAGGCCTGCACCTGCTCCTGTCAGGAAACCTGAACCGCAGGCAACGCAGGCTGTTGAAGTAATGGATGAAACGAAGAACGAAGCGAACAAAAGGATTGCGGAGCTTAGACGGCTTCAGCAGAAGTACGACCAAGAGCGTTTATATCAAAAAGCGAAGGCAGATAAAATCACATCAGCGATATCTGATAATAGCAGTCCGGTTTATCGGAAGGGGCCTTCTTTTGGCAAAAAGCAGCTGATTGATGGCATCATCATGTCTGAAGTGTTGGGACCGCCACGGGCGAAGCGAAGTCTTCAGAGGTCTAGAAGATAATTCGCCAGCGGGCTTTCTCAACTCCTATTTTACGCTTAAAAAAATAGACTTCCGTTCAAATATAATTTTGTGCTAGAACCCTCTTTCATTTCATACATTGAGATGAAAGGGGGTTCTTTTTTATGGCACGGAATTGGGGAAAAAAAATGAAACAGCTTATGACTAAAACAATGGACCTTCCGCAAGATGTCATGATGGACCTGCCGCGAATTACAATGATTGGACAATTACATATTTATATTGAAAACCATCGTGGCTTATTGGCTTTTACTGACAGCGAAGTACGATTGATGCTGAAAACTGGTCAGTTGCTGATAAAGGGAAACGCCTTTGTCATAAAGACCATCTTGCCTGAAGAAATCATGCTCGAAGGCAAAATTGACAAGGTTTATTTTATCAATGAATGATCCCGGGAGGTCTCCATGAAAAACCAATGGACAAACTATTATACAGGCTATGTTAAAGTGAAGGCTTATGGTAAAGGTGCAGAACGGCTGATTAATATGCTGACGAGAAGAGGGCTTCATGTCTGGGATGTGAAGCGCGTCGGCAGCGAAGCCCTAATTTTTCATATGGAGGTCAGGGATATCCCGAAACTCCGTCAGGTCATGCGTAAGAGCGATTGTAAAGTGAAATTCATGCAGGGAAAGGGTGTCCCTTTCCTAATGAAGAGAGTGATGAAAAATAGCGGGTTTTTAGTGGGTCTCATTGCCTTCCTGCTTTGCATTTTTGTCCTTTCCAATATGGTTTGGGGGATCGAGGTGCAAGATGCAAAGCCCGCAACCGAGCATGCCATCCGAAAAGAATTGGACAAGATGGGTGTGAAGATCGGTAAAGTGCAATTCTTTGTTGATGATGTGGATACAATCCAGCGTAAGCTTTCGGACCGGATTGGTGCATTGACATGGGTAGGGGTCGAGCTCAAGGGAACGACGTACCATTTCCGCGTCGTTGAAAAAAGGCAGCCGAAAGAAGTCGAGAAAACATCTCCACAGAATTTGGTAGCTTCCAAAAAAGCGATCATCACAGAAATGTTCGTTGAAAAAGGACAATCTATAGTAAATGTAAATGATTATGTAGGAAAAGGACAGCTTCTTGTTTCAGGTTTGATTGGAAAAGAGGATAAACAGGAAATTGTATCCGCACAGGGAGTAATAAAAGGGAAAACGTGGTATAAGGCGAAAGTGGAAGTTCCGTTAAAAACCAAGTTTTCTGTTTTTAACGGAAATGAAACGAGCAGGCACTATTTGAAAATGGGGGACTTTTCCTTGCCTGTATGGGGATTCAAGGATCCGGGATATGAAAAACAGGAAGAAGAAACGACAGTGAGGCCGTTTCATTTTCTTCAATGGGAATTGCCCATTTCCTATAAGCAGGTGACCTTAAGGAGCAAGGAAGATATTGTTCGAAGTTACACGAAGGAAGAAGCGGTGAAGGAAGGAAGAAAAATGGCTAAAGCGGAATTGGAAAAGCATCTGGACGAGGAAGATGAAATCGCCGGAGAAAAAATTTTGCACGAAAGCATGGAGAATGGTAAAGTTAAATTATCTATACATTACCAAGTTATTGAAGATATAGCGATTGGACAGCCAATCATTCAAGGAGACTAACGAATGACAGATGATGTGAAGGTAATTAAGCTGGAAATAGAATCACCTAATGAAGCTATCGCTTTATTGGGCAATGGGGATTCAAATGTAAAGGTGCTTGAAGAGGAACTTGGAATTTCCGTCATTACCCGAGGTGAAGCGGTGAGTGTTGCCGGGGATATCGAGCGGGCAACGATGGGGCAGGAAATCCTGAAGGCTCTATTGACAGTGATTAGAAAAGGAATTGCAATCAGCTCGAGAGATGTGCTTTATGCGATTGAATTGGCTAGAAAAGGTACCTTGGAGTATTTCGGTGAATTGTATGATGAGGAAATCGCAAAAACTGCTAAGGGAAAATCCATTAAGGTCAAAACAATCGGGCAGAGATACTATATCCAAGCTATAAAGAAACAAGACCTGGTATTTGGGATTGGACCTGCTGGAACCGGGAAGACCTATCTGGCTGTAGTGATGGCGATCAATGCATTGAAAAATGGACATGTTAAACGAATCATCCTGACACGCCCTGCTGTAGAAGCGGGCGAAAGCCTAGGTTTTCTGCCGGGTGATCTGAAGGAAAAGGTAGATCCGTATCTAAGGCCGCTGTATGACGCTCTCCATGACCTTCTTGGGATGGAACAGACCCTAAGGATGATAGAACGTGGAACGATCGAAATAGCTCCTCTGGCTTATATGAGGGGCCGTACGCTTGAAGATGCCTTTGTCATTTTGGACGAGGCCCAAAATACGACGGAAGCCCAAATGAAAATGTTCTTGACCCGGCTTGGTTTCGGTTCGAAAATGGTCATTACGGGAGATCGGACCCAGATTGACCTTCCGAAAGGCATAAAGTCAGGTTTGGTACGGGTAGAAGAGATCTTGAAGAATGTTAAAGGACTTGCCTTTGTTTATTTTGAACAAAGTGATGTAGTAAGACATCCGCTTGTTGCCAAAATCATTACTGCTTACGAGCAAGCGAAGGAATAAGAAAAAATCCGCCATTTTCAATCGGCGGATTTTTCGCGATGTGTCTAAAATGACATACCTTTTTTAGGGAAAAGTGGTAATGGAACGAAAGAAGCTTTACATTTATCAATACGAAGGTGAAAATTTACATAAAAACTGTTATGATTTTACATATCTAGAATAATAAACATCATTTTTTTAGGAGGACCTTCCTTGAATCGAATCCAGAAATTTTTCACTAAAATAAAAGGGCTATTGGTCCATCGCTTTTTTCAAGTGCTTTTGTTTATCATACTTGGTTTGTTTGCTTATGCATTAATGTTTTCAAACGTTAAACCAGAAAGGGTCCAGGTAGAGCTTTTCAAGCCTGCGGAACAAACCATTCGCTCAACCAAGACGGTGGAGGATACCTATAAGACGGAACAAGAAAAAGAAGAGATTTCAAAACAAGTGGCGGATGTATATACTTTAAAAAAAGAATATGCGAAAAATAAAGTCGATCTGATCTCATCCATTTTCGATTCAGCGATCGAGGTGAATAAAGAAACGGACCCCGATAAAGATCATAAAAAAGATGAGGGTAAGGAAAATAAAAAGGAGACCATAAAGACGGATGCTCAAAAGGTTTCCATTTTAAAAGAAAAATTGACAGATGAAGTCAATAAAAATATTGAGGAATCCGTCTTCCTTGCTTTAGTGCAGGCGGATGAAGATGAGTTGGAAATAGCGAAGGATTCAACCATTACTGCCGTGAATAATGTGATGAGCTCCAGGATCGCAGCTAGTGACGTCGAAAATGCCAAGAAAAAGGTAGTAGAGGAATTGGGCTATATGAGCATAAGCAGCGATATGAAAAAAGCCTCTAATTCCCTTGCCCGTACGGCAATCATCCAGAATGTGTTTTTCGATAAGGATAAAACCGAGGAACAGCGCAGGAAAGCCATCGAAAGCGTGGAGCCCATCAGGATCCTCCAAGGACAGATCATTGTTGAAGAAAATCAGTTAGTGGATAGGGATGTATACCGGCAGCTTGAACTTGCAGGGTTTTTAAATACGGAGTCTACGATTTACCCATATATTGGCTTGCTGCTATTCATCTTTCTAACATTTACCGCATTTTATTACTTTTTCTACTATTCCATTTCCAATAAGGATAACAAGTATAATCAACTATTGATCTTCAGTCTTGTCTTTATCCTTTCCATGGCTACGATGAAAACGGTCAGCATTCTTGCAGACCTGAAAAACTCGAATTTGGAATACGTCTTCCCGGGTGCGATGGCGGCGATGCTCATCAAGATATTATTGAATGATAAGTTGGCGGTAGCCATGATCATCTTGTTAGGTTCGTATGGTACGATTATATTTAATGGTGATACACCTGGCAATTTGGATTTCTCGATGGGGCTTTTTATCATTTTCGGTGGATTGTCGGCAATCATCATCTTATCGAGGCCTAATTTCAAATCAAAGGTACTTGTTGCAGGGTTGCTATTGTCTTTAATAAATATGGCCTTTGTCTATTCACTCATCTTTATTATGGACGGCCATTATACTAGAATGGAGTATTTGTATTATGCTCTTGCTGCCATTGGCTCTGGAGTGGGTTCAGCGGTTTTGACAATGGGCTTGTTACCGTTTTTCGAGGCAGGTTTTGGGATCTTATCATCCATGAAGCTAATTGAACTTGCAAATCCTAATCATCCATTACTGCGGAAAATCTTGATTGAGGCTCCTGGGACTTACCATCATAGTGTAATGGTCGCCAATTTGGCGGAATCTGCTTGTGAAGCCATCGGTTCAAATGGATTGCTGGCAAGGGTCGGCAGTTATTATCATGATATCGGTAAAACGAAGCGGCCGCATTTTTTCATCGAAAACCAGATGAATGCGGAGAATCCTCATGATCGACTGCTCCCGGAAACGAGCAAGGATATCATCATTGCCCATGCCGTCGATGGCGGGGAGATGTTGCGCAGTCATAAATTCCCGAAAGAGATTGTGGATATTGCAGAGCAGCATCATGGGACCACATTATTGAAATTTTTCTACCATAAGGCAAAAAAAGAGGATGAAGCCACACTGGAGGCAGCTTACCGCTATCCTGGGCCGAGGGCGATAATGAAGGAAGTAGCCGTCATAGGCATAGCCGATAGTGTGGAAGCTGCAGTGAGATCTATGCAGCACCCAACTCCGGATAAGATTGAAGAATTGGTAAGTTTCATTATTCAGGACAGGATTCAAGATGGTCAATTTGATGAATGTGACATTACTATGAGAGAATTGAGTATCGTGAAGCATTCCTTATGTGAATCGCTGAACGGTATCTTCCACTCCAGGATTGAATATCCGGAGCCGGATAAATTATGACAGAAGGTGAAAGAATGATTTTAGAAATCGATTTATTGGATGAAACGAACGAAGTAACGGAAGAAGCTCAGCAGCTTGTTGAAAGCATTCTGCAATTTGCAGCAAAAAAAGAAAACATTGAATTAGATACCGAGTTGTCTGTCACATTTGTAAACAATGAGAGAATTCGGGAAATCAATAAAGAATATCGTCATAAAGATTCAGCTACAGATGTCATTTCTTTTGCACTTGAAGAAATGGGTGAAGATGAAGTGGAAATTGTCGGCGCGGAAATGCCTCGCATGTTAGGCGATATCATCATTTCCATTGAGCGCACGAAAGAGCAGGCTGAAGAATATGGTCATTCTTTTGACCGTGAACTTGGATTTTTAGCGCTGCATGGTTTTCTGCATTTATTAGGCTTCGATCACATGAATGAAGAAGAGGAAAAAGAGATGTTCACTAAACAAAAGGAGATCTTGGAAGAATATGGACTTTCAAGAGAAGGATAAAAAACGGTATCCTTTATTAAAAAGTTTCTCTTTTGCCTGTCAGGGGATTTTGGAGGCAGTACGAACGGAGCGCAATATTAAGATTCATTTCGCGTTAACGGCAATCGTCGTATTCTTTGGCTGGTACTTTTCATTGAATGGGATGGAATGGCTCTTCATTTTGGCAGCCATTGCCGGGACTATTACGCTAGAGCTAGTTAATTCAGCGATTGAAAGGGTAGTAGACCTAGTAACGGATCAAATCCATCCACTCGCCAAGCAGGCAAAAGATATTGCAGCCGGAGCTGTATTCATATATGCTATATTTTCTATAATAGTTGGTTTGATTATCTTTTTGCCTAAGTTTGGCCTGTAGGTGGCGAAAATGGTACTCAATTTGAAAGGACGATGTGAATTGAATACGAATGAATTGATTGAGGAAGCTAAAAAAGCAAGGGAAAAAGCTTATGTGCCTTATTCCAAATTTAAAGTGGGTGCAGCCCTTTTAACCGCGGATGGCAAGGTCTATCATGGTTGTAATATAGAAAATGCTGCATACAGCATGTGTAATTGCGCCGAAAGGACCGCTTTATTCAGCGCTTATGCCCATAACGATAAAACATTCACCAAACTTGCAGTCGTGGCAGATACCGATGGTCCCGTCTCTCCATGCGGGGCGTGCAGGCAGGTTATTTCAGAACTGTGCGAACAGGATATGCCGGTTGTTTTGACCAACTTAAATGGGGATATAAAAGAACTAACAGTACAGGAATTGCTTCCAGGAGCTTTTTCACCGGAGGATTTAAATGGATAAATTATTTGACGAAACACAAGTAAAAGGTTACAAATCAGGTTTCATTTCGATTATTGGCCGACCTAATGTCGGAAAAAGCACGTTTCTGAACCGGGTTATCGGTCAAAAAATTGCCATCATGAGTGATAAACCGCAAACTACTAGAAATAAGGTTCAGGGTGTCCTAACACAAAACGATTCACAAATGATTTTCATTGATACACCAGGCATCCATAAACCAAAGCATAAACTTGGCGACTTTATGATGAAAGTGGCGACGAATACATTGAAAGAAGTCGATTTGATTCTCTTCATGATCAATGCGACCGAAGGATACGGACGTGGTGACGAGTTTATCATTGAAAAACTTCAAACCGTAAAAACGCCTGTTTTCCTTGTAGTAAACAAAATCGATGCGATGCACCCGGATGAATTGCTTCCGATCATTGAAAAATACCAACAACTATACCCTTTTGCGGCAGTCGTTCCGATTTCTGCGCTTGAAGGAAATAATGTCGATACACTGCTTGCCCAGATAAAGGACCACCTGCCAGAAGGGCCACAGTTTTATCCAGCTGACCAAGTGACCGACCATCCGGAACGTTTTATCATTTCCGAATTGGTCCGTGAAAAGGTACTTCACCTGACACGTGAAGAAATTCCGCATTCAGTGGCCGTTGTCATCGATTCAATTAAAAAAATGGACAACAGCGATACCATTAATGTCATGGCGACGATTGTTGTCGAGCGTGATTCACAAAAAGGCATCGTCATCGGAAAGCAAGGGAAAATGCTTAAAGAAGTCGGGAGCCGTGCGAGAGTGGACATAGAGAACTTACTGGGCTCAAAGGTATTCTTGGAACTGTGGGTCAAGGTACAGAAGGATTGGCGTAACAAAGCCAGCCAGCTTCGCGATTATGGTTTCAATGAGAGCGAGTATTAATTAGCAAAATTTACGCTTCATGAAAGTTTGGAAAACGGTCAAGCTAATCATATGGTCGGATATTCATATTGCTAGTTAAAAATGAAAGGTGGGCTTTATATGTTGGATTTTACCTGGGAATTATTTAGTGAAACAGGTAATGTGGACACCTATTTGCTGTTTAAGGAGATAGAAGTCGAAAGACAGGAGAGACCCTTGGTATTGAATGAAGAGCTAGCAGAATTTGATTTTCCTGTTTCATAGGTTAGTCTTGGCGAGCATGGGTGGTGTCTTGGTGCTCCAAAAATGTGAAGGCATTGTCATAAGGCGAACTGCATATGGAGAAAATAACAAAATCATTACTATATATACCCGAGAGCTAGGAAAAATTGGTGTTATGGCTAGAGGAGCCAGTAAACCTAACAGTAGGCTTGCTGCCGTCACCCAGCTTTTTTGCTCCGGGTATTTTCTTGTAACAACATCAACCGGACTCGGAAGTCTTCAGCAGGGGGAAATGGTCGACTCGCTTCGTTTTATTAGGGAGGATCTTTTTGCCACTGCCTATGCTTCTTACATTGTTGAATTGCTTGATAAAAGCGTCGATGATAAAAAACCGAATCCATATTTGTTTGAATTGCTTTCGCAAACCTTGCATTACATAAACGAAGAATATGATGCAGAAGTTTTGAAATTCATTTTTGAAATGAAAATGCTGCCCGTCAACGGGATTAACCCGGTGCTTGATCAATGTGCTGTTTGTGGCGAAACGGAAGGGGAATTCTCATTCTCGCTTCGGGAGGCGGGTTTTATTTGCCACCGCTGTCTGGGAAAAGACCCCTATCATTATAAAATTTCACCGGCAGCCGTCAAATTGCTGCGGATATTTTATTATTTGGATTTATCAAGGCTCGGAAACATTTCCGTTAAGCCTGAAACGAAAAAAGAACTGCGGAAAATCATTGATGCTTACTATGAGGAATATTCTGGCCTTCATTTGAAATCAAAAAAGTTCCTAAAACAGATTGATACGATGAAAGATATGTTTTAGTTCTGGCCTATTGACATTCCAAGCTAGTTTGTATAAAATTCTAATCATCAAAATAAGAAGATTGCGTTGATGGAAAAGAGTATCTGTCATTCTCCATAAAAAGCGAACCTGGGATAGTGGAAGCCGGGATATGGATTTACAGGGAAGGGCGTTTCCGGAGCATATTGCTTTGAAAAGAGGCCGTTTTAATAAACGGCAATTAGGGTGGAACCGCGGGTAAACTCTCGTCCCTATGCATTTCGCATAGGGACGGGAGTTTTTTGTTTGCAAAAAAGTGTATGAATTCCGTTCCCGAATTTTTCAAAGAGCCGTTTTAAATAACCTGGAGGTGTACGATGAATATTCAAAATATGATTTTAACGTTACAAAAGCATTGGTCAGAACAGGGCTGCATCTTAATGAATGCTTATGATGTCGAGAAAGGGGCTGGAACGATGAGCCCATATACGTTCCTTAGAGCCATTGGACCTGAGCCTTGGAGCGTTGCTTACGTGGAGCCGTCACGCCGTCCGGCAGACGGCCGTTATGGTGAGAATCCTAATCGGCTGTATCAGCATCATCAATTCCAAGTGATCATGAAGCCGTCACCAGACAATATCCAAGAATTATATCTGGATTCACTGCGATCATTAGGGATTAATCCGCTTGAACATGATATTCGCTTTGTAGAGGACAATTGGGAAAATCCATCTCTAGGATGTGCTGGTCTCGGTTGGGAAGTTTGGCTTGATGGTATGGAAATTACACAATTTACATATTTCCAACAAGTAGGCGGTCTTGAGTGTAAGCCGGTTTCCGTGGAGATTACATACGGGATCGAACGTCTTGCTTCTTACATTCAAGATAAGGAAAACGTATTTGACCTCGAATGGACAGAAGGATTCACAGTACGTGATATTTTTGGACAGCCGGAATATGAGCACTCAAAATATACCTTTGAAACATCGGACCTTGATATGCTGTTTCAACTTTTCACAATGTATGAAAAGGAGGCACATCGCCAAATGGAAGAAGGGCTTGTACATCCAGCCTATGATTATGTTTTGAAATGCTCACATACTTTTAACCTTTTGGATGCCAAAGGGGCCATCTCGGTGACGGAAAGAACCGGATATATTGCCCGGTGCCGTAACTTAGCGCGTAAGGTTGCTAAAACCTTCTATGAGGAGCGGGAAAAATTAGGCTTCCCGATACTAAAATTGAAAGGGGAGAATACAAATGAGCAAGCGTGATTTGTTATTGGAAATTGGATTGGAAGAGTTGCCGGCTCGTTTTGTGACAGCATCCATGAAACAGTTGTCAGATAAAGTGCAGAAATGGCTAACGGAAAAAGCGATTGAATTCGGAACGGTTGAAGCTTTTTCCACACCAAGACGTTTGGCCATATTGGTGAAAGACGTGGAAGCATCGCAAAAGGATATCGAAGAAGAAGCAAAAGGACCGGCTAAGAAAATCGCTTTGGATAGCGAAGGCAACTGGTCTAAAGCAGCATTGGGATTCGTCAGGGGTCAAGGGATGACTTCAGAGGATATTTATTTTAAAGAACTTAAGGGTGTTGAATATGTCCATGTGAATAAATTCATTAAAGGACAGCCGACAGTTCAGCTTTTGTCTCAGCTTGCTGAAATCATCAGCGGCATGACGTTCCCGAAAAATATGCGTTGGGCCAATCAAGAGCTCCGCTTCGTCCGGCCGATTAAATGGCTGATTGCCTTGTTCGGTAATGAGGTAGTGCCATTTACCATCGCTGATGTGGAAACGGGCCGTGAAACGAAGGGACATCGTTTCTTGGGCGATAACGCAATCATCGAAGAGCCGGCACAGTACGAAGAAACATTAAGAAAACAATTTGTCATGGCGGATCCTGATAAACGCCGACAAGTTATTTTAGATCAAATTAAAAAGCTTGAGCAGGAAAAAGGCTGGATCATCCCAGTTGATGAAGAACTGCTTGAAGAAGTCAATAATTTGGTAGAGTATCCAACGGCGTTATTTGGACATTTTGAAGAAGAATTCCTTGAGCTTCCTGCAGAGGTACTGATCACTTCGATGAAGGAACACCAACGTTATTTCCCGGTTAAAGATCAAGACGGCAAATTACTTGCTTTCTTTGTAACGGTGCGTAACGGGGATGATCGTCATTTGGATAAGGTTTCTAAAGGAAATGAAAAAGTTTTGCGCGCCCGCCTCTCGGATGCAGGATTCTTCTATAAAGAAGATCAGAAAAAAGAGATTTCAGATGCTTTGAAAAAGCTTGACAGCATCGTTTATCATGAAGAAATCGGTACGTTGGCCGAGAAAACTGCCCGAGTTACTGCAATGACCGGTGACCTTGCGGATGCTCTGAATTTAAAGGCTGAAAAAGAAATGGCGCTGCGTGCAGCAGAAATTGCCAAATTTGATTTGGTGAGTAATATGGTTTATGAATTCCCTGAATTGCAAGGTTACATGGGTGAGAAGTATGCACTCCTAAAAGGAGAAGCCAAAGAAGTGGCCGCGGCAATCAATGAACACTATATGCCAAGACATGCGGATGACGATGTGCCGCCTTCAGTCATTGGAGCGGTTGTTAGTTTAGCTGAAAAAATGGATACTTTGGCGTCATTCTTTGCTATTGGTGTCATACCGACAGGTTCCCAGGATCCATATGCTTTAAGAAGGCAGGCGAGTGGTGTCGTTCAAATTCTAGCCGAGAAGAAATGGAATATTTCTTTAGAAGAGCTTATTGTTTTAGGCCTTAAGGGACTTGAATCAAAGAACATCTTAAAACGCGATCTTGAGGAAGTTAAAGCGGATATGTTCACTTTCTTTAAAGCCCGGGTCAAGCATTTACTACAAGAACAGCAGATCCGTTACGATTTGATTGAC
This sequence comes from Peribacillus sp. Bi96, assembly GCF_918698115.1. Taxonomy (GTDB): domain Bacteria; phylum Bacillota; class Bacilli; order Bacillales; family DSM-1321; genus Peribacillus. The sequence goes on from NZ_CAKKLV010000001.1 coordinate 494,002, forward strand.
GCAGTTCTGTTCAATGAGATCGGTTTTATTCACTCTATCGTAGAACGTGCACACGTCTTGGATGCGAAAAAAGACGAAGCAGGTTTTAAAGAAAGCCTGGAAGCTTTAAGTCGGGTCATGAACATTGCCGTAAAGTGTGACAATAAAGTGTCAGTGGATTCAAATGCTTTTGAAAATGATCAAGAAAAAGCGCTATACGAAAAATATCAAGATATAGCAAAGCGTTATACTGAAACTAAAATTGAGAATGAACGGTTTGAACTGCTTATTTCACTCCAATCGGAAATCGAGTCCTATTTCGAGAATACAATGGTCATGGCAGATGATGAAGCAATCCGTAATAACCGTTTATCCCTTATGAAGGAAATAAGTGATTTGGTTGCAGGTTTTGCAGCCATGAACAAAATCATCCTTTAATAATTGAAGGGTGTCTGAAAATCGGAAACCCTCTAAATAAGGGTTTCCGATTTCTTAAACAGATAAAATCGTTAATCAATAGGACAAACATGCCTTTATTACATATTTAGTATATAATTATTAAATGAAAAACTTTTGTTACTTTACTCTGCGAAAGCAGTGGGGTGGTGATTATAATCCAATTAAATAAGCGTCAGGAACTCATTTTACAAATTGTTAAAGAGAACGGTCCGATTACTGGAGAACATATTGCCGATAGATTGAATCTTACAAGGGCGACTCTTCGTCCTGATCTAGCCATTTTAACGATGGCAGGTTTTCTGGATGCAAGACCCCGTGTGGGATATTTTTATACAGGCAGGTCAGGAACTCAGCTTTTGACGGACAGCCTAAACCATCTTTATGTACGTGACTACCAATCTATTCCTGTCGTTGTTGACGAGGGCATTTCCGTATATGATGCGATCGTCATGATGTTTTTAGAAGATGTAGGGACCATGTTTGTTGTCGATAAGCATGCCTTGCTCGTTGGTGTCTTATCAAGGAAAGACTTGTTACGTGCGAGCATCGGGAAGCAAGAGCTTAACTCCATTCCAGTCAATATCATCATGACTAGAATGCCCAATATTACAATGTGTTCAAAAGAAGACCTTTTGATTGATGTTGCCAAAAAATTGATCGATAAACAAATCGACTCATTACCGGTCGTAAAAGAAACAGAAAAGGGCTATGAAGTGATCGGAAGAATTACAAAAACCAATATAACGAAAGCATTCGTAGCTTTGGCTGATGAAGGCTATTAGGGGGCTTGCAAAAGGAATGACGGAGAATATGAACGGTTCTATTATATATGTTGTATCGGATTCAGTAGGGGAAACAGCGGAATTGGTTACAAAAGCGGCTGCAAGCCAGTTCTCGGGGTCTGCTTTTTCCATAAAGCGAATACCGTATATTGAAGATGAACAAAACGTGGATGAAGTGATTTCACTGGCTAAATTAGATGGGGCAATCATTGCGTATACCCTTGTTAAGCCAGCTATTAGAGCGTATATGAAAGCACAGGTGGAAAAAGAAAACCTGTCTGCTTATGACATTTTAGGGCCGCTCATGGACATCCTTCAGGAAAGAGCACCAAAAGGACCGCTTAATGAACCTGGTCTGGTAAGAAAGCTGGATGATGATTATTTCAAACGAGTTGAAGCCATTGAATTTGCTGTAAAATATGATGATGGACGGGACCCTAGAGGGATTTTACGTGCAGATATCGTCCTTGTGGGTGTTTCGCGCACTTCAAAAACACCTCTTTCACAGTATTTAGCCCACAAACGTTATAAAGTGGCCAATGTACCTTTAGTGCCTGAGGTGGAACCGCCAGAAGAGCTTTTCCTTGTTCCTCCTGAAAAATGCATTGGTTTAAAGATCAGTCCGGAAAAGTTGAACCATATTCGCAAAGAACGGTTAAAGTCACTGGGGCTTAATGATCATGCGATTTACGCAAATGTGGAGCGAATTAAGGAAGAATTGACATACTTTGATACAATCATATCTAGATTGAACTGTCCTATTATTGATGTAACGAATAAAGCTGTGGAAGAAACAGCCAATTTGATCATCAATATCCTTCAAAACAAAGATCGTTGATGGATGTTTTTTTATTTTATTCTTACAATTAAGGCAAACAAAAATGTGAGCTAGACACTTTATGTGTCAGCTCACATTTTAATGCTAAGGTCCTTTTGGTAAATAGCGAACAAAATTAGAAATAATTACATATGATTCCACCTCATTTCCAAATGAAAACCCATTGATTTGCATGAAAACACCATCGGAATTTAAATGTTGGCATCTTCTAATCAAATAGACTATAATAAAAAATTGTGAGAAAAAAGTAATCTTAAGGTTTAGACTTAATTAATAAGGAATAAACTAAAGGTTAATGAGATGTCAAGGTTTTTATCATAAAAATAATTCGACATGTTCCGTATAATTTTAAATGAGCCGCATCTGATTCAAGAAAAAGCAGCAATTTCACTTAAATATGAGATATATTCTTTGAAGAATAATGTTGGCTCTTTTTGAAAAGTTCTCTGAACCAATGCTTAAAATTCATGATATCTTCATAAAATTTAGGGGAGAAAAAGGATTATGCAGAAAGATGTAGAATTTAAAGGTATGAATAAACCTACCATACATGTCGATGCCGATGCATGTCCGGTGAAAGACGAGATCCTTCATTGTGCACGAATACACGATGTCGAAGTCTGTTTTGTTGCATCATACAAAAATATGATGAATAACCCTGAAGGAAAATGGGTGTATGTCGATGCAGACAAAGAAGCGGCTGATCTTTATATAGTTAATTCAGTAAAAAAGGGTGATATTGTCGTTACTGCAGATATTGGGTTGGCTGGAACCCTACTTCCAAAAAGCGTTTATGTTCTTTCACCAAGGGGAAAAGAATACACTGACGAGAATATTTTCATGCTCTTGGATATGCGTTATCAATCGGCGAAACTCCGCAGACAGGGTAAACATACGAAGGGGCCGAAAGCATTCACAAAGGAAGATCGTACATGTTTTACAAATAAACTTTTGAAAACTTTGTCGAACATTGCAGGGAATTAGGAATCTGTATCGAATTAGAAACTATCACCAATATAGCAAGGTGGAAAAATGATAAATGGCCGTATAGAAGATGAAAAAATTAACCAAATTCGCGAAGCTGTAGACATTGTTGATTTAATTGGAGAGTATGTCCAGCTGAAGAAACAAGGGCGCAATTACTTTGGCCTTTGTCCTTTTCATGGTGAAAACTCGCCCTCATTTTCCGTTTCAACGGAAAAACAAATCTTTCACTGTTTTGGTTGTGGGGCAGGCGGAAATATTTTTACCTTCTTAATGGATATAGAAGGCTATAATTTTGTGGAATCTGCAAAAGTTTTAGCTGAAAAAGGAAATGTTCCTTTGGATGTTGAAATTAATAAAGATTCCAAGCGTTCTAACATGCCTGCTGGCTCGCAGCAAATGGTTGAAGCCCACGACCTGCTGCGGAAATTTTATCATCACCTCCTCGTTAATACGAAGGAAGGTCAGGATGCTCTCGAATATTTACTTAAACGAGGGTTTACTGAAGAGACGATAGAAAAGTTCCAAATTGGTTATTCGTTGGATTCATGGGACTTCGTTTCCAAGTTTCTTTTAAAACGTGGTTTTCCACCGGAATATATGGAGCAGGCAGGGCTTATAATTTTCAGGGAAAAAGACGAGTCATATTTTGACCGTTTCAGAAATAGAGTCATGTTTCCAATTATGGATCATCAAGGAAATACGATTGCGTTCTCAGGCAGAGCGATGGGGGACGATGAGCCCAAATATTTGAATAGTCCTGAAACGCCAATCTTTAATAAAAGTAAAACTCTATATAATTTTCATCATGCAAGACCTCACATACGTAAGAAAGAACAAGTCGTCATTTTTGAAGGCTTTGCCGATTGTATTTCAGCTGTGCGTGCCGGTGTTGAGAATTCAGTCGCTACGATGGGGACTGCCTTGACGGATCAGCATATCCAGCTATTAAAAAGAAATACTGACCAGATACTTATTTGCTACGATTCGGACTCTGCGGGATTGAACGCTGCCAATCGTGCTGTTAATATGTTGCAGGACCACGACTTTTCAGTGAAGGTCGCTCTCATGCCTGATAACTTGGACCCCGATGACTACATAAAGGAATTCGGTGAAAAAAGCTTTGTTTCTGAAGTAATAGGGGCCAGTTTAACCTACATGGCATTCAAAATGCATTATTTGCGCCGAGGGAAAAATGTAAATAATGAAGGAGATCGAATTCAATATATCGAAGAAGTCCTTAAAGAAATTTCGCGATTGCCCAATGCAGTGGAGAGGGACCATTATCTGCGGCAGTTATCATCTGAATTTTCCCTGTCATTGGATGCGCTGGAGCAGCAGCAGCGACAAGTGTTCTTTACAGAACGTAAGAAGGGAACACTGCCGCAGCCTGCAGCCCAAAAGAAAATGGAACTGCAATATGAGCATAAATTAAAGCCTGCTCATCATAATGCTGAAACGAAGTTGATTGCCCATATGCTTAAAAGCAGGGACATGACTTTCAAGATTCAGCAGTTGCTTGGGCAAACGGTCTTTCATGTAGACGAACATCAGGCAATCATCACCTATTTATATGCGTTCTATGAAGATGGACACGAACCGGATACAAGCTTTTTCCTTACTTATTTACCGGATCCAAACTTGAGAAGGATCGTTTCGGAAATAGAAATGATGTCAGTGAATGAGGAAGTTACCGATAAAGAACTGACCGATTGTATAAATCAAGTGTTGAAATATGAAAAATTGTTAAAGATAAAAGAAAAACAAGTCGAAGAAAAAGATGCAGTGAGACGAAGTGATTATGTCACTGCTGCAAAAATTGCCATGGAAATCATTAAATTGCGTAAAATGTTGTAGTTGTTTAGGTGTAAGTCCTGGAAGGAGGGGAACTAATGGCTGAAAAACCAGCACGTTCCAAACAAGTTGATAATGAATTTAGCCTTGAACAGGTGAAAGAAAAATTAATAGAGCTAGGTAAAAAACGAGGCTCTTTAACTTTAGAAAAAATCGCTGAAATGATTGGCGGTTTTGAGTTAGATTCCGATCAAATGGATGAGTTCTATGAGGTGTTAGCAGAAAACGGAGTCGAAATTCTCACGGATGGTGAGGAAGACGATGATGAAGATGATCCAGATGAAAAGAAACTTGCAAAAGAAGAAGAGTTTGACTTAAATGATTTAAGTGTTCCTCCTGGTGTTAAGATTAATGATCCTGTCCGTATGTATTTAAAGGAAATAGGTCGCGTTGACCTATTATCGGCAGAGGAAGAAATCTCTCTGGCGACGCGAATTGAAGATGGAGATGAAGAAGCGAAACGCCGTTTAGCTGAAGCCAATCTACGTCTAGTTGTCAGTATTGCCAAACGCTATGTCGGACGGGGTATGCTTTTCCTTGATTTGATTCAAGAAGGTAATATGGGTCTGATCAAAGCGGTAGAAAAATTCGATTACCGTAAAGGGTTCAAATTTAGTACCTATGCAACATGGTGGATTCGCCAAGCCATAACCCGTGCCATTGCCGACCAAGCAAGAACGATAAGGATACCGGTGCATATGGTGGAAACCATCAATAAATTGATCCGTGTCCAAAGACAGCTTCTTCAGGATTTAGGACGTGAACCTTCGCCAGAAGAGATTGCAGAAGATATGGACTTAACTCCTGAAAAAGTTCGTGAAATTCTGAAAATAGCTCAGGAGCCTGTTTCCTTGGAAACGCCAATAGGTGAAGAAGATGATTCCCATTTAGGTGATTTCATTGAAGATCAGGATGCTACTTCCCCATCAGAACATGCAGCATATGAACTATTGAAAGAACAGCTTGAAGACGTATTGGATACACTGACAGACCGTGAAGAAAACGTCTTGAGACTCCGCTTTGGACTTGATGATGGCCGTACACGGACGCTTGAAGAGGTCGGTAAAGTGTTTGGGGTAACCCGCGAGCGTATCCGTCAAATCGAAGCGAAAGCGTTGCGGAAGCTAAGACACCCAAGCCGCAGCAAGCGCTTGAAAGATTTCTTAGAATAAAATATATATGCCCTTCACAGAGCCCTCTTTGAATGCCCAGCGTTCGGGAGCGGCTTTTTTTTTTACACTTGGATGTAAAAATATCCTTGTTACAACAATATTTATACAGATATCTATTTAATGGAGATGTAGATCACTGTAACTAAGTTTCTCTGTTAACCACCAACCAACCGTAAAAAGCGGCTAAAAGCCGTTACTCATAAGAACAGATCGGCATGAGGATGTGAAATTCATGGATGAGATGCGAAAGAAAATTATCATTCAAGAAATAAACGCCTGGAAGGAAAGTCGTATGCTTCCTGAGCAATATTGTAATTACCTGCTTGCATTATACTGTCAAGGCGAATTACCGCCAACAAGTTCGCCTAAAACCGGAAATGATAAAAAAGATATTCTTACCGGGCTGTTAATTGGAGCCCTTTTTGCATTTATTGTATTTTTGAATTATTTTACTGAAATACCCATAAGAATGCAAATGCTTGTGACAACTATTTCAATCATTGTCTTTGGGCTAGCGGCCCGCAGCTTAATGGGCAGGAAAGTCATCTTTCAAATGGCCTTGATGGGAATGGCGCTATCATTGCTTTTATTAACAGTCAGTTTGGCTGAAATAATAGCACCCGGAAACTTAAATATCCTTTATGTTTTCTTGTTTATTAATTGCGGTCTATGGATTTTGATCGGCAAAAAACTTAAGTTGCTCCATTTTTCCATAGCAGGAGCCCTGGGAGCTGTTGTCACTGTCTACTTTTTTTTATAGTAATCAATGGTCACTCTAGCGGTTTTAAATAGAAGATTTAGGGTATTATTAAAAATATGTAATAAAAAGTAAAATCATTTGGAAATATACTTAAATTTTTGACAATTTTAAGAAATTATATAATATCTTCTATTTTTGGGCTTTTACTTGAAACTCTTTTCAAGTAAAATAATATATAGCTGTTTGTATATAATATTAAATATGGTAAGTTTAGGTTCTACATAGGGGAGGAAATTCTATGAATCGAAATCCAGTAATGCCTTTTATTATTATCATGGTTTTTGGTATTGGACTTATGTTTTTACTTTCGTTTAAAGGTTTGGGTGATGCCAAGGATCTTGCTAAGGAAAAAGAGGGTGGCGGAAAAACAGAGGAAACGGAAAGTGCCTCTGCTTCACCTGAGGACATCTATAAGCAAAACTGTATCTCCTGTCACGGTAACGCCTATCAAGGCGGTGTCGGACCAGCTCTGAAGGGAGTTGGCGATCGACTGTCGGTGGACGAGGTTAAAAACGTGATCACGAATGGACGAGGCGCCATGCCATCTGGCTTAGTCGAAGAACAAAACATTGACGCCATGGCAGAATATATTCATGGACTGAAATAATGATGAAAACTGACTCAAGTAATCGTTGGAAGGCGAGCTTTTGAGTCAGTTTTTCTTTTATTCGGAAAAGGAAAGGTTCCAGATGGAAGTTTCCTTTTGTATAGTGATAGGGAGAGCATATTTCTCCTTTCTGTAATTTTTCGATTGAACTTGTTATAATCGAATGGGAAACTAATTAAAAGGAAGACATTATTTGAAATAAGAGAGTTGATAAATATGAACCATGAAAAACTATCGAAGAGATTAGAACATGTTGCCATACATATACAAAAAGGAAGCATCCTTGCAGATATAGGTTCCGACCATGCTTACTTGCCATGCTATGCGGTGAATAATGGCCTGTGTGACCATGCCATAGCAGGCGAGGTTGTAGAAGGTCCTTATCAGTCAGCCCGCAGGCAAGTGGCGATAACGGGACTAGAGGGCAAGATAGAGGTCCGTAAAGGAGATGGACTTGAAGTATTGAATCCTGATGAAGCGACGTGCATTACGATTTGTGGCATGGGAGGGACTTTAATATCAAGTATCCTGGAAAGTGGAAAAGGAAAGCTCGGCAAGGCAGAAAGGCTAATCCTTCAGCCAAATGTTGGTGCAGCGAATGTTCGTAGTTGGTTAATCGATAACGGCTGGGAACTTTGTGGAGAAGAAGTTCTTGAGGAAGATGAGAAGATCTACGAAATCTTAATTGCTGAAAAAGGGGCTCCACTTCGCCCTTATCGTGCAAATATGCAAACTGGCCTTATGTTCGGTCCATATTTAATGGAGCAATTCAGTGACACTTTCATTAAAAAATGGCAGCTTGAGAAAAAACATTTGGAAAGAATCATCGAACAACTGGATGAAAGCGGACGAGGCGGGTTGGAAACAAAGCGCAATGAATTAAAATCCCAAATTTCAGTAATTGAGGAGGTGCTTAGAGGTTGAAAACACTAAATGGCCAGCAAATCATTGAAATGTTTGAACAATTCTCTCCTAAGCAATATGCAATGGAGGGAGACCCAATCGGGCTACATGTAGGACAACTGAATAAGCCAGTTACTAAAGTCTTGATTGCCCTTGATGTATTGGAAGAAGTTGTAGACGAAGCGATAGAACTTGGGGCGGAATTAATCATTGCCCATCATCCGCTTATTTATCGACCATTGAAAAGAATCGATACAATGGTTGCCGGAGGCCGTATCATCGAAAAGCTGATCAAACATGATATCGCTGTCTATGCTGCACATACCAATTTAGATGTCGCGAAGGGCGGAGTAAATGATCTACTTGCCGAAGCGCTTCAATTACAGGATACAGAAGTATTGATTCCAACTTACGAAGCAGCTCTAAAGAAATTGGTCGTATTTGTTCCAAAGGCCGATGAACAAAAAGTGAGGGAAGCCCTTGGTAGCGCAGGGGCAGGAGCAATCGGAAATTACAGCCATTGTTCGTTTTCGGGGGAAGGCACAGGACGCTTCTTGCCAGGCGAAGGCAGTGAACCGGTGATTGGCTCCAGAGGAAATCTTGAATCCGTTACTGAAATGCGGGTTGAAACGATATTCCCCGAAAATATTGAGAAGAAAGTCCTTTCTGCGATGATTAAAGCCCATCCGTATGAGGAAGTCGCTTATGATATATATAAACTGGAGAATAAAGGGGAGTCACTTGGATTAGGAAAGATTGGTGTGCTTGCTGAAGAAATGACCCTTGAACAATTTTGCGAACATGTGAAACAGACACTTGATGTTGAAAAGGTACGTGTCGTTGGTGATTTGCAAAGCCCGATAAAAAAAGTGGCTGTGCTGGGCGGAGATGGAAACAAATACTTCACGACTGCAAAATTCAAGGGCGCGGATGTATATGTTACTGGTGATATGTATTACCATACGGCCCATGACGCGATGATGATTGGTTTGAATATTGTGGATCCAGGGCACAATGTTGAAAAAGTGATGAAAAAAGGCGTGGCGCGAATCCTTGAAGAAAAGTGCCGCGATAAGAACTTCGATGTGGAATTCATCCCATCCCAGTTAAATACGGACCCTTTCCGATTTATTTGATAGCACAAAAAAGGGCAGCCAAAGCGGTTGCCCTTTTTGTATGTGCATTCATTTTTTCACTTTAATCTTAGGTAGAATTTTATTCAATGGCGTTTTCTTTTCGGTATTCCAGGTCAATTCAACATTTGGATCATACTGTTCTAGAAATGTGATAACTTCTTTTGTGATTGGTGTTGGTGTAGAAGCCCCGGACGTAACCGCAACCGTTTCTGCATCTTTTAGCCATTCAAGGTTAAGCTCGGAAATGTCAGCGATGCGATAAGCTTTCGTGCTCGCTATTTCTTCGGATACCTGTGCAAGGCGGTTTGAATTATTACTCTTTGGATCACCGACAACAATTAAAACATCAGCTTCGCCAGCTTGCTTGGCAACCGCTTCCTGACGTACCTGTGTCGCTAAACAAATTTCCTTATGGACTTCTGCATGTGGGAATTTTTCCTTGACCTTATCCATGATATCCAAAACATCCCATTGGCTCATCGTTGTTTGATTTGTGACGATGATCTTATCACTATTCAGGGTCAAAGCTTCAACATCTTCATCCTTTTGAACCAGGTGAACGACATCGGGAGCTACTCCGACTGCACCCTCTGGTTCCGGATGGCCTTTTTTACCAATATAAATGATTTGAAAGCCTTCCGCTTCTTTTTCCCGAATTAGGTCATGAGTTGCAGTAACATCGGGACACGTTGCATCGAGGGTGACTAGCCCTTTTTCTGCAGCGATCTTCCTAATCTCAGGAGAGACGCCATGAGCCGTAAAGATGACGGTTCCGCTGTCCACTTGTTCGATGATATCGTTGCGGTTGCTTCCGTCCAACGTGATGATGCCTTCATCTTCAAACGCATCGGTCACATGTTTGTTGTGCACAATCATCCCTAAAATGTAAATAGGGCGTGGCAAGGTTTTATCTAAAGCCGCATTTCGGGCGATGACCATGGCATCGACAACGCCATAACAATAGCCGCGCGGGGAAATTTTAATCACTTTCATCTATGTGTCCTCCTTCAAAGGCAAGAAACTCTCACTATTTATACCTTTCTATTATATAAGACCATAGATGATATTACAAAACATCCTATTTGCCTAAAATCATTAACTGGTAAAAATTTTTTTGATCTTTAAATATATAGTTTGGGACCGGATGACCTTTGCCTTTTCGTATTGGTACGAACTTGAGCTGTGGGGTTAGCTTTCATAGCTTTTTCTTGTTCATTCGACTCAGGCTTTACCTCATGATTGTTTTGTGCCTCTACATTAGGCTCGCTATCAACGGATGCTTCCGAATTTTCGCTAGCATCAGATGATGATATACTCTGGAAAACTTTCCACATCGACGGCAAATTTTTAATCACAGGTCCGTATTGTTCCACCATGGGAGTGAATTGTTCGGCTGCCTGCAACACTTTTTGCGTGTTGGTAAGCATATTGTTTAGAGAATCCGGATTTTTTAGTGTTTCTAAAATCCCCCCTCCGCTGCTTCTTGAAGAACTTTTGTTAGGGGAAGCGGCAGGTGCAAACAAGTTGCGAGAATCTGGATTTTGTTTCGACTTACCGAGTATCTTCGACAACAGCCCCTCTTTCTTTGCAGGTGGAAATTCCTGACGCTGCTGCTGGTTGAACGGGCCTCGGAAACCTTGAGGTCCCTGTGGTCCCGGGGGTCTACCTTGTGCCATCGGCCGCCTCATCTGCTGAAAAGAGTGGGGGTTTTGCTGCGGCTGCCTGAATGGAGCTTGCGGGTGCTGCATCCTTCGACCATTGGGTGGCTGAAAACCGGGTCCGGGTTGATGACTTCTATTTGGGAACATTGGTTTCACCTCCTCTGATTTTATATGCTGGTGTTATTCTTCTATATAAATTATGCAGCTCGACAAAAAAGGTTTGAGCAAAGAGTGACTGCGCTGTTGTGAAGTGACCGGAAAGAAGGTAAGATGGTTACGGTAAGTCTTTTAGCTCCATGTCTGCGGGGGATACGCTATGACCAGGACAGGGGCTTTTCGTTTGCAGAAGTCCATTTTAAGAGAACTAGCCTTAGCGCTTAAGCTCGCTGTGAAAAAGATGATGGACCACCTAAGGCAAAAAGCGCCTTAAGGGTCAATCCCTATTTTCTTCACGAGCTGACCAAGGTGCTTGCGCTTTTTGTATAATCCAGTTTCAGCACGACCAAGGTGCTTGCGCTTTTTGTATAAAATTTATTATAATAGTAGGACATGTCTAATGACTGACAAGGATAAAGGAGTTTTTTGATGAAACAAAACCAATTTGAACGATTTAATTTGAAAAGCTACATTCTAGATGCGGTTCGTACTTTAGGGTTCGATAAGCCGACGGAAATTCAAGAACGTGTGCTTCCGTCGCTTTTAAAGGGAAGTAGCTTAATTGGACAGTCGCAGACAGGTACAGGAAAGACACATTCCTATTTGCTGCCGATTATGAACAAGCTTGATGCTGGTAAAAATGAAGTTCAAGCGATTATTTCCGCACCAACCCGTGAGTTAGCGAACCAAATCTATAAAGAAGCTTTGAAAATTGCTGACCATTTTCCTGAAGATGAGCAGATTTCTGTCCGTTGTTATATCGGTGGTACGGATAAACAGCGTATGATCGATAAGTTGAAGACACAGCCACAACTGGTAATTGGAACGCCAGGCCGAATCAAGGATTTGGTTGAGGCTCAAGCGCTTCAGGTGTATACAGCAAAAATGCTTGTTGTCGATGAAGCGGACCTTATGCTAGACATGGGATTCCTTGAAGATGTCGATTTATTTGCATCACGTATGGCTGAAAAAATTCAAATGCTTGTCTTCTCGGCAACCATTCCGGAAAAATTAAAGCCGTTTTTGAATAAATATATGGAAAATCCGAAATATGTTCAAGTGAATCCCAAGCAGGCGACTGCCGCTAAAATTGAACATGTTTTGGTACCGCTTCGCCATCGGAACAAAGAGCAGTTACTTCATGATATCATCGTTCGTTATAATCCATATTTAGCGATTATTTTCACGAACACCAAAAAAATGGCGGATCATGTGGCTAATTCCTTGATTGAAAAAGGGTTGAATGTCGGTCGTATTCATGGGGATTTAACGCCTCGTGAACGTAAAAAAATGATGAAGCAAATCAATGATTTGGAGTATCAATTCATCGTAGCGACAGATTTGGCTTCCCGTGGAATCGATATTGAAGGCGTTAGTCATATTATTAACTATGAATTGCCTTCAGACCTTGATTTTTACATTCATAGGACGGGAAGAACGGCTCGTGCAGGATATTCAGGCATTGCCGCTACAATTTATAATACTTCCGATGAAGACTCTTTGAACCGCCTTGAAAAAATGGGCATCGAATTCCGTGATGCGGATATCCAAAACGGTGATTGGGTTGATATAGACGAACGTAATAAACGAAAAAACCGTAAAAAACAAAAATCTGATATTGATGTTAAAGCGACCAGGCATGTTAAGAAGCCAACTAAAGTCAAGCCAGGTTACAAGAAAAAAATCCAACGCGATGTGGAAAACTTTAAAAAACGCGAACGTCGTATACAGAGAAAGAAATAAGGGAGTAATCAGATGCTGAAGATTGGATCGCATGTTTCAATGAGCGGGAAAAATATGCTTCTTGCTGCGAGTCAAGAAGCGGTTTCATATGGCTCCAACACATTCATGATCTATACGGGAGCCCCACAAAATACAAGACGTAAAAAAATCGAAGATCTAAATATCGAAGCTGGATTATTGCATATGGAGGAAAATGGAATTAGTGATATCGTAGTCCATGCCCCGTATATCATCAACATAGCAAATACAACGAATCCAGCCACATACGAACTAGGAGTCAACTTCTTACGAAGCGAAATCGATCGGACAGAAGCGCTTGGTGCAAGGCAGATCGTACTTCATCCAGGTGCACATGTTGGTGCAGGCAGTGAACTGGGAATCAAGAGAATCATCGAAGGTTTGAATGAAGTGTTGACTGCTGACGATAAAGTCCAGATTGCCCTTGAAACGATGGCAGGTAAAGGTACCGAATGTGGCAGGTCTTTCGAGGAGTTGGCCATGATTATTGATGGTGTGACCCATAATGAAAAATTATCGGTATGCTTCGATACTTGCCATACTCACGATGCTGGTTATAATATCATCGAAGATTTTGATGGTGTTCTCAATGAATTTGATAAATTGATCGGTGTGGATCGCATCAAGGTCCTACATGTTAATGATAGCAAAAACGAACGCGGCATGCGTAAAGACCGCCATGAAAACATTGGATTTGGTCATATTGGTTTTAAAGCGTTGAATGATATTGTCCATCATCCACAGTTAAGCACTGTTTCAAAAATACTGGAAACACCTTATGTTGGGGAAGACAAGAAAGATAAAAAGGCACCTTATAAATTTGAAATTGATATGTTCAAGAACAATCAATTCGAAGAAGATGTACTGGAAAAGATCATGAACCAGCAATAATCATAGAAAGGGACGATTCATCGAGATAAGGATGAATCGTCCTTTCATTTTATGGTAAAAAGTATGTCTTTCAAATTCTTTAAAAATTGGATGTAAGGTTGTTAAAGAGTGTTTCTATTTCCCTGGCTGTACTTGCTCCAGCAACTTTTGTGATTTGACCTAGAACATTTTGTCTTTGACGTATATCAAAAATGTTAATATTTTTACCTGCTAGAAGGGCAGTAATATCCTGTGCTTGTTGTTGTGTGAGTGCAACTCCATGCTGCTTTGCAAGGGAAAGCAGCTCATCAGGGCGTATTTTGTTGATTTTATGATTGACCATCATTTCAAATAATTTCAAACGATCTCCTCCTTTTTTAAAACATATGAAGGAGGTCGACGTATGTGAACATTAACTTTGTTTTGAATTGCGCAAATTTGATTTTGCTGCCGATTTTAGCAGATCAATGCTTATGAGCACTTGTTTTTGAGGTCAGGATTCTTTACATCTGGTCTTGTTTGATTTATACTAACGAATGTTAATCGTAATGATTCTTAAAAAATAGGTGATCTCTTTGGATAATGCAGTAAACCCCATAGTTAAATTAGAAGATATATCTTACAAATATACAAAAGATCTAGTGCTGGAACATGTTTCGCTTGAAATCCCTAAAGGGGCATTCTTAGCTATCGTCGGGCCGAATGGATCCGGAAAGTCGACACTTTTGAAGTTGCTGCTTGGTCTGTTCAAGCTCCAAAAAGGAAAAATTGAGATTTTCGGGGAAGATATAAGGCGCTTTAAAGATTGGCAAAAGGTCGGATTCGTTTCCCAAAAGGCGAACTCCTTCAACTCAGGATTCCCTGCCACTGTATTTGAGGTGGTTCAAAGCGGTATGACCAAAAAAATTGGATTATTTAAGTTTGCAAGCAAAGAGGATAGGCAAAAGGTCATAAAGGCTTTGGAGTCCGTGGACATGCTTGAATATCAGAACCGAAATATTGGTGAATTGTCCGGAGGGCAGCAGCAGAGGGTATTCATTGCTCGTTCACTTGTCAGCGAGCCGGAATTGATGATCTTGGATGAGCCTACAGTCGGTGTTGATTCAAAGAACGTCCACCAATTTTATGAAATGCTTGAAATGTTGAATAAAAAATTAGGAATAACCCTGATTTTAGTTACCCATGATGTTGGTACTGTGACCGATAAAGTCACACATGTCGCTTGCTTAAATAAAAAGCTTCATTTTCACGGGGATGCCTGTGAATATAATGAATTGAATGAAGGCGAGCTCTCGTCCATATACGGACATGACGTCCAATTATTAAATCATGATCATTAAAATGTTTTGGAGGATAGCCCAATGATATCGGGGATATTGCAATTTGAATTTTTGCAGAACGCATTCTTGACCGGAATCATCATCGGAGCGATTGCGCCATTGGTGGGCGTTTTTGTCGTGGTAAGGCGGATGTCGATGATTTCCGATGCGCTTAGTCATGTAGCGCTTGCAGGTATAGCGTTTAGTTTATTGCTTCAGAAGAGCTTTCTTTCACTTGCTGGATTGAATCCGCTTTATATAGGGATGGCTTTTTCGGTAGGTGGGTCATTATTCATTGAAAAATTAAGAGGGGTGTACAAGCATTACCAAGAGCTTGCAATCCCGATTATAATGTCCGGCGGAATGGGTCTTAGTGTCATTTTCATTTCCATTGCAGATGGTTTCAATTCGGATTTATATAGTTATTTATTCGGAAGTGTCAGTGCAGTCAGCCGGGCGGACTTATATGTTATATTGGCAGTGGGGGTAGTCGTTGCCTTGACACTAACCCTATTGTATAAAGAATTATTTTTGTTATCATTTGATGAAGAGCATGCGAAAGCGTCCGGAATACCTTATAAAGCGATTCATTTTATTTTTATTGTCATGGTTGCATTGGTTATTGCGGCTTCAATGAAAATCATTGGAATATTACTGGTCTCTTCGCTCATGACGCTGCCGGTAGCAGCAAGCCTCCGCTTTGCGAAGGGCTTTAAGCAGATGATCGCTCTAGCGGTATTATTCGGCGAAGTGTCCGTCATAGGGGGATTATTTTTATCATACAACCTCGATCTCGCTCCAGGTGGGACCATTGTAATAATCGCTGTGCTAATTCTCATCTTGTCAATTTTGTTTGATAAGTGGAAAAATCGATAGATGGGGTGATGTTTTTTGAACGTAACTACTGCCATGCAATTACTAAAAGATAAAGGTTTTAAACATACAGGAAAGAGGGAGGAAATGCTTCAGCTTTTCTCTTCCAGCGATAAATATTTAACGGCAAAAGACGTATTGGAGAATATGAAACAGGACTATCCCGGATTGAGCTTCGATACGATTTACCGGAATCTTTCCTTGTTTGTAGAACTAGGGATTTTTGAAACGACCGAGTTGGAGGGGGAGAAGCATTTTCGTTTTACATGCGGCCATTCTTCCCACCATCACCACTTCATCTGTTTGAGTTGTGGAAAAACGAAAGAAATCGAATTGTGCCCGATGCAGGAGCTTCAGGAAAGTTTGAAGGACTACGATGTTTCAGGGCATAAATTCGAAATTTACGGACGCTGTCCCGCATGTAGCGTTTCTGTAGAAGTATAAAAACCATTGACCCTTTGTCAATGGTTTTTTCTTTTATCATTTTATAGGTACTGGTTTTCCGGACATCCAATTATTCACCCAAATAGATGCCTCTTGCCAATTGTTGACCCGGATAACCTTTTTGGGCACCGGATCTTGGTTATAAGGGGTATTAAATAAAATTACTGGTATATTACACTCTTCCGAAATGGCGACTGCATTATCATGCTTGTCCTCTAAAAAGAGATCGACAGCAAACTTCTTGGCTGCAGCCACTTTATCGTGTGAACCAACAAGCTCTATATGGTCATACAGGACCTGATTCGTCGCGAACCAATTTTTCGTTACATCTAATAAACGATTGCTTCTGGCACTGATGAAATAGAGGTCTGCTTGTTCTGTCCATTTTTCCAGTACAACTTTCGCTCCTTCAGCCATCAAAGATTCGGTATAAATGAGCGGCTCGGTCTCAATGAACCAGTTAGTGAAATCTTCCTTTGGAACATTCACGAATGGGAATAAGTCATACTCTGTAATATCTTCATAAGCTAAATTCAGCTGAAAAGCTTTATTTAAAAAAGGGACCATGGAATCCGGTCTTGTAACAGTCCCGTCAATATCAATGCCAAAACGTTTTTTCATGATGAATCTCTCCTCATTTTCAGGTACTTGTAATAGTGTAACATATACAATCATAGCTATGGTAAAAACACGTATTTATTTCCAAGATATGAAACCATTTTCACGGTGGATTCCCGCGGATTTACATACACTATAAATGCTCCTACAAACGAAAGTGAGGGATGCAAGAATGGAAAAAGATCAATACTCCAGTATTGACGATGAGATGCGATTGACTAAAGAGGGCAGTGACCCATCCATTGTGGATGATGAGCATCATGAGAGGTATTATAATGAAGATACACCTGCTGATGATAGACGTTTCGATAATCGTGAAACGGTTACACAGATGGATAACCGGTATCATGAAGAAACGTCTGCTGAAATCTCGCCACCTCTGCAAAACAGGAGATATAAGGATGATGAGACAGTAGGGGCTGTTGATTCTGGGGATGTGGCATCAAGAGGTAGAGCCATTGGTGTCATAGCTTTGATCATCTCCATTGTATCGTTATTCATGATGCCCTTCATCTTAGGGATTGTTGGGATCATTGTAGGGATATTTGCACGAAGCCGAGGGTCGCACATGGGTACATGGGCCATCGTCATTGGTGCAGTCTCCATCATTGTTGGCATATTCATCCTGCCGTTCTTTTAAGCTTTATGAGGCCTTTTGATGTCATTCTCCCAAATGACATCAAAAGGTTTTTCTATGATGGAAAACAACAAAAAAATCCCGATAATGTTCTCGGGATTTTTTTGTTTTATTTATTTAGTAAAGCTGCAGCAGCAGCTTCCGTTCTTTGTTTTTCATAGTACTCTTCAGCAATCTTATCGATTTCCTTTTTCAGTTCCTCGACCATCGTCTCTTCAGGCACTTTACGTACAATTTGCCCTTTTCTAAACAATAACCCTTCGCCACGAGCTCCTGCTATGCCGATATCAGCCTCACGAGCTTCTCCAGGCCCATTTACCGCACAACCAAGCACAGAAACCTTGATTGGTGCTTTAATTGTCTGAATGTACTCTTCAACCTCATTTGCGATGGAGATTAAATCAATCTCGATTCGACCGCACGTTGGGCAGGAAATTAAAGTGGCCATGTTAGAAGCAAGTCCAAATACTTTTAGAAGCTCTCTTGCCACTTTCACCTCTTCGACAGGGTCAGCACTTAAGGAAACACGCATTGTACTTCCGATTCCTTGGCTTAGGATG
The DNA here is from genome assembly GCF_918698115.1 of Peribacillus sp. Bi96. Lineage (GTDB taxonomy): Bacteria > Bacillota > Bacilli > Bacillales > DSM-1321 > Peribacillus. The sequence continues at coordinate 512,375 of NZ_CAKKLV010000001.1, forward strand.
GCACCAAGTCCGGCAGCACTTTTTACGGTGCCGGAGAACAGAGTACCTGATTCCGTAATCCCCAGATGTAAAGGATAATCGAATGCTTTTGAAGCTTTTTCATACGCTTCGATGGCTAAATTCACATCAGAAGCCTTCATGGAAACAATGATGTCATGAAAATCGTGATCTTCCAGGATTTTGATATGGTGTAAGGCACTTTCAACCATGCCATCGGCAGTTGGGTATCCGTATTTATCAAGGATCTTCTTCTCAAGAGAACCGGCATTGACCCCGATACGGATAGGGATTCCTTTTTCTTTCGCAGCTTTAACAACTGCTTCTACCTTTTCACGACGTCCAATATTACCAGGATTTATCCTGATTTTATCCGCTCCACCTTCAATTGCCTTTAGTGCCAGTTTATAATCGAAATGAATATCGACTACAAGAGGGATATTAATCCGTTTTTTTATTTCAGGGATTGCTTCAGCAGCTCTTTCATCCGGACATGCGACACGTACGATTTGACATCCCGCTTCTTCAAGACGAAGGATCTCTGCAACAGTTGCTTCAACATCATGTGTTTTGGTAGTTGTCATGCTTTGTACAATAACTTCATTATTGCCGCCAATCGTTAAGTTTCCGACTTTAATTGGCCGCGTCTTGGTGCGATGTATGATTTCACTCAAGTGGAATTCTCTCCTTTAGGAAAAAATCAGTTTTGATTTTTAATTTACTTCTCTGAAATATTGTATCAATGTACTTACCTCTTGACAAGGAAATAGGATGTTTTATCTTTTTTCAACAAGAATGATTCCCTATTCCTGGATATAATCGATGCTTAGAAACCTATCTTGATGATTCTTGGAAAAGCGCCCCTCCCATTTGGAAACTATTTATAAACAGGAATCTTATATGTTTTGCCAATCTGCATATTTTCTGGCTTTAAACCTTCATTCAAACTTTGAAAGTCAGATATAATTGTTTCAATTTCCTGATTTGATCCGCTTTTTTCCGTTTCAACGATGGAGAGTAAGGTATCCCCGGGTTTCATGACGATTTCTTTGTAATCAGCAGTTGGGGCGGATTGCGGCTTACTTGCCGGGACAGCCGTTTCACCTGAAGAGGCCGGTGGATGGGGAGTCGGCAGGGTACCCGTCGTCAGATCGAAATAAATGATAAATAAAGTGAAACAAAATGAGATAAAAAGCAGTAGCCGTTTCAATTTTCCATCCTCCCAAGCTTGTCTTTAACATATATATACTTGGAAGGGTCTAAAGTTATGCCTAAAAATGGGCGCTTTTTCAAATGGAAATGAAGTGTCATCATTCAATTTTGCTTTTTTAGTTGTATAAAATCCTTGTTATTTGAGTTGGAGTTAAGAAAGCATCTGATTTCCTTTGGAGTCAGACCTATCTCTTTTGCCTCCATTATAAGTAACAGCCACTGTACATCAAGATTACTCTTCTTCACGTCTATCACCTCTTAAATACTAATTCAACTATCAGTATAGGAATAACTTGGTGAGTATTTTGTCGAATTAAGGAGATGTAAAAAAATGATGACTACAGTCATATGCCAGGAAAAACATGGATTATCCCCGATAATTTTGAAAAACAAAAAGATCCGAACGAATTGAACTGCACCCCAATTGTTAGACAACATCTAACAATTGGAGGTGCAGTTTTTTTGACTAAATATACGATAGACGAAAAATTACATGCAGTTTTAGAGTACTTAGAAGGGAAAAAATCCTATAAATCCATTGCACAAGAAAGAAATGTAGGTTTATCCCCTCTGAAAAGATGGGTCGCTCGCTATCTAAAACATGGGATGGAAGGACTTGCTTCATCCTATACAAATTACACTCTGCCCTTTAAACTAGAGGTACTTAAATATATGAACGAATATGGGGCATCAATCAACGAGACCGCTGTACA
>NZ_CAKKLV010000002.1 GCF_918698115.1 Peribacillus sp. Bi96
TAAATTGGGAAACTCTAGAATAAAGGCGCGAAATTCACGAGTAAAGGCGCGAAATTCACGAGTAAAGGCGCGAAATTCACGAGTAAAGGCGCGAAATTCACGAGTAAAGGCGCGAAATTCACGAGTAAAAGTGCCAAACTCACGAGTAAAGGCGCGAAACTCACGAGTAAATGCGCGAGATTCACGAGTAAAAGTACGAAATTCACGAGTAAAGTCTAAAAATCAAACGTAAATGTGCCAATCTAATGTTTTTTGATTCATGTCAAACAGCATTAGAAGATATCTTCACTACTTTGATCAACAATAAATCAAAGGGAATGTGCCCGGTAGATTTCCGGGTTCGTAGCCTAAAGGGCTGCTTAATTAAATGAAATGTCTAACTTTTTGGATACACTTCATAAGTTGGTCTTTTTTTGTTTTAGAAAAGACAGTACATCAAGAAAGGCTGGTCCATTATCGACATGCCGGTAATCCAAGAATGGACATCCGTCCCTTTTGATTCTATTTGGTACGGTATCAACCGTAAAGTCTTTGAGCTGGAGGTTTTCTTCCACTTCCTCCCAAAATAATGGTGTAGCAACCCCTGCGAAAGAATTTCCGCGTGGGGAATAAGGCACAATGATGGTTTTTCCTTCACTATGCTGTACAAAGTCCAAGTAAAGCCGATTATTCCGTTTTATTTTCAATCTTTCCACTGTAAAATCATCGGGATTGGAACTTGTTAAGTAATGACCGAGAAAATCGGTGAATATCCTTGTTTCCTGATAAGTAAATCTGTCTTCAGGTAAAGGGATGTGAATTTGCAGGCCTTTGTTACCTGAGGTTTTCACATAAGCTATTATCCTTAAGGAGTCCATCACCTTTTTTATTTCTTGTGCGGCTTTTATCGCTAAGGAAAAAAATTCGATCGAAGGTGGATCTAAGTCCAGGACGATTTCATCGGGTCTTGTTTTTCCAGCTTTCTGAAATGGGGCATGGAATTCCAATGCCAGTTGGTTACCAAACCAAAGAAGCGTTTCAATGTCGTTACACAGCATATATTCTATATCTTCATCCATGAATGTTTTAATAAATGCAGGCGCATAATCAGGCTTGTTTTTCTGGAAAAATTTCTCTTGATCCATGGTGCCATGAGGATAGCGGATCGTCGTCAACAGTTTATCTTTTAAAAACGGTAAGAAGAAAGCTGAAACCTCCCTCAAATAATGCAGGTATTCAACTTTTATCACCTGTTTATCATCGGTTATCCATAATGGTTTATCCGGTGAGGTTATTTGTACAGTATCGGGAAATGTGTATTGGTTTATCACGAATTTTTCCCAAGTACATTCAGTGGGAGACGTGTGTAATAGCCAATGCGAAAACTGAGGTTCACGCAATTCATTTTCCTCATATACGTGTAAAAATTGTACCTCGATGCAAATGGATGGATGGATATAAAAAAATTTTGCGTCTTCATTTGAAGCATTTTGCTTGATCAGTTCATATAAGATCTTTTTATCTTTTGCACTTATTCCATTTTTGACGCTACCGATTTTCGTTACCGCACCTTCCTTGAAAACTGCGAGGGAAACATAACCATTTTCTTTATGCAATGCTGTAATGAAACAGGAGACAGTCTTCCAATTTTTCACTTTAATCCAGTTAGTGGAACGCTTTCCTTCTTGCCAAGTACCCCGGGTTTCTTTGGCTACAACCCCCTCACCATCTAATAAAGTGACTGTATTTAATGCCTTATCCAAAACGTCGAAACTTTCAATTAATTGGATCAAAGCTTCAGAAGTTGGGTTAGGAGGCATAGGAAACCCAAGTTTTTCACCCAGATTCAACATGAATCCCCTTCGTTCTTCCATCGATTTAGTCGTTATATCCATTCCTTTGATACGTAGCAGGTCAAACGCTATAAAACGGCAAGGGGAAAAATTAGCTGTTTCGGAAATCAATGATTGTTTCCGTAGGCGACCACGCCACTGTATTTGAAAGAAGTCAGCTTTTGCTTGATTAGTCAGCCAGACCAATTCTCCATCCAACTGCAGCGGGAGATAATCTTCTAGGCCCAGCTGTTTAATGAAATCAATGATTTCCGGGAAGAGGGGAGACATTTCCTTTTCGTTTCGGCTCGAGATGCTAATCGTATCGAAGTCAATCGTTAAAATGGCCCTAAAACCGTCATATTTGACTTCATAACGCCAATCCTTGGAGCTAGGGGCTTCGGTGTAATAGGTTGGCAGCATCGGTTTCATTTTGTGTATATCCCTCCGAAAAAAGTGATTAACATTATTTTGCCAAAAAAACGAAGTGTTAGAGTTGGCAAATGTTTTTTCGGTTTTTTTTTGATAAAAGGGAATAATAACAATTGTTCTTCCATTTAAAAATACGTTATGAGGTGACGAATATGCATACGATGTGGAAGGGGAGCATATCATTCGGTTTGGTGAACATTCCGATTAAACTTCATGCTGCAACGGAAGATAAGGATATTTCTTTAAGGACGTTGCATAAGGAGTGTCATTCACCGATTAAATACGAAAAAGTATGTCCGGTCTGCCAAAAAGAAGTGGGGAAGGACGATATAGTCCGCGCTTTTGAATATACAAAGGGAAAGTTTGTTGTATTGGAAGACAGTGAACTGGAACAGTTAAAAAAACAAAATGAAGAAAAAGCCGTGGAAATCGTGGATTTCGTAAAAATAGAAGAAATAGATCCCATTTATTTTAACCGAAGCTATTACATGTCCCCGAATGATGGAGGGATAAAAGCTTATTCCCTTTTGAGACAGGCCCTCAAGGAATCGAAGAAGGTGGGATTAGCGAAAATCATCATCCGCTCAAAGGAACAAATGGCGGTCATTCGAGTCGTTGATAATACTTTAGTGATGGAAACGATTCATTATCCGGATGAAGTCCGATCCACAGCGGATGTTCCGAATATCCCTGCCACTGATTCCGTTGTTGAAAAAGAAATCGAGACGGCCGTTTTATTGATAGATCAATTAACGTCTACTTTCGATCCGACAAAATACACCGATGATTATCGGACAGCGTTACTGGAATTGATTGAATCAAAGAAAACGGGACAGAAGACGATCACAACCAAAACAAAAGAACCTGTTTCCAGCAATGTAACCGATTTAATGGAGGCTTTACAGGCATCCATTGACCGAACGAAACATGAAGAACCGGTAAAGAAAAAGACGACACGGAAGAAAGCGGCACCGAAGAAAAAGAAACAAGCCTAAACAAGAAGCTGAGCGGGAGTCTTGAGTCGCTCGGCTTCTTGTTGGGAATGGGCATGAGAAAGATATGAAAGTAGACTTTATAGATTGGATTGCTGAAAATACATATGTAAAACATGTACAAATAGAAAAGCGGTACGTGATGCGGATAATGAACGGAATAAAGAGAAAAAATGGGTGGTTGTGAATGAAGGCAAAAAAATTCGCTCCCTAAAGAGCGACAATGAGGATTTCAATCGTGAAAATCAACATATAGGCGAACGGTTGTAGTTTTCGACTATATATTGTGTTCATATTCTACCATATTTAATTCTGAAATAGCAACAAAATTACTATAACTAACCTATGTTTTTTTCTGGAAAATCAATGATATTAGGCCAATTTAACGGTTGAAAGGGGGCTTTTGCATTATCTGATTTTGTAGATTCTTTTAAATCACTATAGAATATAATGGATTTTTAGTATAATTTATTCATATTAAGATGATATAAATTCAATAGGATTGGAAGATACAAAATGGAAAATGGTAAAATCGTATCACTTCATGCAGGAAAGCCAAAACAGGAAAAATTTTCGAATGTTGATATCTTTTCAGCCATGGATAAACAAGCACAGGATAAAGTGACAGTGACTAAATCAGGCATAATTGGCGATGGGGTTGGTAATGTAAAGTTCCATGGAGGCCCTGATCGGGCTTTGTGTTTTTACCCCATTGAACATTATTCACTATGGAATGAAAAATTCGCTAAAAAGCTGGAAATCCCTGCATTCGGTGAAAACTTAACTATAGCGGGGATGAGGGAAGAAACAACATTTATCGGTGATCTATATCAAATAGGCGAAGTAATCGTTCAAATTAATCAAGGGAGGATTCCTTGCTCGACGATTTCCCACTTTAACCAGGAACCTAAGTTTTTGGAATTCGTCTTTAAAACTGGTTACACTGGTTATTTTGCAAAAGTCATTCAAGAAGGAACGTTAAAGAAACAAAACGAAATCGTGCTATTAGATCGTTTGCAAGAAAAGATTTCAGTTCATTATGCTACTGAGGTGATCCTTCATAATCGGGATGGGCTGGATGGGGCATACACTTTGCTTACTCTAGATTCGCTTGCGGAAGACTGGAAACAGAGGGTAGAAAAGAGAGTTCAAGCTGCAAAAGATTGAGTGATTTTTGGAAAAAGTAAAAAAAATGACGTTTAAGGTATTGAAATTGACAGATTATTAATGTAAATTAAATATAAATTAATTTTGAAATCTTGTGACAATTATATAAATGGATCTTATCGAGAGAGGTGGAGGGACTGGCCCGAAGAAACCTCAGCAACCAGCCTAGGCAAAGGTGCTAAATCCAGCAAGCAGAGCTTGATAGATGAGGAGAATGTTTCAAAAAACCTTCTTCTTTGAGAAGGTTTTTTTTCTTTTCTCTCATACTCATAAAAAACGACAAAAACAGGATTGTTTTTGAGAGAGGGTGTAATGATGAATTTTCGTAAAGAATTAAAAGAAAGAATGTTAGTTGGCGAAGGGGCAATTGGAACCTTATTGTACTCTTATGGTATCGATCAATGTTATGAGGAATTAAACTGCACGAATCCCCATCAAATAGAATCCATCCATAGCGCCTATTTAGAAGCAGGCGCAGATATCCTTCAATCGAATACATATGGAGCCAATTTCAACAAATTGAAACGGCATGGACTTGAAGATGAAGTAAGCAGGATCAATCGCCAGGGAGTCATCCTGGCTAGAAAAGCGGCAAAAGGCAAGGCATATGTCTTCGGTACGATAGGTGCGCAGAGGAGTATACGGAAATCGGATTTAAGCATGGAAGAAATTAAGCGAGGTTTTCGTGAGCAGCTATACAGTTTGCTGATGGAAGATCCGGATGGAATTCTCCTTGAAACATTTTATGACATGGAAGAACTGGAAACCGTGCTGCAAATCGTTAAAAAAGAAACGGAACTGCCAATCATCGCAAATGTTTCAATGCATGAACTGGGTAACCTACAAAATGGGATCCATTTAAATGAAGCATTTCAAAGACTGGAGCAATTGGGTGCCGATGTTGTTGGAGTGAATTGCCGTCTCGGTCCACATCATATGATTCGTGCCTTAGAAGAAGTGAATTTGCCAAAGCAAGCCTCGATTGCCATTTATCCTAATGCCAGTCTCCCGGATTATGTGGATGGAAGACTTGTCTATAAAGCAGTGCCGGAATATTTCGGTTCAAGTGCCCTGGAACTTCGTGAGCAAGGTGCAACGATCATTGGAGGGTGCTGTGGAACGACTCCTCTACACATTCAAGCTGTAAAGAATGCGATTGAAAGTCTGGTTCCAGTGAAAGAGAAAATTACGAAATCCCGTGAGATAGAAATAATTGAAGTGAATGATAGGGAATTGGAACTCCCTCTGTACGAAAAAGCCAAAACGGAAAGAACAATTCTTGTTGAACTTGATCCACCGAAAAAGTTGGGAATAGAAGGTTTCATGACTGGTGCGGAAGTTTTGAAAAATGCAGGGGTCGATTCGATTACTTTAGCGGATAACTCACTTGCTTCACCAAGGATATCGAATGATGCACTTGCTAATTTACTGAAGAACCAATTGAATATAAAGCCAATGGTGCACATAACATGCCGTGACCGGAATTTAATTGGCCTGCAGTCACATTTAATGGGCCTTCAGACGGTGGGGCTGAACGAGTTATTGATCATCACCGGAGATCCCTCTAAAATAGGGGACTTCCCTGGTGCCACTTCCGTTTATGATTTATCGTCGTTTGACTTGATAAGCATGGTCAAACAATTTAATGAAGGTGTCTCCTATTCCGGCCAAAGTTTGGGGCAACGGTCAAATTTTAAAATTGCCGCAGCTTTTAATCCCAATGTAAAATATTTGGATAAAGCCGTACAGCGGATGGAAAAGAAGATTGCCTGTGGAGCTCAATCCTTTTTGACACAGCCAATTTATTCAGTTGAACAGATCGAAGAAGTATATGAAGCAACAAAACATTTAGAAACACCAATTTTCGTTGGTATCATGCCCTTGACAAGCACACGAAATGCCGAATTCATCCATAACGAAATCCCAGGTATCAAACTGCCTGATAATGTTAGAAGGGCTATGGCTTTAGCAGGGAATGACCCAGTAAAGTCAAGAATTGAAGGCGTAAATATCGCGCGAGAGCTAGTGGACGCAGCAAGAGAGAAATTCAAGGGCATTTATTTAATCACACCTTTCCTCCGCTACGAAATGACGGCGGAACTTACGAAATATATTAGAAAAGTCGATAGTAAACAGACATCAGAGGTGGCAATACATGAATAAAAAAGCGATTCAAAAGCAATTGGATTCTAAGATTCTCCTTCTTGATGGAGCCATGGGAACGATGCTTCAGGCGGAGAATTTAACAGCAGAGGATTTTGGCGGGGAACAGTTCGAGGGCTGCAATGAGTACCTATCATTGACGCAACCAGAAATCATTCAATCCATCCATGAAAAGTATTTAGCAGCAGGTGCTGATATCATTGAAACAAATACCTTCGGAGCCACAAGCATCGTACTTGACGAATACCAAATAAGCACGATTGCTTACAAGCTTAATAAAATTTCAGCAGAGCTAGCCGTTAAAGCTTGTGAAAAATATTCAAATGATGAATGGCCGAGATATGTAGCTGGCTCGATGGGTCCCACTACAAAAACGCTTTCCGTAACAGGGGGAACGACTTTCGATATTTTAACCGAGTCTTATGAAGAACAGGCACTCGGCCTATTGGATGGCGGAGTAGACTTGCTATTGGTGGAGACCTGTCAGGATATGCTTAATGTCAAGGCTGCCTTTTCCGGAATCAAAGCAGCTTTTGCTAAAACGGGAAAAGATGTGCCTGTCATCATATCAGGTACGATCGAACCGATGGGCACGACACTTGCTGGCCAGTCGATAGAAGCTTTCTATTTATCGGTTGAACATATGAAGCCAGTGGCAGTCGGACTGAATTGTGCAACCGGCCCGGAATTCATGATAGATCACATTCGTACGCTTGCAGATATATCAAACAGCGCCATCAGTTGTTATCCAAATGCCGGACTCCCTGATGAAGAAGGTCACTATCATGAGTCACCGACTTCCCTTGCAGAGAAAATGAAGCAATTTGCTGAAAAGGGTTGGGTCAATATCATTGGAGGATGTTGTGGTACGACCCCTGAGCATATTAAGGAACTATCCAGGGTCCTTGAGGGCATCCAGCCCCGTACAATAACGGAATCTGCCCATGGCCATGCCGTATCAGGCATAGAGCCGCTCATCTATGATGATTCAATGCGTCCTTTATTTGTAGGTGAGAGAACGAATGTTATCGGATCTCGAAAGTTCAAAGAGCTAATTCGTGGAAAGCATTACGAGCCAGCTGCGGAAATAGCACGTGCCCAAGTGAAAAAAGGCGCCCATGTCATTGATATTTGCCTTGCTGATCCTGATGGGGATGAGCTTGGCGATATGAAGGAGTTTGTAGAAGAGGTCGTCAAAAAAGTCAAGGTCCCCTTGGTCATCGATACTACAGATGAAGCCGTACTTGAACAAGCGTTAAAACATTCACAAGGGAAATCCATCATAAATTCCATTAACCTTGAAGATGGTGAAGAGCGCTTTGAAAAAATTGTCCCATTCGTCCATCAATATGGTGCTGCCGTTGTGGTAGGAACGATTGATGAAATTGGGATGGCCGTCCATGCCGAACGGAAAATCGAAGTGGCTACACGGTCTGTGGACTTACTTGTTAATAAGTATGGAATAAACAGAAGTGACATCATTTTTGATCCACTGGTATTTCCTGTTGGTACAGGGGATGAACAGTATATCGGATCTGCGTTAGAGACGGTGAAAGGAATTCAGGCTATCAAAGAAAAGTTTCCCGAATGCTTAACGATACTTGGCATTTCGAATGTTTCTTTCGGTCTGCCAGAACGGGGAAGGGAAATTCTAAATGCCGTTTTCCTCTACCATTGTACAAAAGCCGGTCTCGATTATGCGATCGTGAATACAGAAAAGCTTGAACGTTTCGCTCTAATTCCGGAAGAGGAAGTGAAATTGGCTGAAGCACTCCTGTTTGATACATCTACAGAAACTTTAGCTATCTTTACTGAGTTTTATCGTGGGAAAAAAGCGGAGAAGAAGGACAATGGTGTCATTCTGCCATTGGACGAACGTTTAGGTAATTATATTATCGAAGGAACGAAAGAAGGATTAATTGAGGATTTAAATAAAGCCATTGAGCGCGGTGATAACCCATTGGAAATCATCAATGGACCATTGATGGATGGAATGAGTGAAGTGGGTCGGTTATTTAATGACAATCAACTTATAGTTGCAGAAGTACTTCAAAGTGCAGAGGCGATGAAGGCGGCAGTATCTCACCTTGAGCCACTCATGGAAAACTCTGAAGATAGTGCTAAAAAAGGAAAAATCCTTTTAGCGACAGTCAAGGGAGACGTACATGACATCGGCAAGAACCTAGTGGATATCATCCTATCCAATAATGGCTATGAAGTCATTGATTTGGGAATCAAGGTCGCACCACAACAAATCATTGAAGAGGTCCGCAAACATGAACCCACCATCATTGGCCTTTCTGGTTTACTTGTTAAATCAGCACAGCAAATGGTTTTAACTGCACAGGATTTAAAACAAGCGGGAATAGACACCCCAATTTTAGTGGGAGGGGCAGCTTTATCCCGTAAATTCACCGATTTCAAAATATCACCAGAATATGGCGGCTCGGTTTTATATGCCAAAGATGCGATGGACGGTTTGGCTGTCACCAATATTTTACATGATGCGGACAAAAAAGTGTTGTATTTAGAGGAGTTGGTCGAGAAAAGAGAAAGATCGAAGGCTAATGCAGCTATTGCCGCCACATTGGAAAAACCAGTGCGGAAGCAGTCCACTGCTGCTTCTCTAAGCAATGTTCCTGTTCAAATACCACGTGATATCAAGCGCCATGTCCTAAAAAACTATCCATTGGATGTCATTCAGCCATACATTAATCGCCAAATGTTGATTGGGCATCATTTGGGGCTAAAAGGCAAAGTTGCCGAATTACTTAAACAGGGGAATGAAAAAGCAGTACAGCTGAATAGTCTTGTTGATGAATTGATTGAATTCTTAAAGAACGAACCAGACTACGGCTTACAAGCGGTTTATCAATTTTTTCCTGCTCAAAGTGAAGGAGACAGGCTATTGGTTTACAACCCGGATAATCATAAGGAAGTTTTGGAGACATTTGACTTCCCACGGCAAGATACGAGTCCGCACCTTTGTTTAGCGGACTTCGCAAAGCCGGTTTCCTCAGGTGAAATGGATTATGTCGGCTTTTTCTTGGTTACTGCCGGAAAAGGGATCAGAAAATGGGCAGAAAAGCTAAAACTTGAAGGTGATTTCTTGAAAAACCATGCCCTTCAATCACTTGCTCTCGAAACAGCTGAAGGATTCGCGGAAAGAATACATCAATTAATGCGTGATGATTTAGGTATAAGCGATCCGATAGAAATGTCTATGAAAGAGCGTTTTGCAGCTAAGTATACGGGGCAAAGATTTTCATTTGGTTATCCAGCTTGTCCTAATCTGGAAGACCAGGAGAAGTTATTCCGCTTGTTACAGCCTCAAGATATTGGCGTGGAATTGACTGAAGGATGCATGATGGAGCCTGAGGCTTCCGTTTCAGCCATTGTATTTGCTCATCCAGAAGCTCGGTACTTCAATGTCGATCGATAACATAATGGTAAGGCAGCGGTATTTTTTACCGCTGCCTTATTGCGCATGAAACCCCTCGATTGGTACATCTTAATGGTCAAAAGGAAGGGGATGCAATTTATGAAGGATCTGCTTAAAATATTTCTTTCCATGGTGAGTTCTTTCATTATCATTTTGTCCATGACCAATGTGCAGGCGGTTAAAGTACATGCAATGGTTCCCGAAGAGATGACACCGCTCGTAAAAAGTAAAGAAGATCAGAAAGTCGCTTATTTGACTTTCGATGATGGTCCATCTTTGAATACCATGGATATATTAGATATTTTGGACCGCTATCATGTTAAGGCAACATTTTTCGTAAAAGGTAATGAAGAACCATACGCAAAGGAATATTATCAGGAAATGATTTCACGGGGTCATGTGATTGCCCTCCATTCCTATACACATGATTATTCTATCGTTTATCGATCAACTGAAAGTTTCTTTCAAGATTTGAATAGGCTTGAAACCATGCTGCAAAAGGAGTTTGGGATAAAAAGCCGTATTGTACGCCTTCCTGGAGGCTCGAATAATCATCTTCGGCATCAGGCTGCAACTAAACCCATCATAAATGGAATCCTTCAACAATTATCGGAAAAAGGGTATATTTACTTTGATTGGACCATCGATTCAACAGATGGCATCAGTCCATCAATAAGTGAACAACAAATCATTAATTCCGTACAAAAAGGGACGAAAGATCAAAAGCATGTTAATATCTTATTGCATGATATCAATAGTATGAAAAATACAGTGAAAGCATTGCCGGATATTATAGAATATCTTAAAAAAGAAGGGTATTATTTTGATACTATTGATGAGACAACTCCAAAAATACAATTTAATTGATGAACACATTGATTATATATAGTAAATTAAGGTATAGGGATAAGAGATTATATTGCGAAAGGATTTATCGTTTCTATGATGCCATCATTGTTTTTATCACATGGAACACCTCTATTAGCTTTGGAAAAGAATAGCTACACTTCCTTTTTGAAGGATTATATGAAAGATATGAATAAACCTGCTGCCATCGTTATATTGTCTGCGCATTGGGAAAGTGAGGAGCAGTTAATTTCAGCAGTAAAGAAGCATGAAGTCATTTATGATTTTGTTGGTTTTCCTGAAGAAATATTCCAGATAACATATCCTGCTTCGGGATGCCTAGAGCTGTCAGATAAAATATTGACCTTGTTGTCCAAGATAGATGTATGGGGCGAACTTGATGAAAGGCGCCCCTTGGATCATGGAGCATGGGGGCTTTTACACATCATGTACCCAAAAGCTGATATCCCGATCGTATCTTTGTCGATTAATCCTGATCTTCCATTAGACAAGCAGTATGAAATCGGGAAAGCTTTGGGAGAATTAAAGGAAAGTAATGTCCTAATCATCGGAAGTGGTGGAATTGTCCATAATTTCACCCATTTACAGAAGGATATGCTTGTGGCAGAGGGGTGGGCAATCAATTTTGAGAACTGGGTCGAAGAGAAAATCATGAATTGGGATTTGGAATCTTTGTTTAATTATGAACAAATTGCTCCTTTTAGTACTGATGCTGTACCTTCCAAAGAGCATTTCATTCCATTGGTCATTGCTATGGGCTCAGGAGATGACAGCAAAAAAGCGGCTCTCCTGCACAGGACATTTCAATATGGGAATCTGAGTTTAACAGCTTGGAAGTTTGATTGATTTAAAGGTTTGCAACCTAGTTAAAAATACAGGAAACTGGTCATTATACAAAAATCTTTTTTTAGCGAAAAAAGACTTAAATGAGCAAAAAAGTCAATTAAAAGCGTATTATGACGAATTAAACAGAAATATTGTTGCAAAAAGGTTGCATAAAGTGGTTTAACCTTTGGATATTTCGACAAAAACATGTTAATATAACATCTGAAAACGTTTTATCCTTTAAAATTTTATTATTCAAATACCAAAGTTATTAATTATAAATCATATATTTGGGGAAAAGTTAGAAGAAAGAAATTTGGGGATGGATAAAACGAAATGCAAAAAATTATGAGAGAAATTTGGGGGTTTACAAAATGACCATCAAGGATGCTAAGGCATACGACCCATGGAAAGCTTTTTCTGGTCCAAACCTTGGGTATGTCATGGAGCAGTACGATCTATTTCAAGCCAATCCGGAGGAAGTAGATCCGGAACTGAAAAACTTCTTTGAAGTATCAGGTCCTCCTTCATTCGATGTATCGGCTGAAACAACAATCGGAAGTGCACCAACTGTACAATCTGGAGAAGTTCTTCCAATGAAGAAAATTATGTCTGCAGTAACGTTAGCGGAAAACATCCGTGCATACGGACATCTTGCTGCAACTATCTATCCTTTAAAAGAAGAACCACTTGACACTGAAGAAATTCACTTTGAAAAATATGGGTTGACTGCAGATGATTTAAGGAAAATACCGGCTGACTTAATTTGTCCGGAATCACCTGAAGACGTGAAAGACGGATACGAAGCCGTACAATACCTAAAACAACTTTATACAAAAACGATAGCCTTTGAATTTCACCATGTTAATGACTTGGACGAAAAGCAATGGCTTACAGATATGGTCGAATCCGGAAGCATGTTCCCGGAAGTGTCCAAAGATAAAAAGGAACTATTACTTAAGCGATTGAATGAAGTCGAAGGTTTTGAAAAGTTCCTTCATCGCACATATGTAGGGCAAAAACGTTTCTCTATTGAAGGACTGGATACACTAGTGCCGATTTTAGATGAAATGATTTCACAAACTGTTCAAAATGGAACGGGTAATGTGAATATTGCCATGGCTCACCGGGGACGTTTGAATGTTCTTGCACACGTACTTGGAAAGCCTTATGAGGTCATTTTCTCTGAATTCCAACATTCACCTAATAAAGATTTGGTTCCTTCCGAAGGTTCAACTGGCATTAACAATGGTTGGACTGGCGATGTTAAATACCATTTAGGTCTGGATAAACAAATTACTAAAGCAAATATACAAAAAGCAAGAATTACACTTGCCAATAACCCAAGTCACTTGGAAGTAGTCGGTCCAATCGTGGAAGGGTATTCTCGTGCGGCACAAGAAGACCGTTCTGAAAAAGGATACCCTGTTCAAGACATTTCCAAATCACTTGCAATCCTAATTCATGGTGATGCAGCATTCCCTGGTGAAGGAATTGTACCGGAAACGATTAACTTAAGCCGTTTACGCGGTTATCAGGTTGGCGGAGCTATCCATATCATCGCCAATAACATGATTGGTTTTACAACGGAAAGTGAAGATTCACGTTCAACTAAATATGCTAGTGATTTGGCAAAAGGCTTTGAAGTGCCGATCGTACATGTTAACGCAGATGACCCAGAGGCATGTATTGCCGCTGTGAACCTTGCTAACCAATATCGCGAAAAATACAAGAAAGATTTCTTGATCGACCTTATCGGTTACAGACGTTTCGGCCATAACGAAATGGATGAGCCATTGGTGACACAACCTGAAATGTATGCATTAATCCATAAGCACCCAACCGTTAAAGAGCTTTATGGTAAAAAACTCATTCAATCCGGCGTGTTCACTGAAGATGAAGTTAAAGCAGTTGCTGAGCAAGTGGATACAAGACTTGCAGATGCATATGCGAAAATTTCCGGAAATAAACCGGAAGCTTCTAAAGAGTGTAACCCTCCTGGCATTATTGAAAAAGGACTTCCAGCCATTGAAACGGCAGTTCCGAAACAAGAACTGGTTTCAATTAACGAAGAACTTGTTAATTGGCCTGAAGGATTCACCCCTAATAAAAAATTAGGAAAGATTTTATCACGTCGTTTGGATTCCTTTGGTGCTGACGGTAAAATTGATTGGGCTCATGCTGAAACACTTGCATTTGCATCCATCTTGAGTGACGCTACTCCAATCCGTTTGACAGGACAAGATTCAGAACGTGGAACATTCGCCCAACGTAATATCATGTTACATGACAGTGTTAATGGAAAAACATATTCACCACTTCACACACTTGATACTGCTAAAGCTTCTTTCGCTGTTCATAACAGCCCGCTTACGGAAACGGCAGTTCTTGCTTTTGAATATGGTTATAATGTATTTGCACCTGAAACACTTGTACTATGGGAAGGCCAATTCGGTGACTTTGCAAATACAGCACAAGTGATCTTTGACCAATTTATCGCGGCAGGCCGTGCAAAATGGGGTCAAAAATCAGGTCTTGTCATGCTGCTTCCGCATGGTTATGAAGGACAAGGACCAGAGCATTCCAGTGCACGCCTAGAACGTTTCCTTCAATTGGCGGCTGAGAACAACTGGACAGTTGCTAACTTAAGTTCGGCAGCTCAATATTTCCATATCCTTAGAAGACAAGCCAAGATTTTGGATCAAGAGCAAGTACGTCCACTTGTCATCATGACACCTAAGAGCATGCTTCGTAATCAAGTGATGGCCTCTACAGCTGAAGAATTCAGTGAAGGCTCATTTGAATCTTTCGTAGAAACAAAAGCACTTGGCAAAAAACCTAAATCGGTTGAACGCATTGTTTTTGCATCAGGTAAATTGGCGGTTGAACTTCGTGAAAAAGCGGCAGCTGAACAAAAAACGGATTGGTTGCAAATCATCAGTATCGAAGAAATTTATCCATTCCCGTTCACTGGCGTTCAAGAAGCGTTGAAAAAATATACAAATCTTAAAGAAATCTTCTGGGCTCAAGAAGAACCTAAAAACATGGGGGCTTGGACATTTGTTGAACCACGCCTTAATGCAGCGGCTCCTGGTAACCTTTCAGTAACATATATAGGAAGGAAGCGCAGATCAAGCCCGGCTGAGGGAGATCCACTTGTCCATAAAAATGAACAACAACGGATTATGACTCAAGCAATTACACGCAATAATGAGGGGGAGAAATAAAAATGGCTGAAGTAAAAGTACCTGAATTAGCAGAATCAATTTCTGAAGGATCTATTGCGCAATGGTTAAAACAACCCGGTGACCACGTAGAAAAAGGCGAATATGTCCTTGAACTGGAAACGGATAAAGTAAACGTAGAAATCATTTCAGATTATACGGGTACACTTTCGGAACATTTAGCAGAAGAAGGCGATACTGTCCAAGTTGGACAAGCTATCGCTATCGTTGATGAAAATGGATCAGCTGCAGCAGCTCCAAAAGCGGAAGCTCCTAAGGCTGAAGAAGCCAAAGCAGAGCCAGCTAAAGCGGAAGAAGCTCCAGCTCCATCTCCAGCTAAAGAGGCTCCTAAAGCAGAAACGAGAGAAGCATCATCCACTCAACAAGTTATTGCTTCACCAGCTGCAAGGAAATTGGCTCGTGAAAAAGGAATTGACTTGACTCAAGTGCCTGTAGCCGACCCACTTGGTCGTGTACGTGTACAAGACGTAGAAGCTGCAAGTAATGCACCTGCGGCACCAGCTGCAGCTTCAAAACCAGCACCTGCAGCAAAACAAGCAGCAGCTCCTGTTGAAGTGAATGATGATCGTATTGAAGTGGTTAAGATGACTCGCCGTCGTCAAACCATTGCCAAGCGCCTAGTTCAAGTACAATCCGAAGCAGCCATGCTTACTACTTTTAACGAAGTCGATCTTTCAGCAGTCATGGAATTGCGTAGCCGCCATAAAGATTCTTTCGTGAAAACAAATGATGTTAAACTTGGTTTCATGTCATTTTTCACTAAAGCAGTCATTGGCGCATTGAAGAAATATCCGTTATTGAATGCAGAAATCAAAGGCGACCATATCCTTAAAAAGAACTTTTATGATATCGGTGTAGCCGTATCCACTGACGAAGGTTTAGTCGTTCCGGTTGTAAGGGATGCTGACCGCAAAAGCTTCGCTGAAATCGAAAAGAACATTTCGGATTTAGCTGTTAAAGCGCGTAACAATAAACTAGGACTTTCAGATTTATCTGGTGGAACTTTCACGATTACAAACGGAGGGACTTTCGGTTCCCTATTATCTACACCAATCTTGAATGCCCCTCAAGTTGGGATCTTGGGCATGCATACAATTAAGACACGCCCAATCGCTGTTGGAGATCAAATCGAAAACAGACCAATGATGTACCTTGCATTATCTTACGATCACCGTATCGTTGATGGTAAAGAAGCAGTTGGATTCTTAGTAGCAATCAAAGATATGCTTGAAGATCCAGAGCAACTTTTACTTCAAGGTTAATGAAATAATATGAAAAAACCCCTCTGTCATTATGACAGAGGGGTTTTTTGTGTTAATAAAAAGGCGTATTTTAATAGAAAAAGAAGAGATAGAGAGTCTGGATGAATGGTTTTGGAAGAAATTTTGAATGAATTTGAATATTTTTAAACGTTTGTGATTGATTATTGCTACTATTTCATATATGATGATGATATTAAAGTGAGGTGGGCGGATTGCTGACAACTGAAAGGCACCAGATCATCTTATCGATTCTTAAAGAACAAGGAACGATAAAGCTTCAGGAGCTTGTAGATCAATTACAAGCCTCGGAGTCGACCATACGTAGAGATTTAGTGCAACTAGAAGAAATGAAGCACTTGAAACGTGTGCATGGCGGGGCCTCTTTACTTCAAAGAAAAGGCCTTGAACCAACTACTATGGAAAAGCTAAATAAAGCAATAGCTGAAAAACAACGGATAGCAAAGCTAGCGTCTTCATTCATTGAGAAAAATGATTGTATATATCTTGATGCTGGTACCACAACTGCAGAAATGATTCCTTATTTAAAGGATAAGAATGTAACTGTCCTGACAAATGGTCTTATGCATATTCCAAAACTGATCGAATTGGAAATCAAGACTGTTTTAGTTGGTGGAACGATTAAATTCTCGACAAATGCGGTTATAGGAAGTAATGCTGTACAATTTTTAAATGAATACCGTTTTGATAAATGTTTCTTGGGAATGAACGGAATCCATCAAGAACTGGGTTTTACAACTCCGGACCCGGAAGAAGCTCTATTGAAGAAGATGGCATTACGGCTTTCTAACGAAACCTACGTGCTTGCTGACAGTTCAAAACTGAATGATGCCACTTTCGCAAAGGTTGCAGATGTAAGCGATGCCATAATCATTACTGATTGCAATGATGAAGAGGCGATTGCTCAACTTCATAAAAATCCTCAGGTAAAGGTCGTGACCATTTAATGATATATACAGTGACACTCAACCCATCCATCGATTATCTGGTCGAGGTGGAAAGCTTTCAAATAGGCAAGGTGAATCGAACTAGTTATGATGCCAAATTCCCAGGAGGGAAAGGGATTAATGTTTCCCGAGTGCTTAAAAGACTTGGAAATGTTACGACAGCTTTAGGATTCATCGGGGGACAAACTGGTGAATTTGTAAAAAGATTTTTAAGACAAGAAGAGATCTTCACCGACTTTACAGAGATAGCGGGAGATACAAGAATCAACATTAAATTGAAAACTGGGTTGGAGACCGAAATTAATAGCCAAGGGCCCGTTATATCTAAAGGGAATTATCAACAATTATTTAGCCAGATTGAACAGTTGCAAAATAATGATATTCTCATTTTGTCAGGCAGCATCCCTTCAAGCGTTCCTTCGGATGTATACGAAGCCATGGCTAAGTCTTGTTCAGATAACGGCATTAAAGTGGTGGTAGATACGAGTGGTAAGGAATTATTGAATGTCCTTCCATATCGGCCATTTCTGATAAAGCCTAACCATCATGAATTGGGTGACCTTTTTTCTACTGAAATTAGAACTGTTGATGATGCAATCGAATATGGCACGAAATTGGTTGAAGCAGGAGCACAGAATGTCATTGTTTCAATGGCAGGACAGGGTGCCGTGCTTTGTTCGATGGGAGAGTCATATTCCGCAAATGTACCAAAAGGAAAAGTCATTAACTCAGTAGGTGCCGGTGATTCCATGGTGGCTGGTTTTATAGGGACATATGAAAAAACTGAGGATATATTATCTGCTTTTCGATTCAGCCTTGCAGCAGGGAGCGCAACAGCCTTCTCATCCGATCTTTGTACTATGGATAAAATCGAAGAGTTAACACCGCAAATTGAAATCGTTCAACTAACAGGAGGCTGACTCTATGAAGATTACTGATTTATTAAAATTGGATACAATCATAATCAATTTACAAAGTGTTACAAAGCAAGCTGTCATTGATGAACTATCAGGGCAGTTAGCCAAGGCTGACAGATTAAACGATAGGGAGGCTTTCAAAGCCGCTATCTTAAAACGTGAAGAACAAAGCACAACAGGGATTGGTGAAGGGATAGCCATTCCACACGCTAAAACAAGTGCTGTAAGGATTCCTGCCATCTGTTTCGGCAAATCAGTTAATGGAGTGGATTATGAATCGCTGGACGGCCAGCCAGCCCATCTGTTCTTTATGATTGCAGCAAGTGAAGGTGCGAATGCGGATCACTTGGAAACCCTTTCCCGACTTTCATCACTACTGATGGATGATAAATTCAGAGCCAAATTGATTTCGGCTTCCTCTGGTGAAGAAGTGTTAGAGATCATCAATCAAAAAGAAATGGAAGCGGATGAAGAAGAAAGAGAAGAGAAGCAATCAAATAACGGTGATGGCAGTTATAAAAAAGGAAAAATCCTTGCCGTTACAGCCTGTCCAACAGGAATTGCCCATACTTATATGGCAGCTGATGCGTTAAAGGCGAAAGCGAAGGAAATGGGAATTGATTTCAAAGTAGAAACAAATGGTTCAACAGGAATCAAGAATGGTTTAACATCTGCCGAAATTGAAGAGGCGGATGCAATTATCGTTGCAGCGGATAAGCAGGTGGAAATGGATCGTTTTAATGGAAAACATGTCATCATTGTTCCGGTTGCTCATGGGATTCGGAAGACCGAGGAGCTATTAACAAGAGCCTTGAATCAAGATGCCCCTGTTTTCAATGGAAATGGAAATAGAAATGATAAAAGTGATGAAGGTGATTCTTCAAAAGGAGGGCTTGGGATATACAAGCACTTGATGAATGGTGTAAGTAATATGCTTCCATTTGTTGTCGGAGGCGGTATCTTGGTTGCGCTTTCTTTCTTTTTTGGAATCGAGGCAGCCGATCCCGCTAATCCGGAATATAATCCCATTGCCAAAGCATTAAGTGATATTGGGGGTGGAACGAATGGTGCTTTCTTCTTACTTGTTCCTGTCCTTGCCGGATTCATTGCTTCGAGTATAGCCGATCGACCAGGTTTTGCTCCTGGTATGGTTGGGGGATTATTAGCAGCACAAGCGAACGCCGGTTTTCTTGGCGGACTAATAGCCGGTTTCCTTGCAGGATATGTCGTCTTACTTTTAAAGAAAGTGTTCTCCAAGTTACCACATACGCTCGAAGGCATTAAACCAGTTTTACTTTATCCAGTCTTCGGCATGTTAATTACAGGTTTGATCATGCTATTTCTCATAAATGAACCAGTAACCGCAATTAACATGGGCTTGACCAATTGGCTGCAAGGTTTATCTGGTACGAACGCAATATTCCTTGGATTGATTCTTGGGGGGATGATGGCTGTAGATATGGGTGGTCCCCTAAACAAGGCTGCCTTCACTTTTGGGCTAGCGGCCATTGAAGCTCAAAGTTTTGGACCGCATGCTGCTGTAATGGCTGGTGGAATGGTTCCTCCTCTAGGGATTGCCTTTGCCACTACATTCTTTAAAAGCAAATTCACTGAAATGGAAAGAAAATCAGGGTTCA
Source organism: Peribacillus sp. Bi96 (assembly GCF_918698115.1). Lineage (GTDB taxonomy): Bacteria > Bacillota > Bacilli > Bacillales > DSM-1321 > Peribacillus. Next base: position 19,726 of record NZ_CAKKLV010000002.1, read on the forward strand.
CTAATTACTTCATGGGTGCTTCGTTCATTACAGAAGGAGCCATTCCTTTTGCGGCAGCGGATCCATTGCGTGTTATCATTAGCAGTGTTATCGGTGCAGCGACAGCGGGAGCACTATCAATGGCTTTTAACGTGACTCTCCCTGCACCACATGGTGGAATATTTGTCATCCCACTTGTCAATCACCCATTTCTCTATTTACTGGCCATTTTAATAGGATCCCTCATCACCGCCTTACTATTGGGGTTCTGGAAAAAGAAACGGATATAAAAAACACTGAAAGAAAGCGGGTCCAAGTACATTGGATCCGCATTCAGTTTGTAGACAAAAAGGTTTCGGAATGGCCTCATTCCGAAACCTTTTTGATTTTTTTATTGGATGGAAGCAGTTATAGATAGAGGCTCTAAGATATGACTATCATGCGTATTGTCTGCTGCCGCATAAAACGAATAGTCAAACGGTTTTGCTCTGTTGCACATAGTAGCCACTCTTAAGAATCACTTGAACTTTCTTTAATCTCCTTGTTTTCTTCATCGAGCTTTGTCTAATTGGGTTTTCACAATATTGAAGTGATAATGTATCTATAAGAAAAATCATTGTAGATAGATGTTTGTTACCGATTAACGAAACGTATCAGTCATTAAGAACGTACAATATTGTAATGATGACCTAAAAACAGGGAGGAAGAAAGTATGGACTTGACCCAAAAACAACGAAGCTTGTTGCTATCATTAACCACTGAATGGCAGACACCGATGCAAATTGCTGGCCGTCTTCCGAAAGAATGGGGAAATCTATCCTGTGTAAATCAGTCGCTTAAAGATTTAATGCGTGAAGGATTCGTGCAAGCTAATCCAGTTATGTTCGGTCTGTTCCGATTAACCACGGATGGCACGACCATAAAGGAGTTAGAATTGGGTGAGAACTAATGTAATAAAAGATATATGATTATTTATTAAATGTGGTTTGGATTGGATTTTTCGCGCAGTCCTCAATTGATCAATCCGGATTCAAACCATACTCCCCCATACCTTTTTAAGGCTGCAGGTATCCCCTCTAACAATAGAATCTCCGAGAAAAACTTCCTCAATCGGTCGACTTTATGTAGGAGAGGCTAATTGGAATTGTGATTTAAAATACCCCCTCATTGCTTATAAATCCAATATTAAAACAAAAAAAATAATAAGGGTGGCTAAATCTTTTGATTACAGTCGATAAGTTTTGCTAATCTTAATATCGACTGTCTTATTAAAGCGTGAATTTTTATGTTTATGGGTAAAGGAATATAAAAACGAACAAAAGGAGTGAACGAACATGTTGAAGAAAAATATCTTAAAAACGACTAAAAGGGATGATATGATTGATGTTACGATAGAAGTACAGGCATTCATCTCGGAAAGCGGGATTCAAGAGGGGATAGCTCTTATTTATTGCCCACATACAACTGCTGGGATCACAATTAATGAAAATGCAGATCCAGATGTCAAAAAGGATATGCTTAGAAGATTGGATGAGCAATACCCATGGAATCATACTTTGGATTTACATATGGAAGGAAATACAGCAGCCCACTTGAAATCAAGTACGGTTGGTTCTTCACAACAGGTGATCATTCATAAAGGGAGTTTAATCCTTGGTACATGGCAAGGGGTGTATTTTTGTGAATTCGATGGCCCTAGAGAGAGACAATATTTTATAAAATTAGGTGTCGACCGGTAAAATCGCAGGTTCACCAAGGATGAAGTGGGAGGAAACGGATTGGATGATGTTTGGATTGAAGGAAGCAGAGTGATATTGAGGAACGTTAAACAAGCCGATTTAAAACGTTTGTGGAGTCTGAAATATGGAGAAGTCAATCCAGAATGGAAAAAGTGGGATGCCCCTTATTACCCTCTTGAACTCATTGATTTCAATACGTATACAGATAAAGAAATGAAGCATAGAGCCTATGATGAGAAGATGGGGGCTTATTCCGAGCTTTTGATGGAGAAAAATAATCAAATAATCGGTTCGGTTGTACATTATTGGGAACATGAACCATCACGTTGGCTTGAAATCGGCATAACGATTTTTAATCCTAAGTATTGGAATGGCGGTTATGGAACCGAGGCATTAAAGATGTTTATAGGCTATTTGTTTGAAAATATGCTTATTGAACGAGTAGGACTGACGACTTGGTCAGGTAATGAGCGTATGATGGCTGTTGGAGAAAAAGTAGGAATGCAGGTAGAGGGAAGAATGAGAAAATGCCGTTATTTTAATGGATTTTATTATGATTCAATCAGAATGGGAATACTGCGTGAAGAATGGGAATCTTTAAAATATCGAAGTTAACTGATCTATGTAATTATTTTCCTTGTTTTCCTTGGAAAAAATTTAGCACTGTTTTATCGAAAAGGGTCTGTTATCCTAGGTAGATGCTTAACGAGGAGGTTACAGGATGAAATTATCAATATTAATACCCGTGATAATAACTCTAAGCGTCATCGTACTTGGGATAGTTTTTCCTAAAGGAACGACCAGTAAAGCTTCTGATGGGGCAACCGAACATGTCATCAAACAAGGTGAATCGATATGGGATATTGCGAAGCAGTATGGAGTACCAATCGGGAAGTTAAAAGAAGTCAATCATAATGTCAATAATGTTGCCGAGCCTGGTAAAACATTGATTATTCCACATGTAATGAATGAAAAAGATAAAGAATTATTGGCAAGACTTGTGCACGCAGAAGCAAAAGGGGAGCCTTACAGAGGAAAGGTAGAGGTAGCAGGAGTAGTATTGAATCGCCTTGATAGCAAAGAATTTCCTGATACGGTCCGGGAAGTGATCTATCAAAAAAATCAATTCTCGCCTGTTGGTGATGGCAGCATAAACAAACCTGCCGGAGCTGATGCCAAGAAGGCTGTCAATGAAGCGTTAGCAATTCATGGTTACACAAATGATGCATTGTATTTCTGGAACCCGAGTATTTCGGACAGTGAATGGATGAAACATTTGGAGGTAATCAAAATTATCGGCGGCCACCATTTTGCTATATCAACTTAAATGAAGAACCGGCACACCCGTGTTAAGGGAGGGCCGGTTTTTTACCTATAAAAAGGTTTATTAAACGATATCAGCCCACATTTCTCGGGGATTCAATTCATATATGTTGTTTTCGCGGTACATGATGCTGCCGATAATGAGTTCACGTCTTATTGTTGCATAATCATCATGGAAGGTCTGAATGAATTCATTCAATTCTTTTTCTGAATACTTACGCCCGTTTTCCAATGAGTTGGCTATATGATATAGAACGATCATTTTCTTTTTTCTTTGGGCTGGGATGGTTTTTAATCGACCATCTGCTGTAAAGAAATTATCAAGGATTTTTTTATGCTCTACAATCAGCTTTTGATTATCCACTTTATTAGTATCCCCCTTATTTGAAACCATTTTAGGTAATGCTGCAGAATAATGCTCCAGGACATCTTCATTCAAAAAATAATATACCGTATTTTTTTCCCTCCGATCCGTCACCAAATTAACGTCTTTCAATTTCGTTATATGGTGCGATATGGTTGGAGCTGTTAACTTTAATATTCCGGCAAGTGCCTGGCCGTGTTTGGGACCATTTGCAAGAATGGATAGAATCCTTATCCTAGTCACATCACCTATCGTTTTATGGAAAGCGACCAATTTTTCTAATTGCACGTTCATCCCCCTAGTTAGATCAATGTCTAATTAGATGATAGTCTAACTAGTCAGTGGTTTTCAAGTTAATTTTTACTTTTCTATATTGATTTGAAGAACTAATGTATAATTGAGATGTATAGTAATAGATTTTTATTCGTTGATTAAGGAGCTGTAAAATGGCTAATACGCATGTTTATACAAAAAAAGAAGAAGTGGTCAATGCGATAACTCACGGAGTCGGTGCTTTGCTGAGTATTGCGGCTCTTGTATTTTTAATCATTTTCTCAGTCCAGAAAGGCTCGCCGTGGCATGTAGTCATTTCAGTCATTTATGGCGTTTCGATGCTTATTTTATATGTCTCATCTACTTTAGTTCATAGTTTTCCACAAGGAAAAACGAAGGATATATTTGAAATCTTTGATCATTCAGCCATATATATTTTCATCGCAGGAACATACACACCGATCATGCTGCTAGTGATACAAGGGTCACTAGGCTGGACATTGCTTGGAATCATTTGGGCAGTCGCAATCATTGGCGTCGTCTTCAAAGCTTTCTATGTGAAAAAATTCCTATTCCTTTCAACCATTCTCTATATTGCGATGGGGTGGATGATCGTTATCGTATGGGGACCGCTTACAGCCACGATGCCTTCAGCTGGTATACAGTTACTGATTGCAGGGGGATTGCTTTATACGTTTGGGGCTATCTTTTATGTTTGGCGCGGTTTTCCGTTCCATCACGCAGTTTGGCATGTATTCGTGCTTGGGGGGTCTGTAACACACTTTTTTGCTGTATTGCTTTATATCATTCCACTATGATCAATCCTGAAAGTTATCTAACTTGGTCGATTTTATATCTGAGGGATTTTTGAGGTTTTAAATAAACCCTATTAGGAAATAGATAAGGTATATAGACTAAGGAGGAAGTGCTAATGAGAAAAACCATCAAAATAATATCAGTCCCGTTTGCCGCTATGCTTGTTTTGGCTGGATGCGGGGAAGAAAACGATGAAGTGAAAAACCCCCCGGTTCAGGAAAATGAAAATCAAGCAGAAACAAATCCTGGAACAGGGACGGATAATAATGATAAACTGCCTTTCACTTACAAGGATTTTCAATTAGAAGTGGATTATGCGGGCAATGATAACGAATACGAAGCTGAATATGATACAATGGGAGCTCAAACAGAAGCTTCAATCGATGACAAACTAAACAAACATGAAGTTCAAGGTGATGAAGCAATGGAAGAATTGACACCGATTTTAGAAAAATTGACATTCACCAAGGATTCAACAGAGGAAGAAGTCATTCAAGAAGTGACAAAAGCTTTTGATTTGAAGGATGACTATGAAGAATTCGACTTAGAGGTCGTTTTCGATGATAATACGAAGAAAGAATATAAAGTGAATAATAAATAACTAAAACCGTTACTATCCTCTTCTTAAAGTCAAAAAAATGGTAACGTGTATCCGCAATAGTTGTCAAAAAGCTGTTCCTATAGTAAAATAAGTACGGTTAGCAAAGGGGTTCACATACAATTGCTATTCATATTCGGACTTATGGGGATAGGACCGCAATAAACACTTGTAAAAAAAGATTCTTTTTATAAGAGTCTTTTTTTGTAAAAGTGGTCTTTTTTAAAATTATGATTTCAGTAAATAGTAACAAGATGAGAGAGGGTACCGCAAAGCGGTACCCTCTCTTTCATTCACCCAATGATCCTCATTGGGAAATTGTTGGATTTTTCTTTGGCAGCATGTTAGCCGACGCTAACCTTGACCGGATTGTAATACCAAGCCATGATGCAAGGAAGGCCTTCAGAATGCCTACAATTATAAATGGAGCAAAACCACTGGCAAACGCTACTGTCCATGATAATGAGCTCATATATTTTAACCAAACCGTACCGATGATCAAGGTGAGGATCATCCCGATTATATTTGCGACAAAAGCCATAGCAACTGAAAAACGAGTTTTTTCCAATATCAAGCCGGTTATATATACTGTCGGGATATAGGATAATAAATAACCACCGGTTGGACCGAATATTTTGGCTAGTCCTCCAGACATTTCAGCGAACACTGGTACTCCTGCAGCTCCTATGAACAAGTATAATAAAACGGATGAAGTTCCATAACGTGAACCTAGTATCGTGGCAGCCAGTCCTACAGCCAGAGTCTGTCCTGTAATCGGTACCAAGGGCAGTGGAATTGTAATTTGGGCAAGTATTCCAATAAGTGCTGCAAATAAGGCTGTAACCATCATCATTCTTAACTTCTCATGCCTTTCCTTCATCGTGCTTCCTCCTATTGTAAACCTATTATCGAACTAGTTAACATATAATGAATTTTAATCTGTTAAGCAAACACTGTCAATAATATTATGAATTTTATCAAGCTGTTTGTAAAATGGTCGAGTAATAAAAAAAACGAAAAAATGGAGGGTATCTTCAAACTTGGAAAAATATGAAACTTTTTGAAGCTGTTATTCGTATGAATGGTAAGCAAAGAAATTGGAGGGGATTATGAACATAGTTTTTTCATTAGGAAGATAAGACGCTTAGCCTAGGTCGTAAAAAGGATGCGACTTAGAAAAATCAAATTTAAAGGATGAAAGAGATGGATTTATTTGGAGTTCCATTTGAAACAGTCTATTTATATGGATTAATCATATTCGGAGGGCTAACTTTCTTATTTATCTTGTTTAATGATATATTTTCTGGCCTGGAATTACCGGATATATTTAATCCAACGCTCATTTTTAGTTTTTTGACCGTATTTTTTGCCAGTGGTTTTTTGCTTGAATCACTTACAGGACTGAATAGTGGATGGAGTGCTGGCATTTCACTGCTTTTTTCATTTTCCATCGTCACCTTATTGAATGTATTTGTTTTGATTCCCATCTCATCAGCGGAAGAGAGTCTAACATTTCATGAAAATGACCTGAGAGGGAGGGTTGGCAGGGTCCTGACATCAATCCCTGTTGACGGATTTGGGGAAGTCCTGATTGAAAGTCTCAGTGGAAGCATCGCGAAAACTGCGGCCAGTTATAAAAATGAAGGAATTGTTTCGGATACAAAAGTCTTGATCATCGAAGTTAAAAATGGGGTTGTCTATGTATTGCCCCATCAGGATTAAAAAAAGGGTAGGAGGTAGTTTATGTTTAATTTGATTTGGGTTGTCGTCGCCATTGTTGCATTTTTACTTATCGCACTTATTGCTGTCTTTATTACAAAATATCGAACGGCCGGTCCTGATGAAGCATTGATTGTGACCGGAAGCTACTTAGGAAGCAAAAATGTTCACATCGACGAATCAGGAAATAAAATCAAGATCGTTCGAGGTGGAGGGGCTTTCGTTCTGCCGGTGTTCCAGCAAGCAGAACCGTTGAGCTTGTTGTCAAGCAAACTTGAGGTCTCAACTCCCGAAGTATACACAGAACAGGGTGTTCCAGTCATGGCTGATGGCGTGTCAATTATCAAGATTGGCAGCTCGATCACGGATATTGCCACAGCGGCTGAGCAATTTCTTGGCAAATCGAAAGATGACCGAGAACAGGAAGCCCGTGAAGTATTAGAAGGACATCTTCGCTCCATACTTGGTTCGATGACAGTAGAGGAAATTTATAAAAATCGCGAAAAGTTTTCCCAGGAAGTACAGAGGGTAGCCTCCCAGGATTTAGCTAAAATGGGGCTCATCATCGTATCATTCACAATAAAAGATGTTCGTGACAAAAATGGATATCTTGAATCCCTTGGTAAGCCAAGAATTGCACAAGTCAAGAGAGATGCCGATATAGCTACCGCAGAAGCAGAGAAAGAAACGCGAATCAAGCGTGCCGAAGCGTCGAAGGAAGCACAGCAAGCCGAACTTGAGAGGGCAACAGAAATTGCCGAAGCTGAAAAAATAAACAAGCTGAAGGTAGCTGAGTTCAGACGTGAGCAAGATATTGCCAAAGCACGTGCTGACCAAGCATATGATCTTGAAACGGCCAGATCCAAGCAGGATGTAACGGAACAGGAAATGCAAATCAGGATCATCGAACGACAGAAGCAGATCGAGTTAGAGGAAAAAGAAATCCTCCGCCGTGAAAAGCAATATGATTCAGAAGTGAAGAAAAAGGCGGATGCCGACCGTTATGCGGTAGAGCAGGCTGCTTCCGCTAACAAGATGAAACAAATTACAGAAGCGGATGCCGATAAGTATAAAATTGAAGCCATGGCGAAAGCAGAAGCGGAACGTGTTCGAATGGATGGTCTTGCTAAAGCGGACGCACAAAGGGCACAAGGTACCACTGAAGCCGAAATCATCCGGTTAAAAGGGGTAGCCGAGGCTGAAGCCAAGCAGAAGATTGCTGAAGCTTTTGAACAGTTCGGCCAAGCGGCCGTTATGGATATGATTTTGAAAATGCTGCCGGAGTATGCTAAACAAGTGGCAAGCCCTCTTAGTAATATTGACAAAATTACTGTTGTGGACACGGGTGGAAGCGGTGCGAATGGCGGGGCTAATAAAGTGACCGGGTATGCAACGAATTTAATGGCGACACTGCAGGAATCATTAAAGGCTTCTTCGGGCATTGATGTTAAAGACTTGCTTGAGAATTTCTCAGGAAAGCGAAATATACCATTGTCCGCCATCAATCAAGAGAATGTTGAAGCAAATAAGAATTTGGCAGCAGGCAAGGAAGAGTAGCAGAGAAGATGTTAATAATACTGTTCATCACATGAAATTAAAGCTGTTGCATTAGAATAAGAAGTACTGCAAAAGACAAAAAAGAATGTAAATAACATAAATAATATTGAAGAAATAGCCATTAAGAGCAATAGGGCCAAATCATACAAGAAGAAGCAACAGATATACAATCTGTTGCTTCTTCTTGTTGAAGTGCATGGACATTTATTCTGTGAACTCGATTGAATATTCATAGGTGTTGCCGTTTGGTATTGTAGCGAAACAGAAATCCTACTGCCGTATACAATGGGTCCTTTCCCATCTTCAAAGTCGATTCCCATACTCATTGAGGATGACGGATCAATACTAGCTACAACTCCAAATCAGCTAAGTCCTCTGGTGGGTAAGTTTGGAGAAAGTTAACTATTATTAAACTATACGAATATGTATCTAAAACAGTAAGCCCAATCCTTGGATTTGAGTCAATATTTTGGATACAAAAAAGTTAAATCTTAAGCTGTATTCCTAATTAAATCTTCAATGGCTTGTGGGGTTTGATAGCCCAAGTTGCTGTGGATTCTTTTTCGGTTATACCAACCTTCAATAAATTGGAACATCGTTAATTTAGCTGTTTGATAGTCTAGATATTGTACGTGGTTGACTTCTTCCTTTTTTAATAGGGCATGAAAGGATTCAATACAGGCATTATCGTACGGGCAACCTTTCTGACTAAAGGATCGCTTAATCTGATGATTTTGGATATGTTGAGTAAACTCACTACTTGTATATTGTGAGAAAAATCCGTATTAAGAACTAAGCCCTCCGAGGGCTTTTGGGAAAAGTGAGCGTTATTGAAAGCTTGTATAACCAGTTCTGTCGTCATTGATCGAGAAAATGAACACCCAACTATTTTCTTAGAATGAAGGTCCAATTTCCCTATTCTGTCCATGGTGAATGCAAAATACAATCACAGAAATTTTTATTTTTATATTCCGGTCTAAAATATTCAATAATATCTTCCTTCATATTGCCAAAAGTAGTTTCTAGCTTATGCTTAAAGCCCTCATAAAACGCTGGAATAATGTCCTTCTTGAAATTGTTACGTGGGAAGGCTTTTATAATTTCTTCACGCAAGTCGTCAGGGAATTGTTCAAAACCATCTCCCATCACATCTAAACCAACACCTGAAAAGAGTAGTGCCACTTCAGACTCTTTATGTTCTGCAACGCCAGGTGTCGTATGTAACGCAATAGCATCCCATACAAGACGAATCGACTCATCTGGAATTTGATACTGCTGTAAAAAACTTCTCGCTGCATTTGCTCCATCTACTTCAAATCGTAAATCTGGACTACTGAATTTTTTTGTTAAGCCTAAATCATGGAATAATGCACTAACATATAGCAACTCTAAATCATAATTATGCTTCGTTTTTTTTCCGTTGACTGCACCAAATAAAAACACACGATTTGAATGATTCCACAACAAGTCGTCCCCATGCTCGCGTAAAATATCTGCTGCTTCTTTAGCCAATCGGGAATCTGGAATTTTAATACCTGCTACTTCTTGAGACATAATTGGAAATCCCCTTTACAATTTGATAGTTCTCATCCTCATGAACTTGTATTCATTGTAAAGAGGAATTTATCATTTATCTATTCCTTCATTTCTATGATAATAATAGATAAAAACTATAATATAGAACGTTTCAAAGAAGTTATTTCATCTTTTTCTGTATGAAAACGTAGCCTTTCGATTTCACATAATAATAACTTAATATACTTACGTGCTGCATAATTGATAAAACAATTCTTTTTCATCACGAGATAAACAGCTCTAGTCAAAGATGGTTTTTCAATACGTTGGAAAAATAAATCCTCAGTATCATAAAATTCATATAATGTACGCGAAACAAAACTGCGGCCAACCCCATTTCGAACGAGCTTCAAGATAGATTCAATGCTAGACGTTTCGACAATAGGTTCTAACTGCCTGCCAACCTCAATACTCGTTTTATCAAGTATTTTTCTGCATTGATGGATATTTGGAAATAAAATAAGAGTACTGTCTAAAACATCGGAAAATGAAACCTTCTGATCTTCATTACTTTGATTACTAATCAGGTAAAATTCTTCATTATACAACTTCGTTACCAGCAACATATCATTGCGATTGAATTCAAAACCAATACCAAAATCAGCTTGATTCTCTAAAACAGCCTTTTCCACTTGATCCGTACTTTGAACAAACACTTTTATGTTCGGATATAATTGGTTAAATTTAATGCACAAAGTAGCTACCAAATCAGTTATTTCTCCTGGTAACACAGCAATTTTCAATTCCCCGATTTCTACTTTTGTAAGGGCTTTAATTTGAGAAGATATACTTTGTAAGGAATTTTGAATATTCAATGCTTCTTGTTGTACAATTGCTCCCACCTTAGTAAGCTCTATCTTCTTACCAATACGGTTAAAAAGTGCATAGCCTACATCTTGTTCTAGCATTTTAATTTGATGGCTTAAAGTTGGTTGCGAAATACCTAATTTTTCAGCTGCTTTTGTAAAGTGTAGTTCTTTACTGACCATTAAAAAATATTCTAAATGTCTTAGTTCGATACTATTTCAATCCTTTCTAATGAAAATAATTATTTGCTATCTGTATGCTTCCAATAAAATAATCTAGTTATTAAGTTACTTTATTTGATGGAATTATTCCACATTTTGACCTGATTGCTGGATAAAAAAAACACCATTAGCAATCTGTTATTTTGGTTCATAAATAAGTTTCTAATTTTTCTGAACACACTTATTTTTGATTTGAAAGCAAAAATAAGTGCAAAATAACTCCTAAAGTGACAGCCTTAAAAGACAGCTCGGTTCTTGAAGCTATTGCACGCGTTCGTCATAAGATTTGCCGGATATTCTGGTTGACTTTTTTCTATAGGGTCATATTATAACTGTATTCGGGGTAGAACGTTCTACCCGCCGGACTTAATCCGTCAGCTAAACTGTTCATCCCCTACTTGTATAAACATGTTTCAGGCCTAGTTGGGACAACGATCCCGTTTAACAAGCGGACCTATGACATTACAAGGAGCCATTAGGGGATACCGGCTATTTTAATATTTTAGGCGGAGATAGAGTATGAATTTATTCATTGGTCTGGATTTTTAAAACGGGAAAGTCAGGTCCAAGCATATTTAGATAAAGGAAAACCATATCGTAAGAGCTTTAGTATCAAACACTCTGAAGGTTTAGATAGTTTATTAGAGTTCTTTCATGAAGTAGAGAGGTAAGCTGGTGGTCATCAACCTTCGGCTTCATTCCTTTCGAAATATTTTTTTATTATACCTAATAAAAAACAAGTCTGATGTCATCAGACTTGTTTTTAAGTTACTTTGCTTGTAAAACTTGTTGTGTATGTGATTACTTAACAGTGAAGAGTGGATCAACTTGGTATTAGAATATAGTAATAGCTTATTTTGTTGTTGAAGTTGTTAGTACTGCTAATATCATTATATTTTCAGTTTCATATTTTGTTCCATTAAAAGGCAAACGAATTATAAACTCATAATTGTCCCCATCCATAGGATGGAATTTATATTCAAGTTTACTTCACCACTTGATTTATAAGTGTAAGTAGAGCTTTAGTATTTTCGGAACAAAGAATACGATCAAGATCGGCAGATGTCTTAGGAGTGTTCTCTTGCTTTGCAACTTCAAATATATCTGTTGTTTGAAAAATTGTAATCTCCGTTGACATGTTAAATTATTAATAATTGTTCCTTTTTAGATGTCAGTTTACATTATAAAATATTTCATAAAATACTTAAAATTTGAGATAGCCGCAAATTACAAAGGCTTTATCAAGGAGGAGCTAAATCATGTATATACCTAACCATTTTCAACTCAAGGATGAAGAAAAAATTTATGATTTTATCGAAAAGTACAGCTTTGCCACTTTATTTTCTCAACACAATGGAGAACCATACGCTACCCATCTTCCACTCAAATTAAATAAAGGTGAAAGTGCTTTATATGGTCATTTTGCCCGCCCAAACGAACAATGGAAGGAAATAGAATACCAATAAGTTCTTGCGGTTTTCCAAGGTCCTCACTGTTATATATCTCCGTCTTGGTATGAAACAACGAAGGCAGTTCCTACTTGGAATTATGTGTCTATCCATGTATATGGAAAGATGGAGATTGTCGAAGATCAAAAAGTCATATTCGATTCTCTAAATGATCTGGTAAACAAATATGAAAGTCCAGATAGCCCATACAATTTAAAGGATGTAGATTCCAGATTTATCGAAGGAATGAGTAAAGGGATTGTAGCATTTAAAATAAAAATCACAAAAATTGAAGCGAAATCTAAATTAAGTCAAAATCACCCTGTGGAACGTCAAGAATTAATTATTAAGCATCTAGAAAACACTTCTCAACAAGATAATATACAAGTAGCATCTCTTATGAAGAAAAATTTACAAAAATAAAAGTTATTCGACTTTGTCTTGTTCAACTAATGTGGTAGATTTGTTAAATAATTAAGCCTAATTTTAGATGGAAATTAGGCTTTAAATTATCCTTCAATTTATTTATTAAGAAACAAGTTTTAGACCTCCAGTTGCACTTAATGCCATCCTAATAAAAACTAGCTCTTCCAATCTTTAGAATCTCCGTATAAAATCATTCCAAATATTGCTCCACCTGACGCACCAATTCCCGTCCATATTCCATAAGCTGTCCCCGTAGAAGTGTTTCCATTGCATAGGATAAAAATGTAAATCTTGCTCCAAATCCAATAACTAATAAGGCTAGAGATTTTTAAGGTCCCTATGAAGAATATTTTTGCAACACCAAACAACTCAAATAAAACAGGATAAAACACCTACAATTCGTTTGTTCAAAAAATTGTGGAGTTATTCTTTTAACCATGCCTTCTTTAAGAGTTTCACACCCACATCAATTTCATTTGAAGAAAGATTACTGAAACCTAGTTTAACCATTGGTCCGTCGGTGTTATTTTTAATGAAGTAGAGGGACGTAGGATACACCGTAACACCATGAAAGGAAGCTTGTTGAATTAACCATTCTTCTGAATGCTTCAGATGTACTTTGACTAATACGTACAGACCAGATTGTTCACCAATAATGGATATATTTTGAGCGAATTGCTCTTGTAATGCGGATACTAAGTGCTGCATTTTTCTTTTATAAACAAGGCGCATTCGTTTTATATGTCGACTCCATTCTCCCTCTTCCATTAGTTTGGCCATTGTAAGCTGGCTAAGAAGGGAGGTAGTAGCTTCAAAATGAAGAAACTGATTTTTAAAACGATTTAATAATGGCTGTGGCAAGACCATATAACTTAAACGAATTCCTGGAAGAAAGGACTTCGAGAAATTCCCTAAATAAATGACTCTTGCTGAATCAATGGAGGCAAGAGCAGGAAATGGTTTTTGTGTATAGCGAAATTCACTATCATAATCGTCTTCTATAATATATCCACGCATCTTGTTAACCCAATGAATAAGCATTTGCCGTTGTTGAATAGACATGCTTACTCCAATTGGACTTTGATGGGAAGGGGTTACATAGATTAATCGTGATTTCATTTGTTCTAATTGTGCAAGCTCAGCACCTGTTTCATAAACAGGCAAAGTTTCAAACATAAAACGATGGAATTGAAAGGCTTCCCTAGCACCGTCGTAACCAGGGTCTTCAACTATAATACTCTGGAATTCATCCTTCAGTATATGTCCAAGGTATACAAGCATTTGTTGGGTACTGCTTCCGATAATAATTGCATTTGCATTTGTTTTCACTCCGCGTGATTGAAATAAATATGTGGAGATTTGTTCGCGCAGGCATTCTTCCCCAAATGGTTCTCCGTATCGAAAGCTATCCTGTAATGTTAATACTTGATTAGCAATTCTCCTCCAAATTTTTAGTGGGAAATGTGCTTGATCAACGGCATCTGCCCTGAAATTAACTACCGGAGGTTTCTTGGACTCAGTCTGCTTTTTATTATAAGAGGTTAATGGCTCCTGAAATATTAGCGGTTCTAACTCATTTGCAAAATAACCTTTTCTGCCCTCTCCACGAATATACCCTTCAGCAACAAGTTGTTCATATGCCAGTAAAGTTGTATTACGGCTTACATGTAAGGAATCTGCAAGTTGACGAATGGAGGGTAATTGCTCATTCGCCAAAATGTCTCCTTGTTCAATATATGATTTAAATTTCTCGTAGATTTGTTTGTATTTTGGGGAGTTATCATTAAAAGTAAAAATGGTATTATTCATTTGCATTCCCTCTGACATGTATATTTTTTTATTATTGTACCTTTTTTCATGTCAATTTGTATAATATTATTTTTCTATCGGATATTTATTTTTAATGCTTATATTTTTAAAAACTCAAATACAAGTTGAAAGGATGATTATTGTGTACATACCTAAGCAATATCGTATGAAAAATGAAGAAGCAGTTCAAATGATGAAGTCTAACCCATTTGCCTTAATGATTACTGTTGATGAACATCGTCCCTTGGCTACGCATATTCCTTTGGAAATTCGGGAAGATGAAGGGAAAATCTATGCGACTGGGCACATTGCATACGGAAACATGCAGAAAAAAACTTTAGACAATAATAGCGATGTGTTACTCATTTTTCAAGGGCCGCACGCTTACATTTCATCAAGTTGGTATCAGTGCGAAGAGGTTCCTACATGGGACTATCTAGCCGTACATGCGTATGGATCAGTACGTGTAATCACTGAAGACGAGCTGAAATCCTCTTTGGATACTATGCTTAAACACTATGAGTCTCACCGAGAAAATGGTCGAACCTGGGAAACGTTTGATCCAGAGTTGCTTAAGAGTGAAATGAAAGGAATAGTGGGTTTTGAAATTGAAATCACATCTATTCAAGCTGCAGCCAAAATGAGTCAGAATCGTAATAACACCGATTACAAAGCGATTATTACAGAGCTTGAAAAATCAAATGAACCTAGGGAATTTCAGGTTGCTCAATGGATGCGTGAGCAACGGAAAGGGTTAATTAAATGATTGGCCTCATTATTACGTTTTGGGTGGCACCCCTAAAAGCAAAAATGGTGTTTATCACTTTTTAAGGGAAAGTAAAGGTAAGTCAAAACCATTCCTTACACAGTCAAGAGCTCATTAAAAAAACAGTTGGAACAGAATCCTTTTCTAAATGAGTAACAAATCGCCTCCTTGATGAAAGCGAACCTTAAAAAAGTGTAACCTTGCTTTCACCATTCAAGGAGGAGCCCAATCAAATCATGTGCAAAAATACAACAAGGAGTTGCTTTTAATGGAGTTTTCAAATATTTGGCTATTTGTAATTACTGCAGCTACATTGTTAATAATACCTGGACCAGCTGTGTTGTATATTATGGCAAGAAGTATAGATCAAGGGAAGAAAGCGGGCCTAGTATCAGTTCTTGGTGTATCCCTTGGTGGTTCTGTTCACGTTTTAGCTGGAGCCATTGGAGTTTCTGCGATCCTTATGACATCAGCAACAGCCTTTAATATCGTTAAATACTTGGGTGCTGCTTATCTTATCTATCTGGGGTGTAAGACTTTATTTGCTACATCTGATAGAGCGACTTTAGAAACTCCAAAAGCCCCTCGTAAAAAGTTAGTAAAGATATTTTACGAATCAGCGCTCGTAGAAGTAATGAATCCTAAGACAGCACTCTTTTTTTTAGCTTTCTTTCCGCAATTCATATCACCTTCTGCCGGATCAGTCACAATACAATTTTTACTTTTAGGAACTATATTTATTATCCTAGCTTTTATTAGTGATGGTCTGTATGCAGTTCTTGCAGCAAGTATTAGAAAGCGGATTCTGGGTAGTAAAAAGAATTCAAAGTTACAGAATCGGGTAACTGGTTATTTATATATTGTTCTAGGGGTATTCTCCGTCTTTGCGAGCCCCTCCAAAACATAAGAATGTTACGATGAAATTTATCGTATTGTTACACAACAAATAGCGATTCTACTAAGACAATAAGTAAAATGAATGGAGAGATATTTTATGCCTAGATTTATCATTGAAGATGATTTTTGGTCGTTATTCCCTCATGCAAAAATAGGCACCGTTATTTGCCAGGGGATTGATAATTCAATAAAGGACGTTGAATTCTACGAAAAGCTGCTGAGGGAGGCAGAGAAAGAAGCACATAAATTTCTCAAAATGGAAGAATTCAGTAGTAATCCAGTCATATTTGTTTGGCGAGAAGCTTTTCAGAAATTCAAGACAAAGAAAGGGGCAAGGTGCTCCATTGAAGCTTTATTAAAAAGAGTGAAAAATGGCAATCATATCGGAACAATAAACCCGCTTGTTGACATCTATAATTCAATTTCATTGCGTTATGGGCTTCCATGTGGCGGAGAAGATATCGACACTTTTGTAGGCGATATTCGGCTAACGCAGGCAAATGGTAACGAACCGTTTATCCCGTTGGGAAATGATGGAAATGCTTCACCATATGAAGGTGAAGTTGTTTATAAAGATGATGACGGTGCAATATGCAGATGCTGGAATTGGCGTGAAACTCTGAGGACGATGCTAACAGAAAATACGAAAAATGCATTCCTCTGTATTGAATTAATAGATGAAACAAGAAGTGATGAGTTTCATATGGCGCTTAAAGTATTGGCTGATTTAGTGTCACATAAACTTGGTGGTATTGTGAAGATTGAAGTGTTAGATATTAATAATAGGGAAATTACAATCTTTGATTAGTCAAATAGCGTTTAAAAATGATATTTTGTTCTGGGGATGTTTGGAATTAGATTCAAAGTACGATTTATCCAATGTTTTCAAAACAGACAAGATTTAAGATAAGTGACAAATGTATCTTCTTGAATCCAACTATGAAACCCGTATATTCATGAATCGCGTTACTTCATAACATCAGAAGTAGATAACTAGATTTCTAGATTATAACCCTATTCAACAAGAGGGGAGTAGTTTTTAAATATTAAATCCCAATTTCTTATTTTTAATACTGTGAGATTGGGATTTAACACAGAAGTATCCTTAACGTTGTTAATCTGCTTTTCTGGTGGCATCCCATATAGAAAAGAAGCACTGATCCTGCTTTAGTTAACAATTGACGGAATTAGATCATTTTTTTAGATTTTTTAAAAGAGATTGAAGAAGTGGCAGGGCAGATGCCTATGTCATTTTAGAATCTACAGGGCATTGCCACTGTTATTCAATACTTGGAGGAACAAGGAAGAGTTTCGAGATTCCTCAGGAATATTCACTAGATATTAATGGTGGATACGACTTAATTTAATATAGTTTGGGGACGTTAATTGCGGATATAGTTTTGCAGATTCTTTCCTGGATGGCTGAAGAAGATCGGGACCGGATTCGAAAACGGCAGCAAGAAGGAATTGATGTCGCTGGGCAAAATGGCACAGTTTTTGGCCGACCAAAGGTCATGATAGTCATGATAACTGAAGATTATAAAGAAGCGTATGCTCACTGGAAATCAAAAGAGATTATAGTAATAGAATAAATACAAGAAATCGGAATCAAAAAGACTAACTTTTTATAAGAAGTTAGGGAGTATAAAGATAAATTATAGTTTAGCCTATAAGCCCCCTTAAAACTACTACAATACTGTGCTGCCCAGGTTCATCAAAAATCAGCATTCCTGAATGGTTCCCAGCATATGCATTTGAAGTTTGTAATAAAGCTATTGTAAATGCCCAAATTCTTCTTATATGGTCACTAGCAGACGAGTCAAATTTCATATCAAAATTCTCTATAGTTGGCATGTATGTATCATTTGATATTTGTACTTTATTTATATCTAGGGAGCTTCAGGAATCCACCAGGAAAGAGGTGGCAAAGAGATATAGTGTAGACTTAAACAAGGGGATAGATTGTTAAAGAAGATGGTCAATGAACTTAATCTAACATGAAACCACCAGCCCAAGGTGGAAGTTTATTAATGTATTGAGGAAATATTGACAAATTACTGTTCTTTTAAGCTGGTTACAGAAACACTCTGTTTTTTATTTGGTTCATCAAGGGAATGGATTGAAGCTGTTCCATTTTGTTCATCTACGTGCTCGATGTAGATACTTCTCTCGTTGTAGGTTACATTAGCCATAATTGGCGAAGAAGCAATTTTTTCTGTTCGTTTAGCCACCTCACTTGGTTTGGAACAGTTATAATATTTGTTCCAATTTCCTTAGATGATACTTGTTTTATTAAAATACTTCCAAGAACCCTTACACCCTTACTGAACTAATAGGTGCATACTTCAAAAAGGGAGGTTGCTGAGGCAGCCATTCCTGTAGTTCGTTATTTTTTAGCTTTGAAAAAAATAGGGCTCCTCAGTAAGATATGAGTAAGACACCACTCTAACTCAAAACCTTAGGAGGAACCCTAATATGAAGTTTAAAATGCAAGATAAACAAAATCAACTAATCGAGAGAATTTCCGATAAACACCTTGTAGTTAGAGTGGATATTGCCCAACAATTACATGTGGCTAGAGCAGTGAACTTCCGTGGAATTGTAGTCGTAGACCCACTTGCATTTGAAAATAATGAAGATGGATTTGCTGGTTTATTAAAATGGATGGATAAGCCTTCAAAGATTTAATAAACTGGAGGCAGCCATTGTGGGAATGGAGCCTACAGGCATCACACACTAAGATTATTGTATTTCTAACTCTTTGACAGTTTCGCCTTCAATTAACACTGGTTGATAATAGGTTTCGTTTGGTAAATCCTTCTTTCCTTGTAATTTCTTAATGACCCAATCAGCTGCATCATGTCCCATTTGTTCTTGTGGGTGTGTCAATGTCGTTAGTTTGATATTAGCATTTTTCGCAATATAAGAATTGTCCTGGCCAATAATTGATAATTGTTCGGGAATAGAAATATCAAGTTGTCTGCATACATTTGCTACTTCCAACCCTACCTCGTCGTTATAGCAAACAATGGCAGTCAACACGTCTCTATTTTCATTTAGGAACCCTTTCAAGTTCGTGTATAGGTCTAGCTTCGTTTCTGTAGTATACGAAAGCAATTGCTCTGGTTGAAAGCGTAATTTGGCTTCTCCCAGTGCTTTTATATATCCCTTCATTCGATACTTTCCTTGTAAATCATCCATTTTCGAAATGAGTCCAATTTGGGTGTGTCCTTTCGAAATCAATTCTTTTGTTGCGAGGTAGCTTGACTGCACATCATCTAGGCAAAAGAAAGGAACCTCTAATTCTTCATAATAAGCGTTGATCATGATGAATGGAACCTCTTGTTCCTTAAACAATAGGTAGTAAGCGATGTTGGGATTGTAAAGATTGCTTTTTGTAGGTTCAATAATCAAACCATCCACGCCAAATGACAACATCATTTCCAAGGCTTTTTTTTCTTGTTCGACATCATTATTTGTACTGGCTAATAGTAACGAATAATTATCTTCATTCAATCTTCTTTCAATTCCGCGGATAATAGAAGGGAAAATGTAATCAGAAATGTAGGTCGTGATTACACCGATCGTTTTATTTTTGGAATTGCCACCATATTTTGATTGATATTGGTTACTAACATATGTGCCAGATCCTTTTTCACTTCTTAAGAATCCCTCGTTTGATAATTCTAAAATGGACTTTCGTACAGTGTGTCGGCTAACGTTGTACATTTCTTGCATGACTGTTTCAGTAGGAATTTGTTCCCCTACACTAAATTCACCTGTAAGGATTTTATTTTTTAAATCATCAATGATTACCTGATACTTTGGTTTCATTAAACCTCACTTCTTTCATAGTTGTTTGCATTCTAATTTATTTGCTTAAAATATTTGTGCGGACATATTTTAACATGATTTTAAATAAATTAAAACAAATCACCTGAGTTTTTTGTATAAACTATTGAAAAGTTATAAATTCTGCCTATTTACCATTTAGGTTTTATGTCATATAAATTCCTTTATTACTAATTACTAATTTTAAGGTGAGGATGGAGGATATCTCTTAAAAGTTGTAAGTATAAATAATATTGACTGTTGACAAATGTACGTACAAAAAAATATAATATGGTTGTAAATAAATTTAAGCGCCTCCTTTTATTGAAAGCGCTGTCAGGAGGGGGATTAACGTGCAAACCACTATATTAAAAAATAAACAAGCGATTACCGAGGGAGAAACTTCACTTGGAATCGAATTTGGATCCACACGTATTAAAGCGGTGTTGATTGATAATCGTTATGAAACAATCGCATCTGGAAGTTATGAGTGGGAGAACCTCTTGGAAGATGGAATTTGGACGTACAACTTAGTGGATATTATCACTGGTCTGCAAACAGCTTATAGTGAAATGAAGCAAGAAGTTGAACGAAATTACGGAATTACAATTCGAAAGATAGGTTCTATTGGATTTTCTGCAATGATGCATGGGTATATGGCTTTTGACAGTACAGGGGAGCTACTTGTTCCGTTTCGAACTTGGCGTAACTCAACAACTGGTGTTGCAGCAAAAGAATTAACTAATCAATTTCAATTTAATATCCCTGAACGATGGAGTATTGCTCACCTTTATCAAGCAATATTAAATGAAGAGAAACATTTGCCTCGCATTGATTGTATTACGACTTTGGCTGGATACATTCACTGGTTATTGACTGGTAATAAAGCAATTGGAGTTGGAGATGCTTCAGGCATGTTCCCAATTGATGAATCAACGCAAGATTACAATGAATCAATGGTCAAGCAGTTTGACGATTTAATTGCGACGAAAGGTTATCCTTGGAAGCTAAAAGAGATTCTTCCTAAAGTATACATTTCAGGCGAGCAAGCGGGTGAATTAACCGAAATTGGAGCGAAAATCCTAGATAGATCAAGAAATTTACAACCAGGCACTCCAATTTGCCCACCAGAAGGCGATGCTGGAACTGGAATGGTTGCTACGAATAGTGTGAGGAAACGTACTGGAAACGTATCAGTAGGAACTTCTGTTTTTGCCATGATTGTACTAGAGAAAGAACTTTCAAAAGTATATCCAGAAATTGATTTGGTAACTACACCAAACGGAAGTCCAGTTGGAATGGTTCACGCGAATAACTGTTCAAGTGATCTCAATGCTTGGCTGGGATTGTTCCGTGAATTTTCTGAGGCAATGGGACAAAAGGTTGATACAAATAAATTATTTGAAGTAATGTTGAATAAGGCTTTGGAAGCGGATCCAGATGGTGGCGGTTTGCTTAGCTACGGTTATTTCTCAGGTGAAAATATCACAGGATTAGAAAAAGGGCGACCATTATTTGTTCGTTCGCCTGAGAGTCATTTCAATTTAGCAAACTTCATGCGGACTCACCTATTTACTGCTTTCGGTGCTTTGAAAATCGGAATGGGTATTTTGACAAAGGAAGAAAATGTTGCAATTGATCGTATTTTGGCTCACGGTGGTTTATTTAAAACTCCTCTTGTTGGACAAAAAATTGTTGCCGCTGCATTGAATACTCCAGTATCAGTTATGTCAACAGCAGGAGAAGGCGGCGCGTGGGGAATGGCGATTCTTGCATCTTACATGATGAATAAAGATCAAAAAGAAAGTTTAGAAGACTTCCTCGACAAAAAAGTATTCGAAGAGGTTGATGGGCAAGAAATTTATCCTGATCAAGTAGATGTTAAAGGATTTGAAGCATTTATTGAAAGATACAGGAAGGGTTTAGTGATTGAGCAGGCCGCTGTAGACAATTTGATGTTATGAGTGGAAAACTGGAGGGATTGACGTGTTAGAACAACTGAAAGAAGAGGTATTTCAAGCAAATTTGGACTTGCCTAAATATGGACTCGTGAAATATACATGGGGAAATGCAAGTGCCATTGCTCGTGAAAGTGGTTTATTTGTTATCAAACCTAGTGGTGTTGATTATGACACGATGAAAGCAAGTGATATGGTTGTTGTTGATTTAGATGGCAATGTTGTTGAAGGAGAGATGAGGCCTTCATCAGATACAGCGACTCACGCAGTACTTTATAAGTATTACCAAGAAATCGGCGGCATTGTGCATACTCATTCAACTTGGGCGACAATCTGGGCTCAAGCAGGCCTTGATGTTCCAGCGATGGGGACCACTCATGCAGACACATTTTACGGATCCGTCCCATGTGCCCGCTACCTAACACAAGAGGAGATTGATCGTGGGTACGAAGTGGAGACTGGGAAGTTAATCATCGAAACATTTGAAGAGCGTGGGTTAGACATTTTAGCCGTTCCTGGTGTCTTACTTCATGGTCATGGTCCGTTTACTTGGGGCAAAGATGCAAAATCCGCCGTAATGAATAGTGTGGTGTTGGATGAAGTTTCGAAAATGAATTTATTTACACGGGAATTAAATCATTTTGCAAAAGAATTACCACAAAATATTTTGGATAAACACTATTTACGAAAACATGGAAAATATGCTTATTACGGTCAAAAATAAGATCAACTCTATCAAATTATTAAACCATTAGATTAAGAAAAGAGGATTATTATGTTAACAACAGAAAAAAGGGAATTTTGGTTTGTCGTAGGATCACAACATCTATATGGGGAAGAAGCGTTAGCAGAGGTCAAGGCGCATGCACAAACGATAACCGATGCATTAAATGAAAGCGGTATTTTACCTTATCCACTTGTATTGCAAGATTTAGCTGTTAGTGCAGATAAAATCACAAGCATCATGAAAGAAGTCAACTATCGTAACGAAGTTGCCGGTGTCATCACTTGGATGCATACTTTCTCACCTGCAAAAATGTGGATTCGTGGAACAAAATTATTACAAAAACCATTGCTTCATTTAGCTACACAATTCAATGAAAGTATTCCTTGGGCAACGATTGATATGGACTTTATGAACCTAAACCAATCCGCTCATGGTGACCGTGAATATGGTTTTATCAATGCACGTTTGAAAAAACAAAATAAAGTTGTTGTAGGTTATTGGGAGCGCCCTGAAGTGCGACAGCAAATTGCACAATGGATGGACGTAGCGGTTGCTTATAACGAAAGCTTTAACATTAAGGTCGCTCGCTTTGGAGACAACATGCGTAACGTTGGAGTAACCGAAGGGGATAAGGTTGAAGCGCAAATCCAATTTGGGTGGACAGTTGACTATTTTGGAATCGGAGACCTTGTTCAATATGTAAATGCGGTTACTGATGAAGAAATTGATGCTTTATTTGCAGAATACGAAGGCCTTTATGAATTTGATTATGGTACCTACAGTAGGGAAGATTGGGAGAAAAGCGTAAAGGTACAGGTAAGCTATGAAATTGCGATTAAACGTTTCCTTGATGATGGTGGTTACACGGCCTTCACAACGAACTTCGAAGATTTATATGGGATGAAACAACTTCCTGGTCTTGCCGTCCAACGTTTGATGGCACAAGGATATGGCTTTGCGGGTGAAGGAGATTGGAAGACGGCAGCACTTGATCGCTTACTGAAAGTGATGAGCCATAACCAATCAACAGGCTTTATGGAAGATTACACATATGAATTAGCTGCTGGACAAGAATCAATCCTTCAATCACATATGCTTGAAGTCGACCCATCTTTAGCAAGTAACAAACCAAAAATTGTCGTATCTCCATTAGGTATAGGTGATCGTGAAGATCCAGCACGTTTAGTATTCGACGGCAAAGCAGGAGACGGTGTCGTTGTTTCCATGGCTGACTTTGGTACAAACTATAAACTTTTGATTAATGAGGTTTCTGCATTTGAGCCAACTGTTCCAGCACCAAACCTTCCAGTGGCCCGTGTACTTTGGGAAGTGAAGCCAAACTTCCAAGATGGAGTGAAAGCTTGGCTTGAGAATGGTGGCGGTCACCATACAGTTGTTTCATTGAATTTAACAACAGACCAAATCATAACCTATGCAAAACTTGTTGGCTTGGAATACGTAGTTATTAAGTAATGTCTCTCCCCTCCAAGGAGGCTGTGCTTCCTTGGAGGGGAAAATAGGTAATCCAGAAGTTGTAGACTGGAAATGGTAACCATTAGTATGATCCCATTAATCGTAAGCGTGTTCGTGGTTTTCAGGGAAAAGATGAAAGCGTTTTAATAGCAGAATAACGACACAGAATTCATCCTAATAAATAATTTTTAGTAGTGGAATTTTTTATGGGAATATAATTTCAAAACCTTGAGGAGGGAATTTTAATGGTTAATGAAAAGAAAATCTCAAGTGGATTCATTTATTTTTTTGGGGCTTTTGGAGGCATTCTCTTCGGTTATGATATCGGCGTTATGACGGGTGCTTTGCCTTTTCTGCAACATGATTGGAACCTTCAAAACAACCCTGGTGCTATTGGCTGGATTACCTCTTCGTTGATGTTTGGAGCTATATTTGGAGGTGCGCTGGCCGGACAACTTTCTGATCGTTTAGGACGGCGCAAAATGATTTTAATATCTTCTATCATTTTTGCTGTTGGATCCATTTTGGCAGGAATATCCCCTCATAATGGGATCCTTTTTATGATTGTTGCCCGGATTTTATTAGGGTTGGCTGTTGGTGCTGCATCTGCATTGGTCCCAGCCTATATGTCGGAAATGGCGCCAGCACGTTTACGTGGACGTCTGTCAGGAATTAATCAAACAATGATTGTCTCTGGAATGTTGCTTTCGTACATTGTCGCTTATTTATTGAAAGACTTACCAGGAACAATGGCATGGCGATTGATGCTTAGTTTGGCTGCCGTACCTGCTTTGATCTTATTTATTGGAGTGTCAAGGTTACCCGAATCACCACGTTTTTTAATTAAGAACAATAAAATTGATGAAGCTCGTAAGGTGTTGGGCTATATTCGCTCTAACAAAGAACAAATTGATTCTGAAATAACACAAATTCAAGAAACTGTTAAAGAGGAAGCAAAGGTAAATCAAAAAGCATCATGGGGTACACTTTTAAGTAATAAATACCGTTATTTAGTAATTGCGGGTGTGGGTGTTGCTGCGTTTCAACAATTCCAGGGCGCAAATGCAATTTTTTATTATATTCCTATGATTGTGGAAAAAGCAACAGGGCATGAAGCCAGCTCAGTATTGATGTGGCCAATTATTCAAGGAGTTATTCTCGTACTAGGTTCATTAATATTCCTTATGATTGCTGATAAATTTAATCGCCGTACTTTATTAACAATAGGTGGAACTATTATGGGGCTATCCTTTATTTTGCCGGCAATATTGAATTTATTAATTCCTAATGCAAATCCGATGATGATGGTTGTCTTTTTAAGTATCTATGTAGCACTTTATTCATTCACGTGGGCTCCTTTAACTTGGGTCATAGTTGGAGAAATTTTCCCGCTGGTAATTCGCGGGCGTGCGTCAGGATTAGCTTCATCATTTAACTGGATTGGTTCTTTCTTGGTAGGATTGCTATTTCCAATCATGATCGCTTCGATGTCTCAAGAAGCTGTTTTTGCAATCTTTGGTGCTGTTTGTTTACTTGGTGTTTTATTTATCCGGACATGCGTTCCTGAAACTCGAGGTCATACTTTGGAGGAAATTGAAAAAATTGGAGAAAGTAAACATGCTAAGGGAAAAAGTGCTTAAATTAGACCTATGAGATTTGGAGCAGAATTCAAAGAAGATATACACAAATAGGAGAGTTAAGCATGCATTTTAAATCAGGGGGTCATAAGGGAAAATACTTCTGTAATTATGATCTACACATACACATCATGAACATGTTGATTTACTAATATGATTCCCTTTCTTAAGGCCGAAGTTGCTACTTCGGCTTTTCAACTATTAAAATGTTTGCTGAACTTTTTGTGCAATTCATGGTGTTATAGCTTTTATTTATATGAAGGAATTTAATAGGGAGGAGCCGTAAAAAATGAAAACATCACAAAGCTCGTTTGGAAATGAAGTCTTGCTGTTTACTATAGAAAATGATCATGGAGTAAGAATAGAAGTTACAAACTTTGGTGCAAGAATCGTCAATCTGTTCGTCCTAACGGAAACGGGTCGTAATAATATCGTATTGGGATTTGACTCGATTGAGGATTACAAAAAAGAAACATATTATGGAGCAACAATAGGAAGAGTCGCTGGAAGAATAAAAAATGGCCAATTTTCAATTGGTGAATCACGTTACCAAACATCTGTAAATCAATTAGGAAATACATTACACGGTGGCAACCCTGGATTCGATGAAAAAATCTGGGATTATGAAGTGAAGGAGACGGATGAAAGTGCATCGATCATCTTTTCAACCCACTCACCTGATGGCGAGAATGGTTTTCCGGGGAATTTGAAAGTAAGTGTGACTTATACATTAGACAACTTAAATATTTGGTCAGTCAGCTATCAAGCAACTAGTGATAAAGACACAATTTTTAATCCGACCAATCACGTCTATTTTAACTTAACAGGGCATCCCAGCAATCCAATCGATGATCATTTCTTACAAATCTTTTCTGAAGAATTTGCACGCCTTATGATTTTCGAACCCCAAAGAAATTAAAATCAACCTTTGAAGCAATTGACGCAGAAGTTAAAAAGGTTCGAGGAATCGATCATCCATTCTTCCTTATTTGCTCAGGACTTCATCAAACTGCAGCCAAATTAATTAGTCCTGACCAGAAAATAACAGTCGAGGTATACACAGAAGAGCCTGCGGTTGTCATTTACACTGCAAAATTTGTGAAAGGTGTGCCACTCATGCACGGAGAAAAATTAATTCAACACGGCGGAATAACGTTTGAAACCCAAGCTGCTCCAGGAGCGATTGAGTTTGAAGATTTTGGAGATATTCTTCTTTTAGCAGGCGAAAATTATACTTCCCAAACAAAATACAAAATTGAGGTCAGGACCCCACTCAGCTGAGGTTTCCAGTTATTGTGTTAAAGGAATAGGTGCATTTGGTTTCGATAATTTTACATCGATTCGGCTGCTAGTTAGGATCAACATCCGGTGCCTGTAAGAGCGATCGAGCATAGCTCTACATATAGCGGGTGGGATTCCCGCCGAATAAGAGTTAGCCACTCACTCGAACAGAGTTTTGGAGGATAGAGGATAACTTATATCTTTAAGCGTAAACAGTTAGATGGTGGGCCGTAAACTACGGTTAAAGGTAAGCCCCTATTTAAACAGTACATATTCTATACGTAGCACCTCCTGATACGATACTTGTATCAAAGGAGGTGCTTTTCCAATGCCTCAACAAAAATTAACGATTGTCCCCGTTACATTACATGCCGAAAATAAAAAAATCTTTACGATGACCGAGAACAATATCAATTATTAAAACGGGTGATCCGGAAAGGGGATGTCCTTTATATTCATTCACTCGATCGTTTTGGACGAAACAAGGAAGAAATTCTACAAGGATGGAAATTACATCACGAAAAATATTCAGGCAGATAAAGTTGTAAGGGATATGCCTTTGTTAGACACCACCCAATTTAGGATATGAAGATGTTTATATACTTAAATGGAAAAACCCAAATTAAGGTCATAACTTTGATTTATATAATAATCTCAATGAGTTTTAGCTAGTGAAAACAAAATAATATAAGGAGTGGAGAATATATCACAATACTATAATGGAAAATGTAGAGGAGCCAAAAACCGGATTGTTACTACTAGAAAAAGCGAAGAATTTACTCTTAAGTACTACCTTTCGGGAATGGTAGGGATATTTTAGTTATTTTGTATTTTATGCACACTTTATGAATTAATTTGTATTGATAATGTAAAATTAGGTAAATATGTGTGTCACTTAAAGATGTTAAAATTATAAAAAAGAGATTTTATCGGGGGAGAAAATGAAAAAAATAATAGCATCTTTTGTAGTGTCTGGATTGTTACTATCAAATCCGTTGGTTAGTAATGCTGCATTGGGCGATCGTACATTAAAAAGTGGAATGACTCATACAGAAGTAAAACCCCTATCCTTGAGGAGTAATGCTAATCTTTTATAGATAATGGGTAATGATATGGCTATGAAATCCTAAGAATTCTAGAGCAAACGTGAGATTGTGCTTAGTTTATTGAAGGAGATTAGTTCATTAAAGGAGATAAGGATTTTAATAACTCATTTATGAATTGAATAATTGGATTTGAGTCAATATTTTGGACACTAAAAAGTGGAGTTAGTATAGGTCTAAGCAAAATTCGTAAGTTAAAGCAGGAGAAACATCCGTTCAAAATGTCGTTGGCCCCTTACAGTAACTATGCAACAATTGCCTTTTTACTGATGGTTCTGGTTGGTATGTGGTTCAATCCCAGTACCCGGACTTCCTTGGTTGTCGGGATCGTTTTCCTAGCCTTGGTCGTAGCAAGTTATTACATGGTGAAAATGGATAAACGAACACCATTGGATGTTAAATCCGATGATGATATTTCCAGTTAAGAAGCCTCGTGCCATTTCAATAAAAAGATGAGTGATACGAGTTATTCTATTATAAGGATTTAGGGACATCATCTTGTTTAAGGAAATTTAATCTACGTTCATCACTCTAGCTATGCCGAGTGTGTTTCACATTAGTTAAATATAATAGACACTAATTAAAGTTGTGCATAAATTGTGGACAAAACAAAGAGAGATAAAGAGAGATCTTCATCCCTCAGGTATTTTCCCCAACTTGTGCATGGCTTTGTTTTGAGGAAGAAAAGAACAGATATTGTAGAAAAATGCTCAATAAAGGTATGGAGTATTCCAAGTATTTCCTCTGTTAGATCATAAGATTTTAACTAACTGGTTCATTACTTCAGTGTAAATGTTGTTGGGATATAATTTGTAAAATATGAACGGTTTATTTTGCCATATAAGCTCTTGAAGATTTTTAAGTATAATGTTAAAGAGAAATGATTTTATTGATGTAGCATGTGTTGTGGAAATCGAATGTTTGTTTTTTGAACTTTAATTCACCTAATTTTTTCAAATTAAAATGAATATTGATAGGGAATTACGTAAAATAAATAAGATTATAAATAAAATATAAATATTTTTAAGTATTGTGAAATTTAAAATAATCCTATATACTAAAAAAAAAGCTATTTTCCTATATGTAACTGGCGCAACATGGAGTACCATGGGGGAGCATATAGAGTATAAGCCGCGCGCCTGGGCAAACACTTGATCTATAGATCAAGTGTTTTTTATTTTCCTAGGAAGAGGTGTAGGTAGAGATGAGTAATATGCATAGAAAAATGGGGACTTTTGCTTTAACTATGACAGGTATTGGTTCTATTATCGGCTCTGGTTGGTTGTTCGGAGCGTGGAAAGCTGCACAGATTGCTGGACCAGCAGCTATTTTTTCTTGGATTATCGGTATGGTTGTAATTTTATTTATTGCATTATCTTACGCAGAGCTTGGGGCAATGTTTCCTGAAGCTGGAGGAATGGTTAAGTATCCTCAATATTCGCATGGCTCTTTTATTGGATTTATAGCTGCGTGGGCAAACTGGATATCTATCGCTTCGACTATTACCGTTGAGGCCATTGCTTCCGTACAATATATGAGTACGTGGCCTTGGGAATGGGCCAGATGGTCTCATTCTTTAGTTGATAATAATATCTTAACGACCAAAGGATTATTCATAGCTTCTTTACTACTATTGTTCTATTTCTTCGTCAACTATTGGACAGTTAACCTTTTTGCTAAGGCAAATTCATTTATTACTATTTTTAAATTAATTGTTCCAGGTGTAATGGCAGGATCGTTATTTTTTGCTGGATTTCATGGTGAAAACTTTACAAGTTCTCAAGGTATCGCACCATATGGTTGGGCAAGCGTTTTAACAGCAGTAGCTACTTCTGGTATCGTGTTTGCGTTTAATGGATTTCAAAGTCCCGTTAATATGGCAGGAGAAGCGAAGTCGCCGAATAAGTCTATACCTATTGCTGTTATTGGGTCTATTCTAATTGCAGGTTTTATATACGTTATTTTACAAGTTGTGTTTATCGGTGCAGTTGATCCGTCTATGATCCTGAACGGATGGAGTCATCTGAATTTCAATTCACCTTTTGCTGATTTGGCAATTGCTCTTAGTCTTAACTGGTTAGCGATTGTATTGTATGTAGATGCGTTTGTTTCACCGTCTGGTACAGGAGCTACTTATACAGCTACAACTTCGCGTATGCTTTATGGAATGCAGAAAAATGGGTACTTACCGAATATCTTTGGTACATTACATCCACTTTATGGTGTTCCTCGTCCAGCGATGTTATTAAACTTAGGTGTATGTTTTATCTTTTTATTTTTATTCCGTGGATGGGGCGTACTTGCTGAAGTGATTTCAGTTGCTACACTTATCTCGTACATCATGGGGCCAGTTGCATTGACAACATTAAGACGTACAGCTTCTCATTTTAATCGTCCATTTCACTTAAAAGGCGCTTCTATTATTGCACCTTGTGGATTTGTTTTCGCATCGCTTACTTTATACTGGGCGCGTTGGCCATTAACAGGAGAAGTCGTTTTCATCATTGCTATTGGACTACCTATTTACTTTTATTATCAAGCGAAAAATAAGTGGAATGGATTCAAAAAACAATTTTTATCAGGTGTTTGGATGCTTCTTTACTTAGGTTGTATGATTTTCATTTCTTATATTGGAAGTGAGAAGTTCGGCGGAAAAAATATTCTTACATTTGGCTGGGATATGGTGATCATCACATGCTTAGCACTTGGCTTCTATTGGTGGGGAGTTAAGAGCGGGATTAAAACAGAATACATGGCTGAGGCTGAAAAAATTAACAAAGAATTTATCAATAAATAACTCTTAGTGTAGACACCGCTATATGAGTAAAAAGAAAACATGGTTACTTTATGACCATGTTTTTTATTTATTAAAAAGTGTTCGCAAATTGGAACACCTGACAATATTAATGAAAAATTTAAACTTTGAGCTAAAAGAATTTTTATTGCTATATTCTCAGATATTTGAAAATACTGGGCTTAGAACGCTGCATGGAGTCAAGGGGGAGGAATTTGAAAAAGTTATTATTAATATTGATGAAAATTCAACTTGGACAAATTATAATTTTTGTAATCTCTTTAAAAATGGTTTAGAAAATGAAAATTTCATTTCTAAAAAAACGCATAGATTATTCTACGTAGGCTGTACTAGAGCTAAACAATCATTAGTCATTAATTTTATAAATAATATAACTAATGATATTGAAAAAAAACAAATTATTAAAAATATTAAAGAATTCTTTGGAAACAAAATCACAATAGACGTTTATTGATCTTAAAGAAGGAGCCTCTCTTTTCTTTAGTACTAATTGATATCGTCTTAAGTTTACATAATACTGATTATTGATCCACAAAATGCCCTTAATCGTTTATTTTTGAATGAAATTCTAGTATTTTTATGAGTCCAGTTCATCTTGAATCTGGATTTTTTATGTTTATGGTTATCAAAATCAGCTTCATTTAATGTACTGCCTACGGAAATTGCATTGCGGGAGCACTATGGAAAGATGTAACTGGTACGACTGAATTCTAAGACTTAATATTCCCCCATGCTTATGATTAATTTTATTGCTTCTTAAAATAAATACTCTTAAGTACTACACAATAATATCTACTACCTATTGTTTATTTTCACTCTAATTCTAGAAAAATCTTTTAGGGACCTATAATAAGAAAAATAACAAAAGAATAAGTAGTGAGTATGTGGTTCAAAAATTGAAACTATATTAGGATGAACTACTGTCTTAACACCTTTCGGAAAATGATACATTTTAGGTTTTATTTCTCCCAGCAACACTTGGGTTAAATGAATACTCCATATACCATATATAGATTCTTTTATTTCTCCCATAATATAGCCCTGTTACAACGAGGGACATCTTCGTTCCATCCTTGGGTCGATGACAGTCGAGGAAATTTATAAAAATCGCGAAAAGTTTTCCCAGGAAGTACAGAGGGTAGCCTCCCAGGATTTAGCTAAAATGGGGCTCATCATCGTATCATTCACAATAAAAGATGTTCGTGACAAAAATGGATATCTTGAATCCCTTGGTAAGCCAAGAATTGCACAAGTCAAGAGAGATGCCGATATAGCTACCGCAGAAGCAGAGAAAGAAACGCGAATCAAGCGTGCCGAAGCGTCGAAGGAAGCACAGCAAGCCGAACTTG
The DNA here is from genome assembly GCF_918698115.1 of Peribacillus sp. Bi96. GTDB lineage: Bacteria > Bacillota > Bacilli > Bacillales > DSM-1321 > Peribacillus. The sequence goes on from NZ_CAKKLV010000002.1 coordinate 52,217, forward strand.
AGAGGGCAACAGAAATTGCCGAAGCTGAAAAAATAAACAAGTTGAAGGTAGCTGAGTTCAGACGTGAGCAAGATATTGCCAAAGCACGGGCTGACCAAGCATATGATCTTGAAACGGCCAGATCCAAGCAGGATGTAACGGAACAGGAAATGCAAATCAGGATCATCGAACGACAGAAGCAGATCGAGTTAGAGGAAAAAGAAATCCTCCGCCGTGAAAAGCAATATGATTCAGAAGTGAAGAAAAAGGCGGATGCCGACCGTTATGCGGTAGAGCAGGCTGCTTCCGCTAACAAGATGAAACAAATTACAGAAGCGAATGCCGATAAGTATAAAATTGATCATTTTGCAGACGTCTTGGACGCCCCATTAGCAGGCAAACGTGTTTATCTGTTAGTTCAAGGTACGGCACCTGAAGATGCTATTCCTTATATTACAAATGTAATACGCCATCTCTGTCGTCGTTTCCATATGAAATATATGGGTTTAGCAACTAATTCTAGCGAAGCATTTAAATTACATGATCTAATCGTTAACGAAAAATAATCTTTCGATTATATTATTCCCCTATAAATGATACTGTCGGAGGAGTGTTTGTGTTGAAAAGTAAGAGGGTAAAATAAAGTGTTTCGATTATGTAAAAGGCTTTGGACTTATTTCTCCAGATAGTAATGGAGAAGATTTGTTTGTCCATTTTAGTTCTATTCGTAATCAATCTAACTCTAGTTTATTAGAATTGGGGGCAGAAAGTCTCTTAAATTGTATAAGGAGCAAAAGGGGCCTCAAGCAGAATACGTAGTACTCATTTGAGAAGACGTTTTATCCTCAAATCAACATGAAAGGCCTTACTAGGGAAAAAGTATAGTAAGGCCTTTTTTATTACTTGATTTTTTTACTATCCTGCCTGTTGAGCAGGGAATTCATGCGTTTGTTCTTTGATTATTTTTCTCTCTCAGACGCTTTATATCTTCTCTAGGTGGAAGCCCAAACAGTCGTGAATATTCACGACTGAATTGTGATGGGCTTTCATATCCGACTCGAAAGGAGACATCAGCTGCATCTGTTGACTCGGATAATAACAAGTGCCGGGCTTCCTGTAGTCTTATTTGTTTTTGGAACTGAATCGGACTCATCGCTGTGACCTCTTTAAAGTGTCTATGGAGCGAAGAAACACTCATGCTTGCTATATCTGAAAGCTCCTCAATTCGAAAAGACTGATCATAGTGATGCATGATATGTTCGATTACGTCTCTAATACGATAGGTATAGCTACCTTCTATTGCCATCTGCTCTAGTGTCCCTCCATGTGGCCCTTGCAGAACCCTATAGAGAATCTCCTGTTTGAATAGAGGCGCAAGTACTGGAATATCCTGAGGGTTATCTAGCAAGCGAACTAATCTAATCACCGCATCTAACATGGATGAGTCTATCGGGCTGACAAACATGGCTCTCTTCGTATTTTTTTTCGAATCAGCTTGAATTTCAGCATTACCTAAAACCTCTAAGATTTGACTTGGTGTAAATTCAAGTTTGAAAGCTAAATAGGGAACATCTGGAGAGGCTTCTATGACTTGGGCGGTAACCGGTAAATCAACAGATGCAACAAGGTAATCGGCAGGATTGTATGTAAAGCGTTCCTTCGCCAGTAATACCTCCTTCATACCCTGGACGATAATGCATAAGGAAGGATTGTAAACTCCATAATTCGGTCCGATAGCATTAGATTGACGACTGAAAAATAAAGATGGAATAGCAGTTGAGTGGGTACCATCCCGCCCTGAATAATGCTCAATCATTTTAGCAAGCTCACCCTGCCATTTATAAATTTGTTCAGACATAAGATCCTCCTTGTTCCTTTCTCTTTGATAGTGCCATTATAATGCATATCTCTCTGTTATGTAACGTTATGCAAGTATCATTGAGAGGATTAGGCAATCATTTGAGAAGAATGGGATACCGGTTACTTTCTCATTTGTTGCATAATAAGGACGCGGCTAAATAATATAACCATTTAAAGTGAGAATAATGCAAAGAATGGAAAAACAATAATACAAAAGCGTAGATTATGAAGAAGTGATTTAGAAGTTTCTTCTATCGTGCTGATTGTATGAAAATAAGGCCTGGTTATGCTGTGGCTTCCAAGTGTAGAAGTTTGAGGGGAATTTTTACTGGTAACTAAACAATAAATACAAATAGTCTAAAATGTAAGCTTTAATATATCACATCATAGATAAAGGAGTAGATAGAACAGAATGAATAATACTTGGAAAATTTACATGCTGACCCTTATTAGCTTCGTGGTCGGTACTTCACAATTCGTCATCGTAGGTACGTTGGATCAAGTGGCTGCTTCCGTCGAAGTATCGGTAGCAACCGCAGGTCAGCTTATTACCGTATTCGCTCTCGGTAACGCAATCGGAACGCCCCTTGTTATGGTAGCAACCTCGAAGATGGATCAGCGTAAGCAATTGTTACTGGCTCTCGCCATCATATTACTCGGCGTCATTGGGGTAATTGCTCTTCCAGGCTTTGGATTGCTGATGGCCTCTCGCGTTTTACTAGGGATTGGAACAGGGGTCTTCGTTGTCACCGCCTATGGTATAGCTGCAAAACTGGCTGCTCCTGGACGTCAGGGTGGAGCGATGGCCAATGTCGCAATGGGGTATAGCTCTTCCCTTGTCTTTGGCGTTCCCCTTGGCCGTATGATTGCTTCGTCTTATGATTGGAAGGTCATCTTCTGGGGCATCGGACTCTTCAGCCTACTGGCTATCTTTGCCGTTGCACGGACGATTCCAGTCATGGAAAGCGAGGCGGCTGTTTCTCTGGGTAAGCGTCTTGCTCTCTTGAAGAATCCGAGAGTCGCACTCACTCTTGGTGTAACCTTCTTTGTATTTATTAGTTATTCAATGCTCAATACGTATATCACACCCTTTCTGACCGCCGTTATGCCAACTATGAAAGAAAAATTGAGTATGATTCTCTTAGCTATGGGTATCGCGAGCTTGATTGGCTCTAAGGTTGGTGGCTTACTGGCAGACCGGATCGGCATCGTCCGCACGCTGGTCGGATCCATGGCTGTCCACATCATCTCGCTAGTATTGCTGTCTACTGTCTCTGGATTTGGATGGGTAATGGTTACCCTCCCGTTGCTCATGATTTGGGAAATCGCTGCTTGGACGTTCGGACCTACCCAAAACTTTAACCTAGTCTTGCTTACTCCAGAAGCCTCTAGTATCGTGCTTAGTCTGAACAGTTCCTTTGTACAACTTGGATTTGCCGCTGGTGCTGGAATTGGAGGTATTGTTGCGGGAAGGTCATCAATACAAGAGATCAGTTGGGTTGGAGCTACATCAGTCGTGATTGCTCTACTGATTGGAGTGTTTTCATTTAGACGCAGCCGTGAGCTCTCAAGTGCACAGCAGTGAAGTTTTAGAAAATAGATTCAGCAGATGATTTGCTTTTAGATGGCAAATCATCTGAATCAATAAATTTACTTTTTATTAAGAAAGGATAGATATAAATGATGTCTAATAAAAAAGATAAAGTTGTGATTATTACAGGTGCTTCTAGTGGAATTGGAGAGGCAACAGCTAAAAAACTTGCTTCTACAGGTGCGAAGTTGGTCTTGGCAGCTCGTCGTGAAGAACGTTTACAACAGTTACAGAAAGACATCGAAAAAAATGGTGGAAAAGCTCTTTATAAAGTAACCGATGTAACGTCACATGAACAAATGGAAGAGCTTGCTGAGTATGCGCTTCAAGAGTTCGGAAGAATTGATGTATTAGTGAATAATGCTGGCGTCATGCCGCATTCATTTCTTTATAAGAAAAGAATCGATGACTGGAATAAGATGATTGACGTCAATATTAAAGGCGTACTTTATGGGATTGCCGCTGTTCTTCCATCCATGCGAGAACAAAAATCAGGGCATGTCATTAATTTGTCTTCAGTAGCTGGACATGTTGTTGGAGCTGGAAGTACGGTCTATGCAGGAACAAAGTTTGCTGTACGTGCGATTACGGAAGGTTTACGTAAAGAAGAGTATAGCAATAATATCCGCACAACCATTATCTCACCAGGAGCAGTTACAAGTGAATTAATAAATTCCATTACAGATATGGACCTCAAGCCAGGAATCGATAAAGTTTATGAAGGTGCGATTGACGCTGAGAGTATTGCTGGTGCAATTGCTTTTGCCATTGAACAACGATCAGATGTAGCAATTAATGAAATGCTTATTCGTCCTACACATCAAGAGAGATAATTTAACACCAATAAATTTTGTTTAATTTAAGTAGTATGTTCCGATTGTTTAAAAACAGGAGACTTATATATTTAAAAAGTATTTTTAAACAATGGTGTTGAGATGCCTATACTCGGCTTTGGTGTGTTTTGCAAGGAACAAAATTTATTATACGAGGAGTGGTATTATGAAAATTTTGATTTTAGGTGCAGCAGGCCAAATAACCCGTATGCTAACAAATGAATTGCTCAATAAAACTGACCATTCTATCGTTCTTTATGCAAGAAACGGGCATAAGCGTTTAACTATTATTGATGATAGCCGGGAAGTTATTTTTGATGGTGATTTTAAAGACAGAGATGAACTGATCGATGCTATGAAAGATGTTGACCTTGTATATATTAATGACATGGGTGATGAAGAATCAACGAAAACAATAATTGATGCAATGCATAATGCAGGAGTGAGAAGAGTAATCGCGGCATCCATTCTTGGAATTTATGATGAAGTATTGGGAGCTTTTGGGGAATGGAATAAACGTATGATTGGTGGAAGCACCAGAATGCGTTCCCAGATTGAATCTGCACGGTTGCTTGAAAATTCTAACCTCGATTATACACTATTAAGAATAACATGGCTTTACAACCAAGCTGGGAATACTAAATATATGATTACCCAAAAAGGAGAGCCATTTAAAGGTGCACAAGTTACGCGTCAAGCAGTAACTCAATTAATAATGGATATCATCGAAGAAAAAAGTGATAAATATCTTCAAGCCAGTCTAGGAGTGAGTGAACCTGATACAGATTGGGCGAAGCCATCATTTTATTAAGATATAAGGAAGATTGATAAGAAAACAACATTTGTTAGCTCTGACTTTCGCGGTATTGTTCCGCGCTTCCAACTGAATAATCTTGAAGCAAATCAGGTCTTGGTCGAACTGATAAAGAAGAGTCCAGTAGGGAAAGAAATAACAACGGCACAAATCGTACTCGCATGGGTGCATGCCCAGAAACATTGTACCAACTCCCGGTACGCGCAAGAGGAATTAAGGAATTTGAACGATGTGCTCTCAAAGATCAAGATTTCGGGAATCGCTATCCGGCAGGTTCAGATTTCGCAAAAAGAACAGGCAAATGACTGACATTTAATATTGAAAAACAGGAGGATTTTATATGCAAAAAGTAATTTTAAACAATGGTGTTGAGATGCCTATACTTGGATTTGGTGTTTTTCAAATGAACGATCCAAAGGAATGTGAACAAGCCGTTTATGATGCCCTTATGGCAGGATATCGTTTGATTGATACGGCCGCGTCTTATTTAAATGAAGAGGAGGTCGGCCGAGCAATCAAACGAAGTGGCGTGCCAAGAGAGGAACTATTTATTACGACAAAACTTTGGGTTCAAGATGCTGGTTATGAGAATACAAAGAAAGCATTCGTAAAGTCACTGGAAAGATTGCAATTGGATTATCTAGATTTGTATTTAATTCATCAACCATTTGGTGATGTATATGGCTCTTGGCGTGCGATGGAGGAATTATACCGTGAAGGTAAGATCAAGGCAATCGGAGTTAGTAACTTCTACGCAGACCGTCTAGTAGATTTAATTACCCATAATGAAGTGGTTCCAGCTGTAAACCAGGTTGAAACAAATCCTTTCTGCCAGCAAGTAGAAAGTGCTAAACTTATGGAAGAAAACAATGTTCAAATCGAGTCCTGGGCGCCTTTTGCTGAAGGGAAAAATGACATGTTCCAAAATGAAGTATTAGTATCAATTGCTGAAAAGCATAATAAATCTGTTGCTCAAGTAATTTTACGTTGGCTGACACAAAGAGGAGTCGTAGTGATTCCGAAGTCTGTTCGTAAAGAAAGAATCATCGAAAACTTTAATATCTTTGACTTTGAATTAAGCCAAGAGGACCTGGAGAAGATTGCGACGTTAGATACGAAAGAGAGCTTGTTCTTCTCACATAGGGATCCTGGAATGGTAAAATCGCTCGGTAACCGTAAACTTGATATTTAATGCCCTAGTCCTTATACACATAACGAAGTGGAGTAAGGAGAACTTCATAAACTGTAAAAATAGTTAAAGTACGTACTCTGCAAGATTATGATGATTTTGATTTCAAAAACAGCCAGAATAATATCTGGCTGTTTTCATTATATTATTTTGTTCTTATTCAACTATAGGGCCAGATTGGTGAAGATTTATGGTTGTTTTGAGTTCTTTTGAGTTCTTTTTAAGCTAACGGGAGTTTTTTTAAGTAGAACCCTTCACAAAGTTACAGATAAAGCCAATCTCTATTTGAAACTCGGCTTTTTTCTTATTGTCGCTTTGGAATATCGTTTGATCAAAGTCAAATTGAGTGTAAAGTTGACAGGATTTTATTCATCGTTATGTTGTAAAAAACATTATATCTCGCCTGATGCTAATCGGAATTTTTAATTCTATTTATTGAAATAAGCAAGCATGCTTTGGATCAATTTATAATTCGAACGATTTGGGTCATAAATGGCACCAAAAGATAAAGAAAAATTAAAGGGATAACCGATTAACGGTATCGCTTTAATGCGGCCACTCTCAATATATGGATCATCTTCAATCATCATTTTTGATACAATACTCACACCCAGTCCAGCTGCTACAGATTTTTTTTATTACCAGAATTCGTTCTATTACTAAGAAAAAATACCGTCCCTATCTATCTAAAGAAAAGATTATTCAATTGGATAATTTGCTAAAACGAGACTTTACTACTCAGACCATTAATGAGAAAGGGGTAGCAGATATTACGTATATCCACACGTTAAAAGACGGATGGTGTTATTTAGCTTCGATATTGGATCTTCATTCTAAGATAATAGTAGGGTATTCATTTTCTCGTTCAATGACGACAGAACTGGTCATACAAGCATTCAATAACGCTCACTTTTCCCAAAAGCCCTCGGAGGGCTTAGTTCTTCATACGGATCTTGACTCACAATATACAAGTAGTGAGTATACTTAACATATTCAAAATCATCATATTAAGCGATCCTTTAGTCAGAAAGGTTGCCCGTACGATAATGCCTGTATTGAATCCTTTCATGCCCTATTAAAAAAGGAAGAAGTCAACCACGTACAATATCTAGACTATCAAACAGCTAAATTAGCGATGTTCCAATTTATTGAAGGTTGGTATAACCGAAAATGAATTCACAGCAGCTTGGGCTATCAAACCCCACAAGCCATTGAAGATTTAATTAGGAATACAGCTTAAGATTTAACTTTTTTGTGTCCAAAATATTGACTCAAATCCAGTATATTAAATTTCTTTTGTGTACATAAATCATGCACATAAATTGGTTAACTAAACAAACAAGAAAGTGCTGGAAAGAACATGAATGGGGCAGCAGGCAAGGAGGAGTAACAGATAGAACTAAAACATTGTAAGCGAGTTAAAAAGGTATCGGAATGGGAGACCCATTCCGATACCTTTTTAGGTTGTTTTGGCAATCTCATCTATGTCAGCACACATAATCGTATCGACTTTATTCATCATGAAGCTGACGGTTATTCAAGATTTTGATGCCAGCAATCGTTTTCTACGATTGCATCAACTCTTCCAATGATTTTAAATTATTTTCATATTCAGTAATATTAGAAGCTGGTTACCCAATACCTATGTAAACATCACCAGTTATTGTTTCTTCCATGGAACTAAATTCTGCCGCTTAGGCTACCGTTAAGTTGGGAGTTGCCGGATTTAGGCGCATTGATGTGCTGGTTAACAACTCAGGTAATCCTATAGTGGCCAATTCGAGAAATAAATTATAATAAATAATTGTTAATATTGTTACGTGATTTTCCTATTCATCTGATGAAAAATTTGTAAATTTTCCCTGAATTTCTTTTAAAAATATTTCAGCAGCAGCGGAAAAAACCTGATGTTTTTTCCAAACAATGTTTAAGCCAGATTCAAGTCTTGGCTCTAGCGGTCTAAAACAAAGGTTACTATCACTAGACGTATTTACTATTTTATCAAGGGTTATTGCATAACCAATACCCTCTTCAACCATGATTGCAGCATTATATGCAAGATTGTATGTAGTCACGACGTTTAAAATGTCAAAATTTTCACCAAACCAATCCGCAAATTCATTTTTAGACAATGTCTTTTTCATAGCCTGCCGTGAACAGATTAGCGGAAAATTTAATAAATCCAGTGCTTGAATGGTATCTTTGAAAGCAAGAGGACTGTCTTTCCTCATAACAACGCCCCAAACATCTTTGGTTGGGATATTGATATAATTGTATTTGGATAAATCAGCTGGTTCAATTAAAATACCAAAATCAAGCAATCCTTTGTCAAGTCGTTCAGTCACATCGTCTTCGTTTCCGCTGTACAGGTGATACCGTATATTTGGATAACGTAATTGTAAATCTTTTACTACCCGTGCAATCAGTCTCATGGCGTCCGTTTCCCCACCACCTACATAAACGTCACCACTTATTGTTTCTTCCATAGAACTAAATTCTACACCTAATTTATCAACCATATCAACGATTTCTTCTGCTCTCTTTCGGAGGAGCATTCCTTCATCTGTGAGAATGATACTGTGACTACTGCGAATAAATAGTTTTTTTCCTAACTCTTGTTCAAGATCTTTTAATTGTCTTGACAAGGTTGGCTGTGTCACATGCAAAAAATTAGCAGCACCTGTAATGCTTCCTTCTCTTGCAACAGTAAGAAAATATCGCAAAACTCTAAATTCCATCTATCACGCCTCCTTTTTATTATTTTAGTATATACGCTTCAGAAATGCTTAACAAGCATGTCTTGATATGTGATATAAGTATTTGTTATAAACGAAAGGCACAGCTAAAATAAATTGTATAGAGTAAAGAAAGGATGATGTTATCTATTATGTCTACTAATTAAGATAAAGTTGTTGTAATAATGGGTATATCAAGTGGAATTGGTAATGCAACCAATAAGAAACAAGGAGAATAAGGAGCAAAAATAGTCATTGCCGCTCGTCATGGAGTTCAATTGAAAGCGCTTATTACAAGCTTGAGTCCTTCTTCAAAGAAAATCTCAAGAAAAAATAGGGCTTGTGTTGGAAGATCGTAATGAGCTTTACGTGCTAATGGTATTTTTGAGTGAAACCACTGTGTGAATCCCGTATATCTTGTCGGGATTCATATTTTTTTTCAAAGAGAATTCAAATTTTGGTAAGGATTCAAAAAGAGCTTTCAAGCGACCTTCACGACATATGTAATTTCAGCACCTTATATAGATTTGAAGGGTGTTGTAATAATTACGATGAGCCTCAATGACTTAATTTGCTCCTTCTAGTGCAAATTTCTTAGTAGTTTTGCTTCGTCAATTCCATTGGTTGCTCCAATGATAACAACAACTTTATTCGTTACATCTGCAACTGCTTTTCAGAGTTTTTTATGCTTGGGGATTTAACGAATAGAGAAGAAGTCAGTATGAAAATAATTCCCTTACCATCTAGAGACAACGATATTCAAATTAGATTAATAATCAGATAGAAGCCAAGTCGCATGAATTTACGAGACAAAAAAACGAAACTTGGAGGCGGAAAACGGGATGAAAAAACGATTCATTCTTTCATTTGCATTGTTGCTAGCCCTCACCCTTACTGCTTGCAATAACAATGATACTGATACAAAGAACAACTCTCAACAAGAAGAGGGTTCCTCTGGGGCTAAGTCTGGGGAATACGCTGAGATTGGATCCGGTGCTAACCTTGTAAAATTCCCTGAAGACCTTGAAAAGGGGATCGTGTTTGCCACTTACGATCGAGGAGATATTCATGAAAACATCTATGTAAATAGTAGAAAAGCAATTGAAGCGGTGCAGAACGGAGATGAGCTTCCGAGCGGCACCGTTATCACTCTCGAAGGATTTCGAGATGGAGAGATTGAGCATTATTTAGTGATGGAAAAGCGTACCGGCTGGGGTTCCCAGTACTCGCCTGAAGAGCGTAATGGGGAATGGGAATACCAGCATTTTACACCTAACAGAGAAGTTGCAAAAGACAATATTGGCCGTTGCTTTTCCTGCCACGCAAATCAGGAAAGAGATGACTATATGAATTCGATGGATCAGATGAAGGAGTTTGATTTGAGAGAGATTTCACAATCAAAAAAAAGCAGTTCAGACACCCCACTCGTAGCTATCCCTACAGAGCATTGGAAGGTTAGTGAAATATCTGATCATGTGAATGATTCTAAGGAGGTAAATAAAGAAGCAAGTAATGTAATGGATGATGAGGAAAAAGTGAAAAAAATTCAGGACGTTCTTTTGAAGATGTATTTACAGCAATATAAAAGCTAATCAAGCGATTAAATAGAAAGAGGAGAATACTTTGAATCGAAAGATGTTATTTAGGCTTATTAATGACCTTGTTATGACAGTTCTTATGTTAATAGCAATGGCTTACTATATTACCGGAAATAGGATCCATGAAGTCGTAGGAATTGTGGTGCTTGTATTATTTATCTTCCATAATTTTTTAAATCGACGTTGGTATAAAGCGGTTTTTAAGGGAAAGCATAATTTTCGTCGTATTCTGCAAATCGGATTCAATCTGCTTTTTCTAGTAGCAATGATTTTGATGATGATATGTGGAATACTAATATCCAGTGATATTTTTCCCTTTATACCGATTAATAATGACATGAACTTCCGGCAAATACATGTTCAGACAGCCTATTGGGGATTTATCATCATGGCAGTACACATAGGATTATCATGGGGAATGATTATCAATTCAGTACGGGGGATGACGGGAATCACCGGTACTAGTCATATTCGTACCATTGCTTTGCGTATTTTGGCGGTATTAATTGTTGCCTACGGGGTACAATCCTCTTTCGAGGGAGAAATGGGAACTAAGCTATTCATTTACAACCCATTTGGTTGGTTCAATGATGATTCTACAATAAGGTTTTTAATTGACCACTTATCGATCATGGGGATCTATATTGCTGGGACATATTATGCTTTGAAATTTATTCAGAGGCAGGAACAAAAAGCGGTTCAAAAAAAATGATATAGGTTTAAAACGGATGGATATCAAATGAATGTTTTGCATTGGGTTTTCAGGCATCAGTTCAATAGAGAATACGGTGGTTGGAGAAGCCACGGAGTTGTTACATTTTTTGAAAGATACGCAAAAGCAATTTTTAACCGGTACAAAACAAGGTAAAGTATTGGCTCACATTTCCAAATAAATTCCGGTCTAGAAATGCCAATTATGTGTCTTGATTTTGCGATTCAAAAAGAAGGATGATTGGGGATGGGAAATTGACCCTATCGGATTAAGAATTTCTCTAAACTTAATTGCCTCAATAACGACTGCTGTGATAAATGCAAATATTGTGACACAGCCGAAATACTCTGTTGGTTCGCTACCGCAATAAAATATCGCAACAATCGGATTTCTATAAACTCCTTCATATAACCAAAAGGTATATCAAGTTATTTGATATAGGTATTTGATATCTGAATCCTATCATTTTATGATGTTATTGTAGCTTTGAAATAAAGTTTAATTAAAAATGTTCCCTGAAACCACAGTTTACTACAAATTAACGAATCCATTATTAAAAAATATCGAACGCTAGGCTCCACCAATGAAACAATCACGTTGTGATTGGGACAACTTCTGTATATAAAATGCACAAATAGAAGGAGGCTAACAAGATGAAAAAACTGTTATGTCTGAGTATTTTAGTTATGAGCTTTGTCCTCGCTGCTTGCAGCAGTAATGACAATAATTTATCTGAAACCGACAGAGGTCACAATGAAAGTTATAAATCAAACCGTACACAAGAAGAACCAACAGAAGATAGTATTTCAGAAATAAGAATAAAATTATCGTTTAACAAGGAGGAAGTACTTGTTAGGATGTACGATAATCCAGCAAGTAGGGATTTTTTAGCTCAATTGCCGTTAACGGTAACATTTGAAGATTACGTAGGTAAAGAGAAAATAAGTATTTTACAAAAAAAGTTATCAGCAGATAATGTGCAATCCGAAAACCAACCAAAAAAAGGAGACTTTGCTTATTTTTCACCTTGGGGAAATTTAGCTATTTTTTATAAAGGCCTTGAAGATGCCACAAGTGATCTTATTATATTAGGTCAGATTGAATCAGGAAAAGAAAACTTTGAAAATATTCATAGTGATTTTACAGATACAATTGAAAAAGCTGACTAAATGATAAAGATAAGATAGCTCCTTAAATAACACACCTTTACGCAACTAGATAATGACACTTTCAAGAAAGAAGGAAATCAATTTTTATGTCAAAAAGAAACAATTTACTTATATTTACATTGGCACTAGGGGCTTTCGGCATCATAAATACTGAAATGGGGGTTATAGGGATATTGCCCTATATTGCTGATCACTTTCATATCAGTGTATCTAAGGCCGGGTTGCTGGTAAGTCTCTTCGCACTCACTGTCACAATATCTGGTCCAACTATGCCGTTATTATTTTCGGGTATAAATCGTAAGAAGGCAATGTTATTTGTACTTGGTATTTTCGTTCTAGGTAACATTGTCTCCATATTTACATCTAACTTTACCATTGCAATAATTGCGCGTGTGATTCCAGCCATATTTCATCCAATCTATTTTTCAGCAGCTTTTACAATGGCTGCTAACTCAGTTAGCAAGGAAGAAGCTCCAAAAGCTGTTTCAAAAGTTTTTATTGGAGTATCTGCGGGTATGGTACTTGGTGTACCAATCGCAAGTTTTCTTGCTAGTACAGTTTCATTTCAAATATCAATGGCATTTTTCGCCATCGTGAACGCTCTAGTATTTATTGCTATATTAGTATTTTTCCCTTCTATGCCTGTTAAAGAAAGACTTTCTTACGGAGCTCAATTATCGGTATTAAAACAACCAATTATATGGCTTTCCATTGTTGCTGTCATTTTACTAAATTCAGCAGTATTTGGGGTGTATAGTTATCTTGCTGAGTATCTTAAAACCGTTACGAATATCTCTGGGAAATCAATTAGTTTAATGTTAGTCATATTCGGGGGGGCAAGTATTATTGGAAACATTGTGGCAGGGAAGTTACTTACTAAAGATGCCATCAAACTTGTAGTATCTTTTCCTTTTGCATTGGGAGCCGTTTACATCATATTATTCTTGTTAGGAAAATTTACTTTACCTATGGCTATCATTACTTTAGTTTGGGGAGTATTGGCTGGAATAGGAACTAATATTAATCAATACTGGATTACGTCTGCAGCTCCAGGAGCTCCTGATTTCGCTAATGGATTATTTTTATCATCCGTTAACTTAGGAACAACCATTGGTACAGCTGTAGGTGGATTATTTATATCAGAAATGGGTACACAATACGTCATGTTAGTGGGGTTATTATCGTTAATATTGAGTGTAGTATTTATTTTACTAAGAAACTACATGCATAGTCCTATAAGACAATTTTCTAGATAAGGTATTCATTCAACAATCTATAACAGTTTTCTAATCATTATTGATTTATCATCCCTGTCCAATTTTCTTTGACTGAATTTCCAGGTGTTACCTTAATTAATAAGCCAAAAAATCTAATAATAACCTAGCCTACAACCAAGGTTATTATTAGGTGAGAAATGGAGGAGTTAAATGTCACACGATAAACAAGTTGCACTTGTCACCGGCGGGAATCGAGGAATTGGATATGAGCTGGTCAAGCAATTGTCGTTGAAAGGTTTTAAGGTCATTTTGGCAAGTCGGGATCCAGAGATGGGTGATGAAGCTGCGCAAAAAATTAGGGAGTCAAATCTTGATGTTTCGTTTGTAGTAATGGATGTAGACAATCAAGATAGTATCCGTCAAGCTGCGGTTACAGTAAATGAGCGGTATGGAAGATTAGACGTATTAATTAATAATGCTGGCGTTTATTTGGATGAGAATAAAAAGTTATTGAATATGGATCAGTCCATTCTAGAGAAAACGATGGCAACTAATTTCTTTGGGGTTTACCATGTGATCCATTCGTTTATTCCACTCATGGAAAAGCAAGGTTATGGGAGAATTATTAATGTTTCTTCAGAATATGGGGCGATGAGTGAAATGTCATATCAAGGAGTAGGCGCATATAAGTTGTCTAAACTTGCACTAAATGGATTGACTCGATTGGTAGCTGCAGAAATCAAGGGTGATATTAAAATAAACGCGGTCGATCCGGGATGGGTAAGCTCAGATATGGGTGGACCATCGGCTCCAAGATCGCCAAAGCAGGCGGCGGAGTCTATCCTTTGGTTAGCGACGATTGGACCTGAAGGACCTTCTGGAAGGTTCTTTAGAGATGGAAAACAAATTCCTTGGTAAACATTAGTGTTGATCAAGAAATTCCTTTCTGGAAGAACTCGAATAGTACTATATTTCTTGAGTACAAAGGTGTTTCTGTTAAACTAAAAAATTCACTTAAGTCTATTTGGTGCTTATGTTGAAAATAAGAAAAACTAATCGGGATTTACCGATTAGTTTTTTTGCGTGAAAAATGCGAAATAATAAGAGTAAAGTTTGTGAACTTATGTACTTAAACTACAGGGTACTGGGCAGACGATTGTTGAAATGACATAAAAGTCTTCAGCATCAGCAAAGGATAAAGACCCTACTGTAAAATGGGTGGAAGTAGACAGTATTGAGGCAGTCCAAAAAGGTTTAGATAATCAAAAGTATTACGCGGTTTAGTTATTCCCAAAGATTTGCAAAGCAAGCATCATTACGGACACCAGCACCTTCCGCACCTGAAGTACAAATATTTATTAATCAGGGAATGAATACGGCTGCTTCAACGATGACAGGACAGGTCTTGAATGGAGTAGTTGACAACATGAACAACACTGCCTGAAAAAAACTACTTGCTGATTTTGAAAAACAAGGAGCAACCTTGACAGCAAAACAGGCAGCAAACCTTGCAGTTCCAAGCTAAGAAAGTCACAAATGTCAATGAAATCGGCACGAATAGTGCAAAAGGAAATGCTCCTGTTTCCTTATTCCAGCCATTATGGATGGCTAGTTTGGCTAGTGCTGCGATAATCTTTATTTCTATTAGCAAAATGCCGATCCGCACTAGAAAAGAAACCTTTGTCACAAAGGTCTGGCAAATTTTATGGGTGCGGTTGTAGCTGTGGTAATTGGATTTGGCTTTACCTGGATAGCAGATGGAATGGTTGGTTTGAATATCCCGAATTTCATGGATATGGCCTTTAACGGCTTTTTTTACAACAAAAAAATCTTATTAAGGTAAATTCTCAATTAAGCTTTAAATGACATGTTTTCTTTTTCTTTGTGATACTTCTTTTCTAATTGATCGTAGTACTCTATCTTCGTTTCAATTTTTATAAAAGCGTTATTCAAGTCTCTTTGCTTCTCCATCATTTTCTCTTTATGTTTTTCAAATATCTGTTTGCGTTTCGTGGCTGTGCTGTCTCCTTCTTTTGTTAATTCCACGATCGCACTTAATTCTGAGAGAGCTATATCAGTTTTTCGGAAACATACAATAAGCTCTAACCATGATAAATCTGTTTCGTCAAAAATACGATTTCCATTTTCATCTCTTTTTATAATAGGTAGAAGACCCTTTTGTTCATAATATCGGAGTGTGTGTGCAGGCAAACCTACCTTTTCAGCTGCTTCTTTTATAGAAAATTCCATTGTATCCTCCATATTTCTTTTTACTATTTTGTTCATCATTCATCTTCTAAATCTTTTAAGGACACTATATGGTGGTATTTGGTTTCTAATAAACTGCCTCTCCCAATAAAATATAGAGAAGAATAGAAAGCTTAGGTGCTTGGTCAGTCCGTAAACCTTTATCTAGCTAAATGTTACGACTACGTCAGGTAACATATCCATTAGTACAAATGTAGTCATATCAATAACAACATTCACCAGTTTCTAAAATGAACTTTTATATCAGTTATATCCTCATTTATATCCCTTTACTATGATCTATATCTTTCGTTTTATTATAGACCTTAAAGTGCACTTTAATGCAACTAGTAATGTGTAATTAAAGGAGCAATAGAAAACATACTATAAGTATTCCACTTCTCTAGAGCAAATCAAGTATAAAGTAGCTCATTATAATACAGTAAAAATTAATTTAAGAAAAAAAGTTAAAAAAAATTCAAAAACCCCCTTGCCTTAAAGTCAACTTTAAGGATTAAGCTATTCTTGTGACATACATTAAAAATAAGTTGATGTGATGTTACTTCTTCAGTGAACTTTTTATTTTTACAAAAGAAAGGATTGTGTTGTCTCTTATGTGCAATAATCATAAAAACATGACTACGACACGTGTTTTAAGTGTCCCAAGTGCAAAAGCACCATTTGAAAAGACCACTATTGAGCGGAGAGAATTACGACCAGACGACGTCTTAATAGATATTAAATTTAGCGGTATTTGTCACTCCGACATTCACAGTGCATTCGATGAATGGGGTGGCGGAATCTTCCCAATGGTTCCTGGTCACGAAATCGCCGGATTCGTGGTAGCAGTAGGATCAGACGTTACAAAATTTGCTATTGGTGATCGCGTTGGCGTTGGTTGTTTTGTTGACTCCTGCGGAGAATGCGAATACTGCCTCAGTGGTGAGGAGCAATACTGTACGAAAGGTGTTATCAACACATATAATGGATTAGATTACGATGGTAATCCAACACACGGTGGATATAGCCAAAAAATAGTTGTAACGGAAGGGTTCGTTATCCGTATCCCAGACGGTCTGGATATGGATGTGGCAAGCCCACTATTATGTGCAGGCATTACCACATTCTCTCCTTTGAAACACTGGAACGCTGGTCCAGGTAAGAAGGTTGCCATTGTGGGAATGGGAGGTCTTGGCCACGTAGCAATCCAATTTGCTCATGCCATGGGTGCTGAAGTAACGGTCTTAAGTCGGTCTATGAATAAGAAGGAGGAAGCCCTTGGTTTTGGTGCAGATGATTACTTTGCAACTAGTGATCCGGCTACCTTCACTGAATTAGTTGGTCGTTTTGACCTCATCTTAAACACAGTGTCTGCAAATCTTAACGTTGATCAGTATTTATCCTTGCTTCGAGTAGACGGAACACTTGTAAATGTCGGTGCACCAGCCGAGCCAGATCAGTACAAAGTGTTTTCCTTAATCATGGGTCGCCGTAGCATTGCAGGCTCACTCGTTGGTGGAATTCGAGAAACACAAGAGATGCTCGATTTCGCTGCTGAACATGGTATTGTCCCTATGATTGAAGTAATCCGTGCTGATCAAGTAGACGAAGCATATGAGCGTATTCTTCGTAGTGATGTGCGTTATCGATTCGTTATTGACATCTCTACTTTATAGCTCTCATAGATGCTTTCTACCATCTTGAACCGGATCTGATGAAAAATAAAAGAAAAATCCCTCGTTTTGAACAAAGTTTGATCAAAACAAGGGATTTTTGCTATTTGATTAGTCTATAAGGAATATTGAATAGAGTATTTTCACTTTTGATATCTTCCTTAGTACGGGGGAGTCTTGAATTTATAGAACAGTACTATATACAAGTAAAGATTTAATTCTTTACTGAACGTTCTCAAAATGATAGGATAGATTGTGTAAGAAACGGTTGAACCAATTTTTTTGTATCAATGGGAATGATTGTTGTTAAATTTAATTGGTTGTATTTTAAGAACATGTAACGAACAGCCAGTTCCTGCATTTAAACCTTTATGGTTCAAAATCCAGTAAGTATTGTATTTGAGAAAGGAGGGGTAATATGGCTAGAAACAGAGAGTATGATGAAAATGAAGTTTTGCGAAAAGCCATGGAGCTCTTTTGGAAACAAGGCTACGAGAAAACCTCGATGCAGGACTTGGTGGAGCATATGGGAATCCATCGCAGGAGCTTGTATGACACGTTTGGAGACAAGCATGCCTTGTTCATGAGAGGATTGGAACGCTATGGCGAGATAGTGAAATCCAAAATCGAAAAGCAGATTCAGCCAATAGGTTCGGTCAAGCAAGCGATCAGACGCATATTCGAGATAGTCATCCAGCAGGACGAACAACAACTGATCGGATGCTTGATGGTGAATACGGCAGTCGAAATGGCCATGCATGACGAGGAAGTAGCAGAAAAAGTGGTTGAGAGTTTTTCCAAGACAGAAAATCTGTTTTACGAGCTATTGCAGCACGGCCAACAATCTGGCGAAATTTCCAGTCAGCATGACCCTAAAAGCCTTTCCCAGTTTCTCCATAATTCACTTTTAGGGTTACGCGTATTAGTGAAGACTACCGATGATAACAAAAAATTAGAAAGTATTATCGACATGACAGTTTCTGTTATAGATTAGGCTTTCTTTTTTTGATAATTCGAGAACGTTCATTCTCAAAAAAATACAGCATTCGTATTCAAGAAGAGAACCAGCAACGAATAATAAATATTTCAAAACTATCCGAACTTATCGTTCGAAAGGGGAAAAATGATGTCTACATTTACAATTCCAACAGTATCAAGCTATATCGAAGCCGAAGGAATCCGGTTTGCCTACAGAAAGTTCGGCAAAGAAACAGGAATTCCACTGATTTTTTTCATTCACTTCCGCGGAACAATGGAAAACTGGGATCCTGAAATGATTGGTGCTTTAGCTGAAAATCGACCGATTATTCTTTTTGATAATACCGGTGTCGGTGAAACCAGTGGCGAAACGCCGACTACTATATCTGAGATGGCAAAGGATGCAGCGACCTTCATTAAAGCACTTGGCTTAGAACAAGTCGATATCCTTGGCTTCTCAATTGGCGGATTTGTTGCACAGGAGTTAGTATTGCAGCAGCCAAATTTGGTACGACGCATCGTCTTGGCGGGGACTGCTCCACAATCTGGCGTCAATGATGCTAGAAAAGACGTGCATGAAGCGATGACTCAAGGTGATAGAGATGCGAATGATGCCCTGGAGACTTTCTTGTTCCTATTTTATAGTCCGACAGAAACGAGTCGCGCGGCTGGAGTATCTTCACTAAAACGAATCTTCACTCAGAAAAAAGTGGAAAGTTCACTTCAAGTACGTGACGCGCAATTACAGGCAATCGCGCAATGGGGCGACCGGGTTCATGAGCAGAAATACGACTGGTTGCAGAAGGTTACACAACCGGTACTTGTGACAAATGGAGTTCAAGACATAATGGTTCCAACCGAAAACAGCTATATTCTGGTCCAGCATCTGCCTAACGCCCAGCTTATCATTTACCCGGACTCCGGGCATGGACACTTGTTCCAATACCCCGAACTGTTTGCTGCACATGTGAAGATGTTTCTTGATGTATAGTCTCAGGCGAGATCGTCAGTTTATCCTCTCTGTACATTGAGGCGCCACCTTCGAGGGGCACCTACTTATTATATATCCTGATGCTGGGGCAAAGCTACTTGTTCCAGATTCCTGAGTTGTTCCCGAAGCATGTCTCCCTGTTTTTGAGATAAAGAGAGTAATATTTACCATAAAGAATGTGGTTGTAAAATTAAGGATTACCCAAACCGCTAAAAATGTAGTAATTGATTTAATTGCAGTATCCCATCATCTAAAAGTATTGAAATACTCTCGAATCATTAACGGACATCGTCAGGGAACGATGAATTATTATTATTTAGATCCCAAAAAAAGCAGACTTGGATTACTCAAAGATCTTTATGCGGAAGCAAGGGATATACGGATTATCCTACGATGAAAGAATTAGAATCTCAAGAGGTGTAAGTATAGCTTATATGGCAAAAAATCAAGGCGACGGCAACCGGCCTCTTCGATCATTCGGGAAAAGTTTTTTATCTGAATTAGAATGATTATTCTAAATATATAAATCTAAGAAGGGATTGAGTGAACATGGAATATCGTGTATTAGGTCGTACAGGTCTTAAAGTAAGCAGTTTTGTATTAGGTACTGGTACATTTGGTTTTTGGGGGAACAATACTGAGAAAGAGTCTGCACTAATTCTGGAAGAAGCTTTGGCTGGAGGAATTAACCTGATCGATACTGCAGATGTCTATTCAAGTGGTGAATCAGAAGAAATTTTAGGTGAAATTCTAAAAGGTCGCAGGCAGGATGTCATTCTGGCCACTAAGGGTGGACTTCCTATGGGCAGTGGACAAAATCAATCTGGAAATTCGAAATTTTGGATCAAGCGAGCTGTAGAGGACAGTTTGAGAAGGCTGCAAACCGATTATATCGATTTGTATCATCTGCATCAGCCTGACCTTGATACCGATATTGAAGAGACTCTTGGTGTACTTACGGATCTGGTCAGTGAAGGGAAGATTCGTTACATTGGTACATCCAATTTTCAAGCATGGCAAGTAACAGAGGCTCAATGGACTAGCGAACGCAAAAATATAGCACGTTTTGTCTCTGAGCAGGCCCCGTATTCCATCTTAAATCGAAGTATCGAATTTGACTTGCTTGCTGCCACAGCAAAATACGGAATGGGAGTTTTAGTTTGGAGCCCACTTTCGGGCGGCTTATTAACTGGAAAATACCGTTTAGGTGAGGTAGTCTCCTCAAATTCAAGAGCAGCCACCTTCTCTGGACGCTTAAAATCTATTGTTGACCCTATTCGAGAAGAAAATCGCACCAAGTTTGAAGTCATAGCCAAACTACAAATACTTGCAGATGAAGCTGGATTAACTTTACCACATCTTGCCATGGCATTCACACAATCTCATCCTTCCATCACTTCTGCGATTATTGGGGCTAGAACGATCGAGCAACTTCGGGAAACTTTAAAAGGTAGTGGCATCCGATTAAGCACCGATCTACTCGATGCGATAGATACGATTGTTCCACCAGGAGTAACCCTGGATGCGATGGAAAAAGGATGGACTCCCGATTGGTTACAAGCAGACAAACGAAGAATTCTTCGTTAAACCTATACGCTTAACAAAGATATATCTTGGTAATGAAACCTAATAAATGGAACTCGATGGAAGGATGCTGATGAAAAAATGAAAACACTCATGAAAGCAGCTCAGATCACCAAGTACTCAAAAAATATCCATGCCCAAGTCAATGGCATTCCAATTCCAGAAATAGATGACAACGAAGTCTTGGTAAAGGTAAAAGCTGCCGCGGTCAATCCGCTCGAAATGTTGATTAGCACAGGTAGCGTGAAACTGATTCAAGATTATGAATTTCCATTAACGCTTGGTAATGAATTGACAGGCGTTATCGAAAAAGCAGGAAAAAATGTGACAGACTTTCACGTAGGAGACGCCATTTATACACGTCTCCCACTAGAAAAAATCGGCGCTTTTGCGGAATATGCTGCAATTGACGCTGCCGCAATTGCACCCATGCCAAAAAACTTGTCCTACGTGGAAGCCGCTGCTGCAGCATTGGCTGGACTCACAGCGTATCAAGGTCTACATGAAGAACTTGAGGCACAGTCTGGTAAATCTGTTTTCATTCCAGGTGGATCAGGTAGCTTTGGTCAAACGGCTGTACCAATCGCAAAGGCTATGGGTCTAAATGTCATTGTTAGTGGCAACTCAGAAGCGCGCGAACGCACTTTGAAAATTGGTGCAGAAAAATATTTGGATTATACAACAGAAAACTACGTTGACTTGTTGTCGAATGTGGATTACGTGATTGATACACTGGGGCCTAAAGAATTTGACAATGAATTGAGTATCATCAAACCGGGCGGAAGATTGCTCTCTCTCCGTACAGGACCAAATAAACGTTTCGGAAAAGACAGAAATTTTCCATTGTGGAAACAAAAGCTATTTTCTGTTGCTGGCGCAAAGTATGACCACAAAGCCAAGAAACACGATGTGGAATACCATTTTATCTTCGTTCGTTCTGACGGCGCACAACTCAAAGATATTACCAAAATCATTGAAGAAAACAATATTGTTCCAGCAATTCATCCAACACTATTTACCATAGACAACGTAAATGAAGCGCTAGAACTAGTTGCAAATGGACGACCAAAAGGGAAAGTGATTATTAATTTTTAAGGGGAACATGATGAGAGCAGTCCAAATACAAAGTTATTCGAAAAAGCTAGAAGCTCGCATCAACGATGTGCCTATTCCAAGAATAAACAAACATCAAGTGTTAATCAAAACAATGTGGCGGGTGTTGACCTCCATGAGATATGTGGACATCCACTTGTACAATCATAATTTCTCTTATTACCGGGTTATGAGTCTTTTTCTTTTAACCTCCATTTTTATCCTTTTAAGATAGTATAATCCATTTGGGTGATAATCCGATAAATCAGATGACTATGAAACTCTAAGAAAACACGAGAAATCGAGAGATTTCGATTTCAATATTGAGGGAGGTTTGTTTGATAAGACAAATTTTCTTCGGACTGTTCATCTAACAGATCATTTTTTCGATGCGAATTAGCAATGTCCTGTGACATTCGAATTGCTTCTACAAACGCAAAAATTGGTCTTCCGGAACTAAATTTATCAATTATTCCAGGTGCTGGAGGCACACAGCGTTTAGCTAGAATCGTCGGCAAAGGAAAAGCGCTGGAAATGATTTTAATGGGGAAAATTATTGATGCAAATGAAGCGTTTCGTATTGGACTCATATCGGAAGTGACAAGTCCAGAAGACCTTAAGGTAAAGGTAGGAGAAGTAGCCTCTCAAATCCTTGCAAAAGGCCCTTTAGCAGTTAAGTTAGCTAAGATTGCTGTAAATTTGGGATCTGATGTTGATTTAAAAACTGGATTAATGATTGAAAAATTAGCCCAGGCTGTTCTCTTTTCATCAGAAGATAAGAAAGAAGGAACAACTGCATTTTTGGAAAAAAGAAAGCCGCATTTTCAAGGGAAATAAGAGATTTCTTTATGCAACTAACGGGGCAGATGTTTGAGCTTCGCCAGGAGGGTTTCTTACATTACATCCAGACATTTCCTGACAGTAATGTATGTGGGTCAAGTTTTTTTATCATGAAGTAAATGCTCCAGTGAAACTCGTGTACACCTCTTTCTTTTCTGATGAAAAGGGTAACATATTACGTGCTCCTTTTAACGACAACTGGCCATTGGAAATCCTCAATACTTTTACATTCTCCGAGCATGAAGGTAAAACAATACTTACGATGATTGGGACACCTGTATCCCCAACTGAGGAGGAAAGGAAAACTTACGAGGAGACGCAAGAAATGGTTCAGGAGGGCTTTTCAGTAACCTTCGTTCAACTGGCTGATTACCTCTCAAATATTTCAGAAAACTGATATTGTTCTTGGTAATTATTTATTTTAATGATTTTAAACGAACGGGTGCTTTAGTTGAACTAAAAAAGTGATTAGAATGAGGGTAATTTTATGTTATTCCAATAAAGGGCGCTATAATGGAAAAACAAGGATAATACATATTAGACATGTCTAATATGTATTATCCTTTATTTTTTAGGATATTTATAATGTAAGTCTTGATAATTTGCTCCATCCGGAATATCCAATGAAGCTATTCTGGGAATTTA
Organism: Peribacillus sp. Bi96; assembly: GCF_918698115.1. Classification (GTDB taxonomy): domain Bacteria; phylum Bacillota; class Bacilli; order Bacillales; family DSM-1321; genus Peribacillus. The sequence continues at coordinate 75,964 of NZ_CAKKLV010000002.1, forward strand.
GAACTGATTTCATTGTTGTGACGAGTGTATAATTTAATTCGATCATCAAACATAGAAAGTATTAATCTGATACCATCAAGCTAAAGCTATCTCCATAATATTGCACAAAATTGATAAGACTTTCAATATAACATCTTGTCACACTGTAAGGTGAGAAATTAGTGGGTTATATTTTACGGTTTATTATAGGTGGCACAATTTTCGTATCAAACCGCTCTGGTAACCACTGGAGCGTTACTACTAATTAAATCTGGACGTATTCAGCAATTACAATATTTCGATATACCCTTCTGTCCCATGTACTCGAATTCGTTGCCCATCTTTTATCAGTTTGGTAGCATTTTCTACTCCGACAACTGCTGGTAAGCCATATTCACGTGCGATAACTGCTCCATGGGTCATCAGTCCACCAACTTCGGTGACTAAGCCTTTTATGGATACAAACAATGGTGTCCAGCTAGGGTCAGTAAAGGCGGTGACTAATATATCTCCATCTTCTAGATTAGCATCTTCCATGTTTAAGATGACACGTGCTCGCCCTTCTATAACTCCAGAAGAAACAGGTAGACCTACAATAGCTTCGGCTGGGAGATTTTCTCGTTTGTACTCACCTACAATGATTTCACCATCAGACGTTATAACACGTGGGGGAGTTAGTTTTTCATATAAATTGTACTCGTCTTTTCGTTTGCTGATGATCTGGTAATCCAGTTTATTTGTCCGTACGACTTCGCCAAGTTCTTCAAAAGTGAGATAGTATATATCTCCTTTTTCACGAATGACTTTGGCTTGTACAAGTTGTTCGGCTTCTTTCAGTAAAGCCTGCTTATAAACAAAGTAGCGATTAACCATGCCGTATTTTGGATATTCCCGATAACCGATGAAATTCCGGATTAGGCTGATCATTCGTTTTGTTTCTTTGGCTTTTTGTTCACCATCCGGTAATTGCTTCAATCGATCTAATAACTCTTGTTCTTTTTTCAAAGCTTCCTGTCGCCCTTGCTCAAATTTCCGATTGCTAGCATTAGGCTCAAAGTTTTTGATATTACTGAGAATCATAGGGATGAGTGTAGTTGGTTTTTCGCTCCAACGAGTTTTAGTAATATCGATTTCTCCGGTACATCGCATTCCGAATTTGCGGAGATAATCATAGATAGCGTCTTGGGCTTCCTGTCCACCATCAAACTTAACCAGTTCATCCAAAAAGTTATCATCTTTTACATGTTGTAAATAATCAATTACTTCTGGATAAGGACGAATCACATCCGCGATATCCAATAGCGCCAGACCCATTTCCGAAGTAATATTGTTTGGTACAGATTGAGAAAGGGTGTCGGCTGCGTTTTTTTCACCTAACCACTCATTCATATTTTCATTGATCCATGATGAAGCATCTATAGCAGCCATAAACACAGCTGAACTTTGTGGGTCAAATAAAATCTTCTTTAATATCTGGATATCTTCCAGAATAAAATCAAATAAATCCGATCCTAATTTCGTTTGGATGTTTTGTTTTAACTCTTCTATCGATGTTTGACTACTCTTAATCAAATCAGAAACGATTGTCGGGTCGTTTTCGATTTGTGCCCTAGAATCCGCAGACGACACACTTTTATTGCTTTTACCGGAACTCTGTTCTTGCTTATCATTTGGTAAATATTTTATGAAATCTTCTCGCTCTATTATGGTCATAAGTGCGTCTTTCATGAGCGGATCATGTTGTCCCATGGCATCTAATAACATTTTTCTGCTGTCAGATGAAGACAGCCTGTGTATGACATCAACAAACAACCTTCCACCAGCTTTAAATCTGGGTCCAAAAGATGTTAACTGGAATAAAGACATTCCAAGTGGTTTCATGGGATCGGTCATCATTTGTTGATGACCGACAGATACGTAAACGTGATTTTCTTGATCATTTGCTTCAGGGATCGGGTATAAAGTAGTGATTGGCCGACTCTGGACAATATAAAATGTATCATCAACCAAACACCATTCGATATCTTGTGGGCAACCAAAATAAGCTTCGACCTGTCTTCCTGTGCGTGCGAGCTGTAAAATTTGTTGTTCAGTAAGCGTTTGAGTCTTTTGCTGATCAGGATCGATCTGCTGAGTCTCTGTTCCGCCTTCTTTTAGTGCATAGATAGCCAATTTTTTGGTTGCTATCATCTTATCGACGATTTCCTCTTCCTGTACTTTATAACAATCGGGAGATACCAAGCCAGAGACCAGTGCTTCCCCAAGTCCAAAGCTGGCATCGATTGATAGCAGTTTTCGGTTAGAAGTAATCGGATCAGCGGTAAATAAAACCCCTGAAGCCTGTGGGAAAACCATCCTTTGAACGATAACGGATATATAAACTTGTCTGTGGTCAAATCTATTTTGTATTCGGTATATGACCGCTCGATCCGTAAATAGGGAAGCCCAGCATTTGCTGATCTGCTGCAAGATGGCTTCTTTTCCGATGATATTTAAATAGGTATCTTGTTGACCGGCAAAAGAGGCGTGTGGTAAATCTTCAGCAGTCGCACTAGAACGCACTGCATAAGCATGTTCATCGCCAAACTGGGAGAGATAGTGAGCAACTGCTTTCACAACATCGGAAGGAATTTCTATCTCCATAATGATTTGTCGAATCTTCCTGCTGATTTCACCAATTTGACCTCGATCCTCTACTTTTAGCAGTGTTAGTTGATCCAACAATGCGTAGAAGGCTTCGTTTTGTTCGAGGGCTTTTTGATAAGCCTCTGTTGTAACACAAAATCCTTCTGGTACTTGTATTCCTTGAATTTTTGATAATTCCCCTAAATTTAACCCTTTTCCGCCAACGAGCAAAAGCTGTGTTTTTTCTATCTCCTGAAAATCGAGAACCACAGAACTCATCCTACATCTCCCCTAACTATTAATGTTCTATTGATTTTAGCAGTAGTAAATGAGAATAAAAAGTCTATATTAACCATTTTTTAAATGCTATAATTAAATTAGGAAGAGTTCAAAAAAAATAGCTAGTCCTTACTATAAAGTATGCTGATGCCCCGATTCACCTTCTCGAAAGCAGTTCATATACCTTTTAGCCCACAATGAATAGGATTTAAATAAACCTTTTTCTATTTATCTGTTAATTTTCCAAAAAAACACCTTATATTAATATGAGATTTCAAGCTCTTATTAAACTTACCTGCTTCGTTAGTGTAAGCACAATTCTTCATGATCTACATTTGAATTTACCATATATACCTACATGCAGTTTTTTAAACTTTGAAGATTGATGGCTTTGGTCCCGGGCGGCATGAGTGCCACTAACCCGAAGCATTTAGTATCATTGAAAAATTTCTGTACAAAAACATCTTTTATTTCGTTTTCCATTGTTCAGATTGCATAATGAAGTTATCAATTTTTTTCAATATTGCTGTGTCCAGTTGTATTAAATCCATTTAATTGGCTTTCCTTAAAGTATGAAAAATACACACTATATTTATTTAGTTCACAGTATAGCTAGTGTTTACTTTCATAAAAAGGGTTGTTTCGGCAACCTTTTATCTTACGGAACTAGAGGGGCAGTATAGTTGAACAAGAACAAAGGGGAAATCCCATGTCTCTAAGCGTTGTAGCAACAGTAACACTTCTTACCACCATTTCGAAAACAATGTGACAACATGCATTAAGTGGATTCCTACTGCGTAACATTCATGTGCTTTGATGGTAGTTTTGCTGACAAATGGTAGTTTGTTATAGGATAATGGTGATATATTTGATGGGTAAAATATTAGATGGAAAACTTCAAAAAGAAGGAAGTGCTAAACGTTGAATTTAGAAATGGTTATGCAGGAGCTTGAAGCTCTTGGCAAGGAACGAACTAAAAAAATGTACATATCCAATGGTGCGCATGAGCCGCTTTTTGGCGTGGCTACAGGCGCTATGAAACCAATTGCAAAGAAAATAAAAATAAATCACCGTTTAGCTGAAGAGCTTTATTCCACTGGGAACTACGATGCAATGTACTTTGCAGGCATTATTGTAGATCCAAAAGCCATGACTGAGTCGGATTATGATCGTTGGATGGATGCTGCATATTTTTATATGCTGTCCGATTATGTAGTGGCCGTAACTTTATCAGAGTCAGATATTGCACAAGAAGTTGCTGATAAATGGATCGCAAGCGGTGAAGAGCTGAGAATGTCAGCTGGCTGGAGTTGCTACTGTTGGCTTTTAGGGAATCGACTAGACGTTGAATTTTCAGAACGCAAGATTTCCAATATGCTTGATATTGTGAAAAATACGATTCACGATTCGCCAGAACGAGCGAAATCCGCTATGAATAATTTTCTAAACACCGTGGGGATATCATATGTGCCGCTCCATGAAAAGGCAGTCGAGACCGCAAAGGCGATAGGAACAGTAGAGGTCAAACGGGACAAGAAAAAAAGCAGTTTTCTAAATGCTCATGAAAGCATTCAAAAAGCAGTCGATAAAGGACGGCTGGGTTTTAAACGCAAGTATGTAAGATGTTAACGTTAGCCTCGTAAAATTGAAGTGTAATTGTTCTAATGCAGGGTTGAGGGGAACGGGTGTGCGAGACTCCCGCTTAGGAATGTGCGTCCAAGGGAGACCTCGCAGGCGCAAAGGCGCCGAGGGCAGACCGCCCGCGGAAAGCGAGTGCCCTACGTTCCAATCAACTTTCGAAAGATGATTTTAAAGATACTGTACTTGGGCAATTATGTTTCAACCATCGTGAAAAAAGGTTATTACCTTCAAAATTATAAAGCCCATATCTCGTATAGAAAGACAAGGCGGTTTATGCAACTATTAAATAATACTGCTCATCACATGAAATTAAAGCTGATGCATTGGAAGAAGAAGTACTGCAAAAGACAAAAAAGAATGTAAATAACATAAAGGCAGTAGGGCCAAATCATACAAAAAGAAGCAACAGATATACGAACTGTTGCTTCTTTTTGTTGAAGTACTTTGACATTTATTCTGTGAACTCGATTGTATTCATAGTTGTTGCCGTTTGGTATTGTAGCGAAAACAGAAAGCCTACTGCCGTTTACAATGTGGCCTTTCCCATCTTCAAAGTCGATTTTCATACTCTCCTGGCTTTACGAATCTATTATCTGTATCAGAGAAACCCTCTATTTATTCTCCTTTGGTTGATATTTCATTTTTTCTGCACTCTCTGTCCCCAGGGCTTGAACACTGATATTATAAAAAGCGTTGTTAGTAAAATTATTTGTAAAGCAATTCCTGTCATCAGTTGATAGTGGTTAACAAAGAAAGCATCACTTAAAAACTTATAGTCATTTAAACCTTTTAAAGTCCAAAAATAAATAAATAAAAATCCCAATGCCATACAAATCAACGTGATGATTTCCTTGAAAATAATCCAATAAAATTTAAGTAATCCCCATTTTGTTAGAATGGAAAGGAAAAAACCAGTAATAACTGTTCCAATAATCGAAACTCTACCTGCAGTTTGTTCCAGTTGCAGCATACTTAAATAATACGCTTTTATTGTCCCAATATCTTTAGTCATTAGGACACTGATACTTAGTATTAAAAAAGTTACAGTAACGCCAAGCCAGATGGCAGAAAATAATATATGTGCAGTCAACCACCATTTTTTCTGAGTTAAAGATAAGTGTTTCAAATAAATCTCCCCTTAACGATTTACAATAGGTATTTGTTTATTATTATGGCTATTAAAGAAATTATAGCATTGAGGAGGTAAGGTACAAGCATGAATTCTATCTATTACAGGAATTTAAAAACGAAACTTAGAACAATCTATTCCTAACGGATTTATAGGAAGAAGCAACTCTGCATCATTACTTAGCCGAGAAATATTGAATACTAATAATGATATTTTAGAAAGTAAGTAAAGATGGTCTTATTAAGTTAACAAATGCGTTCGTATTATAAGGTCGAACAGTAAACAAAATTACTGGTTGACCTCTTTTTTAATAGAATCTATTAGATCAGAAGCCAGGGTAGGACTTACGGGTGGAATATGAAAGACTTATATAATACGTAAGATGGCGCTTGGTAGCAGTCGCTAGGCATCTATTTTTTCCGAGGCAACAATACAAAAATATGAAAAATTAGCTAAAACAGATTGACAATGATAATCATTATCATATAAAATATTAAATGATAATGATTATCAATTTCATTTAATTCTCTTGCAAATTCCTATTGCATGTCTATCAAAAGAATTTCGAAATTAAAAAGGCGACAATATTGAATAAACAGTTTTAAACCAGGAAGAAAAATTAAAAAATAAGTCAACTTTAACAGAATAGACGGTTATTATGACAAAAAACAGTTTGACTGACAAAGAGTTAAGATTGAAGAAGAATTCAAAAAAACTGAATGTGAGTGAGGAACACGTATGAATAAAGATTTTATAATATTAGAATTATTTCAGCATCAAGTAAGCTGCTGCTGTCCGGGGCAAAAGCACCAACATATGATTGAGTTTCGTCAAGGTGATGTTTGGACAATTACAGACGAACGGAAGTACGTTGATTGCCTAGGATGGCACTCTTTAATAGTTGTCAACAACGAGTTTCAGTTTTTTATGCATGTGGAAGATATTGAGGAACTGTATTCCAAGGGTACCATTTGTTCCATTTTAGATTTGAACCTAAAAATTAACCATTTGAGCTTTAAAGTAAACGAAGCACTCGATGCACATGATAGGGAGTCATTTCTTTTATTTGCCGATGAACTGAGCAACGTACAGAAAATAAAGAGTAAAATGAACTCTGGAGATGTACATGCTGTTTAAGAAAATAGGGCATTTTCATGAACATATAAAATAAAAACAATAAATCGTTCGAGAAGAGACTTCTTTCAAAAGGATAGTTCAATAAAAAGGAAGGGCAGTATCTATAATATTTTTTCAATGTGATTCGTGTTGCTATATCAAGAGAAACATGTTTCCGGTGTTAGAAGTGAACAGTTATATGTCATGTCCTAGCAGTGGTGTGAGCTGTTATGATGTTGATTACCTTGAAGAAGTTTAAACTGTTACATGCAGGATGTGGGTAAATAAGCCATGTTCATTACTTGTTGTAGGTGGAGATCATTTAGGAGTGATTCCTAAAAAATTATCATCTGCTGGATGAGGTGTTCCATATTAGCGGACGTAAAGAAAAAAAGAAAAAAAGAAATGCCCAATAACATTGACATGATTCTCGTGTTAACTAATTTTGTTAATCATACTTTATCAATTTTTAGAGATAAAGCAAAAAAACAATCGATACCTATCTTTTTTGCTAAAAGCTTCGATTTACCAAATTTTATTTAAAGGTGATGACGTACCAGTAAGTGGTTAAAAAATTTTAATAATAATTGATAATAATTATCATTGTTAGAAGGGGAACGTATCATGTCTATCATTATAATTTTTGCCAGTATGAGTGGAAATACAGAAGAAATGGCAAATACCATTGCAGAAGGAATCATAGAAATCAGTGATGTGAAAATCGAAAAGATAGATATAATGGAAGGTCCTGAAGCCTCCATACTTGGAGATTATGATGGTATCTTATTAGGTGCCTATACGTGGGGAGACGGAGAATTGCCGGATGATTTTTTAGACTTTTATGACGAAATGGATCATATTGATCTAACAGGAAAGAAAGCTGCGGTGTTTGGTCCCTGCGATTCATCTTACTCACAATATGGTGCAGCCGTAGATATTTTGACAGAAAAATTAAGGGAACAGGGTGCTGATATCGTCCTAGAAGGGTTAAAAGTAGAATTAACCCCAGATGATGAGGATATCAAAAACTGCCAAAATTTTGGGAGGGATTTTATAAAGAAAAGTTTTGTCTCTTCAATATAGATTGAGAAATTTTATGAGGAAAGAGAGATGTCGGGAATGAGGGGTAAGGAACATCGGATTTCCATTGTTACTTTAACTGATTACCATTTACAAGATTTTATAAGATGTCCTTATCAATTTTACTTTCAACATATTGAAGGGAAAATCACAACTCAATTGGATAGGAGGAAGAAGGTTCAATTTGTGGTTAATCAAGTTGTAAGCCGATATTATAAACTTCCTCCAAAAAGTCAGACGCCTAAGAAAGTTATGGAGCTCATAGATGATCATTGGAGTGCCATTGATGTACGTCAGTTCGAGTCAAAGGTTCATTATTATAGGGCACTTGCTAATATAACAGACCATTTACTCCAATTTTTAACTTCTAAAAAGATTGAATATCCACCTTTATTTTTATATGAAAAGTTTAATACTAATATTGAGGAGTTGGGGACGGAACTTTCCTTAACTATTGAAGTAGCAGAATGGACAAGCAACTCATTCATCATAAAGAAGTATTTAGTTGATACACATGAAGACATGAACCTTTTATTTAATAATATGATATCGGTATTTTGTAAAAAGGCATTTGGTCAATTACCAGAAAGAATAGAGATATTCTCGCTTATGGAAGGTAAAATAGAAACGTATATTCCAACGATGAAGGATGTTTCGGATGGATTGGAATACCTCAACATTATCAAGAATCTTTTACAAGAACCCAAAAAGTATTTGAAAACGGATTCCTTAACAGTTTGCAAAAGCTGCTCATATCAAAAAAGATGTTATGAAGGTAGTAATATAAACCAAGAAAGATTTATTAGTCATTAATCGTGTTCAGAAAACCTAGGAATATTGCGGTTGTGGACTAAGGTGACAGTGAACAATTACTTGAATTATTAACCTATTGCGTATAAAAGGATTATCTAATATAAAGCGGGTTAGGTCATTATTTCTAATGAATATTCGATGATGAAAGGGGAGATGGATAACTTGCAAACTGGAAATTACATAATTTATCAAATGCGGATTATTCCATTAAGAGGATAATCCGCTCACATTTTCATTCTAGATTATATACCCTATACTATAGGTATTTAGCTACCATTTATTTAGCCTTACCAATTGACAGAAGGATTGAAGGTGTATCTTATGTTTTCATTACCCCCGCGGAAAGCGACTGCCCTACGTTCCACACAACAATCATATTTAAAAACCTAAAAAAACCTGTAGACAAACTCCATTATGGTCGAGTTTGTCTACAGTCTGAGGTAAGAGCGCCATATATGCCCTTACTTTTTTCTGGTATTGTTTGACTAGTTAGGATTACCAGTTCTTTTGTACTTAACAAATATGTTCATCATATTCCGCTTTTAAGTAATTTAACATCTTTTCCTTTTGGAAAGAATAATGAAAACAATTAAAGTAAAAGGAAAAGTCGTCAAAAAAGAGTGAATGTTTTTCATCGAATCCATAAGAATGTAAAAAATCCGAAATTATTGTTTCTTGATCCACGAGGTCGAATAATCCGGATACATAAAATTGATAACTGAATTTATCATATAAAAAAAGGTATCCTGTATCCTCAAAAATATTTTTCACTGAATGCCCATCCAATCTAACTCACTCCTTTCTTACCAATATACCTTTTTATTCATGAATTTATTCAGTGCTCATTTGTGGTGGAATATTATTATATTTAATGCAGATCAATTAATATACCATCAATAAGTTGGAAGGATTAAAACAAATGCATGAAGGAGGGAAGCGCAACGAAAAAAGCACATCCCATAAGGATGTGCCGCATTTAACAAACTTCTTATTTATACATTTCAGCCACTTGTTTTTGCAATTGGCTATTTTCAAGGTACTCATCATAACTCATTTGCTTATCTACCGTACCTTTTGGTGTAAGTTCAATGATTCGGTTCGCAACAGTTTGGATGAACTGATGGTCATGAGAAGCGAAGATCATTGAACCTTTAAAGCTGATTAAACCGTTGTTCAATGCTGTAATCGACTCTAAGTCTAAATGGTTGGTAGGTTCATCAAGCATTAGGACGTTAGAACCGCTTAACATCATTTTAGAAAGCATACAGCGGACTTTTTCGCCCCCTGAAAGGACACTGGCCTTTTTCGTGACTTCATCACCAGAGAACAACATTCTGCCTAAGAAACCGCGTAGGAAGCTTTCGCTTTGATCATTAGGAGAATATTGACGGAGCCAATCGACAAGGGTTAAATCGACACCTTCAAAGAATTCGGCATTATCTTTAGGGAAGTATGCCTGAGAGGTCGTAACGCCCCATTTGAAAGATCCGTTGTCCGGTTCAATTTCACCTGCTAAAATTTTGAACATTGTTGTTTTAGCAATCTCATCTTTGCCGACAAAAGCAATCTTATCACCTTTATTCATTGTGAAGCTGACGTTATCCAATATTTTTATGCCATCGATCGTTTTCGAAATTCCATCTACACGAAGCAAATCGTTCCCGATTTCACGCTCAGGTGTAAAACCGACATATGGATAGCGGCGAGATGAAGGCTGTATATCATCTAAGCTGATCTTATCCAATAATTTCTTACGGGATGTTGCTTGACTCGATTTGGATGCATTAGCACTGAAACGAGCGATGAAATTTTGGAGCTCTTTGATTTTTTCTTCTTTTTTCTTATTGGCATCTTGTGTCAGCTTAAGGGCAAGCTGGCTTGATTCATACCAGAAGTCATAGTTACCGATATAAACTTTAATTTTACCGAAATCCAGATCCGCGATATGTGTACAAACTTTATTCAGGAAGTAACGATCATGGGAAACTACGATAACAGTGTTTTCAAAATTGATCAAGAACTCTTCCAGCCATTTGATCGCTTTTAAATCCAAGTGGTTGGTAGGCTCATCCAGTAGAAGAACATCTGGTTTTCCGAATAGTGCTTGGGCAAGTAATACTTTAACCTTGTCGCCACCGTTTAATTCAGCCATTTTTTTTGTGTGCAGGTCTTCTTGAATACCAAGGCCTTTTAAGAGGATAGAAGCTTCAGGTTCAGCTTCCCAACCGTTTAATTCGGCAAATTCACCTTCTAGTTCGGCTGCTTTCATTCCGTCTTCGTCCGTGAAGTTTTCTTTCATATAGATGGCATCTTTTTCTTGCATGACTTCATATAATCTTTCATGTCCCATAATGACAACTTTAAGGACTTCTTCTTCTTCAAAAGCGAAGTGATCTTGTTTTAGGACGGCAAGGCGTTCGCCAGGCCCCATATGGACATCCCCGGATTGTGCTTCAATTTCACCGGAAAGGATTTTTAAGAACGTGGATTTACCGGCGCCATTTGCCCCAATTAGTCCGTAGCAGTTACCAGGCGTGAATTTTATATTAACATCTTCAAACAGCTTACGATCGCCATAGCGTAAACCAACATTATTTACAGTAATCATTTATTTACATTCCTCCAAAATACTTTTGTTTCAACGTTTCCAACATTAGTTTAGGTTATTTTTGCGCTGATTCACATAAACAGCAGTTTACGTTTATGTATTTTTTAAACTGTGCCATCATTTGAATTGTATCTTATTTCTGCAAAAAGTTAAAGGTTCATAAACAAAACTTTGAGTATTCGATATTTTTTAAAGTCCATAGAGATTATTTGATATCGTCTTAATAATCCATATTTGTTCAATAAAGCATTACTTGGATCATCATAGTTATCATTTTTTCTTTTGCTTAATCTAAATGTATTAATCATCAATATAACCGAAAAAATGAAAAGAAAAACGAACGTAAGTATAAGGAAATCCTAAATAAAAAATGGTGGAAAGTAAATCCTTATTCATTTATAGGTATAATTATAAAGTGAATTCCTCTGATTTTTATTATTAAGGCAACTGGATGATAGTATGACTTCAAAAGGAATTTTTCAAACGTTAGGGACTGTTTCTTCATTTTACACGAAATATCCAAGATATCGACTTGCTAAATTTGACGGACGTTTTAGACCAAAATGCACCATTTATATTAATGGTTTTGAAAGTCGGCATAATGATGGTAACAGGATTCAGTTATTTAAATTCTAGAATGGAACATTATGGATTTACTAGGTTCTTATATACATGTCTTGGCTTTTGCTCCTATTTCATTCACAATTGCTGTAATAAAGGCTCAGTTTGGTCAATATTGGTGGGCGATAATAATCTGTGCTGTTATTGTTATTTATTGGGGAAGTCAACAAAAGGAGTAAATCATCCTTTCAAGGGTGCTTCAGAATGTAGACAAATTCGATGAAAATCGAGTTTGTCTACATTTTTTTATGGCTTGTACAATTTGGACGTTGATTGGAACGTAGGGCGCTCGCTTTCCGCGGACGGTCCGCCCTCGGCGTCTCCCTTAGACGCGCTTTACTATGCTGGAGTCTCGTACCTTCCGTTCCAATCAACTTTGTTTTAACATTTAGATAGAACCCTTTTGCCTAGAGTCTTTTTTGTTTTAAAATAGAAGTATTCAAACTTGAGGTGATGAGGATGCTTTCTAAACATGATTCTATTCAGCGAGATCTACTTGAAATGATTACTTTAGATCAACTGGTGCCACCGAACCATTTGGTTCGTAAAAATGGAGGCTGCCATTGATTTCACTTTCATTTATGACTTGGTGAAAGATATGTATTCAGAGGTAGGACGCCCAAGTATTGATCCAGTTATTTTAGTTAAACTGACATTCATCCAATATACCTTCGGTATTCGTTCCATGCGTAAAACGATTGAAGAAGTTGAAACAAATATGGCTTACCGTTGGGTTCTTAGGCTACGGTTTCCATGATAAAGCACCTCATTTCTCTACGTTCGGGGAAAATTATGAGCGACGCTTTAAAGATACAGACCTGTTTGAACAGATTTTCTATCGCATTTTAATGACAGCTGCTGATAGAAAGTTAATAAGTGCAGAGCACATATTCGTCGATTCCACACATGTGAAAGTCAGTGCGAACAAGAGGGAATTTGAAAAGAAAATCGTTCACAAAGAAGCACGAGCGAATCAAGGACGCCTTCAAGATGAAATAAATCAAGATCGTGTAAATCATGGAAAGAAGCTTTTTCCACCAGATAAATTTGTTAGGCTCTGTTAAAAGATGTTGTTGATTTTCTTGATGAACTAATGGGGCAGGTTAGTTGAATAAGGTAATATTTGGATTAAGATAGATATAAGTAGAAAAGTTAATAACAAGGGGTGATTTTTTGGAGAAAAATATTGGGGATGTAGATTTTTTTAAACAAGTAGTATAAAGACTTTACAAAAAAAACAATATTTCCCCTCAGAAACCTAAATTTGAAATCATCGAGAACGTAATCGTTATTAGCATTAAGAACCATGTAAAAGATGGAGTAGACTTAGATTGTTTTAATATTTTAAACCTTATTTACCGAACAATTGGAACTTTAGAAGAGAGCTGAACAAACAAGAAATAGAATTATTGAGGCTTATGCTGAGTGTCAAGGCATTTTATTTTGATTATAGCAATGAAATGAATACCATTTGGGGATGATTATTTTACTAAGTTTTTAATGTTTTTAATGATATATGCAAAGTTAGCAGTACACTAAATAAAGTAATAGGGTTTACTTCAGTAAAATAAGGTATATTATATTTGTTGAATAGATTCTCTTTAAAGACAAGAAAAGTAGGTGAACAAAGTGGGAAAATATCAATTGGATTACAAAGGTCAGGCAGCTGTGACAAAGTTTCATGAAAAACAGACGCCTGCCAAATTTGATAAAAAGCAGCAACTTGAAAAAATACGTGCGGAGTATTTGAAAAAGAAGCAAAAACAAACAGATAAATAATATGAATGAAAACATAGGAAGACTAAAACCTCCCTATGTTTTTCTTATTCGAAGTTCTTTTTTTAAATTGATGATAGAGTTTATTATTCCCATAAATTTCAGATTCGGTGACAAAAAACTCGTCATCAGATATCCATTCCTCACTAAAAATTTCAGTAGCAGAATCAATAGACCAGCCGTTATTTTGGATACACCAGTAATCTCCAGCAGAAATTTTTAAAACATTTGGATACTCACTTGGCTTAGGTAGCTGAATAAAAAGATAAGTCTCGTTCTTTTCAGCAAGATACTTTCTCAACACCCCACATTCAAAGAAAGTCAGGGAATACCAATGCGCTGAATTTACTTCTAATAACTTAAAGGTAAACCAATGAGTAAACCTATAAAAAACCTACTATATCAACGTTTATAGGTTAAAAGGTTTACAGGTTTACGAGGTTTACGCAATTATGGAATTCTTTATATAAAAAAATAGATAGATGATGAGTTAGAGTAAGCCTTAGACAAAATTAGCTTATCAATCATCATTAGAAAGTTTGAATATCGCTTAGAATGGTTTTCTGAATACACAAAGCTGATTAATAAGCATAGATGGAATGTAGCAAGCTACCAGCGTTTAGCTTAATAGCTTTTATTGCTAGTAGTTTTCTTACCACAGCTAAACATTTCTGATATGCTCCAATAAAAAATAAAGCAACGCATTCCAATATAGAAACGGCTGCTTTAATTCATACTTTCAATTTTACGCTTGACGAATTTTTTATAAAAATGGTTACGGTTTTGGTTACGTTTCTAAATGGTTGTAAATCAATTCTAGTCAATTGCGATAGTTAAGAAACATTGTATTCATCGTAAGAGCTAATATAGAATAATTTTAAATAATAGGAAAAATATACCTGGATTAAATAAACTGCAATCTATTAAATTGTTGATATATCAATGTTTCTAACGTATTTTTTGATGAATTTATAAACTTAGTTACGTTTTTGATTACGTTTTTCCCAATTTTCTGTATATGGTGCAAACAAGCACAAGAAAATAGGTAAGTTATTCATCGTTCAAATATATACAGGCTATTTTTTCAAACCTCTTACTTATGCAACTAACGCATGCGTTAGTTGCATAGTAAGCACTAAAGAAGACCACTTTTTAGGTGGCCTTTTTATTTGTTCAAAAATCAACATTAATCCTTAACAAAGCCATTTGTTAAGGAAGAAACCAAAGAAATAAAAGAAAGTACAACTGATTCTGAGAGTGGCTACTATGTGAAAGATGAACGAACAAAACAGTTTGCCTATTCATTCCACGCGACCGCAGACCGCAACGGTTTTGTATTAGGAACGATTGTAACACCTGGAAATACACATGATAGTCAATCTTAGAGCCACTTGTTGAACAAGTGATTGAGAAAGTTGGAAAACCGGAAGCCGTTGCCGCAGATGCAAAAGAAAAGCATGGTATGCGTTGGACTACTTTAAGGGGACTTAAAAAATTGTCGATGCAGGCGATGCTTACTTTCGCTGCCATTAATTTAAAGAAGATGGCCAATTGGACATGGAAGGTCCAAAAATGGCCTAACATAGTGGGCTCGTAGAGCCCCAATCTCTTAACTTTAGGCGGAAATTCAAAAGTGATTTCAAAAGGGGTTCGTAATTTTTTAATTCCGAACCCTTTTGTCTACAAACTGAATCATCCTTTCAAGGGTGCTTTTTATTATTGAAGGAAATCAGCACCTTTTATCGAATTGTTAGTAAAGGAGATGGTAAAATGAATCTCAGAGTTCAATATAGACTTTTTATTCTTTTTAACGAAAGACTCATCCCAGAGGAATATGACCGGTACGAGATACTAAACGTTAGAGAAGATATTAATCCTGACGATATGAAGGATTTCCAAGAACTTAGTGAAAGGTTGGGGAAGGCGATTCATCGACCTTTGAATGAATTTAAAATGAAAAGCTTCAAAGTAATGTAAGAGCATCCTTATGGGTGCTTTTTATTTTGGATAAATATTCAATATAACATGTCGTTTTTCTTTATAAATCAAATTTTTGGGGGATAATCTTTTAGGGACAATTCTTCCTGTATTAAGTTCGGCTGTATTTTCTATTAAACAAATAAAAGTTGTAAGAAATCATACGTTATCTTTAAGAAGGGAAATTTTTCTCTTCTTTTTTTATGCATAAATAAGAACGAATGTTCTAAAGTGGAGTTATAGAATGAATGGAGATGTTCTTATGTCTATAAAAGATCGCGGGAAGCTAAAGTGGCAAGGATTCTTTATGCTTGAACATATTAAAATACTAAAAGGTTAAAATTAGGATTACTATCGTCAAAAAAAACCATTAATAGATGAATACCAATTAGAAGAGTTTGAGAACAAGATACATACTGCTATGGAGTTTGCTTAGCTGGTGAAGTTTACCATGTGGGAAGATGATTTTGATTGCGATTATAGGGTGGGTACTTCGAATAGATCGGTTAACTAAGAAAATTCATTTAGAGTTGGCGAAAGAAAAGGGACATATTATAAAGATTAAGTTAGTGCATTAATGGTTGGCATAAGAAAAGATCACAGAGCCATACATGATTTTATAGCAGGTACATACGTGACTACAAATAAACCTTGAATAATTGATAAGCAGTTTAATAGCTGCTTTTTTTGTGCGTTTGTGCGAAGGTACAAATTCATGGAAAACCCTTAATTTAAATGAAATCTAGGCAAAATAAAAAGGCAAAACAAATCGAAATTTGTTGCTTGGTGAAAAATGATGTAAATGAATATTTCATAGAAAACCACGGTAGAATATCTAATCCATTAAACATTGTTGCTGTTAAAATATTTTTATACTACTTTGGTGGTTATGCAAACGCACCAAAAAGCACTTAACATAAATGGTTAAGTGCTTTTATTATTCAATACTTCCTTATTTTGATTAATGATTATTTTATTTCTTAAAATCATTTCTTTATTATTAAGTCCAACATTCGGTTCTGTGGTCTTATTCACCTTTTCTAGGAGTGATACTACGGATATTTCTAACAATTCAGGAATAGACATATTTGTTTTTGAAGATAATACTTCAAGTTCATGGATTAATTTAGGGGATAGCATTGGTTGTCTTTCATTGATTTCCATGATAGTACCCTCTTTCTCGGAAAATTGTTTAATTGTACTTTAAGTATATATTGTGAGTTTCAAACGAAACATTAAATTACAGTTATTTATGTTAAGAATTGATGACAATTGTAGAAGGAAGGTATAACAAGCACTTTACCTTAATGGGAGAGTGCTTGTTCGTGTTGTCTGATTCTTTTGTTGGGACCTAGATGAATAATCCTGGCTATAGCTGATTTCCTGCTCTTTCTTTATCCCTGAAACGATAAAATGAATCTGTATGCCCGTTTCTCCATGGATATCGTGAAGTTCTGCCTTACCCATTCCATAACCTTGAGTCTGATTCAAATTGCAAAAGTTCGTATTTTTCATTTCGAAGAAGCATTGGGCATATTAAGATCCCTTTTCCAGGCATTCCTAGTTCGTAAAAGGGGTTTGAAGGAAGAGCAGTGAAGGGTCTTTTTTTCCAATCGGGCTTTAAAAAAATTCATAGCATATCATTAAGAATAAAGAGGTAAGTATAATTGCCATTTTCATTAATATCCAAGAGGTGAAATAAAATTAAACATCCTTCTCCCTGTATGAAGTTATTTTCCAAGATGATTGTACGATCTTTTTTGTAAAGTAGACATTCATTCTCCTCCTGAAAGCATCGAGGTGCTCTTTTATCAATCAACATATGGCAATATCCACTCTGGAATATATAGTGTATTTCTCTCGTTATAAGGAATATTTGGGGGTGAATTTAAAGGATATAACTCTATGTGTTCAGATTTGTCAACCATTGGGTTTTCTGATAGTATAAATATCCATTTCGTCTAAGCATCGGCTTTTTTAATTATAAATAAAAGTGGAAGGGAGAGTGGGTTTATTGGGAAGCCACCCCGATTTTGAACAGGAACGCCAGCGGCTGGATTTTACTAAACGTTATATAGACGTAGTCATTAAAACATCAGAAACCAGCAAAGATCAATTTCAAAGGAATATGCAAGAAGCTTTTGGTGATGCCGATTGGTCTGAGTCCGGCTTATATTCTCAGTTGCTGACGACAGCCAACTTTTTTGAAATGTCAAAAACTGAATTAGAGGGCTTACGTAAAGCACGTAAAAAGCCATATTTTGCAAGAGTGGATTTTGAAAGGAATGATGGTGATAGCGGTGAAGTGCTTTATTTCGGAAAAACCTCGCTTTATCAGAGAGAAAGCCAGGAACAGATTATCGTCGATTGGCGATCCCCGATTGCAAACCTATATTATGAGGGGCGGATTGGTGAAATTGAATATGAAGCGGAAGGGGAAACATTTAACGGGAACATCACTTTAAAGAGACAGCTAATGATAGAAGATGGCGTCCTGGAAGAGGTTAGGGACATAGATTTAACAACAACCGATGAGTTGCTGCAGGAATCCCTTTCTAAAAGTTCCAGCAATCGACTGACAGATATCATTACTACGATTCAGGAAGAACAAAATAAAATCATTCGTGCAGATTTGAATAAACCAATCATTGTTCAGGGTGCAGCAGGCAGTGGAAAAACAACAATTGCTTTACATCGGATCTCATATTTCATTTACCATTATAAAGATTTGTTCGACCCAAGACAATTAATGATTCTTGCTCCGAGCCGTGTGTTCATCGATTACATATCTGAAGCGTTACCTGAATTGGGTGTTGAAAAAGTAAAACAATTCACATTTTCCGAATACGTGCAGTTAGCGATAGGAAAGCAAATAAAGCTTGTAGCAGATGATAAATTAACTCGAATGCTGGAAAAAGATGATGAAGAAATAAAGGTCGCTGTCTGGATATCAGGTTTAAAGGGCTCGCCAGCATTTAAATTAATTTTGGACGAATATGTGAAGGATATTTTCAGGGGGTTTCATCCGGATGAGGATTTCTATTGTGATAAATATCGCATCTATTCGGCTAAGAAGTTCATCAGATTATTAGAAGAGGATTATTGGTACTTGCCGTTATACACCAGACTGGATAAACTGAAGGCCGTTTTAAAAAGTGAAGTGAAGATGAAAAAGAATATAATGCTTGACCGGGTTATTGATTTTTATGAGGCCAAAATTGAGAAGGCGCTCTACAAGAATATCGATCCAGTCATACGCAAGGATTTTGTTACAAAATGCCTCGATAAAAAAGAAGAGCGGATCAAACAGGTTCAAAAGGCGATCCGTACTTCGGTAAAAGGCTATTTTAAACAATTCAAAATTAAGGATCTTCTAACGTACTATCAGGAATTATACGAAGACCCCGAGCGACTGGCCTTCTACAGTAACGGTAAACTTACTTTTGAAGATGCCGGTGCACTATGTGAATATAACCATAAATTATTTTCTGATAAAAGTTATGAAATGGAAGACTTGGGTGCATTATTGTATCTACAGGAGCGCCTTTTTGGTGTGGACAAAGAAAACAAAGCAAAAAATGTCGTCATTGATGAGGCTCAGGATTATAGTTTCATGCAGTTGCAGGCACTTAAGACGGCAGTGGATACTGATATGTTCACACTTGTAGGCGATCTTGCACAAGGCATCCATTCATACCGGGGATTGCAAACATGGGAAGAGGTTCACCGTCGTATTTTTCCACGGGCGACGTATACCGAATTACAAAAAAGCTACAGAACCACTGTAGAAATCATGAAACAAGCTAACCGAATCCTTCAATTATTAACATATGATTTCCCTGAAGTTGAGCCTGTTGTCCGTCATGGCAGAGAACCGGAATTCATTTCCATTGAAAAGGATGGTTGGGAAGAAGAGTTGATCGAGCTTATTGATAAACTAAAAGGGGAAGGATTTAAAACGTTTGCCGTGATTGCCAAAACGATGAAAGATTGTAAACTGGCAAACGAGAAACTAACTGGAGTACATCAAGGCTTTCATTTAATTGATGAAGGGGGAAACATTCCGAAAGACAAAACGTTAATTGTCCCCTCCTATTTAGCCAAGGGTTTGGAATTCGATGTTGTATTTGCAATATCCCTGGAAGAAGTGTATTGCCGTGAAAAAGAACTTGATATTAAATTGCTTTACGTCACAATGACAAGGCCATTGCACCGGCTTTATTTTTTAGGCAATGATAATAAGGCTTTTCTTATAGAGAATGGAGAAGAGGAGGCTGGTAGGTAACCGACCTCCGGGTTATGCTCACAAATGCAACAGGATATCTTGAATGTCTTCCCACCCATAACCGACTTCGATAAGCTCGATGCCAGCCATTTTAACCGTTTTTTCAGCAATGACTTGACCACCGAGGGCCTTGTAAAAACCGCAAGAAGGATTATCCTTTAATGCCCAGATGATTAAATTCTTATGTTCCATTTCCATTAGCTCATGTATGACCGCTTTAATCATCTTTCGGCCGAGTCCTTCTCTTTGATATTCTTTTAATATATAAATCGCATAAACTTCACCTTGAATTAGCGGATCATGCGTTTGTTCAGGTCCGCCCGCAGCAAAACCGATGATTTCGCCATTGGCATTTTCCGCTACAAAGGTGGCGCTATGCAGCATTTTTAAATTCCTTTGCCAATTTTTCTTTCTTGCTTCAATGTTCAAAGAAGACAAATATTGATTCGGCAATATTCCTGTATAAGTCGTTTGCCAACTGTTTATATGTACATGAGCTATTCCATTTACATCGTTTTCAGTAGCTTTCCTTATATTCATAAAAATCACCTTCTGGTTTTAGTATTTTTCTTAGAATATCATGGTAAAAGTGAATAAGCATGTAATTTATGTTTATAACTACACTAGAAAGGATAAGAAATAAAAGAGCGATTCAACCAGATGAAGGGAAGGATGAGAAAGATGAAACTGAAAGTTGGTTTTTATTTTCCGGGTGGTAAAGAAATAGAGCATGAGGTAGAAGGCGATGACTCCACTCAAATGATTTCAAATATTCAAAAGCACCGCTATTATAATTTAGTTAAAGGCGATTCCCATTATGTAGTGGATACGGAAAAAGCAGCTTATTTTTCTGTAACGGAAATATCGGATTGAGAATAAACCGCATTGGACATTTGTTCCATTGCGGTTTATTCTTTTTGGTATGGGAATACCTGAAAAGGAGTAAATGAACACATGAAAATTAATTTTACTAAAAAACAATATGAAACATTATTCAAAATGGTTCAGTACGGATATTGGGTTGCTTCCGATACTGAAAATAATAAAGAATTCAGTGAGTTGGAACAGTATCTCAATTCCTATGCCAAAGATTTCGGCATGGATGGAGTTCATTTTGTGAAGGAATATGGAATTTATGATTTAAGCAGGGAACTGGAGGATCAACTTCATCAAGTCATAGATGAATATGAAGAAGGGGTGTTCAGGGATAAACTAGCTTATCACATGGCGAGAAAAGAGTTTGCAGAGGAATCGGACAACCATGAATATAGTCAAGAAGAAGCGTTTAAACGGATCATGGAGCTCGAAGAAAAATATCATGTTCATATTGAAGAACAAGGGTTACAGAAATTGAAACTAGAAGAATAAGATGGAAGAATTAGGAGGGAGGACAGAAATGGTCCTCCCTCCTTTATTAAAAAGATTACAGTTCATCCTACAATGGGAACCGACTCTTTCGAGAAGATTTTATTCACCGGAATCTTGGCGGAATTTTTCAATTGTGAATTGGTAAAATGCGATTAAGTCATTTTGTGTTGCAAAACCTGCCTGTGCAGCCTGTTCACTTCCTCCGCCTCTCCCATTAAACGGACCTAACTCAGCTTTAAAATATTGTCCGCAATGTACGGGGAAGGACCCGCTGTGCGAAAGCATTACCTTTTGTTCCTTCCGTGAAGCAAGTAATACGAGCACCTTTTTCTTTTTAACGATCGTAGCTGAAAGGTATTGCAGTTCTTTCACTGTGCTATCTTCGAAAATATGAGAGATGAATCCTTCTTTATTTGCTGCAAGTATGGAATCAGCGAGAAAGTTTGCATTTTCAAGCTTTAGTTTTTCGTTCGCTGATAGCAGCTGATTGTAGTCACTTTCCAGCTTCTCCACCCTATTGAAGATCTCTTTACGTCCGGTATTGAATTTATTCGATAAGGCTGAAAGAATATCAAGACTTTCGGAAAAATCGTTCAATGCCCTGAATCCGCACTTAAAATAGAGGCGGGTAAGTTCTTTTTGCTTTTCTGTTTTGAAAATTTTAATTAAGCCAATCTCCCCGGTTCGCTCTACATGGGTTCCACCGCAAGGGTTATACTCAATCCCTTCAATTTCAACAATCCGGATGTTTTCAGTCACTTTTGGCATTTTGACGACAGGTAGCTTTTGTAACTGCTCTTTTGACACATAATATGTGAGTAATTCGTGATTCTCAATGATATATTGATTAACCTGCTTTTCAGCAGCAATCGTATGTACTTCGGTCCATCTGGATTCAGTTATATCGATCGTTAAATATTCCTTACCAAGATGAAAGCTGACTGTATTCGCATCAAACAATTCCCGGCAGACTGCCGAGAGTAAATGCTGGCCGCTATGCTGCTGCATATGATCGAAACGGCGAGACCAATCAAGTTCACAGTGAACAACCTTGGAAACTGGCCTACTCTCAACCTTATGAAGGATATTTCCATCATCGGTTTTTATAACGTCAAGAACAGTGATTCCTTCTATTGTGCCAGTATCTGAGGGCTGACCGCCCCCTTCTGGATAGAAAGCCGTTTCATCAAGGGTGATGTAATAAAAGCCATTCTCTTCAATGCACTCCAGGATTTTTGCATCCCATTGGGAAGCCTTGGAGGACGTGTAATACAATTTTTTTGTCATAATGATACCCTATTCCTTTCAGTTAGTCATTAAATTATAACATCGTAATACCTATACATAAAAAGAACAATTAGAAGATCAGTCGGGTAAATAAGTAATCTATATGACATATTAAAAATAAATTGTGTTAGATGGGAAAATTCTATTTATAGACAAACCTTTATGATGTAAAATATTCCTGAAAGAGGATACTTTAGACCTAAATATCGATAATGCAAAATGTATTTATAGTTAAAAAGTCCTTATGATTAAGAAATGTTAGTAAGATGACGTAAAATTCACATTTGTAAATTAAGAAAGGGTCAAGTGATTAGAAGTGAATCTTGCAAATATGGAAAATTACAAAAATAGCTTATTTGAAAATATAAAAAACAAGCTTTCTGCTTGGCTAGAGCTGGACGAAGCGGAGACGATTCCGAATCAAGAGATATTCCGTTTTCTGCATTCAATCAAAGGGACGGCAGGAACGCTGCAATTATGTGGACTTATGGCAATCATCGAAAAGCTATTGGAAGGAATTGATGAAGAAAGTGCAAGAGTCTGGAGTCGATCGGACCTTAGGAATTTCCTTTTTGATCTCATTGAACATTCATATGATTATGAACGTTTTGATGAAGTTGAAATAAAAGAAAAGCCTGTCCGCGATTCTCAAGCCCCGCTCATTCAAATCATTGATGATGACATCTCCATGTTGATTCTATTGAAAGATCTTTTGGAGGAAAAGGGATGGATGGTTATCACGAATGCCGACCCAGTAAAAGCGACAAAGCATTACTTTGAAATGCAGCCGGATTGCCTGATTCTTGAAATACAGTTACCTGTAAAGGATGGGTTTCAGATACTTCAGGATATTCACCTACATAATGAGAAATATTTCATACCGAAAATCATGATCAGCATACAGAATGATAAACACTCCCGTATAAAAGCATTCAAGATGGGCGCGGATGATTTTATTGGTAAGCCGATTGATTTCGAAGAGTTTATTGTCAAAATGGAAAGGCATATACAGCGAAAGAAGATTTTTGATCAATCGGTCCTAATCGATGAGTTGACACAGGTATATAATCGACGATTCCTGGAAGATACCCTTCCGCGCTACTTTAATGACTATAAACGATCAGGACAGCCGTTTTCGATCAGCATGATTGATATAGATCACTTTAAAAGAGTGAATGATCTATACGGACATTCGGTAGGTGACCATATACTGGTTGAGTTTGCACAATTCATTAAATGCAATATCAGGAGTTCAGATTTACTCTGCCGGTATGGCGGGGAAGAATTCGTCGTTATTTTCCCTGATACTTCGAATGAAGAAGCTAAAAAAAAGTTAACAGGATTAATCAAGGACTTTTCCGCAAAGCCATTTAACCAGAATGATCAAACATTTTCGGTTACATTTTCTGCTGGTGTATTTACGGTTGAAAATGAAAATGTTACGCCGAAGGAGGCTTTTGAGGAAGCTGACAATTCTTTATATGAAGCGAAACGCTCAGGACGTGCAAAAGTGGAGAGCATTCAAAAAAACGGATTCAACAAGAAATCTCTCAATGTGTCAGTTATTGATGATGATATCATTATCCGGACCATCTTAACTAAAGCTTTGCATTCGCTTCAAATTCCCCACTTTGACTTGAATATTGCCGTGTATGAAGACGGTCATTCCTTTTTGAAATCCGATCGAGCAAAAGAAGATATAGGACATTTCCTAATCCTTGATGGAGTGATGCCCATCATGGATGGAATTGAAGTGCTGCAGAAAGTGAAACAAAGCAGAAATGCCGATTTATTTACTGTTTTAATGCTAACTGGTAGGAAAAGTACGGACGATATCGCAAATGCATTGAAACTTGGGGCGGATGATTATGTAACAAAGCCATTTAGCATTAAGGAACTGCAGGCAAGGATAGAGCGTCTGATGACAAAGTTAATTTAAACCATGCCATTTTAGGGATATATGGAGGGGTTACGATTGAGCCTGATTGCTTTGAAGTTGAGAGGCCAATGGGAAACAAGGACAGATGTAGATTCCTCAAACATTCAGTGTAGATGATCAGGTGTAAAAAATAAAAAAAACGTAATAGGTATACAGAACAACAAAAAAATGATAAATTCAATGATGTTGGAAAAATAAATAATTGGGTACAATTGTAGGTAAAGGTAAGTTACAGGAGGATTTATATACATGCAAAAAATTCAGGCCGGTATGGCTGTAGAGCTAGAAGTAGAGCGTAAGGCGGATTTCGGTTGGTTTTTAACTGATGGTTCAGAAGATGTCTTACTTCATCATAATGAAATGAATGAAGGAACCGAGCTTGAGATTGGCGATGAAGTTACGGTATTCATCTACCATGATAAACAAGCCAGGCTAACAGCGACAATGAAAATTCCAGAAATTCAAATTGGTCAATATGGATGGGCAGAAGTTGTCAATGTGAAAAAGAAACTTGGGGTTTTTGTGAACATTGGCCTTTCCAAAGATATCCTTGTATCGTTGGATGACCTTCCGAATATTGATCGTTTATGGCCTGAGGTTGGCGATCGTCTATATGTATCTCTTAAGACAGATCGTAATGACCGCTTGTTTGGTAAACTTGCAACGGAAGATGTAATCCAGGAGATTGCTGTACAAGCTCCATTAAAGGGTATTCGTAACACAACAGTGAAAGGAAATGTCTATCGTTTGCTAATGGTTGGATCTTTCTTTGTTTCACAAGAAGGATATCGCTGTTTCATTCACGAAAGTGAGCGCAAGGAGGAGCCGCGTCTTGGTGAATTAGTTGAAGGACGCGTCATTGATAGTAAAGAAGATGGAACGCTTAATGTTTCTTTATTTCCCTTTAAGCAAGATTTAATGGGCGAAGATGCCGAGGTTATTTTCACTTATTTAATGAATCGCGGCGGTGCGATGCCTTATGGCGATAAAACGCCACCTGATGATATCCAGTTTCACTTCGGTTTAAGTAAGGGAGCATTCAAACGTGCTCTTGGTAAATTGATGAAGGAAGACAAAATTTATCAGGAAGATGGTTGGACCTATTCTTCAGATCGTAAATAAAAAAAGCAGCGGGAATTGAACTATATCCCGGATAACGGACACACATAAAAAAGTGTCCCTTATCCGGGGTTTTTTTATGTTTCAATAGGTGTAAGAGTATGGACGGAGGGTTTCTAAGAGTTAGAATATATATACTGAATTTCAAATAAAAGAACTTGAAAAGAATCCAAATATCATTAGTGCTTCCGAGCGTTCGATTTCCTATATTCCTGAATTTAAAACAAAAGCAGTTAAGGCATATAAAAAGGCGAAATCACCCTCTCAAATTTTTATAGAACATGGATTTAATCTCGAAATAATGGGGAAGGAACAACCTAAGCGTTGTTTACAGCGCTGGCGTGATCCCTTCGAAAGGTTTGGTGTGGATGGCGTCCTTACGGAACGCCGTGGAAAAGGAAGTACAGGACGCCCTTCTTCCAAGCCACAATCTGTAGAGGATCAACTTAGGAAGGCCGAATCGAGAATCAAATTTCTTGAAGCAGAAAATGACTTCCTAAAAAAGCTGGAGGAGTTAGAAAGGCGGGCGTTGAAAAAGAAATAATTCTATCTGCAGCTGAGAAGTTCTATCTGATTGAAAGAACGATCAGGACATACCAGTTAAAGAAGGCTGTTTCCTATCTATGCAAATTGGCTGGTGTAAGTCGAAGTGGCTACTACGATTGGTTAAAGGCAGCTCCAACCCGTGAGCTACGAGAGGACCAAGATGATTTGGACATAGAATTAATTAAAAATATATTCCTCAGTAAAAAGGAAAAAGTAGGCGCCCTTCAAATCAAAATGGTTATGGAAAATGATTATTCGGCCGTCATGAATCATAAGAAAATCAGACGGTTGATGGCAAAATATAATCTCTTCGCAAAAATCAGAAGTGCTAATCCGTATCGAAAGATGGCTAAGGCAACCAAGGAGTACCTTACTTGTCCTAACCTTCTTAATCGTGAATTCAAACAGAAGGAGCCAGGGGAATTCTGCTTACTGACATTACCTACCTTTATTATGGAAAGGGTCAAAAAGCATATTTGTCCTGCGTAAAAGATGTGGCTACAAAAGAAATCGTTACGTATCATTTATCAACGTCATTAGATATGAATATCGTTTATGAAACTTTAAACAAGCTACGGCAGGCAGTGGAACACGAGTTCCATCCGAGTGCAATCCTGCATTCTGACCAAGGATTCCACTACACCCATCCGTTATTTCAAAACAAAGTGAAGGAACTTGGGTTAGCCCAATCCATGTCCCGTAACGGAAACTGTTGGGATAATGCGCCGATGGAAAGTTTTTTTGGCCACTTTAAAGATCTAGCAGAATATAAAACATGTACGAATTTAACGGATGTGAAGGAAGAAGTTGATCGTGTTATAGAAGAATACAATGAGTGTCGTTATCAATGGGGACTAAAGAAAATGGCCCCGGTACAATACCGAGACCACCTATTAGCCGCTTAGGCACTTTTTTTATACTGTCCGAATAATGGGGCATAGTTCAAATTCCTCCGCTGCGTTTTTTCATGTGAATCTCATTATTAAAAAAACTTCTTTTTACCTTTTTCTTCTTTTAATATTTCCACTGCCTCTCTGAATCTCATGGAATGGACAATCTCCCTCTCACGCAAAAATCTGAGTGAATCATTGATATCCGGATCATCCGAGATGTCAATCAGCCACTGATAGGTTGCTCTTGCCTTCTCTTCAGCGGCAATATCTTCATATAAATCAGCAATCGGGTCGCCTTTAGCTTGAATATACGTGGCAGTCCACGGATTTCCTGCCGCGTTCTGATAAAAAAGAGCACTATCATGATTGACATAATGTTCCCCTAGGCCGGCTGCTGTCATCTGCTGGGGGGTAGCGTCCTTTGTAAGTTTATAAATCATCGTGGCGATCATTTCTAGATGGGCGAATTCTTCCGTTCCGATATCCGTTAACAGGCCAATTACTTTATCGGGAATTGTATAACGCTGATTTAAGTAACGGAGTGCTGCAGCCAACTCACCATCTGCACCTCCATATTGCTCTATCAAATATTTAGCTAATCTAGGATTACAGTCCCTGACTTTAACCGGATATTGCAGCTTTTTTTCATAAACCCACATAGATATCTCTCCTTATACCTGCCATGGCCATGGGCCTTGGCTCCATTCCCATTTATTTTCACCGCCTGAACTGTTTCCGAAGCCCAATAATGGACCATATTTAGGCTCAAAAACCGATTTCAATTGTTTTGAGTATTCATGAAATTGGTTGAATTGCTGCAATGCCTGCTGGTCGTTAGGATGTGTATCCAGATAATGAGTCAACTCGACCAGTACAAAATCCGCAGCTTGGATTTGCTCAAGCAACTGATAATATTCATCATCCAGTTTATTTTTCATTTATGTCTCCCTTTCCCGATACGGATTATCATAAAAATCGTAAAAGAATTTCCAAAGTGTGCCATACTTCAGAGCTTCTTCTGGTGTGAATTGTTCCAGATTAGGCGGTTGAAAATTAATATACAAATTGGGAGGTGTTCTAAAGTATTTTCTCCCAATAGGAGTGCATGGATCAAATTTGCTATGGAAAGGTTTATATGACTTGACTAAAGTAAAAGTCTTTTCGCGTGTCAAAAAATATACCTCCTTTATAAAGATATAGCCTTTAATAATTATGCAAGAGTAACATTTTATATGACTCCAAGTGATTGAAAAGGAAGGGTCTGGTAGATTATTAATTATCAGAATATTAAGACTAATCGTTATAGTCTCGTTATCTTACTGAGATGTTTGTCATCTATTCTTTATCTGTTTGTTCTTTGTATAGAAAAAAACTATGGTAAGATTGGTCTCGTAGCTTATAAAGTAGCTCACAAGGAGGTAACAACATATGAAAAAATCAATCTTATCGTTAGCGGCAGCGGCTGCTATATCCGGTGCATTCACAATTCCGGTACAAGCAGAAGATGTCAAAGTGAAAGATGGAGACACATTATGGGGGATATCTCAAACGTATAAAGTATCAATAGAAGATATTAAGTCTTGGAACGATTTGTCTTCAGACACGATTTATGCAGGGGAAAACATACATATTTCTCAAGAAGAGCACTATAAAGTCAAGTCTGGGGATACCTTATCGGAAATTGCAGACAAATATGATGTAGCAGTAAAGGATATTAAATCTTGGAACGGTTTAAGTTCAGATACAATCCATCCAAAACAGGAACTTGTCATTAAACCGGCGGCTAACAAAGTCGAAGCAGCGAGTGTAGGGCCTGAGCAGAAATCAGAGCAAGCTGCACCAGTTGAAAAAGCAGAACCAGTTAAAAAAGCAGAACCAGTTGAACAAGCCAAACCAACTGAACAAGCCAAACCGGTTGAACAATCAGAAAAAACAGACACAAATAATGAATCCAAGGATCAAGCAGGTGTAGAAAAAGAGCTAACGGTTAGAGCAACTGCTTATACGGCTAGCTGCCAAGGATGTAGCGGCACGACAGCTACAGGAGTTGACTTGAAAGCTAACCCGAATGCAAAAGTAATTTCCGTAGATCCATCAGTCATTCCACTTGGATCAAAAGTCTATGTCGAAGGTTACGGCTACGCGACAGCTGCTGATACAGGCAGTGCCATCAAAGGAAATAGAGTGGACATCTTTATCCCTAATGAACAAGATGCTAATAATTGGGGCGTTAAAAACGTTAAAGTGCAAATCCTGAATTAAATTAACCATGCCATACATGTTTATATATTGAAAAGAGTAGACAAAAAGGTTTCGGAATGGACTCATTCCGAAACCTTTTTGATTTTTTATTGGATGGGAAGCAGTGATAGAGAATAGTGAATGGATACGTAAAAATAAAATTGATTGGAACGGGAGTACGATACTCCGGACCGCACACGAAAAGCGAGTGCCTGCAACGGAAATCAACGGTCATATATTAAAAATTTAAAAAACTGTAGACACAGAGAATGAGTCTACTCTTTTTGTGCTTTTGGTTCATGGAAAAAGCAGGTACAATGAAAGTAATAAATCTTTATCTTTATATGTCCTTGCAAGGTAAATAGGAGGAGTAGTAAATTGATGGAAAAAGCACGTGAATATTTACAAAAATATTTTGGTTATGAATCATTTCGAAAAGGTCAGGAACAAATTATCGAACAGGTGTTAGGAGGAATAAATACAGCAGGAATCATGCCTACTGGCGGAGGTAAATCAATTTGTTATCAGATTCCAGCGCTTCTATTACCTGGTGTAACACTCGTGATATCCCCACTTATTTCCTTGATGAAGGACCAAGTTGATGCCCTCGAACAAAACGGGATTGATGCCACATTTCTTAATAGCTCCATTTCAGGGTTAGAATCTTCCAATAGAATGAATGATATCAAACAAGGAAGGTATAAGTTGGTTTATGTGGCACCGGAACGGTTGGAAAATCCTTCATTTCAACAAGATTTAAATAACGTGGAAATTTCATTGGTGGCCATTGATGAAGCGCACTGTATATCTCAATGGGGTCATGATTTTAGACCAAGCTATTTAAAAATCAAAACTTTGTTGAAAAATATGCCATCTGCTCCGACTGTTCTCGCATTAACGGCAACAGCCACTCCAAATGTGACAGATGATATATGTCATTCGCTTGGAATATCAGGGCAACATACCATATCAACGGGGTTTTCCAGAGATAATTTGTTTTTTTCAGTCGTTAAGGAAGAAAATCGCGGACGGTTTTTAATGCGCTATATAGAGAAAAACAAAAATGAGTCGGGTATCATATATGCAGCCACGAGGAAAGAAGTCGATTCATTGTATGACAAGCTTAATAAAGCCGGTTTTCTGACAGGTCGATACCATGCTGGCATGAATGAACAAGACCGTTCGGAACAGCAAGACCAATTCATTCGTGATGACGTTCCCTTGATGGTTGCGACATCAGCCTTTGGGATGGGAATCGATAAGTCGAATGTTAGATTCGTCATCCATTACCAAACTCCAAAGAATATGGAGAGTTACTATCAGGAAGCGGGACGTGCTGGGCGGGATGGTTTGGATAGTGAATGTATTTTATTGTACTCTCCCCAGGATATACAGATCCAGCGTTTTTTGATTGAACAATCAAATCCATCTCAGGAGAGGCAATCCCAGGAATTGATGAAGTTAAATAGAATGAAGGATTATTGTTTTACTGAAGGGTGTTTGCAAGCTTTCATTCTGCAATACTTTGGTGAAGAAAACCCTGAAGATTGCGGTCATTGTGAAAATTGTACAGATAAACGTGACTCTGTTGAAGTAACGACACAGGCACAGATGGTCCTTTCATGCATGTTGCGAATGGGCGAGCGATTCGGAAAAACGATGATCTCTCAAGTGCTTACTGGTTCACGCAATAAGAAAATTGAAGAGTTCGGTTTTCAGAAGCTTTCGACCTATGGAATCATCAAAAATCAATCGGCTAAGGATGTAGCTGATTTCATTGATTTCCTGACAGCTAAACAGTATATCGAAATGACAGGCGGGCAATTTCCAGTTCTTAAAGTAACCAATGCTGGCAGGGAAGTGCTTTTAGGACAAAAAAAAGTCCTCCGTAAAGAAATAAAACAAGTAAGCAGCATCAGTATTGATCATGGATTGTTTGAAGAATTGAGGCAGTTAAGAAAAGAAATGGCTGCCAAGGAAAATGTACCGCCGTTCATTATTTTTTCCGATGCATCTTTGAAAGACATGGCCGCCAGATTGCCGAGGACGGAACAGGAATTCCTTGACGTCAAAGGGGTTGGCACCCAGAAATTCGAACGCTTCGGTGCCGTGTTCTTAGAAGCGATTTCAAAATATGTACAGGCACATCCTGAATTAGAAATGAATACAATGGTTACAAAGGAAACGCTAAAACGAAGTACTAAACCATCTCATTTAGAAAGCTACCGCTTATATCAGGAAGGGAAATCGATCAAAGAAATTGGGATATTAAGAGGACTGTCTTCCATCTCGATTGAAAATCATTTATTGAAGTGTGCAGAAGAACACTTAGAGATCAAATGGGAAGAGATTTACTCGAAAGAAGAGTATCAGCTTGTATTGGAGACTGCCAAACAATTGGATTCTGAAAAACTTAAACCACTAAAAGAAGCTTTACCTGAGCATTTTTCATACTTTATGATTAAAGCGATCATGATGAAAGCAGGATTAGAACAGGAATAGGTTATATGGTAATGTAATTTTTTTCATGGAATAAATAAGAATTTGATTTAATGCGTATACTAGGAATGATCAAAGGGTGAAATAACGTGCCTTTAATCAGAGTATTTATATAAAAAAGAGGAGGTTGCTCATGTATTTTGGAAAAAAGAATTCAGAGGAACCAGAAATCATTATGGAAGATACGATTGTATATGCGTGCGGATCGGATGATTGTAATGGATGGATGAGAAAAGATTTTGCTTCTGAAAACTATGATTGCCCAATGTGTGGTAGCCAATTAGTTGAAGAAGTCAGGGAACTTCCGAAAATTGAAAATGAATATAATGCGTTTAAATAAAAGAGGTGAATATTGCCTCTTTATTTTTTATTTTCACGACAAAAAATAATGACGAAGTGTTACCTTTTCGTTATAGACTTTACATATAAATATAAATATGCTATTATAAAGTTTCAGTGTTATTAAAAGAAAACACTAGAGGGTAATTGAAAGTAACATTTTTATTAATAAAATAATTTTCCATCATCAATATGATGGAGTAGAATCAAGTTAAACACATCTAGAAAAAAGAAATACATGTAATCACCAAGTATTTTCCTCGATCCATTTTTGTTCTTCATTAACTTACTTCTATGTACCATTTATCTTTTGGAATTTAATTTTCCCAATTGGAATTACGGACGGTTTAATTAATAAACATGTACTTATAAGCTTTTATCTGATTCTCGCAGGCACGGTCTAGGAACCGTATGGATGGGAGAGAGGCAGGGCTTTCATTGTTTTAGGTTTTGGCATTAAAATTACTCTCATGCTTGATTCGCTTTGAAAAATCAATCGAACGAGCAGGAAGAACCATATGAAATGGATTCTCAACTGACGCAGTCTCGATTACCAATTTCGGTAAGTCAGAGACTGTGTTTCATGATTTAAAAGGATTAAGAAAGCATGGATTTATGGAATCTTTTCTTCTTTGAAGCATTTACTCAAATAAAAAAAGCATATATATGATATAATGGTATTTGGATATTAAAAATCCATGGTTTTAATCTCTAGTTCTTGGCACTTGGAAATTTGAGTGTGGGGAATATAAACAAATCTTAGATAAGCCAATGGATGCAATTTTTTTATATTAATCGCCATCTATTCTTCTTTTATTTTTATGGCTTGGGATCTGTTATGCAGGACGGAGTTAATTCAATTCTAAGGAGTGAGATACATGTATAGAAGAAATAATACGGAAGAAATCATTCCTGAAGAAACTAAGGTGTGGGAATGTACATCAGAAGATTGCAAAGGTTGGATTCGCGATAACTTTACAAGTAATGATGAACACGTTTGTCCGCTATGTAGCAGCGAGATGAAACCCGGCACTAGAATGCTTCAAGCCATCAACAATCCGAGAAACTATTAAGTCTTTATAAAAAAAGCTGAAGGGATTCCCCTTCAGCTTTTTTTATCTTTTTGTCAATTGGATGAAACAAAAAGCAGGAAAACCAGTTAAAAGATCAGTGAATATCCTTTTTCTTGAACCTGCCCCCTCGCACTTCGGCGATATCCCCTACGGCAAGAAAAGCAGAAGGATCGAAGCTTTTAACTATATCTTTAAGTTTGGCTTCCTCGAGCCTGTTAATTACACAGAAGATGACTTTTTTGTCATCACCAGAATAAGCTCCTTCGCCAGCCAAAAAGGTAACGCCCCGTCCAAGGCGATTCATTATAGCGTCGCCGATATCATCGAATTCATCACTGATAATCCACACAAATTTTGATTCATCCAAACCGGCAATGACGATATCCATCGTTTTATAAGCTACGAAATAAGCTATAATCGAATACATGGCACGATCCCAAGAGAAAACGAAACCAGCACTGCCAAGGATGAATAAATTAAAGAACATGACAATCTCTCCAACTGAAAAAGGAATCTTTTTGCTGGCGAGAATTGCTAGTATTTCTGTACCATCCAATGATCCGCCATATCGAATGACCATTCCGACACCAATGCCAAGAATCATTCCGCCAAATGCGGACGCCAGGAGGATATCTTGAGTGAAAGCTGGTACGTGATGAAGCAATGTAGTTGTGATGGAAAGGACCAAGATTCCATACAGAGTAGATAATGCGAAGGTTTTTCCAATTTGTTTATAACCGACAAAAAAGAAAGGAAGATTCAAAATGAAAAGGAAGATACCGAGTTTCCAACCAGTAATGTAAGATAACATAATCGATATACCTGTTATGCCTCCGTCGATAACGTTATTCGGCACTAAAAAAATCTCGAGGCCGACAGCCATCAAAACCGCACCAATTGTAATTAAAAGACCTCTCTGTAAAATTTGTCTTAGCGTTAATTTTTTGTGCTGGGTCTTTTTGTGCACAATTTCAGCTGTGCTTGCACCTGCCAGGTCTGACATTATCATGCCCACCACTCCTTCTCTCTATATATGTACTATTTGATTATAAACCTATAGGTATAATTAAATAAAGGAATTAACATTCTTAATTAATATATTTCTGAATAATTATTTTGAATTTCATGACAATGAAAGCTTGTAACTGCCATGCACTTTTTATTTTACTCTATACAAAAGAATAGTATTTCTAAATTTATTGATTTTATGAAAGAAACCTGCAATTTATTTGTGAATGGAATACTCTGGAAGATATAGGGTGTAAATAAATCATTGTAAAGAAATAAAAACCTTGAGGTACTATGAATTTCCATTAAATTATAGGAAAATAGACAATGGTACGATCAAATGTATCATTAGGCACCATCCTATTTATGATTGCAGTGTATTGGAACCTACTGGTAGTGGAAACAAATGTAAACGTCTTTCGTATAGGAAGCGGCCGCTCGATGGGAGTGGCTTTTTATGTGCCAACTTGCGAACGATAATTCATGAATGTCAGAAAACAATTTTTCTACAATAATTATTTAAATGAAAATAGATTTGTGGATCCGGAAATAATGATGATGAAATCAATCGTATTAATGAGAGAGTGGAAGAATTCTTGCCATTGGCCAAACCACAGACATTGATTTTGGAAAAGAAAAATATTGAATCATCTTTCCAAACATTTTACTAACGGAACCACATTTATCTCGTAAGAGGAAATCTTCGTTCGACGTGAAGAATCGTTTAAAACAGGTTATAATACTATTCAAAATTCGGTTGTTGTATATGAGGACTTGGTAGAAGATAAACTGCATGGGGGAAGCTGGATTTGGAAAAACAAAAGCATGCTAATATTATAAGTTTGAAGGTATTTTACTTATTTTCTTTTTTTTCAGTGGGCAGTTTAACACCACTTTTAAGCGTTTATTTAACCAATGAGGCAGGTTTGTCAGGTATTGAAATAGGTACGATCATGTCGGTTGGACCGATAGTGATGATCGTTTTTCAGCCTTTTTGGGGAATTGTCTGTGATTGGAGCGGAAAACCAGCAAAAATACTGGCACTGACATCATTCCTAGCTGGTTTATTCGGGTTAGGTTACTTACTGTTTGAGCCTTATTTCCTTTTAGTATCCGTTGCAATTGCTTTGGCTATCTTTCAAAGTGCCATTATACCAATTTCAGATAGCATCACCCTTCAATATACTACAAGAATCAAATCGAATTATGGAAAAATCCGTTTATTCGGTTCACTTGGTTACGGTATCGCCGTTTTTGTAATGGGGAAGTTATCGGAATCATTAATTGGTCCATCCGTTATATTTTACGCCTTTTTCTTCGGTCTATTGATTGCGGCTCTTCTAGCTCTCCGCTTACCTGAAGAGCCTGCTCGAGAAAAGGTAAAACTTTTTAGTGGAATTAAAGAATTGATTACCATGAAACGTTTCCTTATCTTTCTTGCAATCACGTTTTTGCTTTTCGGTCCAAACCTTGCAAATAATGTATACTATGGTTTGTTTGTAGAAGCAAGAGGTGGTACATATACGGGGATTGGCATTGCGTTCCTGTTAGCAGTATTGTCGGAAATTCCGTTTATGAGAATGGCAGGCAGCTGGATTCATAAAATGGGATTGATGCCTATAACCTTATTGGCGGGAGCGGCTTCGTTGGTTCGCTGGGGTTTGTATTTTACCGAACCCAGTTTGACAACCGTATACGTGACTTCCATCATGCAAGGTTTTTCACTTGGCTTATTCATTCCTGCGGCTGTGCAATATATCCGGGAAGTCGTACCGGCCCATATAACCGTTACTGCCATAACGCTTTATTCCGCAATTGGCAATGGGTTGGGAAACTGGTTCAGTACCTTCAGCGGCGGGATTATTTTGGATAAGTCAGGGATATATGCGGTGTATTTATTTTACGCTATGCTCACATTAATTGGGATGCTGCTTACAATATGGCTCATGGGATTGGATAAAAAACAAAAAGTAATGGGAGAACAAAGCGTATAGTAGGAACCTGAGTTGAGTATCTTTTTTATAAAATTTTAGAAAGTAAGAAGCTTCTTCACCTTACAACGTGAAGAGGTCTGACTGTAGACAAACTCGATAATAATGGAGTTGAACTGCCCCGTAAATGTTAGACACCAAACTAACATTTACGGGGTGTTTTTTTAGGTTTTTAAAATTTGACCGTTGATTGGAGCGTAAGGGACTCGCCTTCTAAGGATCGTGAAAACAGACGAAATAAGCCTTTTCCACCAGAAAGTTTATCAAGGGAGGAATAAAGGAGGTTAAAAGAGTTTAACTTGATTTCATGAATCTCTTTCAGCCTTTATTACTTACTAATTGAGCTATTGAAAATGAATAGGGGACGGGAGTATCCGGAATTTTTCTTACCAAGAGCAATCAGTTTTTTTGTTTTTGGAAAAAATATGATTTAATGGAAGGTAGAGAATGAATGGAAGGATGAGTGTTTTTGAGCAAACCAAAAGTGTTGGCGGCTACCATTGTTTCAGCTTTTATCGGGCTGTTTTGTTTATTTTGCCTTGGTTGGACTATTATTGACCATTATGGGAAAAAAACTTCTGAAATGGGAGCTAATGAAACGACCCCCATTAAAAAGAATCTTCCTGATGACTTTACGGTAGTGGCGTTGGGTGATTCATTGACACGTGGTACAGGTGATGAAACAGGAAAAGGTTATGTTGGACTTGTTATGGAAGATTTGGAGAGTGAATACCATAGAAAACCGCTCATTCATAACCTCGGCATTAATGGACAAGTGTCTCAAGAATTGGTGCAGCAAGTGAAACAAACGGAAGTGAAGCGTCAAATCCAGGCAGCTGATGTAATTTTAGTTACTATTGGCGGCAACGACCTCTTTCAGAAGGGCCAGACCTTGATTGATTATGATAGGGAGGCTGCATCCGTTTCACAAAAGAAATATTTGAAAAATTTGCATGAAATTTTAAAAGATCTCAATCATGTCAATGATACAGCCACCATATTTTTACTTGGCTTGTATAATCCATTTATAGAGTTGGATGAAGACTTAGATACTAACCGCATAGTACGGGACTGGAATAATGAAACGGCAGAAGTCGTGGCTCATTATAAAAACGCGATTTTCGTACCAACATTCGACTTATTTCAATTATCGGTAAATGAATATTTGTATTCAGATAAATTTCACCCTAATAAGGAGGGGTATCGTTTAATTGCTGATAGGGTTGCTCCTTTAATAAAATGGGAGGATGAGGAACGATGAAACAGGTAACATTGTCTGTTAAGGGCTTGAAAAAAAAGATTGGTAAAAGGGAAATTATTAAAGGATTAGATTTTGAGCTGAATGAAGGTGAGGTTTTCGGCTTTTTAGGACCGAATGGCGCCGGTAAAACGACGACGATCCGCATGTTGGTCGGTCTGATTAAGCCATCATCGGGATCCATCCATATATGCGGATATGATGTGCGTAAGGAATTCACGAAGGCCATGCAGCATATGGGTTGTATCGTAGAAAATCCGGAGTTATATCCATTTTTGAGTGGTTGGGATAATTTGCTCCACTTTGCAAGAATGTTACCAAAAGTTGATGAATCAAGAATGAATGAGGTTACTGAACTAGTCGGTCTAGAAGTAAGAATTCATGATAAAGTGAAGACCTATTCTCTAGGTATGAGGCAGCGTCTAGGAATTGCGCAGGCGATGCTGAATCGTCCAAAGCTATTGATTTTGGATGAACCAACCAATGGTCTAGATCCTGCTGGAATCCGTGAAATGAGGCAATTTATCAGAAAGTTGGCTGAAGATGAAGGTATGAGTGTTCTCGTTTCTTCACACTTATTAGGAGAAATCCAGCTACTATGTGACCGGGTCGCGATCATAAAAAATGGAGAAATAATCAAAACCGATACAGTGGAAAGTCTATTATCCACACAAGAGCGGATAATTTGGAGGGTAGAACCCTTAAAAAAGGGTGTGGAAATCCTTAGCGGTTACACCGATATTACCGTAGAACAAAACTTTATCATTACAGCTTATGATGAAGTCGAAACTCCTGAATGGAATGCCGCGCTGAACCAAGCAGGGGTTAAGGTGCATGAAATGAACCGAAACCTCCCGGGATTGGAAGAATTATTTTTGCAGGTAACCGGTAGCGGAGGTGCACGCATTGAATAATTTGATCCAAAATGAAATGATGAAATTGTTGGCAAAAAAACGGTTAGTCATAATAGGTATCATCGTTGGCATTTTAGTGATGATGTTCACGTATGCACAATATAAACAAGTGAAAGAGCAGCAGGAGAAGTTAGGTACTTCTGATTGGCGTGCTGCTCTTCAACAGCAAATCATTGATACTCAAAATCGATTGAGCTCAAATAGGATGCTGGATGAGTGGCGTGAACAACTCGAAGTCAGTCTAAAGCAGCAGCAATATTACCTGGATCATGACATAAACCCCTCAGAACCAGGTGCAGCTACTTTTACACGTATGTTTTTGGAAAATGCCATTGATTTGTTCATTCCGCTACTGATCATGATTGTAGCAAGTGATTTGGTTTCTTCCGAAAATAGTCAAGGTACAATCAAACTTCTGTTAACAAGGCCAGTGGAACGATGGAAAATTTTAATGAGTAAGTATGTAACATTATTATTGTCGGTTTCGCTAATTGTGGCGATGACAGCTTTACTTTCGTATTTGTTATCGGGACTTGTTTTTGGGTATCAGGGATGGGGGGCACCCGTCATAACCGGATTTGATTTGAAGGGCGCTAATGTGGATGTCAGTCAAGTAAGGTTAGTTGCACAATGGAAATTCCTATTGATGGATTTGGGACTTGTTTGGCTGGTTGCGGTAGTAGTAGGGACCCTTTCTTTCATGCTATCTGTTTTGGTACGCAGTACACCCGCTGGCATGGGCATCATGCTGGCTGCATTAATTTCAGGGGCTATCCTGAATAATATGGTTTCATCATGGGAATCAGCGAAATATTTTTTTATGGTGAATTTGAAATTAACCACTTATATTAGCGGTACGGCTCCGCCAATCGAGGGAATGACCTTATTATCCTCCGTCATTACATTGCTTGTCTGGTGGGGGCTAGCTTTAATTGTATCCTTTGCGGCATTTACCAAAAAGGATGTTTACTAAAGATAGGCAGCCTATTAAACTATAGGCTGTTTTTTATTTTATACTTGGTATCCTTAATTAAATATCATTCAAATTGGAGGTTTATATATGGATGATCATCATCTGAATGAAAAATTCCTGCCAATGACTTCAGTTTCCAGTGGAGATATTCAGATTGTGAGGAAGATATAAATTGTCTGCCAGTCCAAATCGAATCCTGTTTGAAGCTGATGAATAATATCTTTTAAAAGGCCAACAATAAACAAGCAACTAATGAAATTTTGAAATATGGGGGGGAAATCCATGACTACACTAAGAGATATTATGACAACAGATGTTGACTGTTGCACAGCGGAAGATAATATCTATGAAGCAGCAGTCAAAATGAAGGATGACGATGTTGGAGTCATTCCTGTACTGGAGAATAACCATTTAATTGGTGTCATTACAGACAGGGATATCGTTATCCGCTGTGTGGCAGAGAAAAAGCCAAACTCGACGAGAATTACTGATGTTATTTCCACCAATCTTGTAACGGGTACTCCTGATATGTCAGTTGATGATGCTGAGGAGTTAATGGGGAATGAACAAATCAGAAGACTCCCTATAGTGGAAAATGACAAGCTCGTCGGAGTTGTGGCATTAGGAGATCTTGCTGTACACCGTCAGTCAAATTCTATCGCGGGTAATGCTTTAAGTTCTATTTCCGAGGACAGAGATCAAATTCAACACTAAAACAAAACTCTGTTAGCAAATGCTAACAGAGTTTTGTTTTTAAAAATATTTATTGAACCATCCTTTGATTTCTTCTAAATGTCGCAGACGCATTTTGGGAGATCCGCTTCGGGTAATTTCATGAGTTTCATCCGGGAAGGAAACAAGTACAGCTTCTTTGTTTTGCCGTTTTAAAGCGACAAAGAATTGCTCGCTCTGTTCAATGGGACATCGGAAATCTTTTTCACCGTGAAGTAAAAGTAAAGGAGTATTCACATTGGAAATATACTTTAAAGGTGAGTGCTGCCACAATTTATCAGCCGAGTTTATGATATCGCCGCCAATTTCCCATTCTGTAAAATAATAGCCGATGTCACTGACACCATAAAAGCTTAACCAGTTACTAATGCAACGCTGAGTTACAGCAGCCTTGAAACGGTTGGTATGACCGATTATCCAATTTGTCATGAACCCTCCATAACTTCCGCCGGAGACACCCAAATCTTCATGGTTTATAAAATCATATGTAGTTAAAACATGATCCACTCCAGCCATTAAGTCCTGATAATCCATGCCACCATAATCACCTCGGCAGGCATTTGCGAAGTCCTGACCATATCCCAAACTTCCACGCGGGTTAGTGAACAAAACAGTATACCCTTCATTAGCCAAGGTCTGGAATTCATGAACATAGGTATTGGCATACATCATATGAGGACCGCCGTGAATTTCCAAAATGAGTGGATATTTAAGATTTTCATTAAATTCGGTCGGCCTCATGATCCAGCCGTGGATGGTCAGACCATCTGCAACAGGAAAAGAAATGGGTTCAGCTATGGATAAATGTTTATTCCTTAAAAATTCATCATTCACAAAACTGATTTGTTCTTTATCTCCATTCGTAAGGTTATAAGCAAAGAGATCGCCTGGATGAGCGGGTGTACTTATGGCCACGACGGCACGATGGCTTTCGGGATCTATGGTCAGTCCATATATATGCTGTGGATCGAGGATGGATGGATACATAGCGCCCTCAATCGAACCATAATAAACTCCAGTATTTCCATAATCACTTATTAAAAAATAAAAGCCTTGGCTATCGTTTGTCCATAAAATACCGGGGTCGACTGCCCCGATTTGGAAATCCCCGATTGCGGAATCCCCGATTTCGACGTCCCACCCATCCGTTAAGCACTGAATCGTTTGATCGGATATGGAGTGCAACCAGATATTTGAAAAGGTGGCACCTGCAAATTCTTTATTATGTCCAATGAAGGAAAGATATTTACCATTTGGAGACCATTTCGGGTCTTTAAAGAAACCCGTACTATCCGTTATCTTCTGTAAAGACTTCGTTTCAAGATCCATAGTGAAAATATCAGAAGAAAAAAGTTCATCATCACTTTTTTCTGCATCCCCGCTTATGAAAGCAACGTGCTGACCATCAGGGGACCACGCATTAGGGTGATGATCAATATTATTTTCCGTTAGCAATACAGATTCGTTTTGAAAAATATCCACTACAACGAGCTGTTGATATAACTGATCGAAATAGCCTCTCCCATCCCATTTATACTTAATCCGGTCATACCGGTGTACTTCTTTAGACAAATCATTTTCCTTTACTGTATTAAGGGTTTCTCCCTCTTTTAAACCGGTAGAAAGCAACAACTTGGAGGAACATGGTGACCAAATCGGTTTGGTTACACCGTTTATGAAATGGGTCAGCTGTCGAGCTTCCCCACCAATGCTCCCAATTAGGTGAACTTGTTTTTTTCCTGATCTGTCTGATATAAAGGCGATATCCTTTCCATCAGGAGACCATGCTGGAGATGTATCACGATTATCCCCAAACGTCCATTGCTTTGTTTCATTCGTAATCAAGCTGTACATATACAGATTGGAAATGTATTTTTCTGTTTTTTCATCAATTCTCGTTTGGACATAAACCGCCATGCTGCCATCTGGTGATAGCTTTGGATCTGTCACTGATTTCAAGTGAAATAAGTCTCTTGCTGTTATCCCTATTTTGTTCATCCTTTTCACCCTTTCATTTCTCATAATTATGTATTTCGCTAAAGGGAAATATAAATCCTTTAGTAAATGGTAAACACGTAAGGTTTATTTATCAAGAATGAAAGAAATGAAAAAAATCCGGCCTTTTTTTATAAGGACGGATTAGCATGCTTCATAGGTAAAGAACATAAAATTACTCATGCATATGTCGTGTATGCGGGCGATGCGGCGGGATTTGGAAATTATGTTCTTCCATCATTTTATAATGTTTTTCAAAGTGAGATAACATTTTATCTGCTTCTTCTTTTGAAAGCGCACCAAACTCTACGTATTTTTCAATTAATTTCTTTTTGTCCGCGAGTATCTGCTTTTGGATCTTTGCAATTTCTGTTTTTTGCGCATCAGTGAATTGTACGCTTTCCGGTTTTGCCTTAGTTTCCTCTGCAGACGGCTGGTTCAGGTTAACCAAGAAAAGGGAACAGGCTGTTAAACAGATGACTAAAAACTTTTTCATGAATGAACGACTCCTTTTATATTTTCTTGTAAAGCGCTATCCTTAGGACCTTTAAAACTGATAGTCTCTTCCTTTGGAGAATTAAGTTTTTGCTGAAGGAAGATTCCTTATTTCTTTATTATCTTTTACAGGATTTACAGCTTTATGTAATATTTTTTTGGATCTCCCACTAAAGGGTTTGTGAAAGAAAGAAATGGGTAGTTTAAATGTAAGCTAAAAATATTGGAGGAACTTCTATTAAAGAAAGTTCCATTAATGAGAATAGTAAAAAGAAAGGGGAGATCATTATGCTTTGGACAATTATTGGCGCAATAATATTATTATGGGTACTTGGTTTAGTCTTTAAAGTGGCAGCAGGCTTTATACATATCTTGCTCATCATCGCGGTCATTCTCATTCTGGTCAAAGTTTTTAAAGGAAGGAGTCGAATGTAGATATACATTTGAGCCGAAGGCTTACGAAGAAACATATAGGAATGGAAAGGGCGTCCTGGATAACAGGTCGCCCCATTTTTTATACATTAAGGTTTCGGAAGGTCTCATTAGGTTAGGGTTTCCATGATAAAGTGCCACACTTCTCTACGTTAGGGAAAAATTATGAACGCTGCTATAAAGATACTGACCTGTTTGAACAGATTTTCTATCTAAGTACAGAGTCTCTTTTGTTTATTCCACACATGTGAAAATTTTAGAACAAAAAAGACTGTAGGAAAAAGGAGTTCTATCTAACTGTTAAAACAAGGTGATTGGAACGGAAGGTGCGAGACTCCTGCGGGAATACGTGTCCAAGGGAGACCCCGCAGGCGCAAAGAGCGCCGAGGAGGCTCCCGGACCGCCCGCGGAAAGCGAGTGCCTGCAGTGGAAATCAACGGTCAAATTTGAAATGCCTAAAAAAACTGTAGACAAACTCAATTATTATCCATTTTGTCTACAGTCTGGTAAACAAGTCGCCGTTTTAATTTTTCTACCGCGGCGCTTTAATCATAAGGAAGTGGCTGGCCCAGCAGTCTCTTATGAATCCAAATCGCTGCTTGGGTCCCATCGCCCATCGAAATGGTTACTTGTTCAGAGTGCGCAACGAGGTCGCCGCCGGCCCAAACTCCCTCGATATTCGTTTCTTTAGTGCGAGGGTGGACCACCACATGATTGTTTTCGTTTACCCCCACACCCAATTGTATGGCGAGTTCATTATTCAGTTTGTTCCCTTTAAAGGCAGTGAATGCCTTTTCAGCTTCAATTATTTTACCAGTTATTAATTGTATCGCCGTCATCTGTTGTTTAGCATCAACAAGAACTTCTTCAACTTCTTCTTCGAATAGGGGAATCTGGTTTTTCTTCAACTTTTCCCTGTATTGATCATCAATTTTTGATTTCACATGATTTACGTAAATGATATCTTTTGACCAATATAATAGGGTAAGGGCCATACCTGCTCCCGCATTCCCACCGCCAATAACAACAGTTTGCTTATCCATGATCTCATACCCATCACAGTCTGGGCATATATAGGTGGATGTCCCAAGCGTTGAATAAATATTTTTGATTGGAGGGATGTTATCGGTAATTCCCGTTCCGAGAAAAATCGTTTTTGCTTGATATTCCGTGTCATTCTTTGTTTTGATAAAAAACTCGTCCTGCTTTTTTTCAATAGATATCACAGTATCATTCAAGAATTCGACATCGAATTTTTCAGCGTGCTGTCTGCCCAAAGTCCTTAAATGATTGCCGCTTACCCCATCAGGCCATCCAAGGATGTTATGGTAAGCCTTGGCTATGGAAGAACGGCCCTGTGCAGAATCAATGACGAGTATACGATGTTTATATCTTCCGAGCTGAATGGCTGCCTGAATACCGGCTATTCCGCCACCAATTACTATGCAGTCTGCTTGCTTCATGAATTCACCGCCCATATAATTTAGAATAAACCTAGTGTTATTCTATCTGTAAAAAATATACCACTAGTCGTGAGCGGTTAAACAAAAGCAAGACATAAAAAAGGGAAAGTCAGCCAGCTGGCGAACTTTCCCTTTTTTCCTTTTGCCTATGCTATTGATTCTGTATTGGTTCGAGCCATTCTTGAGCCCAGTTTTGAATTTCTCTCATTACCGGTGCAAGTGCCTTGCCTTTTTCAGTTAATGAATATTCAATCCTGACCGGTGTCTCTGGATATACGTCTCTTTTTACAATACCTTCAATCTCCAAGTCCTTTAAACGTTCAGAAAGAATCCTCCCGCTGATCGGGAAGGCAGATTCAATATTACAAAACCGTTGAGGGCCATTAAGCAATTGATTGACAATCAATCCAGTCCAGCGTTTACTCAAGATTTGCATCCCTTTTTCAAATCGCGGACAAAGTGTCGTATTATTCATCATATCACCCC
Source organism: Peribacillus sp. Bi96 (assembly GCF_918698115.1). GTDB lineage: Bacteria > Bacillota > Bacilli > Bacillales > DSM-1321 > Peribacillus. The sequence continues at coordinate 120,944 of NZ_CAKKLV010000002.1, forward strand.
ATATTATTATATTATAATCCATTTACCGCTTCTGTAACAGCTTTACCGATTATTATTTAGTTACTAGAGATATTATAGTATAAAAAATTTATGAACTTACTTTAAGTATCATGCGGAAAAATTATTTCTGCCTCGGAATTGCCACATTTTAAAAGAAATCTCCATAAAAAAAGGTGTTCCTTTAGAGATACTATGAGAAATATGTTACTTTATTATTGAATTCAAAGTTTTGCAAATGGAAGGATCCGTGGGAAAGATGAGTGATTTACTGCAAGAGGCCGTATCCTTTATCAGGACAAGCTATTCAGAATTGTTGAAAACGGAAGAAGAAATAACTAGTAGGATTGAACAAATCAAAAAAGAAATTAATGAAACAGACAAATATGAACATACAAATGAAGAATTAGTACATGGTGCTAAATTAGCTTGGCGGAATAGTAATCGTTGCATCGGTCGCTTTTTTTGGGAGTCGCTGCGGGTGATTGATAAAAGGTTGATTCAGAGCGAAGAAGAGATTGCATCGGCCCTTTTTGAACATATCGATTACGCGACGAATAAAGGAAACATCAGGCCTGTGATTACAATTTTTAAACAGAAAGATCATGATGAAAAAATCGATATCTGGAATCATCAGCTTATTCGTTATGCAGGATATGAGACGGAACATGGTGTAATTGGTGATTCAAGTTCAATCGAATTTACGAAGCAATGTCTTGCATTAGGCTGGAAGGGGGAATATGGTCCATTCGATATATTACCACTTGTCATCCAATTGGACGGACAAACCCCTAGTATTTTTGAAATTCCTGATGGACTGGTTAAAGAAGTTCCAATCATCCACCCGGAGTTTACATGGTTCAAAGACCTTCAAATTAAATGGTATGCAGTACCAATCATTTCTGGTATGAGACTGGAAATCGGCGGCATTACTTATTCAGCTGCACCATTCAATGGGTGGTACATGGGAACGGAAATCGGGGCGAGAAATCTTGCTGATGAAGATCGCTACAATATGCTTCCAGTAATAGGGGAGCGAATGGGCTTGGATATTAAACGAGATTCTAATTTATGGAAAGATCGAGCCTTGATCGAATTGAATGAAGCGGTCCTTCATTCGTTTAAAAAATCTGGTGTCAGCATTGTGGATCACCATACAGCAGCTAAACAATTCAAGAAATTCGAAGAAAAGGAAGCGTCACTTGACCGGAAAGTAACGGGGGACTGGACATGGTTAATTCCCCCGGTCTCTCCAGCTACGACACACGTTTTTCATAAACCGTTTAATAATGAAATAATGACGCCTAATTTCTTTTATCAAAAGCCTCCATATAAATAGGTTTACAATACGCAGCATCGGGTATATTTATATTAATCCAATTATTAAGGGGGAAGGTAATGATGGCATTAGGAAGAAATGTAGTACTACTAGGAGTCGGAGTTGCCGGAGTCTCATTTTTATCAACGAAAACGAACAGAGGAAAAGTGAAGGGTATATGGTTCAATGCAAAAGATAAGGCAATGAGCTTTTTGAATAGGAGAGCTTCAGAGCTAGACCCTGTAATTGAAAAGGCAGGTCACCCGGATCCATATGATCATGAAGATAATAAAATGGTAGATGAAGGCGCTATGTATGGTGTTCACTATTATAATCAGGCAAAGCATGGATAATTTATCAAGAATCGCTTGGGAATTCCCAAGCGATTTTTTATTTTTTCAGATAAGTCTAAATATAAAAGTGAGTATTCAAGGTGGTAAATTCGTTATTGTGCTTTAAAAGAATAAGGATTAAGATTAAAGAATCGAAAGGAAGTGGATACGAGTGAGCAGCAGTTCTTATGATCCTGAACCCAGTAAGCAAGAGGAAGCCAATATGATGCTAGAAGTCGAGACTGTTATTCTTCCTGAGTATCTGCTCGAAGAAGGTAAATAAGGCTTTCTCTATAGAAGAGGAGGTCAACGAATGATTGAAATCTACAAGACGAATGAAAACCGTCTCCTAAACAATATCGAGGAAATGACAAAAGGTTCCTGGGTGAATATTGTCGCGCCCACAGAGGCCGAAATAGAATATATATGCACAACTTTGAAGTTACCGATCAATTTTATGAAAGATCCGCTGGACGATGAGGAAAGGCCTAGAATTGAAAAAGAGGATGACAATGTTTTAATTATTGTCGACTTCCCTTATTTGACCAAGGACGAAGCTAACTTACCCATCTTTGAAACGATACCGATAGGGATGATCTTTACCAAAGACTGTTTCATTACGGTCTCTTTGAAAGAAACACCCATATTGGCGAATTTCAAAAACAATAAGATCAAAGGATTTTTCACCAATAAGAAAACTAGATTTGCCTTACAATTATTATTTGAAATTTCATCCTATTATTTACGGTACCTGAAACAGATTAACAAAATGACGAATGAAGCGGAACGTGAATTGCACCAGTCAATGAAAAATAAAGAACTTTATACCTTTTTGGCTTTGGAAAAAAGCCTGGTTTATTTTACGACATCATTGAAATCCAATCGGGTTGTACTTGATAAAATCCTCCGTTTTAATTATTTGAAAATGTATGAGGAAGATAAAGAATTACTTGAAGATGTAATCATCGAAAATGCGCAGGCAATCGAAATGGCGGAAGTGTATCTCTCGATTCTTAGTGGGATGATGGATGCATTCGCTTCGATTATCTCCAATAATGTCAATAATGCCATGAAGTTTCTAACCTCGGTGACAATAATTTTAACGCTGCCGACGATGGTGGCAAGTTTTTACGGAATGAATGTGGAACTGCCATTTGAGCATAATCCGTATGCTTTTATCTTTACTTTATTAATTGCGATTACTTTTGCGGGTACGACGGCGTTCATTTTTTGGAAAAAGAAATATTTTTAAAATTAACCGGCTTGTTAAGCCGGTTTTGTTTATTCCTCAAAATACTCTTCAAATCCTTCACTGTTAATCCGATCTGCATAAGGATTCTCATCGTTTACATTTTTGGTATCCCAATTTGTTTTAATGACTAAACGGGGGCTCTGTGATGGTTCCCCGATGATACGATCGTTCAACTCTTTAAAATCCGGTACATTCTTATTGCCTGTTTTGTTTGGTTCCAAAAAAACACCTCCATTAGTATTTTTGCAATAAATGATGTGGTGTATTCATGAATATTCTTAGGTTTGGGGAGGATAATGGGACAAAGGAGGAGATCATGATGACAAAATGGAACGAGCAAGCAGCTCCCGATAATAACTTAAAAGCAAATGATATAAACCAGGATGAAGCAAAGAAAACAAAAATGGGTTCAGAAACCATTGATGGTGATCAATTAAATGATGTGAAGATCCAACAGGAAATCATAAAACAAAATATATGAAAGTAGCGTATTGGCGATGAAATAACATTGGATTGCATAAGAAAACGCTTGGCAGTAACCAAGCGTTTTTGAGTATCATGTATTTGTCAGAATTTTCATCAAAAACCAGAATTTCCATGTTGGGTTTAAGGATTCTTTTTTATCATGAACGCTTTTGTTTTTTAAGTGAAGATGGTTGAGTGAAGGACCCTGTTTCTTTCGTAGTGGTACCCTGCCCCTCTACTTGGGAAGAACCTAAACGAGTTTGTGTAGCATCTTTCTTGTTTTTTCCATTCATATTTATCACCTCGATATTACTTTCCCTATTTCCTTTGTATCCTATACATATATTGAAGGCAAAAAGGACAGGTTAGAAAGTAGAGGAGGTGTGTGTTGATGTCAAAAATCGGTGTTGAAGAATCATTAACGAATATTCAGGAAGCACTTCGTGAAAAAGGTTTTGATGTTGTGGAGATTAAACAAGAAGCTGACGCAAGAAACTTGGATTGTTGTGTGGTAACAGGATTGGAAAGTAATGTGATGGGAATAAGCGATACTTCATTTAAAGCTTCTATCATAGAGGCTGATGGTTTAACGGCTGATGAGGTATGCCAAAAGGTTGAAAATAAAGTGAACGAAATTCAATAGTACAAAAGGTGCCTAACCCTATACCGGATTAGGCACCTTTCTTCGTTCATGTCTGCTGCGCTATGGAAATTGTTGCGTTCAATTCCACAATTACATTTCCTTTGATCGCCCTGGAAATCATACATGATGTTTCAGCCTTTTCTGCGAGTTTTCTCGCTTTTTCAATCACTTTTTCAGATGTATCCGAAGCCAAAACAAGTGTTGGGCGATGAATGATTTTTTTGTAGGTGAATACACCATTCGTAACATCCACTAAAGCTTCCGATTGCATGGTCAAGCTGGATTTTTCTATATGGCTTCGCTCTAACATGGCAGCAAAGGTAATGATATAGCACGTGGATGCGGCTCCAAGCAGCATTTCGTCGGGATTGGTGCCGATCCCTGGTCCCTCCATTTCGGGAGGAATGCTTATCTGTGTTTGAAGATTCCCCGAATGGATCGTACCGATATCATTTCTGCCTCCTGGCCATTCCGCGGTTAAATGAAAGTGATGTATCGTCATTTTATAAACCTCCTTACTATTCTTTTAGTGTATACGATAAAACAAGTTTAGTATTCGATTTTGCTCTAAATCACGAGGCAATCCAATGTAAAAGAGAATTTTTTAAATAGGAGAAAGGCTAGTGAAACAAAAGGCTAAAGGCATTAGGCTATTTTAAGCACCATATTGGATAGGCTTTTCTATAATGATATAGATGGTTTTATAAAAATAAGAATTCATTATGGAAGGGCTGAAAAGTTGACAACATTGAGTAATATGTTCGATTTAACTAATAAAACGGCTATCATTACCGGAGGCGGCAGGGGATTGGGAAAGCAGATTGCCATGGCGTATGCTGAGGCTGGAGCTAATATCGTCATTGCTTCAAGAAATCTTCCTGTATGTAAAGAGGTATGTGAACACTTGCAATCATTGGGTGTAAAAGCCCTGGCCCTTGAATGTGATATCACAGATGAGGGTGACATTGATCTTGTGGTACAGGAAACGATTGCTCAATTCGGTACGATTGATATTCTTGTCAATAATAGCGGCACGTCCTGGTCAGGTCCCCTTTTGGATCTTCCTAGGGATAAGTGGGAAAAAGTATTGAATGTAAATGTTACAGGCACATTCTTGTTTTCTCAGGCTGTTGCGAAGGTCATGAAGCAGCAAAATTCCGGAAAAATCATAAATATTGCATCGGTGTCAGGTCTTGGCGGTACGTTTCCTGAACTATTGGATACGATAGCTTATAACACAAGTAAGGGTGCTGTCATTACAATGACCAAGGATTTAGGAGTTAAACTTGCTAGATACGGCATCCAAGTCAATGCGATAGCACCAGGATTTTTTCCGACTAAAATTACAAAGGAAATTCTTGGAAAATCTAACTATGACATCCTAGGTAAAACTCCCGCTCGCCGTTTTGGCAATGAAAATGATTTAAAAGGAGCCGCCGTATTTTTAGCCTCACAAGCTTCTGACTATATGGTTGGTCATGTTTTAATCATTGATGGGGGAATATCGGCATTAGTATAAACGGAGAGGAAAGGAAGATGAATATGGCAGCAAACTCAAATTTTTATAAAGGGCTAAAACTGCTTGGCGCACAAAGAGAACGGCAGCTAAATGGTAAAATCCAAGATTTGCTAAATAATCGTGAATTAATAGAAGCAGTAAGTGACAATGCACAAATGCAGGTTCCGAAAGTAAATAGGATGCACGAAGCCTCGGAAAGAATGTCCATCATCATGAATTACCCAACAAAAAAAGACGTAGCGGGTGTTGCTAAATTAGTCATTCAGCTCGAAGAAAAAATTGACAGGATTGAAGAGCTCCTATCTACGCTTGAGAGAAATGGTAATCTCCGAAGTAACACGTCATCACGCGGTAAGAAAAGGAAGTCAAGATGGCAATCCAATGAAAAGGAAGGGAGTAGAAAAAGAATATCGGATTTTATAAATGACTCTTTATTGTTAAGTGCACAATTACCTGAGTTTAAATCTTTTGGACAGGGGAATTCAAATGTCTAAACGGAAAATGCCGAAAAATCAATCCGATGCAATACCTAAATGGAAACATTTTTTGGATATTCCCACTCAGCCAATGCCTGAAATGGGAATGACACCGAAAATAGCGGTGTGGAAAAAAAACAAGTCAACTCTCTGGTACTATCCGTCGGTACAAAAAAAGTACAATGTGCCGGTTTTTCTTATTTATTCACTAATCAACACTCCTTTGATTCTTGACTTGTCGCCAGGAAATAGTTTAATAGAATCGTATGTTAACGAAGGTTTTGATGTATATTTGCTTGATTTTGGAAGTCCGGGTTATGAAGATGGAGAAATATCAATCGAAGATTATGTCGTCGATTATATTCAAAAAGGAGTGCAGCGTGCACTACTTCACTCCGGAGCATCAGAAATTACAGTTATGGGATTTTGCCTCGGCGGTACAATAGCCGCAATATATGCTGCCATGGCAGACGAGCCGGTCAAGAATTTAATTCTCTCCGTTACACCAATAGATTTTAGTGCCTCGCCATTTTTTGATCAATGGCAGGAAGCCATAAAAGAAGGTACTGCGGATTTTGACGAGACGATTGATATTTTTCAAACGATTCCAGCCAGTGCAGTTCAATATGGAATCCGCTTAATGACATCTCCTATCTATATATCACCCTATTTATCTTTATTGAACGAGGCGGATAATGAGGAATACGTACAAAATTGGCGCCGCTTCAATGCGTGGACCAATGGGCATGTGCCATTATCGGGAGCCGCTGCAAAACAGATAACCAAAGACCTTGTGATAAAAAATCGCTTGGTTAATGGGGGCTTTAAGGTTAAGGGGAAAAAAGCGAAGCTATCGAAAATTGATGCTAATGTTTTGGTCTTAGCAAATAAGAATGATCGATTGGTCCCTCAAGAAATGATTTATCCGATCATGGAGCATTTAACATGTAAGGATAAGACATATAGCCTACTGAAAAGTGGACATGCTGCTAAACAATACTCGGGTGGACTCCCACCTTATTTGAAGGACTGGCTGCCAAAGCGATCTTCACCCATTCAATAGTGTATTAGGGAGATGTGAAATGAACGTCTTGAACGACAGTGAGTATATCAAACTCAGGCCTGTTGGAGAAGATTTAAGCTTTGCTTCATTGTATTTTCAGATTTATTGCAACATTTCAGGATTATTAAAGTGTAATATCGTAAAGGGTTGGCTCTGTGAAGAGCCAGCCCTCTTGTATTATTGAAAATATTTCACTCGTTCTTCCAGTGGTGTAAAGTCTTTATCGCCAGGTTCTGCGGTCGGTTTTCCAAAGGGCATTTGTGCAATCAGTTTCCAGTTGCGAGATATGTCCCATGTCTTTTTCACTTCATCATCAATTAAGGGATTATAATGCTGAAGACTTGCACCAAACCCCTCAATTTCCAATGAAGTCCATACGATAAATTGTAAAATGGCAGACGATTGGTTCGACCAAATCGGAAAGTTTGTGGAATATGTTTTGAACTGTTCTTGAAGCCTATCTATAATGGCCTGGTCTTCAAAGAATAAAACCGTACCATAACCATTTTTAAATGACTTCATTTTTTCCTCCGTTTTTTCAAAATCTTTGTTACCGACTGTTTTTCGTAATGTTTCTTTCGTGATATCCCATAATTGGTCGTGGCTTTGACCAGATAAAACAATCACTCTTGCACTTTGGGAGTTGAAAGCGGAAGGGGAATATTGAACGGCATGATCGATAACTTCTTTAATCCTTTTATCAGGGACAACACGTTCCTTACTAAGGGAATAATAAGATCGTCTATCTTCAATTGCGCTTAGAAAATCTTTTGCCATAAATCACACCTCCAATCATTATACCGACTTATTTTGACCTGTTTTTATTTTTTTTATTATAAGTGGATGCGGTTGAAATATTTGAATGTAAATGGTTGACAAATAAATCAATATCGTTTATCTTTAAATCAAGATATCTGCATTAAAAGTATTACTCGTTTAGATAGATATCTTGAATTCGAGATATTATTCGAAGAGTAATTTCTCTCTGACAGGGGAGATTTAAAAAGATAGGAGGGGTACGGATGGAATTAAAAGGATTACATCATGTTTCGGCGATTACAGCTCGAGCGGGAAACAACTTTGAATTCTACACCAAAGTCTTAGGGATGCGATTAATCAAAAAAACGGTGAATCAAGATGATGTTCGTGTGTATCACTTATTTTATGGAGATCAAATTGGTTCACCGGGTACGGAATTGACGTTTTTTGAAATTTCCAATGCTGCCCGCACTCATGAGGGAAACAATAGTATTTCAGAAATTTCTTTAAGGGTGAGGGGTGATGAAGCACTTGGATTTTGGAAACAACGATTTGAGGAATTCAATGTTGAGCATGATGAAGTATCGACCCGTTTTCAACGGAAGGTGCTTTCTTTTAAAGATCCGGAAGGGCAAAGGCTTCTTCTGGTTTCCGATCAGGATAATAATGGCGTTCAAGGAGGATTGCCCTGGGATGGGAGCCCGGTACCGCAAGAGTATTCCATCCTTGGATTAGGACCAGTAAAACTTACTGTACCCAATATTGAACAGACAGAAAGCGTTCTTACTGAGTTATTGGGGTTCAGGAGGTCAGGCACATACCCATCCTCCATCAGAGGGCAAAATCCGATTGTCGTATATGAGACAGGTGAGGGAGGAACAGGGGCGGAAGTCCATATTGAAGAAAGGAATGACATACCTCGAGAACGGTTAGGGAGGGGCGGAGTACACCATGTTGCCTTCCGGGTGGAAAATGAAGGGGAACTGAGAAAATGGATAGAGAAAATTAGTGAATCGAATTACGTAAACTCTGGATATGTGGACCGTTTTTATTTTCGTTCACTCTATTTTAGGGAGCCGAATGGTATATTATTCGAACTAGCTACTGATGGACCTGGTTTTGCTGTGGATGAAGCAGAACAGCACCTAGGTGAGAACCTTGCCCTGCCACCTTTTTTAGAATCGAAAAGGAAGGATATTGAATCCAATTTAAAACCATTGAATACAAAATTGACAAATTAATCAACGGGAAAGGGAGTAATCGGTATGCAAAAGCAAACTGCGGGAATACATCATATAACCGCCATTGTAGGTAATCCTCAAGAGAATGTGGATTTTTATGCTGGAGTTTTGGGGATGCGTATGGTGAAGAAAACCGTTAATTTTGATGATCCAGGCACCTACCATTTATATTTCGGAGATGAATCAGGTTCACCTGGCACAATTATCACTTTCTTTCCATGGCCTGGAGCATACAAAGGAACAATTGGCTCTGGACAAGTGGGGATAACGACATATGCCGTTCCGGAAGGTTCAATGGGTTTCTGGGAAACGCGTTTGGATAAATTTAACGTAGACTTTGAAAAGGTTTCACGTTTCGGTGAGGAATATCTCGAATTTCAAGATCCCCATGGTTTGCAACTTGAATTGGTTGAACGTAAAGAAGGTAAAAATAGCGCGTGGTCATTCGGCGGTGTACCAGCCGATAAGGCGGTAAAGGGATTCGGCGGTGCCGTATTATTGACGTCAAAACCGATCAAAACGATGGAACTATTAGAGGAAGTGATGGGCCTGCAAAAGATTGGGGAAGAGGGGGATTTCATCCGCTATAAATCCACTTCGGATATCGGAAATTTGATAGATGTTAAAAAATCAGTTTTGCCAAATGGGGAAATCGGAGTGGGAACTGTCCATCATCTTGCATGGCGTGCGATCGATAATGAAGATCATAAAGAGTGGAGAGAGCATATCGGTAACCATGGTTATGGAGTGACACCCTTTAAAGACCGTCAATACTTCGATGCCATTTATTTCAGGGAGGATGGAGGCATTCTCTTTGAAGTTGCCACAGATCCACCTGGATTTGCTCATGATGAGACAAAGGAAACGATGGGTAGTAAATTAATGCTGCCGCCATGGCTGGAAGAAAAAAGGGGAATCATGGAGAAAACGTTACTGCCGGCAGTGCCGAGAGTACTGGAGGAGGATAAATGATGAAGCATATTTTTCAAAAAGGAAGTAATCCGGAGGCACCTTTACTATTGCTTTTACATGGTACGGGAGGAACGGAAACAGACCTCTTGCCGTTAGCGGAAATGGTTTCATCGGGTTCATCCGTATTGAGCGTACGGGGAAATGTACTTGAAAACGGAATGCCTCGATATTTCCGCCGGTTAGCTGAAGGGGTTTTTGATGAAGAAGATTTGATCTTCCGTACGAAGGAGCTTTATGAGTTCTTGGACTTAGCTTCCGGAAAATATGACTTTGATCGTGACAAAGTGGTAGCATTAGGTTATTCTAATGGTGCCAATATAGCGGCAAGTTTGATGTTCCATTTCGAAGGGGTATTACAGGGAGCGATTCTTCATCATCCAATGGTGCCTAGACGCGGGCTTGCATTACCGTCCCTCTCGGATATACCTGTTTTTATTGCTGCAGGTAAAAACGATCCGATTTGCCCTGCAGAAGAAACGGAAGAACTTAATCAACTTTTACTGCAAGCTGGTGCTACGGTGGATGTTCATTGGGAAAATTACGGGCATCAGTTAACACGTTCAGAGGTTGAGGCAGCAGGTTCATGGTTTCAACAGAAATTTTTATAAGAATGAAAGAGGGAATGAAGATGATTTCAGTTAATCCTGAAAGTCTGACTGAACGGGAAAATTATAAGTTTTTGACTGGAAGCATAATACCGAGACCTATAGCCCTTGTTACTACACAATCCGAAACCGGTACAATCAATATAGCGCCGTTCAGTTTTTTTAATATCGTCAGTTCCAATCCTCCAATGATTTCCATATCTATTCAACGGAAAGAAGGAGTTTCAAAGGATACAGCCCGAAATGCCATTCAATCGGGTGAATTCGTTGTTCATATCACTGATGAAAACAATGTTGCTGATGCAAATCGAACAGCGAAGGAACTCCCACCGGACGAAAGTGAATTGAGTCTTACTAATTTCACGCCGGCGGTTAGTGATAAGGTATCCGTACCAGGATTGCAAGAAGCGAAGGTACGCTTTGAATGTATATTAGAGCATGCGATACCATTGGCAGGTTCCAAGAATAAACCTGGTTGTGATTTATTGATAGGAAAAATAGTCTGCTATCATATAGAGCAAGATATTTACCATAATGGCCGAATTGACCAGAATGGGCTAAAACCTGTAGCAAGATTAGCGGGTCATACTTATACCAAACTAGGGGAATTATTTGAAATAGAACGGCCTTAAGGAAAAAGAAAAAAATGGTGACATCTTTTAAGATGTCGCCATTTTTGTTAAACCAGTATTAACTCCAATCAAATATGGTGAACGACTGTCCTAAAACAAGCAATCCTTTCATACTATGCCAGGGAATCAAACTTGTAGGAATTTAAAGGAAGTCTTTACTATCCAAAACAAAACTTGACAATTTTTTCATAGGTTGATAGAGTTATAAAAAATAATTTCTTATCCAGAGAGGTGGAGGGACTGGCCCTATGAAACCTCAGCAACAGGTCTACAAGGACACTGTGCTAATTCCAGGGGGTGAAACCTTGATAGATAAGACCGAACGTTTTTATTTGTCAGTAACGCACTCTTTATTAGAGTGCGTTTTCGTTTTTTCTGGATGCAAGATAGAGGAGAGTAAGAATGGGGAACAAAAGGAAGCATAATTTTCAAAGGGAAATGCAAGCACGTCATATAATAATGCTATCGCTTGGCGGGGTGATTGGAACTGGTTTATTCTTAAGTTCGGGTTATACGATTCAACAGGCTGGCCCGTTTGGTACAATCCTTTCGTATTTGATTGGAGCATTAGTGGTTTATCTAGTCATGTTATGTTTAGGTGAACTGGCAGTGCAAATGCCCGAGACAGGTGCATTTCATAGCTATGCAGCGAAATACATAGGACCTGGGACAGGGTATACAGTAGCCTGGTTGTACTGGCTAACTTGGACTGTCGCACTGGGTTCGGAATTCACGGCTGCAGGTTTGTTGATGCAGCGATGGTTTCCCTCAATCAATGTCTGGATATGGAGCGCTTTATTTGCCATTTTGGTTTTTGTCTTAAATGCGTGGACTGTTAAGTTTTTTGCTGAATCCGAATTCTGGTTTGCGTCTATAAAGGTATTTGCGATTGTGATATTTATTATTTTAGGAGCAGCGGCAATGCTAGGTTTTATTCCCATCATACATTCGCAATCAGCTCCGTTATTTTCCAATTTTACACATGCAGGTTTATTCCCTAATGGGGCTTTTGCCATTCTAATGACGATGCTTGCAGTGAATTTTGCATTTTCTGGAACGGAATTAATCGGAATTGCAGCTGGAGAAACGGTTAATCCAGAAAAAACGATACCAAAGGCAATCCGTATGACATTATGGAGATTAATTATCTTTTTTGTAGGAACCATCGTCGTATTATCCGCATTATTGCCTATTTCGGATGCAAGCGTATTAGAGAGCCCTTTTGTAGCAGTTCTTGAACGTATTGGAGTGCCATATTCAGCGGATATTATGAACTTTGTTATTTTAACTGCCATTTTGTCTGCTGCAAACTCAGGACTTTATGCCTCATCCAGAATGCTTTGGTCACTTGCAGATAAAAAAACTATATCCCCAATATTTGCAAAATTGACAAAACGGGGTGTTCCAATATATGCAGTCATTTTCAGTATGTTGGGCGGAGGCTTAGCCCTGTTCTCGAGTATTATTGCTCCGGATACTGTATACATAGTGCTTGTATCCATTTCGGGTCTAGCCGTGGTTATAGTTTGGATGAGTATTAGCGCGTCACAGCTTCTTTTTCGCAGACGATTTATAAAAGAAGGAAATTCAGTAAATGATTTGGCTTATCGTACACCATTATATCCACTCGTACCAATCGTTTCCTTCATGCTATGTCTTGCTTCTTGCATAGGAATAGCATTTGATCCTAAACAACGAATAGCACTATATTGTGGTATTCCATTTATTTTATTTTGCTATGGAAGTTATTATCTAACACAAACTATAAAGAAAAGAGGAGAAGGTCATGAAGAATAAAATGAATCCGATTGATGCTATTTTACGAGATCATTCAGTCATGATTTTGGACGGAGCTCTAGCTACAGAGCTTGAGAGGCATGGGTGTGATTTGGATGATCCCCTGTGGTCTGCACGTGTATTAATTGAAAATCCAGAAGTGATTTATCAGGTTCACTCTGACTATTTTCGTGCTGGAGCAGACTGTGCGATAACGGCAAGTTACCAAGCTACTGTTGAAGGTTTCGCCTTCCGTGGAATACAAGAAAAAGAGGCTTTGGAGTTAATAAAGAAAACGGTGTTACTTGCCAGAAGAGCAAGGGATGATTTTTGGAAGGAAGAAAATCAAACGATTAGACCTAAGCCATTGGTCGCTGCATCCGTTGGACCTTATGGGGCTTTCCTTGCAGATGGTTCAGAGTATATAGGAAACTATGGTGTTTCAGATGAAACTTTAGCGGATTTTCATCGCTCAAGAATATCAGCTTTAATTGAAGCAGGAGCTGATCTATTAGCATTTGAAACGATTCCTTCCCAGCAAGAAGCAAAAGTATTGGATTCATTATTGAAAGATTATCCAGATGTGTATGCTTGGCTATCGTTTTCTTTGAAAAATGAGAAAGCGATAAGTGACGGTACAACGCTGCAGGAGTGTGCGAGATTGTTTGGGAACAGTGAGCAAATTGCAGCAATTGGCATTAACTGTGCCCCAGTATCAGGCATCACGGAAGCTATCAAGGTGTTGAGTGCAAACACACAAAAGCCAATAATTGTTTATCCTAACTCTGGTGAAACCTATAATCCAGAAACTAAAACATGGCATGGCCAAGAATCATGTAACAGTCTCGACCTGAAATCTGAAGAATGGCACCATGCAGGGGCACGTTTAATAGGAGGATGCTGTAGAACGGCACCTCATCATATTGAAGAGATTTCAAGAAAGTGGAGACCAACTGAGGTCGTGTCCTCATAGCCATTTTTAATAGAAAACTTTTTATAAGATATGTAAGAAGAAGGGATACTCGTAAATAGTCATTAAATGAAAACAAAAAGAACAGGAATGAAGCAACCTGTTCTTTTTAGTATCTATATTCAGGTTCAGCTATGCTTCTCGCACCAAACCGGATTTCAATAACATTTCGATGGGAACAGATCTTAACTTTCCCGTGACCCACAGGTTAAGTGTTAATATTTCCTTACGAGGTTCATAGAAGAACCCATCTACAAGACCCTAGCCCAATGGATCTTTTGGTTCAGTTTGTTTATAGCGATTTACTTCCACTTCTCGCTTAGCTCTTATAAATGCAATAAATTGAATCATTTCCTCTTCAGAAAGAGAGGTTCCGTCGACAGAAAGCTCCAAATTTGATGAAAAATCCGTTAATTCCCTGGCTTGACTGGACTCTGTGGAAACCCCTTCAGGCTTAAAAGCTGGATCATCAATTCTGCCTAGAATGTAATCCGTGGACGTCTCATATAAGCCAGCTAATAAATTAATCGTTTCCAATGAAGGGCGGCGATGACCAGATTCATAACCGGCATAAGTACTTTTGGCGATTCCGAGTCTGTCAGCCGTATATTGCAAAGACCACCTTTTGCCCTTCCTTAATGTAGTTAAACTATTTAAAATCATCCTTATTACTCTCCTTTGTATGAAACCATTATAGCATCATATGGCAATAAAGTGTACGCGTAATGAATAACTTTCACTTGATTTCACTCGGTAATATGACTATAATTACATAATATGTACGCGTAACGTAGACAAATGCAGAGAATTCATCCTTTTCTGAGATGCATAGAATGATGGAGAATCGGGGAGGCTTATGGGAGGTAGAATGGTGGAGAATTTGAAGGTAAAAAAGAAGAAGTTGATGTTGATTACTACCGGTGGGACAATTGCTTCGTTAGAAGGGAAAAACGGACTTGTTCCAGAGATGAAAGCGGAGGAAATTTTAGGTCACCTACCGGGTTTGGATTTACTATGTCAGATTGATAGTATGCCTTTGATGAATATTGATAGTACAAATATGCAGCCGGAAGATTGGACAGTAATGGCAAAATCCATCCATGAGCACTATCATGATTACGATGGCTTTGTTATCACCCATGGAACAGATACCATGGGTTACACTTCAGCTGCGCTCTCATATATGTTACAAGATTTAGGGAAACCAATTGTTATTACAGGTTCTCAAATCCCAATTGCCTTTAAAAAGACAGATGCCAAAAGAAATATCTCTGACGCGATTCGGTTTGCTTGTGAAGAGATTGGCGGAGTATATGTAGTTTTTGATGGTAGAGTCATTCAGGGTACAAGGGCCATTAAGCTGAGAACGAAAAGTTATGATTCATTTGAAAGTATTAATTACCCTTATATTGCTTCTATATACAAAGATAAAATTGAGTATGGTAAGCCTGTTCCTATACCGAATAATAAAGAAGTTAAGTTGGATACTTCCATTTGCACTGATGTTGCTTTGGTAAAGCTGCATCCCGGAATTAAGCCAGAATTCTTTGATTTTCTGAAACATCAATATCGAGGTATTGTCATTGAAAGTTATGGGAGCGGCGGTATTCCATTTCAAGGTAGAAATATTTTAGAGAAATTGAATGAACTGGTACAGTGTGGAATATCCGTTGTCATTACTACCCAATGTTTAGAGGAAGGGGAAGATATGGATATATATGAAGTGGGACGAAAAGTAAATCAGAATGTCATCATTCGTTCCAGAAATATGAATACAGAAGCCATCGTTCCCAAATTGATGTGGATATTAGCCAAGACACAGGATTCAAAGAAAGTGAAGGAAATGATGGAAACACCGATAGCAGAGGATATTACATGATCAACATACAAAGGAGCAAGGGGAAGTATTCCTTGTATTACGTATTGCGCGTGAAACGATTTTAAAAGGCAAATCAGTTCGCGAACTTTGTGTACAATATGATGTGTTGACAGAAGAAGAATTGGATTTGATTCTAAATCCTTATGAGATGACAAACCAGGTATTGCGGAAGCTTCTCTTTTTGATAGGCTATAATCAGTAAATTAGTTGAAAACATTAATCTATATGATTTTTGATGTAATGACTATGCCTTTAGGACCGAGCGTTGGTTTATAGGCATAGTCATTAATTATATACATCTAATATGAAATTTCCCCCAATCATCCGTCACCTGCGTGTGAGTACTGGAAACTGAATATTCAAAAAACAGGTAAAGAATAAAGCTTATGCAATTTCATCTGTGTTATAGGTCTTTTTCAAATCGGGGTTATTTTTGACAGTAGTACTAATCAAAATTATGGAGCGGGTTTAACTATTCATATAAAACCCATCGCCTTAGTATAAATCTATGGGCGATGGGGAAGCTTGAGCTCAATAGTGCCTGTAATAATATATCCGTATTAGCCTTTTACTACTTCCTGTCCACGAACATTCCATGTAATTGCAAAAACCACTACTGCCAGAACACAAGAAATCGTTATTAATGTAAAACCTGCATTCCAACCTGCAAAGTCTACTACAT
The DNA here is from genome assembly GCF_918698115.1 of Peribacillus sp. Bi96. Taxonomy (GTDB): domain Bacteria; phylum Bacillota; class Bacilli; order Bacillales; family DSM-1321; genus Peribacillus. Next base: position 137,525 of record NZ_CAKKLV010000002.1, read on the forward strand.
ATCCCATAATAGCATTAGCCGCTACAGATCCACCTAAATATCCAAATAAGCCAGTCAGTCCTGCTGCAGTGCCTGCAGCTTTTTTAGGAACTAAATCAAGTGCTTGCAGACCTATCAACATAACAGGTCCATAAATTAAGAATCCAATCGCAATTAGGGAAATAATATCAATCATCGGGTTGCCTGCAGGGTTAAACCAGTAAACAAGGACTGCGATTAATACTCCCAGCATAAAGACAACCCCCGCCGGTCCACGACGTCCTTTAAAAACTTTATCCGAGATATAACCGCATAATAAAGTTCCCGGAATGCCTGCCCATTCGTATAAGAAATAAGCCGTACTGGACTCGTCCATGTTGAAGCCTTTTTCTTCGCTTAAAAATGAAGATACCGATGAAAACTTGTAATCTGAGTTTCTTATATTCAGAATCTATTTTTCCTTCAGGCAATCTTTCAACTGGTAGAGCTGGCTTAAATAATTTGAGCATCCAATTCCTCCTTAATATGATATTTTTGAACCTAATTTAGTAAAGTTTTGATGATGACACAAAAAAACTCATACCAAAATAGCAACCTTATTGTTTATAAGGTCCTATTAAAGCATGAGTCTCCAAATCTCCACCATCGTTAACTTGTAATAATTATACTATCTTCATAAGAAAACGCTGTCAACATTTTTTTGTGCAATTCAGACAAAGAAGGCACCATTGGCTTCAAGTTAACTAAGTCCTTATTAGCACTAGTTTTATATCAGGATAAAAATAAATAAATATAAAAATAAAAATGCGGCTCACTTGAAATGGCTTAATCCGTTTTAATATTTCATTTAAGGTTTTTTTCTGAACCAATGGTATGTGTCCAAAGTGCCAATGAATAGTAATAGTAAAGGTAAAACCAGAATGACATACGCACTTTTTCATCTTTTTTAAGCTATTTAAAAAAATGCAATTAGTCATTTCTAGGTGGGAAAGGGAGGATAACTTTGAAACAAGTGAATCGCTTTATCCGAAGCGTTACATTACTAATGCTCGCATTGCTCATGTTTAGTGGGCAGGCCGCTTGTGCTTCATCAGATTCAATATCATCGCAATCCACGCCAGACCTTTTGATTCGGCAAATCATGGGTTTAGCCTATGAATCCCAACAATCCATTAACAGTGGACCATTTTCTGTAGGTGATTCATTGAAGAAAGTGGAAAAAGCATGGGGTGCACCGGAAGATTTAAGTACTGCTGCAGCCAATTATTGGAGCCGGAATGTCCGATTCCTCTATGACGGTTCAACAGGTAGAAAAACGATTACCGGCATTGATGATTTTGATCCGAAATTGCAATCCATTCATTTATCCATGTTGAAGGGATTGATTGGTGAACCTATAAGTGAAGTGGAGCAAGAAGGGATGTACTATGTCACTTATACCGATTACGCAAATTATAAAGTGGTCTTCGTGTTTGAAAGCGCCTGGATTAACCCTGATCCAAGATTGAATATGTATACGGTTGAATTTGCGACAGATCAATAAGAAACCACCACACAAAAGAAATCGTCCCTTTATTGCAGCGGGGCGATTCTTTGCTGTTATTATCTTTTTCTTACCACCGGGAGAATTTTATTTAAGAATCTAATCTTACCGTTCTAATCAATATTGTTCAGCCATACATTAAGAAGATGTAAGTAAAATGATTTAGGGGGGAACTGCTTTGTCAGAAGGATTGCATAGTATCATTTTACCGGTTTCAATAGACACTGTATGGGGGTTTGTAAGTGTCATAGATCGTTGGGCACCTCTTGTACCAGGGTATATCAATCATGAGATGATTAATGATAGGACACTTATATGGGAGTTTAAAAGCGATTTAGGATTGATGAAAAAGAAAATTAAACTTGAAGTGAATATTTTGGAATGGAACGAACCCGACAAGGTAACATTTAAACTACGGGGATTAAATGAAAAATTTGATGGGTATGGCTATTTCTTAGCAGAACAGTGCGGTATGGGACAGACTAAAATGACTGGCTGCTTGGCGATAACGGCAAAAGGAGCTAAAGCCCCGATCGTTAATGCTTTGTTAAAAACTTACGTTCCCCAAATGACGATTGAGTTTTCTGAGGCCATGGCACAAAATCTTCTCGTGCAAAAATAGAAATTACATATCGATCAAGCAATGTTGGGTATTGGCACTTGACAATTATACCTATTGGGTATGTATTATAAATTGTAAGATTTTTATCAAGCTTCATTTCAAATTGATTTAAATTTGGTATGATGTCAGGATGAAAATTATTAGTTATAGGGGTAGGAGGTCCACCTCATATGGAATATGAAAAGCAGATGAAAAATAGAGTGAAGCGAATTGAAGGGCAGCTTCGTGGTATTTTGAAAATGATGGAAGAAAATAAAGATTGTAGAGATGTAGTCACGCAGTTATCTGCCACAAGATCTGCGATCGATAGGACAATAGGGGTAATCGTAAGCTCGAATCTTGTAGAATGCGTACGGGAAGCTAATGAAACCGGAGAAAATAATCCCGAGGATCTTGTTAAAGAAGCCGTGAATTTATTAGTGAAAAGCCGGTAAGACATTTTGCTTTTTTTTGTTAATAATTGCATAAGGCATCCTGTCATATTGTGGAATTTTAAGGTTCGGTGGATGTTTTTTAAAAAATGGGCCTCTATAGGAGAGGCCCATTTTTGTGAATTCTCGGTTTTCTTTTTCAAATAAGCAAATCCTTTGATATAAAGAATTGGCATGTTATCCTTAAAGGGATAAAAATTGAGTGAGGTTATGCTATGGAATTTACGCATGTTACATCGGTTTTGCTCGGCCTCGTTATCATTCTTAATATATTATTCGCTACGATCGTTATATTTTTTGAAAGAAGGGAAGCAAGCACGACCTGGGCTTGGTTATTGGTTTTATATTTTTTGCCTGTAGTCGGTTTTATTTTATATCTTCTTTTTGGAACGAGTTTGAGGCACGCCCACTTATTCCAATGGGAGGATAAGAAGAAGATCGGGATTGAAGAAATCCTTGATAAACAGATGGAAGAGCTATCTGCGGATCATTTTCCTTTTCGAAATGCGCCTTCGAGTAATTATCGTGATTTGATTTATATGCACCTTCGAAACAATGATGCCGTTCTTACGGAAGATAACCAAGTTGATATCTTTACGGAAGGAAAAATGAAGTTTGAACAGCTATTTAAAGATATCGAAGAGGCTGAAAACCACATTCACATACAATATTACATCATTCAAAGGGACGGTCTTGGTAAACAATTCATTGATGCTTTGACTAAAAAAGCCAATGAAGGTGTCAAAGTTCGCCTGCTTTACGATGAGTTGGGATCAAGAGGAATGACCAAAAGATTTTTTAGGGATTTTAGGCAGGCTGGCGGCCGTGTGGAGGCATTCTTTCCATCCAAGTTAAAGTTTATAAATCTACGGTTGAATTTCCGTAACCATAGAAAGCTCGTCATCATAGATGGAAAGGTAGGGTATGTCGGCGGCTTTAATGTAGGTGATGAATATTTAGGGCTTAATCCAAAATTCGGTTATTGGCGAGATACACACCTCCGGATAAAGGGAGCGGCAGTCAAAGCCATTCAAACCCGCTTTATTCTGGACTGGAACCAGGCATCGAAGCACCATGATATCATTTATCAGCCCCATTATTTTCCTACTCTGGAGCCTCAAGGAAATATAGATTTGCAAATTGTGACAAGTGGGCCGGATTCTGAATGGGAACAAATTAAAAACGGCTATATTAAATTAATTTCTTCAGCTAAAAAATCGATTCTCATTCAAACACCTTACTTCATTCCGGATGCAAGTTTATTGGATGCACTCAGGATAGCCAGCTTGTCAGGATTGGATGTAAAGATCATGATACCCAATAAGCCTGATCACCTTTTCGTATATTGGGCGACAACTTTCAATGCAGGGCAGTTATTAAGAGCAGGGGCTAAAATTTACATCTATGATAACGGATTTATCCATGCGAAGATGATTGTCGTGGATGAAGAAGTTTCTTCGGTGGGGACCGCAAATATTGATGTCCGAAGTTTTAAATTGAATTTTGAAGTCAATGCCTTCATATACGACGAAGGCATGGCCGAAACACTTACAAGGATTTTTTATAAGGATGTAGAAGTGTGCAGGCAACTTACCATTGAAGAGTTTGAAAAGCGTTCAAAATGGATTCGTTTTAAAGAGTCCATTGCAAGACTGTTATCACCCATTTTGTAAATATAATAGAAGCGGCCCATTACTATATGGGCTGTTTCTTTTGGTACAATGGAGAATAATCAATAAAAGGGGGAACTGCTATGAAAACTTTCATTATCACAGGAGCTTCAAAAGGTTTAGGTGCTGCCATTGCCAAGAAATGTTTGCAGACGAGTGATCATTGCATTTTAATTTCTCGTACAGCCCATCCTGATATGGCTTTACTGGCCGCTCAATTCGGGACGAAGCTTACTGTTATTTCCATGGACTTAAATGAAACGGAAAAGTTAACTTCGTTGATCAATGAGGTCTTGGCGGTAGTGGATCAAAAAAGTGACATATACTTCATTAATAACGCAGGTGTTATCGAACCAATCAAGCCAATTGGAAATCTTGGTCAGGAAAACTTGGAAACCAGCATGCGGGTGAATTTCTTGGCACCCATCGTATTGGCCGATGAATTCATCAAACAAACTAAGGATTGGAACAGAAAGAAGGTAATGGTCAACATATCTTCAGGGGCAGCAAAGAATCCTTATCATGGCTGGGCAGCCTACTGCAGCACAAAGGCGGGGCTTGAAATGTTCACGAGGGTAGCGGGGGTGGAACAGGATAAAGTGTCCTTCCCTACGTCTCTCATTTCTTTTTCACCAGGTGTAATGGACACGGAGATGCAAGGAATAATCCGTTCAGCAGACGAACATGACTTTTCCGACCGAAACAAATTTCATGAATATAAAGAAAAGGGCATGTTAAGGAGTCCTGAATTGGTGGCAGAAAAACTATTGCAGTTACTTGAAGTGGAAGAACTGGAGAATGGGAAGTTTTATGATATAAAGAATTTACTTTAATGTGTCATTGAAGAATGGGTGGAACGAGAAATCGAATGATGGCGTATAGTATGAGGTTGTCCTTTTGGACAACCTCTTTTTGTTGGCTGAAAGGACTTGATGTTTTAGACTTCAGACAACATTTGAAATATACATGTGCAGGATATTCATCCTATGAAAATGTAATAATTCGTTCTATCTAAATACATGAATAACATAAACTTTTTGGAGGGAGTTTGGAGGGTTATGAATGACGATCATCATTGTGAAAAAAGGTGATAGCCTTACGGAAATCGCCAAGAAAAATAAAGTTGACCCGTCAAGGATAATCGAAGTCAATGGATTGGAATCAACAACTTTGGTTCCTGGCCTGGCGTTGTATATACCAGATGCAAATGTGGTGAATCGAAGGTATCTAATAAAAAGCCTGGATAACCTCGATGGAATTGCCAGTCGTTTTGGCACGAGTGTTGCATCCATCATGAAAGCCAATCCCGAAATGGATGCAAATTCACTAAAGGTCGGCACGGAAATCATGATTCCGTCTCCTTACAAAAATCAATTGATCACGCTGGGTTTTGCCTTCCCAAGTTCAGGGGGAGTAGTGTTTGAAACACTTGAGAATAATGGTGACAAATTATCCTATTTAGCCATTGTTGCTTATTCCTTTAACGAGGAAGGCTATGCTTTCGTTGATGGTGATGATCTTCCCCTTATTGCTAAATGTGAACAAACCGGGGTGACACCGCTATTGATGATCCGGAATTTTCAAGACGGTGATTTTGATGCTGACTTGGCTGGTGGAGTACTAACTAGTTCAGTTTATAGAAGGAATTTAATCAATAGTTTGCTTAATTTCGTAAGGGAGAAGGGCTATGGAGGGGTCAGCATGGACATTGAATTCATCCCTCCAGCAAGACGTTCTGATTACGTGGTTTTTTTAAAAGAATTAAAAGAGGGTTTGAACGAACTAATTCTTCATGTTAACGTACATGCAAAAACAGCAGATAATCCTGACAATCGAATTGTAGGCGGTCATGATTATCGGGGGATTGGAGAGGTAGCCGACCTTGTTGCCGTGATGACCATTGATTATGGATATCCAACGGGCCCACCCGAACCAATTTCCCCACTTTGGTGGATGGTCGAGGTACTCCGATATGCTTTGACGAATATCCCTGAGTATAAATTGCAGTCGGCATTTCCTATGTATGGATACGATTGGATTGTATCAAGCAATGATACGAAGGCATTATCAGCTAAAAATGCCCAAAATCTTGCCATTGCAACCGGTTCTGAAATCACATTCGACACTACAGCGGCATCACCTACCTATTCTTATAGAAGAGAAAACTTGGATCATGTCGTCTGGTTTGAAGATATTCGCTCGATAAGTGCAAAATATGAAACGATTGATTCATATGAACTGATAGGTGCAACTTATTGGCAGATTGGTTTGGAATTTCCGCAGAATTGGGCGTTCATAAAACAGAATATAATAACCATTAAATAGAAGGATTTCGTGTAGGCAGTAAAAAAGAGGACGTAGTTCCTCTTTTATCATGGCAATTTCGAATGGTTTGACTCGTGTAGATGAGGGACTTCTGTCAGGACCCATCCAACTAACACCAGGTAAGATTATGAGAAGAGTCAATCGTTCCCAAATCTGCCTTAAAACCATTAAAAAGAAAAGGAGCCATGAAATGAAGGCTCCTTTTCATATACGGTGAACAAAATGAATGAAAGATCAGTGAAGCATATAAAATGACTTGAGCGTGATGATCATACTTCCTTCCCTTGTAATTCCTTTCTTTTAAAAATCGCATAAAGAAAGGCCAGGAATATCAAGGTAGAAGAAAATTGAAACGTTGTTTTGACACTATATGTTTCCGTGATATAGCCTAATAGCAAAATAGAACCGGCAAATGTTAGATTGATGACCGCTCCCCAAACTGCATAAATTTTCGCTAGAGTCTTTTCTGATGCATGGTCTTGGAATAGCTTGGTGTAGATCACTTCCCGGATTTGTTCTGGGAGACCGTAAAGACATGCAAACAACAAAGCCAATGCTGGAATGCTCGTCGATCCGAAAAGAAATATCAGAAGTGAACTGAGAAATAGCCCGAAAATAATAAAGAAGCCGACATGTTTTTCAAGTAACTTGGCAAAACGGATGACGATCAATCCACTGATGATCATGCCGATAAAGTAGCTAGTGTTAATATAACCCCACCACTCTTCACCTAGTTGTAAGTTCTGTTCTACATATACATATATTACGGCAGCTACCCAAACGCTTGAAGCTAAAGTTGAAATAAAATCAAGGGAAATGAGTGTACGTATCGTTGGGATTTGGCGGATCGCTACCCATCCGGATATTATCGAATCCCGGTTTGATGTAGGAATGCTATCCGTTGTTTGTTCAGAGACTTCCATTTTTACTGAATAGATCGTTGAAACGGCAAATAGTATGACCGTAAGCCAAATTATGAAACTACTGTTGGTACTTATTAATAAGACAGAACCAAGCGGCCATCCAGCGACAAAAATCGTCTGGGTGATCACATTCAAGAAACCATTCGCTTTCATCCGCTCTTCTTTTGGAACTAATTGAGGAACCAAAGCTGCGCTAACCGGGGCAGCGACTCCATCCAATAAGGAGATCAAGGCAATGAAGGATATAACGACCACAGCGAAACCTTGATTGAAATTTGTAATATAGATTCCCAGGAAAACAAGTAAAATGGTCTTCCACCATTGCGATTGTACAAGAATTCTTTTTAAAGGAAACCTGTCGATTACGAGTGGTGCAAGTAAACTACTGATAAACCGAAAAATCGTTGTTGTGAACGGAAGCAAACTCAAATAAAAGGCAGAACCAGTTAAGGCATATATAAGTGAAATCAACCCGACTACATAAAATATATCCCCTAGATTTGCAAACGCCTGAGAAATCCAAAGGCGTCGAAACGATTTATTATTCATGTATACCATCCTTTAGCGAGATAAAAGTCCATTGTTTTATAGATGGGTTTTTTTATTTACACTGGATTCACTCCTTAAACGAATAAATTGTATGAGCCGGGTTGGTTTTTTTATACAGATAATCTTACCATGATTTAAGCATGGGAACCTGAAATGCTTGCTGATTATTGAATATGCAATTATACTCCTTAATATATGTTAAAAAGGAGAAAAATTTGATGATTCGACGTTTTGCTTCGTATTACCTGCCGCATAAGCGGTTATTCATTATTGACTTCTTCAGTGCAGTAGTAGTTGCTGTACTTGAACTGGCATTTCCGCTAGCCGTTCAGTGGTTTATAGATACACTGCTTCCTGGCGATGATTGGCCTGCAATTGTATCAGTAAGTGCCGGTTTATTACTTATTTATATCATTAGTACCTTGTTACAGTTCATTGTAGGGTACTGGGGTCACAAATTGGGTATCAATATTGAGACTGATATGCGTGAGGAATTATTTGAACATGTGCAAAAACAATCTTTTCGTTTTTTTGATAACACGAAAACCGGCCATATCATGAGCCGGATAACCAATGATCTGTTCGATATAGGGGAACTTGCTCACCATGGGCCCGAAGATTTATTTATTGCCTTCATGACTTTTATTGGCGCGTTTTGGATTATGTTGACAATCAATGTGAAACTGGCACTCATCTCCGTTTGTATATTACCATTCCTCGTTTTGTTAATTGTCATAAGTAATTTAAAGATGAATAAAGCCTGGAAGCAAATGTATACAGAAGTTGCGGATGTAAATGCACGTGTGGAAGACAGCGTCTCAGGAGTGAGGGTTGTACAATCCTTTACTAATGAAACATACGAAATGGACCGATTTACCACGAATAATCGCAGATTCCGTAAAGCGAAACTCGTTGGATATAAGGTAATGTCCTTTAGTCTATCAGGCATCTACATGATGACAAGGTTTATGACCCTTGCCGTATTGGTGATGGGAGCTTGGCTAACCTTTCATGGGGAGCTTTCATATGGAGAACTAGTTGCATTCGTTTTATATGTTAACGTCTTATTTAAGCCAGTTGACAAAATCAGTGCGCTGATGGAACTCTATCCGAAAGGAATGGCTGGTTTTAAACGTTTTACTGAACTTTTGGATGTAGCGCCTGATGTCGTGGATAAAAAGGATGCAATAGCAGTTACTTCCCTTTTGGGGGATATTTCCTTTAAAGACGTTTCTTTTAAATATGAAGATAAAAAAAACGTTTTAAAAGGAATTGACCTGAATATTAAATCTGGTGAAACCGTCGCTTTTGTGGGGCCATCAGGAGCAGGCAAAACAACCATATGTTCATTGATCCCGCGATTTTATGATGTTAATTCCGGCTCAATTTCCATTGATGGAATTGATATTCGTGAGATGACGAAAAAGTCGCTGCGGTCACAAATTGGCATTGTTCAGCAAGATGTGTTTCTTTTTACAGGCACTTTAAAAGAGAACATTGCTTACGGAATGCTTGATGCAAAGGATGAACAAATTTCTGAAGCTGCAAGAAAAGCCCATTTGGAGACTTTCATTGAAGGACTTCCGGATGGCTATGAAACACAAATAGGTGAACGTGGTTTGAAATTATCGGGAGGACAGAAACAAAGAATTGCAATAGCGAGGATGTTCTTGAAGAACCCGCCAATATTAATTCTCGATGAAGCCACCTCTGCACTCGATACTGAGACGGAAAGAATCATTCAGCAGGCACTTACTGAACTTGCTGAAAACAGAACTACATTGATCATCGCTCACCGATTGGCGACCATTCGAAACGCTGACAAAATCATTGTTGTTACGGAAGAAGGAATTGCCGAAGAGGGACGTCACGATTACTTACTTAAACAGGGTGGCATCTTTGCCAATCTGCATCAATTACAATTCCAAAAATGATAAAAAGCTATATGTCCTCACAAGGATATATAGCTTTTTTAATAGAATGATATGGAGTTCAATCAATAATGATTTCAGGAAAAAAGGTCTATAAACGCAACTAGGCCAGGGGGGGGGAAGTGCAGACTATAAAGGCGGTTATTTGTTTAAATAGACCGAAATCTAATAGGTTAGCCTATATCAATAGGATTGGCAGTGCATACAATAAAGGGTAGACGGAGAGGCCATATACCAGAAAAGAGTAAGGAGTGCAAATCGTGAAAGTAATGACCATTTTAGGGACCCGACCTGAAATCATCAGATTAAGTCTCATAATAAAGAAATTGGATCAGTATGCTGATTCACATATTCTAGTACACACTGGACAAAATTTCACTACATCCTTAAGCGAAATATTCTTCCAACAGCTACAGGTAAGGAAACCTGATTATGTCTTGCTGAATCAACAAAAAACCCTCGGAGAACAGTTATCGGCCATTTTCATGAATTTAGAAACCATTCTGTTAAATGAAAAGCCAGACAAAGTATTAGTGTTAGGTGATACGAACTCCGGGCTTAGCTCCATCCTGGCAGAAAGAATGGGGATCCCGGTCATTCATATGGAAGCGGGAAACCGTTGCTTTGACCTGGAAGTGCCAGAAGAAAAAAATCGTCGGATCATTGATGCTGTTTCAAGCTTGAATTTACCTTACACTCCACAAAGTAAGGAGAATCTTTTGAATGAAGGTATCCCAAGTAAAAGAATCTATTTATCGGGGAACCCAATTTACGAGGTTTTGAACCATTTCAACAATGAGATTGAGCAAAGTGTCATTTTGGATAAATTGAATCTGGGTAAGGAGGATTATTTCCTCGTTACGGCCCATCGTGCTGAAAATGTAGACTATGAAGATCGTTTGCTGGAAATTATGAAGGGCATTAATTTAGTAGCCGAAACCTATCAAAAAAGAATCATTTGCAGTTTACATCCCCGGACAAAATCCCGCATTGAACTCAGTCCTAAATTAGATGTACATCCACTGATAGAATTCCATGAACCCTTTGGTTTCTTCGACTTTGTAAAGCTTGAAAAAAACGCTTTTTGTGTGCTGACCGATAGTGGAACCGTCCAAGAAGAATGTTGCTTGTTCCATGTACCTGCCGTTACAATTCGAAAAACTACGGAACGGCCTGAAACGATTGAGTCGGGCAGCAATATGTTATCGGGAATTAATGCAAAACAAATCGTCAATTGTGTAAACATTATGGTTAACCAGCAAAAAGACTGGACTTTTCCAGAAGGCTACGACCATAGAAACGTTTCGGATAAAGTACTTAAAATAATACTGGGAGGCCATGAAATTGATTAAGAATCGAACAATCTTGGTAACAGGCGGTACAGGCTCATGGGGTTATGAATTGGTTAGACAGCTATTAGAATATGAACCAAGCGAAATCCGTATTTTTTCAAGGAATGAGTCCAATCAATTCACAATGAAACAGGAGTTTGATAATAATCCGAAATTGCATTTCATTATTGGAGACGTAAAAGAGAAGGAAGCTTTATTGGAAGCATGCCAAGGTGTTGATTATATCTTTCATTTGGCAGCGTTAAAGCATGTACCTGTTTGTGAGGACCAACCCATTGAAGCATTAAAAACAAATGTGACTGGAACACAGAATGTCATAGAAGCAGCCATTAGCTGTAATGTTCATTCAGTTATAAATATTTCTACAGACAAGGCTTCAAATCCATCCAATTTTTATGGCCTTTCAAAAGCGATGGCAGAAAGGCTGATCATTCACGCTAATACATTAAACACGAAAACTAGGTTTGTATGTATCCGAGGCGGAAACGTTTTGGGAACTAACGGAAGTGTCATTCATGTATTCAAAAAGCAAATCAAGGAAAAGGGAAAAATCGGTATAACGGACTTAAATATGACAAGATTCTTTCTAACCATTCAAGAAGCGATAAAATTGGTGTTCAAGGCAACATTTGAAAGTGTCGGCGGAGAAATATTCGTGATGAAAATGCCTTCCTGTAAGATTATCGACCTAGCCGAAGTGTTGATAGAAGCATCCAATAAAGCAGATGTGGAAGTGGATGTCCTAGGCATCCGTCCAGGTGAAAAACTCCATGAGATCCTTCTTTCAGAATACGAAAGCACAACGGCAATTGCCTATGATGATGAATATTATGTTATACTGCCAGCCATTCACATAGAGGGTATAAAGGAGCATTATTCCAAATACCAGTCTGTTAGTTTGGAAGACTACAACTCTGGCACAGGACTAATGGAAAAAGCCCAAATTAAGGAAATGTTAAAGAAAGGGGGCTTCATTTAACATGAAGGTACTAGTCCTTGGTGGACAAGGGATGGCAGGCCATGTAATAAAGGACTATTTCACAGGGGACCCCAAGTATCAGGTTAGCTATACATCAAGGGATCGGAATGATAAAAAGGGTTTATATTTGGATGTAACCGATTTAACGGGTCTTGAGGAAATTATGGACAAAGTAAAACCCGACATTACGATAAATTGTATCGGCATTTTAAATAATCATGCAAATGATAATACGAAACTCGCTTTTCAGGTAAACAGTGTTTTTCCCCATCAGCTTGTTAAATTGACAGAACGCAATAATGGAAAATTGATCCATATCAGTACAGATTGTGTATTTTCAGGTAATAAAGGAGATTATACCGAGGATGATATTCCTGACAGTTCGACCATTTATGGTCAATCCAAACATTTGGGGGAAATTATTAGTGAAAAACATTTGACAATACGCACCTCCATAATTGGCCCGGAGCTAAAAGAAGATGGAATTGGTTTATTCCTTTGGTTCATGAAGCAAAAAGGAAAAATAAAAGGATACGAAAAAGTTCTATGGAATGGTGTAACGACTCTCGAGCTTGCTAGGGCGCTGGACACGATGATCCAGATGAATATTACCGGATTATATCATCTTGGTTCAGATGAAAAAATATCAAAAGCGGCCCTATTAAAATTGATACAGCAAACCTTTAAGAAAACGGATGTGGAAATCATTCCAGATTCAAATATAGTTCTGGATCGATCCATAAAAAATACAAGAAACGATTTTCAATACAAAATGCCTACTTACGAAAAAATGTTAGTGGAATTAAGAGATTGGATGAAAAAGCAGTAAGAAAATAGAAGAATTCGCTAAATGAATCATGATGAAAGCGATTTGTATGGAGTCTGGAAGAACAAAACCACCTAAGTTTTTGATGGGGTAGGCAAACCAAAACATTGAAGACTAAAAAACGAAATATATTTATTTTTCTTGTAATGTAAAGATCTCTTCGTGTAAGAAACTTCCTTTCGCATAGAAGTATTCAGTCAAGAAAAGTTACATCCAAAGAAATGTGAAAGGCTAGTTACCTTCCGAGGAGTCTTTTTCCTGAATGAACAACTAGTATTAATGGTCAATTACTTTGAGGGGCCATTAGTATATTACATATTAAGTTCCATATTGAAAAAGAAAAAATAGTAGCATCATTTTTGGCTTTCACTTCATAGAATCTTTGGCAAGAGGAGATTGTAAACTAGTAAACTGTCAAGAGGGTTGTAAGCGTTATTATATTTAGCGGGCTGCCTTATGATTGATGGGGTAACTCACTTGGAAGGAATGATAAATAGACAATTAAACTTGTCCAAACTTAGGGGCATCATCGTTTAATGAAGCCGTTTTAAAAGCGTTCAATACTGCTAATAATCTCCCGAAACAAAGGTATTCGGGAGATTATTAGGATAAAAACACAGCTTCTTTTTTTATCCGGTTTTATTTATGAACTGTTCTTGCCGTATAAAGTGTAAAGTCAGAAACGATACACTTTTATTCAATGAATAATTAACTTAACTCCAGATAAAAAGTCTCTTCATTCACTCCACAGATCAGTAAATGGATAAATCGAAAATGTAAAGTTTGGGATTAAATATCCTGAAAATTGGTGGTCTTAGTGAGGGCGGACATATATGCGGATTATCGATTGAACTATTTTTTAGTTGAGAAAGAATACGTTTCGGATAAACCTTGGAAAATATCGGTCTTAGGATACCAATTCAGCGATTGCTGTGCTTTCCTGTTATCAAGGCAGCTGTGTTTAATATCTCCTGTTCTTGCGGCAGAATGAACCGTATCCACCTTGGAGCCATGAATTTGTGTTAGCATTTTCAATAGGTGATTTACAGATGTTTTCTGTGCAGTGCTGACCTGGATTGTTTCTTGGTTTCCTCGATTCACTGAAGCGATATTTGCATGTATGATATCTTTCACATATATGAAATCACGGGTTTGTTCACCATCACCGTGAATGCTTAGAGGCATCCCTTTTTTGAGTTTTTCTAAAAAGACTGCAACGACTCCGCCTTCGCCTTTTGCTGTTTGTCTAGGCCCATAAACGTTTCCATAACGGAGAATCGTATACGGAAGCCCATATAGCTGATGAAATAAACGGATATATGATTCGGCAGTTAACTTTGATAAACCATAATAAGAAATGGGTCCTGTCAAGTCATCTTCGGAAATCAGGTCTTTTTGTAAATCACCATAAACACCGGAGGTAGAAGAAAAGATCAGCTTACTTACAGAGGAATCATGACATGCCTTGAGAATGTTTATTGTTCCGTTGATATTTACATCTGCATCATATTGGGGTTCGAGAATGGAGCGGCTCACATCCGCTTGTGCAGCCAAATGGAAAACAACATCAGGCTTTTCCTTAACCATGATTTGTCCAGCTGCCTCGCTGCATATATCTTCAGTATGGATGATGGCATTGGGATGTACATAGTCCAAGTGTCCAGATATCATGTTATCCAATACATGTACCTCGGCACCATTTGAGATAAGTTCTTCAACGAGATGGGAACCTATGAACCCAGCCCCTCCAGTCACGATAGCCTTCATACATCATACTCCTTTTATATGTTTTTATTATTGTATGTTATATGAATAATAATGGTTTAAGCAGTTACCTAGCATTCTCTAAAAAGAGGAGGAAGATAGAAGCTGACAACATGGAAAGTGGCAGCATCATATTAGTTACTTCTTTTTTTGGAAAGGGCACTTTCATATACACCTAGCACTTTTTGAACGGCTTTATCAGGGGACCAATGATCAATACCCCATTTTTTGGCGTTAATTCCAAGGTTTTTCATGTATGATTCATGCTCCAATAAGTAATTAATATGGGTGGTTAACATTTGTTCATCCCCGGCAGGTGATAATACACCTGTAACTCCATGTTCAATGATTTCAGGAACTCCTCCCACATCACTGGCAATGACAGCCTTTCCAGTAATTTGTGCTTCTATTACTGATAAGGGCTGATTTTCCATCAAGGTTGGCAGAACGAAAATATCCGAAATGGACAATAAATAGGGAATATCATCCCGTCTCCCCAAAAAGATCACGTCAGTTTCCAGCCCCATGGCCTTGCTTTTACTTTTCAATTCCTTTTCCTGGGGACCGTCCCCAACTATCCAACAAACCCAATCATTTCTGGTTTCCTTTAATTGCATAAGTGCGCCTATTAAATGATGCACTCCTTTAAACTCATTCAATCGACCTGTATAAATAATCACTTTCTTATCGGCTGGGCGTTGAATATCGGATTTTTCGTCCACTCGCTTCAGGAAGGATTCGATATCATATCCATAATGAAAAACACTTAGTTGTTCTTTCGGAACTTTAAATTCTTCTGTTAAAATATTTCTCATCCATTCATTGGCTACAATCGTATGATCAGCTGAAGTCGCGCCATCATATTCAAATTGATTAAAATAATAACGCCCTTTTTTTGCGATGCTTTTTTTTTGCGTTTTGGAGTTGTAATACGCGTTCTTAAGCTCGTGGGCAACACAACCATGAAGGGTGGCGACTAGAGCAGTCTTTTCGGATCTTATTCTGTTAATGCAGACGGTGGAAAAAATATCTTGGGTATGAATGACATCATATTGTTCCAAACCTATATGTTTGGCTCCTAGCTGGAAAAAGTTACATCGTGTTTCATAATAGTGAATCACTGGGTCTCCATGAGTGGGGGAATTATGTTGCTCCATCAATATGGAGATTTCCTCTGGCAGCAGTGCATCCCTATATATCCTTCGATTTTCGTTAATGATGTGAACATATTCATGGTCCTCGCCAAAGCCGAGGAAATCGACCTCATGACCTAGAGTTTCAAGCTTTTCTTTTAATTGCTGCATATAGTTCCAAACCCCACCTACATGTGGCGTTACCCAAAAGGTGGCAAGCAGAATTTTCATTAAGATATCTCCCATCTGTTAGTACTTAGTAATTATCATTTCAAATTCGTTTTTATATAAGTATTCAGGAGATAAACTTGTGTTATAGAC
Source organism: Peribacillus sp. Bi96 (assembly GCF_918698115.1). Taxonomy (GTDB): domain Bacteria; phylum Bacillota; class Bacilli; order Bacillales; family DSM-1321; genus Peribacillus. The sequence goes on from NZ_CAKKLV010000002.1 coordinate 153,873, forward strand.
GGGTGTCTTCCTATTCCAATATTCCTGCAAAGCAAAGACCTGAAAATAGTTTTTATTTTTGTTTTTCAAGTGATGAGGATTATATGTATATTTTCAAGTGGAAAAATAAACAGTGAGCACTTGTTGAATATGGTTATGCTCACTGCTTAATTATTAAATTATTTGGTGAATATTTTGGCTTGATATCCTATTAGCGTACGTAATTAGTCGGAGTATGCAGCCGCGTTAAAACTTTCAGGGCCTGTACGAGTTGGTACAATTGGTATCCCGCCAGGTATACTAATAAACGCTTGATAAATCAAAGAACCTGGGTTAGGTGGTCTATAGTCAGCACCGGTAACAGTGATTATATTTCTAGAAGCAACTAATAAGGCGCCAGCAGCTGGTGCTGTTTCTATAGCTGAATAAACAAGGACACGTCCTGGTCCTACGCCTCTGTAAATTTGGATGGTGACGGGGACTAATACAGCAGCTAAAGAGCTAAGGGAAACAGTTGCGGTGAATTGAACACGAAGGTTAGGTCCAGCACCTGATGTGTTTAGGCCTAGTGTTGCAAAAAGCGCGGGAGTAGAGGAAACTGGAATGGAGATCTGACCACTACCACTTATATTTTGCGAAATCTGAGCGTCTAAAAATTTTCCCATAATTAACACCTCTTTTCTAAAGGGATACATCCAGTTTATTAATGTTTTATGTTTTTGGTGTGGACAAGTTATCCATTTATTTTTAAATGATTAATTTTTTTTCAATCAAATTAATACATAGACTTGTATTTTATAAATCTCCAGGGCATTGTAATCATCCCATATTCACTCCAAATCCTGATAAGCAGTATGCATATCAAACGATAAAGGGGATTTCACCAAAAATACGAAATCTGCCCGGCAGAATGAGAGTAAATGTATACGAGTAGTTTCTATGGTGCTTATTAGTAAAACAATAAAAACCAGATTCTCATGAGTTTAATAGCTTTTGTTTTTCTATTAGAAATTCTTCCTCAGTAAGGTAACCTTGTTCTTTTAATTCGGCTAACGTTTTATAATCCTCAACTTTATTGGAATTATTTACTGGGACAGAAGTAAACAATACCAATATTTGATTTGTACCTGTGCGTTCAAGCACCCGATATCCTTGTCTTGCTTTTGTTGCTATTCCTTCACCATTTGGCATACAGTAGCCATTAACTTCGCAACTGCCATCATCTCTAACAAACAGTTTTCCTAAAAGTCCTATGGCTATCCATTCAGGTCTGCTACTGCGAGGTTTGTATTCGATGGTGGCATCCCAATCAGGGTTTAATACCGGCTTCAGTTCTGCCCGTTTCGGCACGACTACATTGCCGCCAGCGTCTAATACAGAAGGAAGTATGGTTTCTTCATACAAAATTTCACCCCACTCTGTAGTCAAGTACTTGTGTTTCCATCGAAGCTCTCCACTATCAGCTAAGAAGGCAGGTTTTGCGCTTGAAATTCCCAATATAAAATCATCTTGGCCATTTGCTATAAGCACTTTATTTCCTGACAAGGTGACGAAGTATCCGAAATCGATAGGATTCCCATCTGCAGTTTCGAACATTTCCGCATAATCTGCCGCAGGGGTGGTGACGGTTCCGTCAATTTTCACATTACCATTGCTTAAAATTTTGGCAGCCAAGCCCGGCGTTGAGGTATTTATGCCATTTGCCAGATACCAAGAATACGGCAGCTCGTTTGCTGCACCAAATTGCCCCATGACATGAACACCTTCCAAAAAGTTAGCATTAGTCGATTGTCCTTCTGTGTGGGAGAAGAAACCAGAAGCAACCGAGTTTACTCCTTCTGCGTGTGAGGTGAAACCGCTTGCTATGTTAAGAGCACCTTCAGCATGAGAGTTTTGTCCGAGCGCTTGAGTTTGATTTCCTTCAGCGTGAGAAAGGTCACCTGAAGCGATGGTGCGTTGACCCTCCGCATGCGCAAAAATACCGCTGGCCAACGTCAAATTTCCTTCAGCGTGTGAGGCCCTTCCGTTAGCAGCAGTCTGATCTCCTTCGGCATGCGAAGATTCACCTTGAGCTCTAGTGGCTTGTCCCTCCGCATGAGAGACTAGCCCACTTGCGATTGTGTTTTCTCCCTCTGCATGGGATGCAATACCCGAGGCAGTCGTTACATTTCCCTCTGAGTGGGCATATAAGTTCAAGGCGCTTGTGTTTGATCCCTCCGCATGGGAAGCATAACCGGAGGCTAAGGTTGAGCTACCTTCTGCATGGGCCGTATTTGCACTTGCACTCGAAAAATATCCCTCCGCGTGGGAGGCCACACCTCCCGCCACCGTAGTGGAACCTTCCGCGTGGGAAGAACTTCCATTAGCATTGGTCATATATCCCTCCGCGTGGGAAGCCAGCCCTGTGGCTGATGTGTTAGCTCCTTCTGCATGGGCCACACCAGCTGTCGTTTCGGTCTGATACCCTTCTGTATGAGATGCGTCTCCACCCGCAATTGTACTATTTCCTTCGGCATGGGAAGCCGCCCCGTTGGCTATTGTATTGATACCTTCAGATTCTGAACAAAATCCAATTGGATTTTGATTACATCCATTCGCCATTATTTTATCTCTCCTTAGTTATAAGATTTATCAATGCCTCGTTAAGTGCACCAACATTTAACGTTTAAATTATTGTGGCGTTGCCTTCTCATTACTGTAATATGGTGAAAATAATCCAATTAATGTATTTTTTTGTTACTTACCTGTGATATCTAAATGTTCAAGAATGATAATTTTATAGAAGAGGTAGAAAGAAATGTTTTCGTTAATTATTGTCAAAACAGGAACATACATGAACTGCAAATCGATATTATTACCTTTTGCATTGTGGCTTCTTTTTTCCGGAAGGCAACAGAAAGAAGCCTGTTATTATCGTATGCATCAACAACATATCGATATGGACTAACCATTCATTTACCGTGACTTTACATTTTGAATAATGGTTGGGCACCCTGTCTCTCAAAGTGATACGTTTGAAGCGTGGCAAATAACATATAACGATATTCAATAATTAATAAATCATAGCGAGATTGCCCTTTTGTTATTAGAAGGAGAGTGTAGCCCATAGCAACAGAGGAGTGGGTGCATATTGTAATTAAGAGACTCTGTTTGTGATGAACCAACAATTAATAAAAATTATTAAATATTCGAAGGCGTTGAAACTGCAGAAAGATGATTTGTGAGTATTAAGGAGAGTTATAAAAGTTGAGGTAATTTTTACCTTGAGTTGATTTAAAACGAGTACTAACATCAATAACGATTGGATGAGAAATCAATGAATCAACGAAGTAAATTAATCATCACTGGGGCTAGTGGGTTTACGGGCCAGCATGCATGCGAACACTTTCTAAAATCAGGATATGATATTACCGCCGTTTCAAGAAAAAAGTTGAATACCGATGATGGGATTCAGGTGGAATTCTGTGATCTTACGAATAGCAAAGAGGTTTACAAGCTTGTCAAAAGGACCAAACCTCAATACCTTCTTCATTTAGCAGGCCAAAACCATGTTGGGGAATCATGGATGGACCCCATATCGTCACTGGAGGCAAATTCCATGTCCACCGCATACCTACTCGATGCCATTCGTAAAGAAAGTCCAACCTGTAAAATCGTGATAGTCGGCTCAGCTCTTCAAATTGATCTAAATTCCATCTCCTCAATTCCCCATCCTTATAGTTTAAGTAAAACAATTCAAGTACTTATAGCACAATCATGGAAGGTTTTATATAACATGGACATCACCATTGCCAAACCATCCAATCTAATCGGACCGGGATTATCCAATGGAGTTTGTTCCATTTTTGCACAAAAAATTATCGATATGGAAATAAAAGGAACGGAAAAGGTCCTTGAAGTCGATAATCCGAATGTTCAACGTGATTTTCTGGACGTTAGAGATGCAGTGAGAGCTTATGACCTTCTTTTGAAAAGGGGGAAGCCTGGCGAAACGTATGATGTTGCTTCTGGCAATAATCGAACCCTGGAAGAAATCATTGAAGGATTTAGGACAATAACGACAGATGAAATAAAGGTAAATTCACAACGAAATGATTTAATTGAAAATAGTAGGGCCATTTTGCCGATTAAGCTAATGAATTTAGGGTGGAAGCCAAGTATCCCACTTGAATCATCTTTAATGGACATCCTTGCCTTTCATCGAGGATTAAAGGAATAGTGACTAAAACAAATGAATGTAGTTGGATGAATACTTTTTATAAAATGTTTTTTAGGAGGTAGACGATGGAGCCGAAAGTATCAATCATTATTCCCTTTTATAATTGTTCCTATATAGATCAAGCCATTCAAAGTGCGCTAGATCAAACCTATAAGAATATAGAGGTAATTGTTGTTGATGACGGATCAACAACTTTCACTGGAAAAATCGAGCCGTTCTTGGAGAAGATCCGTTACTTAAAAAAAGAGAACGGAGGAACTGCAACGGCATTGAATCACGGGATACAGGCTGCTACAGGAGAATATGTCGCTTGGTTAAGCTCGGATGATTATTTTCTTCCTGAAAAGGTGTCACTGCAAATTTCGTTTATGCACGAACATAATGCAAAGGTGAGTTTTACGAATTTTGATAGTATAAACAAAAATGATGAAGTCATTCTTTCTTGGACCGGTGAGCGCTTTTCCGATATTGAAAACGGAGTGTACCATGCTTTTTTACTTCGTAATGCCGTGAATGGCTGTACTGTCGTTTTGAAGAAAGATGTATTCGATGCGGTTGGTTACTTCAATCCGTATCATCGTTATACACATGATTATGAAATGTGGCTTCGCTTATTGGTAAATGGCTTTAAAATGTATTATTTAGATGAAGTCTTAACAAAATTCAGGATACATGAAGAATCGGGTACAAGCAGGTTCCAACCTGAAATGTTAGAAGATATCCTCACGATTGAAACCCATTACCGACCACTTCTTAAAAAAAATCTGGAGAATTTATAAAGCACGCTTTTTATGACATGAAATGGAGGGAATCATCTATGTCCGAAGATCATCTGGATATTTTTATGCATGTTCCCAAAACAGGGGGAACAACCTTAAGTGCAATCTTTAGAAAACAATATCAAGTTCATGAAATATTCGATCATGATTCGTACGAATCCCAGATTAAAAAAGTTGATCAATTAGGGGCAGAGGAAAAGAGAAAAATCAAAGCTGTAGCGGGTCATTACTATTATGGAATTCATCAGCATTTTTCAAAACCCTCTAATTACTTTACGATGTTACGTGATCCAGTGGACCGTGTCATATCCTTATATTTCTTTCTACAAAACCAGCCAGGATATGAGAGAGTTAGGGACATGACTCTAGAGGAATTTGTGTTAAAGGATCCTGAAGCCCAAAATTTACAAACCAGGTTAGTATGCGGTAATGCTGAGGAGCCTGATATTGAAATAGCGAAAGAAAACCTAAAGACATTTTCCGTGGTTGGAGTCACCGAATTGTTCAATGAAACACTTTTTTGCCTAAAAAAGGAATATGCTTGGGGAGATATTCATTATACTAGAAAAAATATAACTAAAAATCGTTTGGCAAAAGATGAAGTGCCATCAGAATTAATAAATTTGATTAAAACATATAACGCATGGGATATAGAACTTTATGATTTGGCTAAACAACTTCTTAATGATAAACTTCAATCACTTACAGAAGATGAACAAAATCAATTGAAAAAGTTCAACCTGGAACAAAGCACATAAAATAGTTCCATAGTTGGACTGTTCCCTTTAAAAAGACAGCCGGAATGCGAAAATTCCGGCTGTTTCTTGTTATTCAGAGTGTATTCCTAAGGATTCAAGCATATTGATGAAATTTCGAGCATACAAATCAGGACTAAAATTAGTCTTTACATGCTCGAGGGCATTCGATCGGATACTTTCCCTTAAGTTCTGGTTATTCATTAATTCCTTTGCCTCTTTGACGGCATTATCGAGGTTTCCTAACGTGTAAAACTTTCCAGTTTGATTATGAATGATTGAGCTCCTTACACCATCGGAATCCGTCGTCAGCACAGGGCATCTACAACTCATCGCTTCTAGGAGTGCGTAAGGGGCTCCTTCCACTTTAGAAGTGGAACATAAAAAGCCTCCGGAATCGCCAATTATGGAAAAATAATCTGCCATTTGGGAATTTGGAACATTGGAGTGTAAAGTGAGCTTTGTGCTTAAACGTAATCGGTCTATTAATTTATTAAATTTCATTCTCTCTTCAGGGTCACTTAACGTGGGATCCTCGAACATAAGTAATTGTATTTTGGGATTATGATTGTTAATGAGTTGATAACCTATTTTGAGGAATTCACTCCAATTTTTGTTGTCCTCGATTCTTCCTATCCAGGCAACTTTTCTAAAGCCATCTAATGGTAATGGTTTGTAAGAGAAGTTATTTGTATCAAAACAATTATTAAAACTGAATGTTGGGAACGAAGGGTAAAGTTCATCTAATAATTGCATGATGTGCGGAGTTTTTGGGTTAAGAAATCCATCAGCATGGGCATTGACATGTCGGATGGCATTAGTAAATACCTCTCTGGCAACATTTTTCGGCCCGTATCCCTGAATTTCTATAATCATTTTTCCTTTATAACCTAGAGACCTGAATCTTGGTAGTGCTTGGAAATCTGAAACGACAACGATAGCGGAATAATCTCCATCTTCTAATATTTTTTTGATTTCAGCATCATCGTTCGTTATAAATGTTGGCGCACAGTGGTCATTCAAGAAACTTCTTCTATTATCATAATAAAGAAAATGTGCATGGATATCATGTTCTTTTAGAGCTTTAAATCGTTGTCGATTTAATGTTTCAACTCCACCACTTGGAACATAAAAAACAAATAATATATTCATTTTTCCCCTCCTTTTTGAATGGGTGTGACAAAAAGCCTTGTAATATACGTATGATTCTCTTTTAGGATTTATAGCCAATTTGGGGAATGACCCAAAAGGGAATAGAACATATCTTATATAGTGTGCCGTAAATATGAAGAATGAAAATGAATCATCACTATTTATACGCATTGTTAGACAAGAAGTGCATGGAAAGAAAGCGTAAATACTTGAAAGGGCGGTTCAAATATGTCAAAAGTATCAATTGTTGTTCCATTCTATAATTGTCCATACATTGATAAAGCATTGGAGAGTTTAATCAACCAAACCTACAAGAATATTGAAATTATCGTAGTCGACGATGGCTCTACATTATATGCAGAAAAAATCGAACCGTATCTAGATGAAATTTTGTACATCAAAAAGGAAAATGGGGGAACGGCCAGTGCATTAAATACCGGCATCAAAAATGCAACAGGTGACTATTTATGTTGGCTTAGTTCGGATGACATCTTTTACCCTGAAAAAACGGAAGTCCAGTTGGACGTAATGAAAAGGAATATTGCCCAATTTAGTTATACTAGCTATTATTGCATAAATGAAAATGGAGAAATCATTACTCCGATTATAGGGATCGATCCACCTAATCAACTTGAACTTATTAAAGCAATGATTAGAGGAAATATAATTAATGGCTGCTCGGTCATGATTCAGCGGAAGGTATTTGATCTCATCGGAGTTTTTGATGAAAAGCTTCTGTACACACACGATTATGATTTATGGCTGCGAGTCATGCAGAATTTCAAATTATGCTTTGTGCCTCAACCTCTATTACTTTATAGAATTCATACACAAATGGGCTCTATAAGGCATGAAGGCAGCGTCAAAATGGAAAATAGGCTTGTGATTAATCGACATCATGCCAAAATGAAACAATTATTGGTAAATGAACTTAGGAAACAGTAGATGATTTGATGGAAAGCGAGGGTCCTTGTTATTTAACAGGGACCTTTTTTAGTTGACTGAAGGGTTGTTTTTCTTCAGTAGACCCAGGAAGTGGGTAATTGAATTTTCCAACTCCATATATGAGTCTATAACATCCAAAGCGTTCTTTGCATATCTTATAGAAATCATACAAATACCATATCTATAGGGGATTGTCACCAACCAATTTGAAAAAGCATTTGTTAGGACATTCGGATAATCGACGTCGGACGAGCATCAAGTGTCTGACAAAAACGACAAGCTAGGAGGAGAAAATGAGAAAGCTCATTATATTCGCGTTTATCGGATTTCTGGCTCAACTGATCGATGGTTCATTAGGTATGGCATATGGGGTAACATCAACATCGATGTTGCTGACATTCGGAATCGCCCCAGCAGTGGCCTCTGCATCCGTTCATCTGGCAGAAGTTGTGACAACGGCGGCATCTGGCATTTCTCATTTGAAGTTCGGGAATGTCGATCGCCAAGCACTTTTTAAATTAATCATCCCTGGATCTATAGGGGCATTTGCAGGAGCGTGTTTTTTAAGTAATTTACCGGGTGATTTGATAAAGCCATATATTTCACTATTTTTGCTGATCCTTGGGGTGTATGTCCTTTTTCGCTTTTTAATGACGACTAAGACGAAAAGGGAAAAGAAATCAATTAATCTTTCAAGGAAGAAATCAATAATATTGGGATTAATAGCGGGTTTCTCAGATGCAACCGGTGGGGGAGGATGGGGTCCCATCACAACTCCAGTCCTATTATCACAAAAAGGTGTTCCTGTCAGAAAAGTGGTTGGGACAGTTGATACAAGTGAGTTTGCTATAGCCATTTCCGCCACCTTAGGGTTTCTCCTTGCATTAGGTTGGCAGGAGGTGAACTGGTTTTGGGTAATCTCCCTGATGGTGGGTGGAATTATCGCTGCTCCCATTGCGGCTTGGATCGTTACGAAATTGCCATCCTATTTATTGGGTGTCCTTGTAGGGGGTTTTATCATTTTGACGAATGCTAGAACGTTGATTATCACATCGACCATTCAAGATTTTTGGGCCCCCATAATTTATATGCTGATATTGATCGGGTGGGCTGTTTCTTTAATCTTTGTCATCCGGAACAACAAAAGCGAATAAAGGGGAGATAGTGTGAGTCAGCAAGAGAATATTCATCAACATTCATTTTCTATTACAAAAGAACTTAGGCAAACTCTGCATGGACATAAAAGCTATATTCTTTGGTTTACAGGCTTATCTGGGTCAGGCAAGTCTACCATTGCGAATATGGTTGAGAGTAGACTTCATGATAAGGGAATCTCGACATATATTTTAGATGGAGATAATTTACGCAATGGCTTAAATGAAGACCTTGGTTTCACCTCGGATGACCGTAAAGAGAATATAAGGCGAATTGGGGAAGTCTCCAAGATTTTTGTTGATGGCGGAATTGTCGTATTGGCCACTTTCATCTCGCCTTATGCCAGTGACAGGGAGAAAGTCAGGAAAAAGGTACAAAAGGATGAATTTATTGAGGTTTATGTAAAGTGTCCCATTGAAGCCTGCGAAAAACGAGATCCAAAAGGATTGTACAAGAAAGCTAGAATAGGGGAAATCACCCACTTCACAGGCGTTTCCGCTCCTTATGAAGAACCGGAAAATCCGGAGATACTTATAGAAACCAGTCAATATACCATTGAAGAATGTGTGCATCAGGTCATGAACTATTTAAAGGATAATGGCCTTTAAATAGTTCATGACCGAATTTGAAAAGGAGAATATAAAACAAACCAAATCTAATGATTGAGGGGTTATAAATGAAGGTTCAAAGAACCAGTATCGATCCACATGGCGGGAAACTGATTCAACGTGAATTATCAGGAAATGACCGTGAACAATATTTGGAAAAGTGTAAATCCTTATCGTCCCTGACCATCTCGAAATGGAATGTTTCCGATCTGGAAATGATTTCAAACGGGGGGTTCAGCCCACTTGTAGGATTCATGGGTAAAGAGGACTACCGAGGCGTCATCAAAGATATGCATCTGGCAAATGGCTTACCATGGACGATACCGATCACTCTGCCTGTCACGAAGGAAGAGGCAAGTCGGCTGAACATTGGGGATGAAGTAGCTTTATACAGTGATGACGGGGAACTTATTGGTATCATTCAGGTTGAAGAAACTTTTGAATACGATAAACGGGTGGAAGCCGAACTTGTTTATAAAACAGTCGATCCCAATCATCCTGGGGTTAAAAAGCTGTTTGGACAAGGGGATATATATGTTGCTGGCCCAATATATGTAATAAATAGGTCATCACATGAGCCATTCGATGAATTTCATATGACTCCTTCCGAAACGAGAAAGAAGTTCACGGATTTAGGGTGGAATACAGTTGTCGGATTTCAAACGAGGAACCCTGTACATCGGGCTCATGAATACTTGCAAAAAACAGCATTGGAAACCGTTGATGGACTATTATTACATCCTCTTGTCGGCGAAACGAAAAAAGATGATATACCTGCGGATGTTCGGATGGAAAGCTATCAAGCCTTACTAAAAGCCTACTACCCGTTGGATAGGGTCTTACTGGCCATATACCCAGCGGCAATGCGCTATGCAGGGCCAAGGGAAGCAGTATTTCATGCAATTGTCCGAAAGAATTATGGGTGCACCCATTTTATCGTCGGGCGAGATCATGCGGGTGTAGGCGATTATTATGGCACATATGATGCCCAAGAAATCTTTAGCCAGTTTGATCCACTGAAAATAGTCATAAAACCACTGTTCTTTGAACATAGCTTTTACTGCAAAAAGTGTTTGAACATGGCTTCCATGAAAACATGCCCCCATAAAGATGAAGATAGGTTTATATTAAGTGGGACCAAAGTCAGGGAAATGCTCCGGAGTGGCCTTATTCCTCCCCTTGAGTTTACGCGTCCTGAAGTGGCGGAGGTTCTGATTAGAGGCATGAAGTCAAATGAAGGCGAGTAAGCTATTGTAAAACGTTTAAAGCGATTATTCAAAAGTTGATCGTTTCTTGGATAAGATCCGGAACCATGCAATGAAAGTGCAAAACATAACATTCAAGGATTCCTGTTAACGTCATTCCTATTAAAAAGGGCGGACACTTTCATTGCAATGGCCAGAATTGTTTATTCTTCATTAACTGACGGAGCAGGTTCATTTAAGAACAATTATAGAAGATTCGTAGATATTACGTGACGAATTGAGGAGGATTAATGAAAGCAATCGTGTACACAAAGTACGGTCCCCCCGGTGTTCTTCAAGTGAATGAAATGGAAAAACCTATTCCCAAGGAAAATGAAATTTTTAAACGGCTTTATTGTTATATTTTTTTAGTATAGTGAGGTATCTTACATCAAAAATTAAACAAGCATAACCCCGTCCTAATTTTAGAACGGGGTTATGCTTGTTTGAGCTTTTAAAATTAAATAACTTTATTGTCTTTTTACAATTTTCTCGGTATTGTAAACGAGAAATTAGGCTTTTTCTTCAAAATGCCAGTTAATGGTCGGTGTATTCTATAATAAATTATAGTCTAACCTTAACCTCAGTACCGTCCTTAGCTTTGACATCTACTAGCACGATCCCCTTATAATTTTTCAGTTCCTTGACGATAGGCTTTAGCGTTTTTTTGTCTATTAGTGGAAAGGTAAAGTCCAGTTTTTTTCTTTCGAAGTGCTCTTTTGTCCATTTGTTTGCATTTTGTTGAAAAAATTTTGAAGACAAAATTGAAATAACAAGGTTTAAAATAGTATATGGAATTGGGATGGTAAACCGAACGTCTTTTGCTTTCACTTTTACATGCATCATAAGCAAATCACTAATCAATGATGACCGAAACGGTATCCCCGTTTGCCGATTTAATATCAACAATTTGGCCATCTAATTCGTTTTCGATTGCTTCAATAATAAGGCTTATGTCTATATCTTTAACGTATTTTTCCGATTGAGGAATACTCGCTGCGATGCTTTGTCCAGCCATTAATACCGCCTTGACAAGTTTTATAGGCAAATTGACCGTGACGTTATCATTTTCGGCTGATACAACACGAATTTTTAATGTTTTATCTAAATATTTAGTCGGTTTTTCAAACAGCTTATTACCTGTTTCTTCTTTCTCTTTTAATACTTGAATCAGTTCTGAGCCCTTATCTGCATCAATCTTCCCTTCTTGAACCATTGTTAACACTCTTTTAATTTCCTCTTTCATGATAAATTCCTCCCTATTCCTCTTTTAAGAGCTTAATGGCTTCTTCAGGTGTGATTTCGCCATTTTCCAACATGGTGACAACTTTTTTCTCGTCTACTTCATTTTTCTTCTTCTGCACATATCCAAGGGATGAAATGATGTCTGTTAGCTTGCCTCGAACCGTTGGATACGAAATCCCCAGTTCTTTTTCAACTTCTTTGATATTCCCTCTGCATGTTAAAAATACTTCCACAAAATGAAGTTGATCCTTTGATAAGGATGCCAGCTTAGATAATTCAAACTCATTTTCAATCGTAGTGTGACAATGAGAGCACTGCAACTTTGTAATTTTCAATGTTTTACTGCAGACAGGACAATTTGTAATTACTTTATAAGCCATAATGAAATCATTCCCTTTTAGTTGATTCGAATTCGATTATATAACAAGTAATCAAAAATATAAATAATAAAATTTAATTTTTTAATTAAAAAAAATCAATAATATTAATTTGTTATTTAATATTATTAATTATCCCTTTCGTTATTCATTCAAGTATTATATTTACCATAATGGTTGAAATTGTAATTTTAAAACAACAAAAGAAGGTTTTTTTTTACATTTTTAAAGAAGTAAGAATTATAGAAGGACTTTGCAATAAAGAAAATATATAAAAGTTGAGGTGTTTTATGCTAAGAGGGTGCCAATAGGACCGGCTTTATCATACTTTGATCTTTACCAATTCCAGCTACTAAAAGCCTATTAGTTATTCAACAAAAGGGAGCGATTGTTGAGCAAGAATTAAGAGGGCGATACATATTATACATGACTAATATGTATCGCTCTTTATTTTTTATGATTTTCTACGATTTAGGTCTGGATAATAACAAACTGGTTGACCTTTTTTTAGATGGAAGTCTGATATATCACTTGCCAGATTAACTGGAAAGGGTAGTCTTGGAAGAATTGGCTGAGGGTGACGCATCAAAATGTTTATATTATGTGCAAACTCGATTTACAAATAAAGCAAATTATTAGGAACTGTTCAAACGATTTTGATGTGAAACGTGGAATTAAATGGGGAATTGAATTGAAAGGGAAGGATCGCATTATTGCAATGGTGATTTTTTTGACCGAATTATATAGGCTAAGTAAATCCGAGATGAGGAAATCCGAGTTTTCCATCGCTTTCTATTATTTAAGGTCTCACCGCACGAACTATATATAATGGATACTGGCAAAAGAAATGATAGGTTCACAGACATAAGGGGAGATTGTTATCTGTTTAATGGGAAAATCCAGGATGAAGGAGTGTAAAAACCTTATTTCCAAAAAATGAAAATTCAGATATATAGATTTAAATATTCATTGTTTTCCTGTAAGATAACCATATATGAAATTCCCTGTCGACTTGTCGACTTACTTAGAAAACGTGAGGATAACATACATTATGGATTTTGAAAAAAGTCTTGAAAAAAATTGGAGTAATCAAAAAAACATAGGTTTAACAGCGTATTTAAAGAAGATGAAGGGAGAAGCTAGAGAAAAAGACAGAATTGATTATGTAGATTCCTTTGTTTCAGCTATAGGCGGGCTCATAGCTATTATTATAATTAGTTTTATAGCTGTCTATATAGGATATCCTATGGCATTAGCGCCTCTTGGGGCAAGCTGCGTCATTGTTTTTGGTGCCCATAAAAGTCTCTTGTCTCAACCTCGTAATGTTATTGGAGGACATATAATCTCCACTACTTCAGCTCTTATCATTTGGAGTATCTTTGGTAAAAGCCTATTCATAATCGGTCTGGTATTGGCTATTGTATTAATTATCATGACTTTTACAAAAACTGTTCATCCTCCAGCAGCAGCAAGTGCCATTGTTTCTATCAATTCTCAAGCTGGTTGGGGATTCCTGATTTCAATAGTAATAGGTACCTTTTTATTAGTTTTTATATCAATGATTTATAATAATTTATTTCAAAAAAGGCAATATCCAAAGCACTGGTTATGAAAAATTCACAAGATATGTTATCTAAATAGGGGCTGTTATTTGTAAATGTTTACAGCTCCTTCCCCATTGTTGTAACATCTTTCATTCAAAAAGGTAGGTTGAAAAAGATCCTGCACATCCAAAATTTTTGGAAGACAGTGGATCGTTTAATAGGTAAATAGCATTTTTTATGTCCCGTCACAAAGGTGGCGGGATTTTTTTAAAACATTAAGAAATTTTATTAATAAGTTAATCTTTTTTTAAGAAATTGTTTAGATGGAGTTTAAGGTTAAGTACTAACATAATGAAGACGGAATAACAAAGCGTGACCAAAAATTGAAAGGGAGTAAAAAATCCTCATTAGAACCTCAAAACCCTTTTGAACAAGCCACTTTATTGACACGTCATAACAACTAAAAATTCTTTTGGTGCTGTTGATGTACTCGGGGTATCGGCACTAATGTTGCATTGGAAAGGAAGGTGTGTTCATGTGGAGACGGCTAACCATTGTCAGTGGATGCCTTTTCATCCTTCAAGGCTGTGTCTTAGATAACGAAAGAGAACTAAAAATACAAGAAAAGGAGGCAGGAAAGGGTATGAATGAACAACTGATTCAAGCTGTAGAACGTAAAGAAACGGAAACGATAAGCAGGTTGATTGAGCAAGGTGTGGATATTAATACACAGGACTCAAACGGGCGAACCGCCACTATGATTGCGACTTATAACAATGATGTAAAGTCGGCAAAAATCCTAATTGAAGCGGGTGCAGATGTCAACATTCAAGATGACATGAAACATAACCCCTTCTTGTATGCCGGGGCAGAAGGTTATGTAGATATACTAAACCTTACGATTGAAGCAGGTGCCGACCCGTCAATAACCAATCGGTATGGAGGAACAGCTTTAATCCCTGCTTCAGAACATGGATATGTTGATGTTATTAAAGAACTGGTTACGAATACTGATATTGATGTTAATCATGTTAATGATCTCGGTTGGACAGCTTTACTGGAAGCTATCATATTGAATGATGGTGATGGAAAACAGCAGCAAACCGTGCAATTGTTAATAGATCATGGGGCAGATGTCAACATTCCTGATAATAATAATGCGAGCCCTTTACAACATGCACGCGAAAAAGGATTTAAAGAGATTGAACAAATTTTACTAACAGCAGGAGCAAAATAATCAGATCATAGACCATAAAAAAAAATTTGCAGGACTGAATATCTACAACCACACTATATAATGAGGAGCAGACAAAATGAATAAAAGAGCAAAAGTTTCATCATCTATACTACTCGGGTTAACATTGGTCATAACAGGATGTAACACAAACGCACAAGACAATCATAGTTCACAGAAGCATGAACAAACTGCTAAAGAGAATAAAAAAGAAAATAAGTTAACTGCAGGACAGGAATTGACTGAAATTCTTAGTGGCACGAATTGGCAAGGTACAAAAGTTTATGATAAGAATAATAATGACTTAACAAAGGAAAATGCAAACTTCATTGGTCTTGCAAAATATGACGAAGAAACATCTAGATATGAATTTTTTGATCAAAACACAAAAAAAAGTCGTGGTGATAAAGGAACATTTTTTATCACTAATGATAAGATTCGAGTGTTAATTTCAGAATCAATGGGTTACCAAGCCGTTGTTGAAATAACGAAACTAAATAAGGATATGTTTACCTATAAAAGAATGGGTAAAGATGCAAAGGGTAACGACGTAGAGGTGTTTGTTGAACATATTCCTTATAATGAAACAGAACTTTCCTTTACTGATCCAGATAAAACCTTGGAATCTTTCACAGGAGAAGTAGATACAGACGTTGATGGGGACAAAATTCTATCTAGCACCCCATGGCAAGGAACAGTGGCGTTGGATGAAAATGGCAATGATGTATCAAGCTATAACTCGAATTATCTAGGTCTAGCAAAATATGATGATAAAACGAATAAGTATGAATTTTTTGATGCTAAAACTGGTGAAAGCCGCGGTGATTACGGCTTTTACGATATTGTTCATGGAAATAAGATAAGAGCTCATGTTTCACAAGGGGAAAATAAGTATGGTGCAGTTCTTGAACTTACAGAGCTTAATGAAAATAAATTCACTTATAAAAGAATCGGTAAAGATAAAGATGGAAAAGAAATAACGATAACGGTCGAACATATACCTTATGAAGGTAATTTGAAATTAAAATTAACTAAGTAAAAATATTAAAAAAGGGATTTTGCATTAATGGCAAAATCCCTTTTTAATATAGTAATAGAATAGCTTCATAGGGTCTCTTATTTTTAGTACGAAGACAGTCATCTGTATATTGTAGGAAGACATGGAATCCTGGTATTGCGGCTGCTACTAAGCAGAGATATCTTTATTTTTTCTTTGAAGAATCCAGATTTCAATTGCCCCGGATCCAAGCAATACTCCGGAAACAATGAAGATCAGTCCAATGAAATGTTCAGGCACAATTGCTTCATTTAGAAAAATGGCAGCACCTACAAGAGAAAATAAGGTGTTTAAATTAAGAAATATAGATGATTCGGCAGCACCTACCATGCCAATTGCATAATTATAGCTCATGTGCCCAAGAGCAGTAGCGATAATAGCGGAGAAAAAGAAAGCTCCCCAGATAGAGGGTGGTAAAGATGCAAGTGACGATAAGCCATCAGGTTCCTTCCATAGGCTGATGGCAAAAAGAATAAAAGACCCGATTAGCATCATGTAGCCGGTTAATAATCGTGGATCCATTGTTTTAGAGGCTTTATTAATAAGAATGAAACTTAAAGCCTGTGAAAGAATGGATAGCAATATATCCACATCTCCCAGATTAATAGAATGAATTCCTCCACTTCCTGCCATAACGGTAAAACTCACACCTAAAGCACCGCAAATAAAGCCGATAAGACGAATTAATGTTGGCTTTTTACGAAAGAAAATCATAGTCAGGATGACAGTCAATATGGGCCCCATGCCCAAAATCAGGCCAGCATTCGAGGCGGAAGTTTTCGTTAATCCTTCAGCTAAAAAATAATGGTGAAAAACGACACTCAAAAATGCCCCACCAAAAACGTAAAAAAGTTCACTTTTTTTAGGAAGACGTATTAGACCAAAAAAGAAACAGAATGTAATGACTATAAGTGAAGCTGTAAAGATTCTCAAAGATGTTATAGTTACGGGCTGTGTATTTGCAACTAAAACTTTAATAACTGAAACGTTCAATCCCCATGTAATCATAATTACGGTAAGCAAGATGTAAATTTTCACATAACTCATTCAAAACAACCTTTCAAACATTATTAACAATTGATATATTATACAACTTTCTCCAAATTAATAGCAAAGAGTAAAATTTGATATTGCTCATAAGGAGAAAATTAGAAACTGCTAATCCATAAAAACAGGGGGTGAAAAATGCAAAAATTCCCATTAAAATCCATTTGTAATTACCGATATATGTAATTCAAAATGATGAATAATAATAAAATTGTAAATTATCAAACTTTTCTATTGTTTTTGGTAGGGTTTTCATTTACAATTTCCTTATGAATTACCAAACCGGTTTAGTTCTTTACTAAACCGATTTAGGATCTTTTATAGAAATTCGATATGATCAAATGTTTTACCTTTATTTGTGAGTGTTCGAAAGAAGGAGGTACTGTATTGTCATCAAAATATGGTGTTTTAACGCTGGGTGACGCCATGATTACGCTAAATCCGGAAGAAACAGGACCTTTACGATTTGTCACCCGTTTTGAGCGAAAGGTGGGAGGGGCTGAACTGAATTTTGCCATTGGCTGTGCAAGGCTTGGCATGCGGTCAAAATGGTTAAGCCGTTTAGGAAGGGATGAGTTCGGTAGGGTTATTTATAATTTCGCTCGTGGGGAAGGCGTTGACATGAGTGATGTTGCCTATGTAAATGGATACCCAACATCCCTTAACTTTAAAGAAATTCGCGAAGATGGTTCAGGAAAGACCTTTTATTACCGTTATCAATCGCCCATTTTAACACTAAAGCCTGAAGATATAACGGAGAAGATGTTTGAAGGGATTGATATAGTCCATCTCACTGGTGTTTTTTTGGCTATAGACCCTAAAAATGTAGATATTGCCATGAGGGTTATGGACATTGCAAAACAAAAAGATATTCCCGTTTCATTTGATCCGAATATCCGCCTAAAGCTATGGTCCATCGAGGAAGCGAGATCAGTATATTTTAAGATTTTTCCATATGTTGATATTTTACTTACAGGTTTAGATGAAATAAGATTGATCACCGGAAATGACTCTGAAGAATCATTGGCGGCATGCGCAAAAGTGTATGACATTGAGCAGCTTGTCATCAAGGACGGGAAACATGGTTCAAAACTCTATACAAAAAGTGAATGGCATAAAAAAGAAGCCTTCCCGGTCATACCGGTGGATACTGTTGGTGCAGGGGATGGTTATGATGCCGGTTATATATATGGATATCTTCATGGCTTGTCGATTGATGAAAGATTGACATTTGCAAATGGTGTGGGGGCTCTTGTAACCACAGTTTCAGGGGACAATGAAGGCTTACCATATTTAGATGAAGTAATGCCTTTCATACAAAGCGAGGCTGTGATTGAAAGATAGATGACAGAAGGAAATGGGGATAGAAAATGACAACAGTTTCGATACAAGCTGAGGAAGCAAAACAATTAGTCATAAAAAAGCTGACCAAAGTGGGTTTAAATGAGGAAAATGCCGGAAAAGTCGCAGAGGTATTGATTCACGCAGATCTAAGAAATGTCAATTCCCATGGTGTATTGCGAACGGAGCATTATGTAAATCGTTTAAAGGCAGGAGGCATAAATCCTGACGGGCAGATTTCCTTCGAAAAGACAGGGCCAGTAACAGGTGTGGTTGATGGAGATGATGGATTTGGCCATGTCATTGGTGAAGTGGCCATGGAACATGCCATTGAAATGGCACGAAATAATGGTGTAGGCATGGTGACAGTTTTTAATAGCAGCCATTGCGGAGCACTAAGCTATTTCGTTCAAAAAGCTACTGATGCAAAGTTAATCGGCATAGCGATGTCACATACTGATAAAATTGTGGTTCCATTCGGAGGAAAAACATCGTTTCTTGGTACAAACCCTATCGCTTATGGGGTTCCTACAAAAACAAAGAAACCTTTTATTCTTGACATGGCAACTTCCAATGTTGCATGGGGGAAAATCCTTCAAGCACGCGAAGAAGAAAAGGAAATCCCTGAAGGTTGGGGAGTGGATGAAAATGGAGCAACAGTCACGGACCCAAGTAAAGTCGTTTCCCTTTCCACTTTTGGAGGACCAAAAGGCTATGGCCTATCCGTAATTGTGGATGTATTTTCTGGATTATTGGCAGGAGCGGCATTTGGTCCACATATTGGAAAAATGTATGACGATCTTGATAAGAAGCGGAAGCTGGGACATTACTTTTGTGTAATCAATCCTTCGTTCTTTACCGATACTGATTCATTTTTAGAGCAAATGGATCAAATGATTGAAGAGCTGCAACAGGCTGAACCTGCTCCAGGGTTCGATCGGGTATATGTACCGGGTGAGATCGAGCAAATCAATGAAGAAAAAAACCTGAAACAAGGTATAACGATAGCCTCAAGTGTTTATGAATTTCTTACAAAGGAAGATGATTTATGAAAGCGGTTCAAGTAAGGAAAGCACGTGATCTTGTTCTTCAAGAAATGGATAAACCAAAGATTTCGAACTCAACGGATGTCCTTGTGAAAGTAAAAAGAGTCGGCATTTGTGGATCGGATATGCATATTTACCACGGCACGAATCCTCTTGCAACGTTGCCACGAGTCGTTGGGCATGAAGTGGCGGGAGAAGTTGAGGAAATTGGGCAAGGTGTCACGGGGATTAAAGTTGGGGACCACGTGGTTATTGAGCCGATCAAATACTGTGGAAAGTGTTATGCCTGCCGTAAGGGTCGCCAAAATGTTTGTGAAACACTGTCTGTTTTTGGTGTCCATGAGGATGGTGGGATGAGGGAATGGTGCGTTCTTCCCGAAAAACAACTACATGTTGTGGATCCAGATTTAGCTTGGGATGAAATAGTATTGGCTGAACCTTATACAATCGGTGCACAAGCGGTATGGAGAGGTGACGTGGAGGAAGGCGACACAGTACTTATCCAAGGAGCAGGCCCTATTGGGGTATGTATATTAAAAATGGCAAAGCTTCAAGGTGCATCGGTAATGATCACGGATTTAAGTGATGAACGATTGAAATTTGCTGAAGAATGTGGTGCTGATATCACCGTTCATGCGGGAAATGAAGATGTTCGACAGCGAGTAGAGGAATGGACGAAGGGCGAAGGTGCAAATGTCGTCATTGATGCTGTCTGTTTGCCGATGACGTTTGAATTATCCTTCGAAGTCGTTTCAACGGCTGGCAGTATTGTCGTACTAGGTTTTGATGAACGTCCTGCATCGATTTCCCAGCTTCCAATCACTAAAAAGGAAGTATCCGTAAAAGGTTCTAGATTGCAAACCAACCAGTTCCCAAAAGTGGTAAAGCTTCTAAATGAAGGCAGGCTCAGACATGAAGGATTAGTTACCCATACTTTTTCCCTAGATGATGTCCAAGAAGCTTTTGATTTTGTTGAAAGTCATCCAGAACAGGTTCGAAAAGCGATCATCGTATTTAATTAAGGGGGTTGAGGTAATGGATAAACAATCAATAATTCATCAAATAACGGAAACGAAAGTTGTAGCTGTTATCAGGGGACAGGATGCGGTGGAAGCGGCACAACTGTCTAAAGCAGCTGTGGAAGGCGGTATTCGGGCAATTGAATTGACTTATACAACACCAAGAATAGAAGAGGCTTTCAAGGAACTGCAAAATACGGATGCGCTTTTAGGAGCAGGCTCAGTATTGGATTCTGAAACAGCACGCCATGCGATTTTGGCTGGTGCCAATTTTATTGTCAGTCCTTACTTTGTAGAAGGTGTTGCGACGCTTTGCAATCGATATGGCATTCCCTATATGCCTGGTTGTATGACAATTCGGGAAATGGCTACAGCGCTTGAAGCAGGCTGTGATGTTTTGAAGTTATTTCCGGCAAACCATTTTGAACCTTCTTTCATCAAGTCCGTCAATGGTCCGCTGCCTAATGTAAGGATTATGCCAACCGGCGGAATTAATTTGGACAATATGAATGACTGGCTGAATGCAGGTGCAGTGGCAACTGGAATTGGAAGTGACTTGAATAAAGCCTATAAGAATGGTGGCTATGAAGCGGTTGTTGAATTAAGTAGAAAATACATGCAGAAAATTGCGGAATGATGGAGGTGCATGATGAATATTACATTCAGATGGTATGGGAAAGGCAATGACACCGTTACATTGGAGCATGTTAAACAAATCCCTGGAGTAGAGGGAATTGTTTGGGCATTGCACCAAAAACCTGTTGGTGAGATATGGGAAAAGGAAGAAATAAGAAAAGAAATCGAGTATATCCAATCATTTGGTTTTCATACGGATGTGGTGGAAAGTGTAAATGTTCATGAATCGATTAAATTAGGAAATGAAGATCGTATGATATATATCGAGAATTACAAACAGACGATCCGAAACCTTTCAGAAGCTGGAGTAAAAGTGATTTGTTATAACTTTATGCCGATTTTTGATTGGACCCGAACAGAAATGTTTCATCCTTTGGAAGATGGCTCAACTGCCCTATTTTATGAAAAAGCAAAAGTAGATACGTTAGATCCAAAAGAGTTAATTCGTACTGTAGCAGAAGCTTCCGATTTAACATTGCCTGGTTGGGAACCAGAAAAGATGGAGAAAATATCTGAATTATTCGAAGCATATAAAAGTGTGGATGAAGAACAGCTATGGGCGAATTTGGGAATTTTTCTTAAGGAAATATTGCCTGTTGCGGAAGCATGCGGCATTAAAATGGCAATCCATCCGGATGATCCACCATGGTCCATTTTTGGCTTACCAAGAATCATCACCGGAGAATCGAGTTATGAAAAGCTGATCTCGATTTCGGACTCACCATCGAATGCGTTTACGTTGTGCACTGGCTCGATGGGTGCTAACCCTAAAAATGATATGGTTCAAATAGCTAAAAAGTATGCTAATCGTTCTCCCTTCTCCCATATCAGAAATGTGAAAATTTATGAAAACGGTGACTTTGTGGAAACATCGCATTATACACAGGATGGATCCATCAACGTGCAGGGTGTTGTAGCAGAATTGAATAAGCAAAATTATTCTGGATATGTCAGACCAGACCACGGCCGCCATATATGGGGAGAGGTTTGCCGCCCAGGTTATGGTTTATATGATCGTGCCCTAGGAATCATGTATTTGCTTGGATTATGGGATGCTCATGAGGCTACTAAATTAGGTGAACGATCATGATTCCCATCCATGAAAACTTAACGAACAGGGTGGCAGTGATCACTGGAGGCAGCGGTGTCCTATGTTCCAAAATGGCTGTGGAATTGGCCCGCCATGGTGTCAAGATAGCTATATTGAACAGAACGGCGGAAAAAGGGCAAGAAGTGGTCAAACTGATTGAACAAACAGGGGGCACTGCGATATCCATCGCTGCAGATGTTTTGAATAGAACCTCATTGGAGAATGCAAGAGGGAAAATAATAGAAACGTTCGGAAGAGTGGATCTATTAATAAATGGAGCGGGAGGCAATCACCCTGATGCCATTACAGCTCCAGAGAAGTATGGGGAAGAAGCAGAAGGAAAATCATTTTTTGATCTGGATGAAAATGGTTTCTCCCAAGTTTTTGCCAGTAATTTCACCGGTACATTTTTGGCCAGTCAGGTTTTTGGGAAAGAGTTATTGCAAGTGGAAGCGCCAGTTATCGTAAATGTATCTTCCATGAGCGCTTACGCTCCAATGACTAAGGTGCCAGCATATAGTGCTGCCAAAGCTTCGATAAATAATTTTACCATGTGGATGGCTGTTCATTTTGCCGAAGAGGGTTTACGGGTGAATGCCATTGCACCAGGATTCTTTTTGACGCAGCAAAATCGCAATCTTTTGCTTAATGAAGATGGCAGCCTGACGAAAAGGTCTAATAAAATCATTACTTCTACCCCCATGAAGCGTTTCGGGCAGCCAGAGGATTTACTTGGTACCTTGCTTTGGCTCGTTGATGAATCCTATTCGGGTTTTGTCACAGGTATTACGGTACCAGTCGATGGCGGATTCATGGCATACTCAGGCGTCTGAATTCAGATTCAATAATCAAGCAATCAAGTGACCGATTGTACGTTAGTTGATTAAATTAGTTCCACGGTATGGGAAATGGACTTTAATGCTGCTTCAAAAGGTGATTGTAAAGCGTTCCTTATTATAATACAATATTCCTTATAAATCTAAGGTGTTTTTGTATTCGGCAGAGAAATGAAATCACATGACAGGAATGAATGAAATGAAAACCATTACAATTACTGATGTCGCCAATCACGCGAAAGTATCAAAAAGCACAGTTTCCCAATACCTGAACAAGCGATACGAATATATGAGTGAAAAAACTAGGAAAAAGATTGAAGAAACTATAGAAGAGTTAAACTATCAGCCTAATATAATCGCGCGCAGTTTAAAACAAAAATCCACTTTTACTGTTGGGGTAGTGGTTGCCAATATCCTTCACACGTTTTCAACGCAAGTTATTAGAGCGATAGAAAACTACTTTTATGAACAAGGGTTCCATATTATCGTATGCAATGCAGATGACAATCCTGAAAAGGAAAAGAATTATATTGAAATGCTAAGAGCTAAACAAGTGGATGGGATCATCATTTTCCCTACAGGGGACAATCTTGATTTATATCAACGTATGAAGAGTGATCAATTCCCGATTGTTTTCATGGATAGGACGATCGAAGAATTGGATATTGCAACAGTCATGCTTGATAATCACCTTGCTTCCAAGTTAGCGATCGATCGATTTATTGAAAAGGGTTTTGAAAACATAGCTATCATAACCACTTCAATAATACGCGATATCAGTCCTAGAATCGAACGGATCCAAGGGTACAAGGATTCACTCGCGACACATGGGATACCACTCAATGCTGAATATATTAAAACAGTGAACGCAGATGAAATTCCGGTTGCACTTTCAGAATTTTTCGAATTGGAAAAGCCGCCTCAAGCCGTATTGGCAGGAAATGATATCGTACTTAATGAAGTATTGCGTTATATGAAACAGCACGAAATCAATATACCAGATGACATGGCGGTCATAGGAATCGATGAGGTACCATATGCCAGTTTCTATACACCGACCATCACAACGGTTAATCAGCCAGCCATTGAAATGGCCAACTTGGCAGCAGAGTTACTGCTTAGCCAAATCAATAAAACAGGAAAAGAGGATACAAGTGTGCATCGCTTGAAACCGACTTTGCTTTCAAGAAATTCTTGCTAGGGCCGGATTTAAGAATTTCCGTGAAAAAGAAAGCGCTTTTTTACGGAAATTCTAAACCGATTTAGTTAAAGGTCACATAGGCTTTACTCTTGGTTATTAAATGGAAACGTTTCCAAAAATGCAGTTGCATTTATTGAAGCGTATAGGGGGGTACTTTATGTTTTCAAATGGTAGAGGAATGATCATCGTTTTCTTGTTCTTGGCTGGTGTAATCAATTATCTCGATCGTTCTGCACTTTCAATAGCAGCACCGTTCATTCAAGATGATTTATCTTTAACAGCAACACAGATGGGGATTATTTTTAGTAGTTTTTCTGTTGGGTATGCCATATTTAATTTCCTTGGAGGAATGGCATCCGATAGATGGGGTGCAAAGTTAACGCTTTTCGTAGCGATGATCGTTTGGTCTTTATTCAGTGGTGCACTTGTACTGGTTGTCGGATTTGCCAGTATGATCGTCATCCGCATCTTGTTTGGAATGGGTGAAGGCCCTCTTTCGGCAACCATCAATAAAATGGTCAATAACTGGTTCCCTGCTAATCAGCGGGCATCCGTCGTTGGCTTGACGAACAGTGGAACACCGCTTGGTGGTGCCATTGCAGGTCCAATAGTTGGTTTTATTGCGATCTCCTATGGATGGAGAGTTTCATTCATTGCCATTATGGTGATTGGTCTTATATGGGCCGCTTGCTGGTGGAAATTTGCTAAAGACAAACCTAAAGACTCCAAAGAACAGGATAATATGGGTAAATCATATGTAGCTGCAACAACGGAAGGTAAGTTGAAATTCACCTTTTATTTAAAACAAAAAACCGTTTTATTTACAGCACTTGCGTTTTTTTCTTACAACTATATATTATTCTTTTTCTTAACATGGTTCCCAAGCTATTTGGTGGATGCACGCGGCCTAAGTGTAGAAAATATGAGTATCATTACAGTGATTCCTTGGATTTTTGGATTCATCGGACTTGCTTTAGGTGGATTCGTGTCGGATTTCTTCCATAAAAAATTCGCTCAAAAAGGTGTTTTATTCTCACGGAAGCTCGTGCTTGTAACATGTTTGTTCTTATCGGCGGTATGTATCGGTTTTGCCGGACTTGTAACCACAACGGTCAGTGCGGTAACGCTTGTCGCACTTTCCGTCTTCTTCCTATATTTGACTGGTGCCATTTACTGGGCAATCGTCAACGATGTTGTCGACCCTGGTAATGTTGGATCTGTTGGAGGTTTTATGCATTTCTTGGCAAATACAGCAGGAATCATCGGACCGACGTTGACAGGATACATTGTCGATACCTCAGGCACATACACAGTTGCATTCTTGCTTGCAGGTGGATTGGCCATCGTTGCATCGCTTGCAGTCATCCGTTTTGTAAGACCGATAGTAAAGCCTGTGTAATAGATTGTTAGTATGGAAGTGTCTCTCAAAGACACTTCCATTTTTAATGAATTAATATTTTTCATGTTTACTAGGCATGCCTAGTGCATCCGATTTTCTTTTCGAAATGCAGCAGGTGTCAGATCAGTGTACTTTTTAAATGTACGATAAAATTGGGGCATACTTTCAAAGCCACTCATCTCGGCAATAGTAGCAACGGTGTGAGTCGTTTCTAGTAAAAGTTCCTTTGCCTTGATGATTCTTTTCGTATTTAAATATACTATTAAGCCAATTCCAGTCGTTTCCTTAAAAACTCTGCTGAAATGAGCGGGACTTACCAATGCTTTTTGTGCAAGTGTCGTCAAAGTCAATACTTCATCGATATGGTCATTAATATAAAAGAAAATATCTTTGATCCATTCTGAACTATAGCTATTGCCTTCGGGTAAATCTTCTTGGCCATTTATCCGTGTACGGTATAAATCAAGTATGATTTGGTGAACGGTCAGCAAACAAGCATGCCTCGAGCCCATTGATTGGCTAGTTGTTTCTTGCAGGATGAGTTGTAGCTGTTCCTCCAACTTTACTTGTTTCTTTTGCGGCAATGATATTTTATAAGTCTTACTCTTTTTTGTCAGGTCAAACAAATGTAAATAGGAAAAAGAATCATCAACCATATCTTTATATATCAATGTGGGACTGAAAAAGATAATGGTGGATGTAACAGGGTCGTCCTTATTGGGTAAAGCCCTATGAATAGTATTATTCGGGATCAGGAATACATCCCCTTGCTGCATATCATAAAACACATCACCGATAAAAAAAGTCCCTTTACCGTTATAAACATAAACAATTTCATAATAGTCATGCATATGATCGGACAATTCATTCTGAGGACTTTTCGTATCTTGATAGACAAAAGATAATGGGAAGAGTAAATCATGATTTAATGCATTATGGGTTTTTGTCATTTCGTTCATCTCCTGAAAGTATAATACAACAAGAATGAGTATATTTATAGCAAAATATGCAATTTATATTTCAAAAATTGATGTTAAAATGATAATAGATTCCATAAAAAGCTATTTCATTTTTAAAAAATGAAAGGGCTTTCTACATATTTACTTTTGGTCGATGGACGCCATCACTCAAGATAAGGAGGGGACAAAATGAATAAATTTGTGCAATTGCATTCAATTGATGATGTTGTTATTTCCTTGGAGGGGATTCCTAAAGGACAGAGCCTCCAGATTCAAACGGAAGACAGGGGAATGATCAATATAAAGGCAAGTGAAGACATTCCTAAAGGGCATAAGATGTTAGTGAAACCGGTTAAACGAGGGGGGGACGTAATCAAATTCGGCTACTCTATCGGAAAAGCTAAATTTGATATCTCAATTGGCGAGTGGGTTCACACTCATAATCTAAAATCCGGATTGCAGGGTATATTGGATTATTCTTATCAGCCCAGCATTGCATATACAGAAGGGGATAGTTCCAATCAAACCTTCCAAGGATATATCCGTGAAAATGGAGAAGCGGGCATCCGGAATGAAATCTGGATCATCAATACGGTTGGTTGTATTAATAAAACTTGTGAAGTTCTCGCTAAAATGGGGAATGAGCAGTTTAAAGATCGACAAATAGATGGAGTTCATCATTTCCCCCACCCCTACGGTTGTTCTCAATTGGGAGATGATTTATCCCATACACAGAAACTATTGGCGTCGTTAGTTCAACATCCGAATGCAGCTGGAGTATTGGTTGTAGGATTAGGATGTGAGAACAATCAGATTGAAGCATTTAAAGAAGTAATCGGCGAATTCCCCCCAAATCGCATAAAGTTTTTAAAAGCCCAGGAGGTTCAAGATGAATTGGAGAGCGGCCTACGTTTAATGGGAGAATTAGTGGAATATGCGGAAGGATTTGAACGGATGCCCGTACCGGTTTCAAAGTTGAAAATAGGTTTAAAGTGTGGAGGTTCCGACGGTTTGTCAGGCATTACAGCTAATCCATTAGTGGGCGCAGTTTCCGATCTTATTGTAGAAAATGGCGGAACAACGATTTTGACAGAGGTTCCTGAGATGTTTGGAGCGGAAACGATATTGATGAACAGGGCAAAGGATAAAGAAACCTTTAATAAAATCGTTGAACTTGTTAATGACTTCAAACGATACTTCATTCGCCATGATCAGGAAATTTATGAAAATCCTTCACCTGGAAATAAGGAAGGCGGCATTAGTACACTTGAGGAAAAATCCTTGGGCTGTACGCAAAAAGGCGGTCATGCCCCTGTTATTGACGTTAGTCCATATGGAGAAAGAGTAGTGAAGCAAGGATTGAATTTGATAAATTCTCCCGGTAATGATCTGATTTCGGTGACGGCCTTGGCAGCAGCAGGCGCACATATCGTTTTATTCACCACAGGAAGAGGCACACCTTTTGGCGGACCAGTGCCAACTGTGAAAATAGCTACGAATACAGAATTGGCTAATCGTAAAAAACACTGGATTGATTATAATGCCGGACAGTTAATTGAAGGCCAAACGATCGATGAATTAAAGAGCGATTTATTCCAATACATACTTGAGCTTTCATCCGGTAAAAAGAAAACGAATAATGAAAAATTCGGATATAGGGAGATAAGCATTTTTAAAGAAGGAGTCATTCTTTAATTGCTGTAATTTTCGTAAATTTTATGTTTTTTAATTAAAAGGAGTGTTATTCAATGAAAAGTATTGTTTGTGAACAACCTTATGAATTTAAGATGATCGAGTCTGAAAAACCAGTTCCAAACTCAGGGGAAGCTCTGATCAGGGTGCGCCGCATAGGAATATGCGGAACGGATATTCATGCCTACGGAGGCAATCAACCCTTCTTTAGCTATCCAAGAATACTTGGCCATGAACTATCGGGTAATATTGAATCCATACCAGAAAACGCAACGGGACTGAATGTCGGGGATCAAGTATCGATCATTCCCTATATGGAGTGTGGAAAATGTATCGCTTGCAAAAGTGGAAAAACGAATTGCTGTACGAATATGAAAGTGTTAGGTGTACATGCAGAAGGTGGCATGTGTGAATGGATTACGGTTCCCTTAGATCATTTGGTGAAAACTGAGGGGCTCTCACTTGACGAATCAGCCATGATCGAGCCTTTAAGTATAGGGGCTCATGCGGTTAGACGGGCTGACATTCATGAAGGGGATATTGCACTTATCATTGGTGCGGGACCCATTGGCTTGGGAGTCATGGCATTTGCTAAAGAACAAGGTGCGAAAGTAATTGCAATGGATGTAAACGATGAACGTCTTGCGTTTGCTGGCAAATGGGCAAATGTAGATCATTTGTTGAACGTTTTGGAGAATCCAATGGAGAAATTAGCCCAGTTGACAAATGGGGATATGCCAAGCGTGGTGTTTGACGCAACAGGTAACGCTAAATCAATGATGAATTCATTTAATTACCCTGCTCACGGCGGAAAATTGATCTATGTAGGTCTAGTGAAATCCGATATTTCCTTTAATGATCCTGAATTCCACAGTAAAGAGCTTACATTAATGGGAAGTAGAAATGCTACCAGGGAAGATTTTGATTATGTGGTGAAAACGTTGAAAAACAATAGGTTGGATTTGAGTCAATATATTACACATCGCACACATTTGGATGAAATGATCCATAAGTTCGAGGGATGGTTAACTCCTGAAGCTAAAGTGATTAAAGCCATAGTCGAAATATAAGCTTAAAGGTACAGGTAACCAAATGAAGATTGGATAATTAATGAGAGAAAGGAGTTTAGCGATCATGAACATAAATAAAGGTCATCTGAAGAATATGAATAAAGATACAGAGACTGTACAATATTCACAAATGATGGATTATCCCATAAAAGTGTTGCAAATCGGTGAGGGTAATTTTCTTCGTGGTTTCTTCGATTGGATGATTTCTGAATGCAATAAGCAAGGTCATTTCCAAGGAAGTATCGCGGTTACCCAGCCGCGCCCCACTGGAAAGGGAAAAATAGAAGAATTAAAACAGCAAGATGGACTCTATACGCTAATGTTACGAGGGTTTCACCATGGCGAGAAAGTGGAGCATACAGAAATCATTTCCGTTTTTTCAAAGGTAATAAATCCATATGAAGAATGGATGGAATTTTTGGGGTTGGCAGAAAACCCTACATTGGAATTTGTAGTATCCAACACGACCGAAGCCGGAATCAAATATGTGCCAATTCCGTGGGAAGAAGGCGTACCGAATGAATCTTTTCCAGGAAAGCTGACGGCATTATTATATCGGCGCTATCTATATTTCAACGGAGAAGCGGACAAGGGCCTAATCATGCTTCCATGTGAGCTTTTGGAGAGAAATGGTGATACATTAAAGCAATGCGTACTAAAGCATAGCAGGGATTGGGATTTACCAAAGTCTTTCATGGATTGGGTGGAGCAAGACAATCTCTTTCTTAACTCGCTCGTAGACCGTATCGTAACAGGTTTTCCGGCTAATGAGTCGGAAAAACTATTTGAGAAATGGGGATTTGAGGATACGCTGCTAAATACGGCTGAACCTTATCATTTATGGGCTATTGAAGGTGACCCTTCTATGGATAAGCGTCTTCCTTTACAACAATCGGGCATAAATGTGCATTGGGTAAAGGATATAGTACCTTATCAAATGAGAAAGGTAAGGATTCTAAATGGTTCGCATACATTAATGGCTCCTCTGGGAATATTATCTGGCTTGGAAGAAGTAAAACAGGCAATCGATCACCCGGATTTCAATCGATTTCTCCGTAAGGCAATCGAAGAGGAAATCATTCCATCTTTACCTTTTGATCAAAGTGAGATGATGGTATATGGGGAAAGCGTTCTGGAGCGATTTATGAATCCCTTCGTACACCACCAGCTAGCCGATATATCATTAAATAGTGTTTCGAAGTTTAAGGTTCGGCTCCTACCTACCTTAGAAGGATATTACGAAATGAAAGGCAAACTGCCTGCCTCCATAATAAGAGGTTTTGCGGGACTGATTCGATTTTATAGGGTACAAGAAGTAGAGGGGAGATATATAGGGAAAAGCTTTGAGGGTAAAGAATATGTCATTAAAGATGATATAAAGACAATTGAATTTTTTAGCGAACAATGGCACCGTTATGAAATGGAAGAAATTTCACTTAGAAAATTGATAGAGTCGACATTAAGTAATCAATATTTATGGGGGAAGGATCTGAATAAGATCTTGAACCTGGCAGATGAAATAGGCCATTACTTAGAAACGATGATTGATTGACTGGCTGAAAGGAGTGGGGCTCTTTATATAATAGGCCGACATCGTTCCCATACCAAGTAGGTATGTTCAATAATGATGTAATAAAAATAATTGTCTATCCTATCATTATTTTTCCTTTATTTTATTAGTAATTCTGGTATAATGTATGAGTGATAGATTTACTTGGTATATTCCTTAGGGAAGGGTACCAAAAGTGATGAAAATTATATAAATCTTTATTCCCGTGAAGGGGAGTAGCGTCAGGTATAACCTGAAATAAAGTCGTCATTACGTGGAATTTCCACCGGCTTTATTGGCCTAATTTCTTTAGTGCTTAGCGAGACCTTTGCCATTTATGGCAGAGGTCTCTTTATTTTTGTATAAAAGGAGGAAGAAGTGTTGGATTTTTTAACTGGTGAATTTATTTCAGGACTTTTAGCAATCATTATGATAGATTTGGTTCTTGCTGGTGATAATGCTATCCTTATTGGATTGGCTGCAAGAAAGTTACCAAAAGATCAGCAAAAAAAGGTGATAATTTGGGGAGCTGTCGGGGCAATCGTGATCAGGATCATAGCAACGCTGTTGGTTGTTGTAATCTTAAAGGTGCCTGGACTGCATTTAATAGGGGGATTACTTCTTGTATGGATAGCTTATAAGCTCCTTATCGATGAAGATGAACCTGATTTAAAGCCTGCGGATTCCATGTGGGCTGCCATTAAAACTATCATTATTGCAGATGCCTTGATGGGATTGGATAATGTCCTGGCTGTAGCAGGTGCTTCTCATGGTAACTTCACTTTAGTGGTAATCGGTTTACTCGTATCTATTCCAGTAGTGATGTATGGAAGTACTTTGATATTGAAACTGATCGAACGTTTCCCATTCATTATAATTATTGGTGCGGGAATACTAGGCTGGACAGCCGCTAAAATGATCGTAGCTGAACCTTTCATGCACAACTATTTTGATAATCCTTTCTTGAAATATGGATTTGAAGCTTTAGTAGTGATCGGGATACTAGTGGCCGGAACTACGAGACAGAAAAAAGTAGAAAAAGAAAAAGCGAACAGAGATAAAATGCAAATCGAACGAAATGGATAATGTGTGGCAAAAAGGGACTTTTCGATAATGAAAGGTCTCTTTTTTTAATATAACTGCAAAAGGAGAAGCTGCTAAACCGGTACAACTAATCCAATGATATAAACGGTGGTTGTTAAGACGATACTAAATTAATATTTCCTTTATTAACCATGAAAGGGTAAGATACTTGTATCCTTCGCAGTTTTTTGAGCGAAATGTAATGGAGGATCGACTGATTGAAGGAGAATATAAAGTATAACAGGGGCAGTAAAAACTCAATCTTCATTTGAATATTTTTTTTTGAGCGCCATGCATACAAAACGACGAACACAATGTAACTCCAACCCCTTCGTTTTTAACCTTATTTTGAATAATGGAGAAAAGGATAATAGTTTTAATAATCATGCTAAGGAGTGAATGCAATGAAAGAAAAAATAGTAGAAGAGTTAATGAGTATTGAAGAAACCTATGATGTAAAAGTATTGTACGCTTGTGAATCCGGAAGTCGTGCATGGGAATTTCCATCAAAAGATAGCGATTACGATGTTAGGTTTATCTATATACATAAAAAAGATTGGTATTTGTCAATTGATAAAAAAAGAGATGTAATCGAACTGCCGATTAATGATTTATTGGATATTAACGGATGGGAACTAACTAAAGCTTTACGTTTATATAGAAAATCCAACCCGCCACTACTCGAATGGTTAAACTCAGGGATTGTATATTATACCTCTTATTCTGTAATTGACAAGATGAAGGAAATGAGCAGCCAGGTTTATTTACCTACCGCAGCTTTATATCACTACTTGAATATGGCCAAGGGGAATCATAGAGACTATTTGCAGAATGAACAGGTAAAAATCAAAAAGTATTTTTATGTTTTACGCCCAATACTAGCTTGCAAATGGATCGAAAAATATAACACGATCCCTCCATTAGAATTTCCGTTATTATTGGAAGAAATCATTCCGGACGGTCAATTAAAAACTGAAATCAGAAAATTATTAGCGAGAAAAATAAGTGGTGAAGAGTTAGACCTTGAACCTAGAATTGATGTTATTAATGAATTTTTGGAAAATGAAATAGAACATTTGACCAACTATGTTAAAACAATAGATATTAAAGTAGAAGATCCGACAGAGGCATTAGACCAACTATTTAAAGCAGCATTAGCGGAAGTTTGGAAATAACCCCGATCATCTTCAATTTAGAAGTTGCTAATTTGACTTTGTAAGTAGGTAATTTTAATGAAACTCTCTCTAAACCAATTGCCTCCATGCAATTGGTTCTTTGTTTATATCCAAACTTACTTACCTACATTGGCTGGAGCTGGATTTTTTTTATATAGATTAAGGATACTTGGCCAAATTAATCAATTAAGATGAGAAAGACAGCCTTACCTCGGAGGCACAAAATTTAAAAATGGAATTACAAGTAAACTTAAATAGATGGATAAGCTATAAAGGTTGCAATGGGTGTATTGCTAAAGTAGAAGCTGATAAGTTAGATGTTAAATGGGAAAAGAATTTGCAGAAGTTAAAGTCATGGGAAAGTGTTAACGAAAGTTTTTAACTACACACTTTTATAAAAAAAGTAATCTTAAATCAGTAGAATAATAAAGGGTAATCTTTGCCTTCAGTTAGTATTTTTTTAGTTAAAATCTGAATTTTCTGTTATAATTACATTATATAAATGAACCCTTTAGTCATTGAAATTGTAAACTTCCATAATGTTTTCATGAAGGATGACGGAACAATAAAAAGACACATGGATATTCCTCGGAGGGCTCATTAATATATTTCAATATTAGTATAAAATTGGTGTACTAAAAGCGGTACCATTCAAATGGACTTCAGTCTAGCTTCATGGTTTTTGTGGTATATATGGCCAGAAGACTTCTTGATTTTCAAAACGCGCACGGGCGAATGTTCGTTACTATTTGTCCTGTTTCTTCTATTATAAGGATTATTAAGGTATTTTAGGCATGGCGTACTCCCTTTTTTTACAATATTTGATTCCGGCCAAATTTGGTCGGTTTCTTTG
Source organism: Peribacillus sp. Bi96 (assembly GCF_918698115.1). Taxonomy (GTDB): domain Bacteria; phylum Bacillota; class Bacilli; order Bacillales; family DSM-1321; genus Peribacillus. Next base: position 188,162 of record NZ_CAKKLV010000002.1, read on the forward strand.
TTATCGTAAGCACTATTTCCATACATGTGTAGTACTTTGCCTCCGTATCAGCTGCTTTTAATGTGTTCATTATGATTCACCAAGGGAAAACATGGCAATTTTGACAGATTTTCAAAAAACAATAATTTATGAAGTGCAAGAAAACAAAATCTCATATAGAATGATGTTATTGATATAGTATCTAAAATTCCGCAAGGGGATGTGTGGTCACGAGTATGGAGTTGTCATCTGAAAATATGAAGTATAAAAAAGTATTGATTCATTATATGGAAGAAAATCAATCCTTATTTTTAAATGAATGGAACGAGACCATTAAAATCAATGAAATAGACCCCTACAAAGACAAGATTAAAGAAAATGGATATGGCATGTACTCCATGGTCATCCAAACGTTTAAGGAGGCATTGTCTGATGAAGTGCTGATAAAATTGGCTCATCAGGTAGCCAAAGAACGTCTTGAAGCGAATATTAACATCGGGGATTTTCTATATAATATTAATTTAGGAAGAAATATCATAATCAGAAATGTTTTTGGTGCCAATATTCCCATTGAGTATATGAGGAAATTCATTGATGCCATCAACTTGCACTTTGATACTTTCAGCTATCATGCTGTAACAAAATATACGAATCTTACAAATGAAGTGATTGAGGAAAAGAAGTCTTACATAAGTGAAAATCATAAAGATAAATTAGCGGTACTGGGACAAATATCATCAAGCTTTGTACATGAGTTCCGCAATCCGCTTACAGCTATCATGGGTTTCAATAAATTACTGAAAAGGGAGAACCCAAGCTTAAAATATTTGGATATTATTGATTATGAATTAAATCAGTTGAATTTCAGGATAACCCAATTCCTCCATACCTCTAAATCTAATTTTAATGAGGAACAAAGAGAGGAAGTTTCCGTGTTAAAGTTAATTGAAGAAATTCAAGAACTGACTTATGCAAATATTGTGGATGCCAGCGTTAATGTAGAAATAGAGATTTATCCAAACTTAGTCATGACAGCAAGTAAGGACGGGTTAAAACAAGTATTCTTAAATCTCTTTATAAATTCCATTGATGCATTAAAGGATAAAGAACACCCGAGAATATTGAGGATCCAGTCTTTAATAGAGGGGAACGAACGAATAATTCGTATTTCAAATAATGGACCTGCCATTGCCAGTGAAATGATCGAATCAATTTTTGAGCCCTTTGTCACGACAAAAGAGTTAGGAACTGGGATTGGCCTATACGTATGTAAAAAAATCATTGAAAGTAATGATGGGTATATGAATTGTGAATCCAATGAAAATTTCACTACATTCAGCATACATTTCCCAATCGATCGGTACTAAATTTTTATAAGACGCTTACTTAACGAAGCTTTACATTGTTTTATACATATTCGTATTATTTTTTTAGCCTGTAACTAGATCTATAGCGGAGGAACCTTTCGGGGGTTGCCAGATCATTAACATAAAAACAGAATCAGAAAAAACTAAACCATTTGGAAGATGTCAATATTCATAATTTGAATTTAGGCATCTTCTTTTTATCTCCTTAGTCTATTTTTATTTTCCACCACATCAAGATTAATGAGAAGCTTTCCTTTCCTGGAACTTTTCACGCATTTCCTTACCTCATAAAATTTAACTTGAGCTAAGTCAGTAGTGAAATGCGTCGAATTTTAAAAAAAATCAATTAATTTGTAGTTTTTGATTCAAATTTGAATCAAAAAATGGAAATAATTAATATGTGAATCATAAAACGGAATAATAATTCAATAATGGATCGTATTTAATGAATACACGCGTTAAACCCTTATAAACTACCTATCCTTTTTTTGGCATGGATATTGCTTTTACTATAAATATATAAATAAAACTTTTGAGAGAGAGGGTGCCTTAATAAATTTAAAGGGTAGGTTAGGAAAGCATTAATATAGGATGATGTAAATAATGATAAACAAAAGGACACCATTTTGTAATAAATGGCATGAGGAATCACTGTAATCCCAGGGGTTTCGTTTATGGGCTTTGACAGCTATTGAGGAATTTTTACTTGAAAGCGATTACTAGTAAATTATAATGCTTTTCTTTTTTAACGAATGTACATATAACACTTTAATTATCGATTGTGAAATTTATCTTGTTAATAGTATTGGAGAAACAGGTAGATAGGACTGCATGAATTCTTTTTGAATGAAAGATTTCTACTAGGGTACCCATGAGCAAAAAAAGGAAATTTAGTTTTTTTGCTTTCAAAACGGCATATTGACAGTTTTAAAGGATGGTGACAATAGTGGCTTTTCAAACAAATGAACTGAAACATGGTCTCAAGACAAGACATGTAACAATGATTTCAATTGGTGGTGTTATTGGGGCAGGCCTATTTATAGGGAGTGGAACAATAATTGGTTCCGCAGGGCCTGGTGCTATTTTATCGTATATAATCGCGGGGTTAATGATCGTGCTAATAATGCGGATGCTTGGTGAAATGGCTGTGGTAAATCCCGATAGTGGTTCCTTTTCCACTTACGCCCATCAAGCATTTGGTCCTTGGGCCGGATATACGATCGGCTGGTTGTACTGGTTCAACTGGGTTATCATTATTGCTATTGAAACAACTTTATTGGGTAGTATGGTTCATGATTGGTTTCCTGCCATACCAATGTGGGTCGCTAGTTTATCTTTCCCTATTTTAATGACAATAACGAATATTTATTCCGTCAAAGCTTATGGGGAATTTGAATACTGGTTAGCTTTTATTAAAGTGTCTGCCATTGTAATATTTCTAATTCTAGGTACAGCCATGATTTTTGGGTTTGTTCCTGGATTTGATTCACCGGGCCTTTCCAACATTTCAGGAGATGGAGGTTTTTTTCCAAATGGTTTTCTTCCTGTACTCCTTAGTGTAATATTTATTACTTTCTCTTTATCGGGAAGTGAAGTAGCTGCCATTGCAGCAGGTGAGTCTGAAAACCCTGAAAAAAATATTATAAGAGCGATAAACGCTGTGGTATGGCGTCTCCTTCTTTTCTTTGTTGGCTCAGTGGCCGTGTTAGTTATCGTGATTCCGCAGGGGGCAGAAGATTTACTGAAAACCCCTTATGCCAGCGTATTTGATTTGGCAGGCCTTCCAGCCGCGGGTCAAGTTATGAATATCGTAATCTTCACATCATTGCTTTCTGTTTTGAATTCAGGTCTATATACAAGCTCACGTATGTTATATTCTTTATCAAAAAAAGGCGATGCTCCCCAAATTTTATCACGAGTGAATAAGAGGGGTATACCGATTTGGGCGTTGATGGCAAGTGTTTTCTTTGCTTATGTGTGTACGACATTTAAATTTGTATCTCCTGATAAATTGTTTGCTTTTCTCGCAAATAGTTCGGGAGGAGTCACAATGATCATGTATATTTTTATCGCCTTTTCTCATCTGTACTTAAGGAAAAAGAATGAAAAAGAGAATCCGGGAACACTCAAAGTGAAAATGTGGCTATTCCCATACTTAACCTACGCAACTATTGCAATGTTGTTTATTATCTTTGTTGCTCAAGCTTTTATTGATTCCATGCGATTACAATTTTTACTAACAAGCCTTCTTACGATTCTAGTTATAGGTTCATACTTTCTGTTTTATCATAAGAAACAGGTTATTATTCCTGAACGAGATGAACAACTAAAAAAAATTCAATAATTAAATATTGATAAAGAAGTCAGATGTAAAGAAGTACAGTGCAACTGTAGACAAACTCGATAATAATTGAGTTTGTCTACAGTCTTTTTTTGAGTGCTTGTAAAATTTGAACGTTGATTTCCACCCCAGGCGCTCGCTATCCGCGGGTGGTCCGCCCTCGGCGCTCTTTGCGCCTGCGGTGTCTCCCTTGGACGCGTATTCCCGCAGGAGGCTCGCACACCCGTTCCAATCAACTTCGTTTTGAAAGATGAAACCTCTTTTGTCAGCAAACTGGGCTGCTCTTAGTGAGCAGCTTTTTTGATTTCAACATGTCCGGACATTTTTTTAGAGCGGACGGTTGAATATGATTCGCATTCATTTGCAACTTTGAATTCCTTTGCTAGAATATAATCTATAGAAAAGATTAGGAGTGGTGATTATGGCTGAAACTCCAGCTGAAGATTTGATTCATTATATCGCACCAAAAGGAGAGTATATCCCTTTTTTAGATGATACGGACTATATCGCTAAAGGATTGGAATGGAAATTATTCACTGCCCGTTCGGTAAAAAGAGAACTATTATATAAAAGCGGCAGTTTACAAGCAAAAGTCAAATTGGCAGGTTATGAACAATATGGCAACGGTCTTGACACTGTAGTCGTTGAATTTGAAAATGGTAACCTTAGTTGCATTAACCCTTCCTATTTAAAGGAAATGCAAAGCTCCAGTTTCGGAAAAGAATTGTTGAGTGGGCCGGTTTCCGAACTACCCGCTGTTCCAAGTGAAACTGAGCGGGTAATAGAAGCTCCAATTACGGAAAACTCCGATCAGCTAAGTGAACAACCAAAAAAAGCAAAAACCAAAACTAAAAAGACGACAGCAAAGCCTAAGTTGGACTTACCTGAGGAAAAAGTGCATTTCACTGCAACAGTCAAGGAGTTCACTGCGAAAATGAACCATTTCACTGGTGAAGAAGATGAAGTCATACTCTTGGAGAATGTCAAAGTGACAACGGAACCTGAACTGACAATCGGAGAAGCTTGGTGTGGATATAGCAAGACATTAAAAAAAGCTGAGCTCGAAGAAGGGGACTCAATCGAATTTGATGGAAAAGTGGTCGACAAAAAATACAATAAAGAAATACGGTATAAAGTAAATAATCCATCTAAGTTAGTGAAAAAGGAGATGGAAGCTTAAACGAAGAAGATCTTGCATGATAGGGAGTAAGCCGCCGCTTACTCCATTTTTTGTTGCATTAATCATTTTTTTATCGCTCATAGTGAACTTATTAGAATAGATGTGGCCAACCCTGGAATATATTCGTTTGTGGGAGATAGAACTTATAACCTTCTTCACTCGTATAGGGTGGGGTTTCGCTTTTGTGGTTTCATATATTCCAGTGTTGGGGATAATACATTATGATAATGGATTTATAAAAGATTAGGGGGGATTTTTATATGAAAGAATTATTTCGGTTATTAAAACAAGGTAATAAATCGGCGTTCATTGCTGCCTGTGTGAATAGTATCATCGCTGTGCTAAAGGGGGTTGCTTATTTCATGACAGGGAATGTCGCCATGTTTGCCGAAACTTTACATACATTGGGCGATGCTGCGAATCAGTTTTTCGTCTTCATTGGTTCTGCACTAAGTAAAAAGTCACCAACTGATCGATTCCCTGATGGTTTTGGACGATTGGTTAACCTTGTTTTATTAGGGGCAGTATTGGTTGTCGGAATCATGTCTTATGAAACGATTAAAGAAGGGTTCCATCATATTATGCACCCTGCAGAATCAACTGGGATTGTTATTAACTTGTCTGTCCTTTCGTTATCCGTTGTATTGGAATCATATGTATTATTTAAAGCGATGAAAGAAGTGGTCCATGAGACTGGAATCGAAGCTAAAGGAGCAGCAGTCATATTTAAGAGCTTCTCTGGTTTAAAAAGAGCTAAACCAGCGACGAAATTAGTATTCATGGAAGATATGGTAGCAACCGGCGGTGGATTACTTGCGATAATTGCGATTCTATTAGCAAACTTCACCTCGTTCATACAAGCAGAAGGGGTTGCTTCTGTCATGATCGGTCTGGGGATGTTTTACGTGGTTGGAAGGGTTTTTCTTGATAATGCAGCGGGTGCACTTGGGGAAGCGGATATAGAAATGCGTCAAAAAATTGGAACCATGGTCATGGATGATCCGGATGTAAGAGATATCCAGAAACTGGCTGTAATAAAGGAAGGGGAAGACTTTCATGTCGAACTTGAGGTAGAACTTGATCCCCATATTTCAATCGCCCAGGCTGATGAAATAAAGGATCGTCTGTTTGATGAAATATTCAAGGAAAGAGGTGTAACGGATGTGATTATAGAATTTGATGAAAATGATGGTGTTGCTAAATGGGAAGGTCAGATAAAAAAAGAATTGAATCAATTGGAAAAAGAAAAGGAATAGCAAGTATTCAGTTCATAATTTTAAATGGTATCAAACGTGTAAAAAGTCATCAGGGTATTCATTTCCATACTCTATCATTAAAAACATTCGGTTTTTAAATTTCTTCATATTAATGATGCCAGTACCCATGGCAACTCGAACATCTTCTTTTGGAATTGAAAATTTCAACATTTCTTTACATGATAGGACCTGTTCAATTTTTCACGTTCTTTCCAAGAATATGAAAAATAAGCTATCATGTAATAAGGTACATAGTGATAGATTATGAAAGGGTGAATAAAAATGAAGAAGCCGGATATTAAACTAGTTGCGCTTGACATGGATGGCACGCTTTTAAATCTCGCCGGTGAGATTTCTGAAGAAAATCGGAGAGCGATTAAAGATGCCGAAAATCAGGGGGTATTTGTTGTATTGAGCACTGGGAGATCCTTTGCGACATGCAGTGATTTTGCAAAGTCAATGGAACTCCAATCATATCTCATTACGGTAAATGGAAGCGAAATTTACGATAATCAAGGAAAACTGGTGGAAAGGAATATCGTCGATAGTGAGTCGATACAATGGATGTGGGAATTAAGCCAAAAACATGGTACACATTTTTGGGCAATAAGCTGTGATAATATTTACAGGGCTGAAATGCCAGAAAAAATCCATGATTCTCAATGGCTTAAATTTGGCTTTGATACAAATGATGAAGCCATCCGCCACATCATCATGGATGAATTGGTAGCAAAAGGTAATTTTGAAATTAGCAATTCGAGCCCTACAAATATTGAAGTGAATGCTATGGGCGTAAATAAAGCGAAAGCGATAAAGCTTGTTTGTTCATTGTTAAATATTACGATGGATAATGTAATGGCAGTAGGAGACAGCCTTAATGACCTAGCCATGATTTCTGAAGCTAAAGTGGGAGTAGCGATGGGAAACGCCCAAAAAATAGTGAAAGAAAAAGCGGATTGGGTCACGGTAACGAACGAAGAGGATGGTGTGGCGAAAGCCATTCGTAAATGGGTGCTTACAAATTAAATCGAAACTGTATATGGAGTGCTTTCCATATGCAGTTTTTTTATTGATACATTCTGTGTAATGATGAAATTAAGCTCCGGAATTAATTCTTGAAAAATGTGAATGTAAGAAGTATGATAATCTTGTAGTGTTATATTTTGGTAATATATTAAAAATGGGAGGTTTCATAGATGAGAAGAACTTTGCCTGAACATTGGTGGAATCAATTATCTTTACCAGTTATTTCAGCACCTATGTTTTTAATATCCGGTCCTGAGTTAGTGAAAGAATGCTGTTTGAATGGCGTGATTGGCTCGTTTCCAGCACCGAATGCACGGCCGATAGAGGTACTGGATCAATGGATGGGTGACATAAACGACACATTGATTGCTGCTAAGGATAAAGAACCAGACAAAAAGATTGCTCCATGGGCAATGAATATGGTTGTCCACCGTACTTATAGCCGCCTTGAAGAAGAGTTGGAATTGGTCAAGAAGCATCAGCCTCCCATCGTCATTACATCATTAGGTTCCCCAAAACATGTGGTCGATGTCGTACATAACTATGGCGGGTTGGTCTTTTCGGATGTCAGCAGTGTGGAATTTGCAAAAAAAGCCGCTGATTCAGGTGTGGATGGATTGATCTTAGTTGCTTCGGGGGCTGGTGGTCATGCGGGTGAGATCAATAGTTTTGCTTTCGTGGACAGCGTAAGGACATTCTGGGATGGTATCATTTTGCTGGCAGGTTCCATAAGTACAGGTCATAGCATATTAGCTGCTCAAGCTGCAGGAGCTGATCTAGCTTATATGGGCACGCGTTTTATCGTTGCGAAAGAGAGCAGGGCAAATGATGAATATAGGGAAATGCTTGTCGATTCGGATCATGATGATATCATCTTGACTGATGCATTTTCAGGAGTGAATTGTAATATGCTGAAACCGAGTATAAGTAAGGCAGGCATGGACCCTGAACAATTAACCAAAAAAGAAAATGTCGATTTTGACAGCATGTCCAAATCATCTGAGTCTAAAGCGTGGCGCGATATTTGGTCTGCAGGGCATGGTGTAGGGGCAATAAAAAAAATAGATACCGTTGCCGGCATCGTTAAACAACTAGAAAAAGAGTATCAGGAATCTTTAGAGAAATTGACCGGGCAGGCGGAAAAATTAAAAGGAATCATATCCAAGTGATATGAAAGCGCTTTATTTAGTTATTTGAATATAGCTTATTATAACACGCAAAGAAGGGCATCCATTATGGATGCCCTTCTTTGCGTGTTATATCAGGTTTGAAAATAGTAAATTCAGGATGTGAAAAGTGAAAAAATATTGATAAAAAGGGTGATAAATGTTATATTACTTTCGTGTTAATGACCGAATGAACAATATAGTCATTAGTCATTTTTTGTTTGGAAAGTAATATATATAAAGGATCAAGATAAAAAATCCAATCTATATATTGCAGAAGCAAATGACTTAATTCATGTATTCTTCAACCCATTTTTCACTGATGAAAATTATTAAATTAAACGGCATATTCGTCGTTAAGGAGGACTTGGTAGGCGTGTTAAAATCTTTAAAGGGTGAATTCTTAGCAATAATAAAACATCCTATGATACTCATTTCGATAATAGGGATCATCATGATTCCCTTGCTATACAGCGGAACGTTCCTTTGGGCGTTTTGGGATCCATATGGTAAGGTCGACCAATTGCCTGTCGCCATTGTCAATATGGATGAGGGTGCCGAGTTTAATGAATCGGAACTGACAATAGGAAAAGACTTAGTGAAAGAGCTAAAGGAAAAAAAGGATTTCGATTGGCATTTCGTCAGTCAAAAAGAAGCGAATGAAGGTCTGGAAAATCAAGATTATTACATGAAAATAGAAATCCCGAAAAACTTTTCGAAAAATGCAACGACCTTGCAAGAGGACAATCCGGAAAAACTCGATTTAATTTACACGTCGAATGAAGGGTTTAACTATATATCTACTAAGATAGGTGACGCAGCTTCCGAGAAAATCAAAGGGGAAGTTTCGGCAGCCGTTACGAAAACCTATGCCGAATCAATGTTCGACAATTTGAACGAAGTTGCTGACGGACTAAAAAGTGCCAGTGATGGTGCGGGAAAATTGAAAGATGGAACCGATACAGTGAAAAATGGATCGAGTGAACTTGGTGATGGAATTAACTCTGCTAAAGAAGGTTCCAAAAAAGTGGATGAAGGAATAGATTCCGTCCATTCAGGTTCTGTTGAAATCCACGAAAATCTAGAAAAACTGGCTGAAAAATCACTGACCTTTTCCAATGGGGTCGGTTCGGCAGCTATGGGATCAAAAGAGCTAAATCAAGGGTTACAGCAATTTAGCTCTGGTGTTGGACAAATGAAAGATGGGCAAACCAAGCTCTTACAAGGAGCCCAAAAATCTGAAGCGGGAACTGGTGAATTGGCCACTGGACTGCAACAATCATTAGAAGGTTTCAACCAGATAGAAGAAAAGCTGCCAGCCTTGACAGAGGGAGCAAATGGGGTAGCTGCTGGGGCTAGTCAGCTTTCAGGTTCATTGTCTGAATGGAGTGCAGCTTCGAGTGAAGCGAAAGCAGGAGCTTCTGAAGTTTCTGCAGGCTTGGAAGAAGTTATTTCCGGATTAAAACAACAATCCGGAGCTACGGATGATCCTGACGAGAAAGCACGTTTGGATGGAGTGATTGCTTCTCTGTCTCGTATTAGCGAAGGGAGTAGAGGTGTTTCTGAAGGTGTAGGGAAACTCTCGGCGAGTGCTTCTGAAATTGCTAAAGGCGGAAACAGCCTAAGTGATGGAGCAGAACAATTGGGAGAAGGCACAAGTGCGCTAAGCGGCGGTTTCACTCAATTGAAACAAGCTCAAGATAAACTTGCAAATGGTGCGAATGAACTGAAAAACGGTCAAGGTCAATTGGTGTCTGGATTGACAACATTTGGCGATAGCATAGATTCAGCTCAGAGTGGGCTTGGACAGTTAACCGAAGGCAGCAATAACTTAGTCAGCGGGCTTGATCAGCTAGAAGATGGATCCAAGCAATTATCTAGTGGAACCTCACAGCTTTCGGAAGGTTCGAAAAGCCTGATTACAGGAACAGATAAGTTGAAAGAAGGTTCATCCAGCCTAACGAGTGGTATGGGAGAACTGGCGAATGGAGCCATTAAGCTACAAGATGGAATCGCCAAACTTTCTGATGGATCGGAAGAATTACATGACGAATTGAAGGATGGAGCAAACGAAGCAGGTAAAATTAAATCCAATGAAGATGTATATGACATGTTTGCAAGTCCAGTGAAAGTGGATAAACTGCCAATAAATAATGTACCTAACTATGGCACTAGTTTTGCACCATATTTAATTTCATTGAGTTTATATATCGGGGCTATCGTTCTGACGATTATCTTCAAGTTAAGAGAGCCTGCTGTTAAGCCTGCTAATGGATTCAGCTGGTTTATTAGTAAATACAGTGTCATGGCTCTCATAGGAATCTGTCAAGCCATTTTGGTGGACTCAATATTAATATTAGGACTTGGAATCAATGTCACGAGTCTTCCGTTATTTTTTGCAGTAAGCATCCTTGCAAGCTGTACATTCATGGCTATCATTCAGTTCCTAGGATCAGCCCTTGATAATCCGGGTCGGTTTATAGCATTATTAATTTTAATTCTTCAACTGACGAGCAGTGGCGGAACATTCCCAAATGAATTGGTTCCCGGCTTCCTGCAAGGTTTCACACCATTCTTACCGATGACTTATTCGATAAATGCTTTTCGAGCAGTCATCTCAACAGGAGATTATAGCTTCATGTGGCATAATCTTAGCATATTAGCCATATTCCTTGTTGTGGCATTAGTATTATCACTTCTTTACTTTATTTATCGATTTAAAAAATTGAACGATGCAGTGACCGAAAAACAGGAAGATGCAACAGTATAATAAAAAACAGCGCCCCTTACGGGACGCTGTTTTTTATTATAATCGTGTTGTCTTTGGTAAGGATTTTCCACATTTGTCGTAATGAACTTTTTATATGTACCTCCGTCCTCTATGAAGGAACAATTTTATAAAAAAACGGAATGTGCCATAACTGCGTCCAACGTTTACGGGAGATTGTAAAATTAATGCAACACTACACCCTCGATTTTTGGGAAGCAGGTGCGTATTTCTTCATCGGATTTTTAGCAATGACATCTTTTAAATATGGATGACCGGAAGGACCCGGTATTTTCATAAGTTCCATAAGGTAAGATATATCGTCCATAGCCCTGTGAGTTTGGAAATTGGTGATATTATGTGCTTGCAGCAATGTTAACAGTTTACTATTTTCAAAGCCGTATTGCTTCCAAGGTACATTCCGCATTGTGCAGAACCACTTTTGGTCATTGATTTCCGGATACATTTGGTAAAGAAAACTTCTATCGAATGAGGCATTATGTGCGAAAATCGAATCAGTACGTGCTATGAAAGATTTAATTTTTTCATCGTGAAATTTTTTTCCTTCGATTGAACTGTATGGAATTCCATGAATCCTATATGCTTGATCATAATTTCTTCTTGCTTGATAGGAGAGAGGCTCTCTTAAAAACGATTCTTGATCAATAAGATTAATAATTTCCCCTGTTTCACTGTTATAAGTGAACAGTATAAGGGCAAGTTCGATAATTTCATCAGAAGAGGGACGTAAACCTGTCGTTTCTACGTCTAGCACTAAACCTAATCTATTAGACAATTTATTTTCCTCCAATTTGGCTTCATTTATCTATTATAGCTGACATATGATAGCGTTTGAAAGTGTGATGCATTGTATTAAATGGTCTTGTTAGAAAGATCCAGGTAAAGATGTCTACAACACTACTTAAAACACGGTGTAACAAGCTAGTAAAGCCGAGATAGAACTGCTAAGACTATAGGCAAAAGGAGTTCTATCTACCTGTTAAACAAAGTTGATTAAAACGGAATGTAAGACACTCCTGAGGGGAAAGCCCGTCCAAGGGACCCTCTCCCCCGCAGGTGTATAGGCGCAGAGGGCAGACTGCCCGGGAAAAGCGGGTGCCTGGAGGCAACGGTCAAATCCCCCAAAAAAACTGTAGGAAAAAATTAACTATTATCGAGTATCTCTACAGTCCGTGAAATCCTTATAGTAAAGCATCTCTATCTTTTTTTCAAAATTGAGTAAAAGGTACAAGCACGGCTAAATGCTATCTTGTTCTATATGTATATGTTCTTCCTTTTTTTCAACGCTGAAAATATTTTGGATTGAATTATTTTTGAAAGGAAGCCGGAGATTTGAAAGGTAGGGGATAAGGATAAAAAAGAAGCGGCAATTTGCCGCCCCTCACGAATTTGGAATTTATTTTCCAGTGAATTGCTGGGTCCAATAGTGGCTGTACTTTCCACCTGTCGCATGCCCAATTCCAATTTTGCTATAGTTCTTGTTCAGAATATTGGCCTTGTGTCCCGGACTGTTCATCCATGAATTCATGACAGCTTCTGCACTAGGTTGACCTGCTGCAATATTTTCCCCTGCGTAATTATAGCTGACTCCAAAGGATTTCATCATTTCGAAAGGCGAGCCATAACGTGGACTTGTATGATTGAAATAATTATTATCACGCATATCTTCAGATTTCAGAATGGCAACATGGGAAATGGCTGAATCCATTGCAAGGGAAGGGAGTCCCTTTTTTGACCGTTCTTCGTTAACTAAACTAAGAATCTGCTGTTCAACTGATTGATTGTTCTCTTGGTCAGATGTGGGGACTGATTGATTGTTCTCTTGGTCAGTTGTAGGAACTGATTGACTGTTCTCTTGCTTATTTGTAGGGATAGTTATGTTTTGTCCTACTTTAATTTGATTCGAATCCTTAATTGTAGAGTTTGTTTTAAGTAAATCGGAAAGGCTAACTTCAAATTCAGCTGCTATTTTCGTTAGGGTATCACCACTTGCTACTTCGTAAGTATTGGCTCCTAGGGCAACTGTCGGAGAAAATAAGGATAAGGACAGCGCTGATAAAAGGATGATTTTCTTCATTTTGTTTCCTCCTAGTAAGATATCTGGATTGGAAGTCTAGTATCCTATAAAAATCAGTGTGTGTAAAATTAGGTATTTCTCATTCTTTATCGGAATGGGAGAAAGGTATCGATTGAAAACGTACAGGATAGGGGTCCATATAACCTGAAATAAGAGTATGGTTATGATAATAATAGGCCTTTTTGATAGAACAGAAGATTTATTACATGTAGAAAAAGAATCATTTTTACGTTTGCCAGCTATGTTTGTCAGGGTAAATAAGAAGGATAATAAATAAGTTAAGTAGCAATATGGAACTAAATAATGATGGAAATGATAAATCGTCGTAAAGGTGGAGCTCATATGGATTTAAACGCAGGAAAAGTGTATTGGAAGGAGACATTTAAAGAACATAGGACATATCCCATTTTGGAAGAGGATCTATCATGTGATGTATGTATTGTGGGTAGTGGATCATCGGGGGCACACTGTGCATATTTTTTAGCGGAGACAGGTTTAAATGTCGTCCTGATTGATAAACGTGATATAAGTGAAGGCAGTACAGTAGCGAATACTGGACTTTTACAATATTCAAATGATAAAACATTAACGTCCCTTATTCATAGTTTTGGAGAAGATGTGGGTACACGCCATGTTCAGCTTTGTTTGAATGCCATTCGGACACTGGAGAAAGAGGTTGTTCCGAGTTTAGAGGAAAATCCGGATTTTAAAATTAGAAAAAGCTTGTATTACGCATCCAGCCTTGAGGATGTATCGATGCTGAGAGAAGAATATGACAATCTTAAATCTCGTGATTTTCCAGTAGAATATTATACTGAAAAAGATATTGAGAGTAAATTTTCATTTTCGAAATTAGCAGCGCTGGTTACAGCTAATGATGCTGAAATCAATCCTTATAAACATGCACATTTCTTGATTGAAAAGGCATATCAGAAAGGAGTGCGGGTCTATTCAAATACTAAAATCAATGGAAAGATTTTAAAAAAGAATCAAACCCAGCTTTTTACTGAAAACGGGCATATGGTACGAGCACAGTCGGTCATTTTCGCTACAGGATATGAGGCCCAAGAAGAGGTGAGGGATAAAAATGCAATGATTCTTAGTTCATATGCCATCGCAACGAATCAAATTGCCGATCAAGCTAAATGGCATGACGATATGATGATTTGGGAGACGGCGCGACCATATTTATATGCGAGAAAAACATTTGACAACCGGATTATCATAGGTGGTCTGGATGAATCAACGAAATATCTGGAGAAAAGGGATTCAATGATTATACATAAAAGGGATGAATTATTGAATCAGCTTAACATTTTATTTCCTGAATTAGAGCATCGGATCCAGGCTGATTATTATTGGGGTGCTTTTTTTGGAGAGACCCATGATGGTTTACCGACAATAGGAATATACCCTGATCACCCAAATTGTTATTTCTTATTGGGGTATGGCGGAAACGGGACGGTATACAGTGTCATACTTTCACAAATCATCAGGGATTTGATTACAAAGGGAGGGCATCCGGACTCGGCCTTGTATCTTAAGGAGCGAAATTTATCGAAAAGTATTGTCCATTAAGACAGGTATCTTCTCTTCTTAAATAGAATATATAGTCAGCTGAATTAACGGGGGGATTATTCGATGGCGTTTAAGGCATTGGAAACGGAAAGGCTGCGTTTAATCGAAATAGGTCATCAGCATACAGAGAGTCTGTTTGAAATTCTCTCTAAAGATGAGGTGACCAAATATGATGGGATAGAAAGTTTAACGATTGTGGAGGATGCCCGTCGCTTAATCGACTTGTTTAAAAGTGCGTATTTAAATAAACGGGGGATACGGTGGGGAGTTGTTTTGAAAGATTCCGAGAAATTCATAGGCACCGTTGGTCTAAATCAATTGAGTCTTACCAACAAACGCGCAGAAATCGGGTATGAAATCCATCCGGATTATTGGAGAAAACATTTCACATCCGAAGCGGTCAATGAAGTATTACGTTATTCATTTCAAGAATTGAAATTAAATCGAATGGCTGCTTTAATTTTCAAGGATAATTTGGCATCAGCAAACCTATTGAAGAAATTTGGTTTTAAAGAGGAAGGCAGTCTCCGGAGTTATATATTTCTTCGTGACCAATCGCATGATGCCTTGGTATTTTCCTTGTTATGTGAAGAATATTTGCAGCTGCGTAATTCGGTTTAGTGTCTTAGTCCAATTTTAAATCAAGGTAATAATAGATGATTGGAACTGGCCAATAGGGCCAGTTTTTTTGTTAAAGAAAATCCCATTCGTGATTGGTCATTTTAATTAAATCAGGGACAAAATGTATTTTCTCCATGTTAAAATTAGAGAGCGATTTCATAATCAGTCCGGGTGGACATGAAAAGGAGCATAATCATTGTGAAAATCTTATTTCCGGTGCTTGCGGTCCTAGGTGGTATCACCATCGCCGTTCAAGGACAAATCAATGGTGGTTTAGGGAAAAAAGTTGGGGTCATTGAAGCCTCATTCATTTCGTTTGGAATCGGGACACTCGCTTTATTATTCATTGTTTTGTTTGCAGGGCAATATTTCATCCATAGCGACTGTGCCCAAATGGCAATTGTTGGGTGGCGTATTGGGAGCGTTTTACGTCATTGTAATAGTCCTGGTCGTACCCCGGATTGGAGTGGCGCCTGCAATGGCTGGGGTTATTGTAGGCCAAGTACTGATTGGGGCCGTCATTGACCATTTCGGATTATTGGGAGGGGTGCGCATCCCGTTGGATGTGAAAAAGGTGGCAGGTATATGTTTACTTTTCGTGTCACTATATTTATTTAATCATAAATGAAGTAATGAAAGGGGCATTATTGTAAATGTATAGGGCGGTTAGGTAGGGGGTTCTACGCATCGAGATCATGAGAAAATGAACATGAAAGAGAAAGATACTATTTCTATTCCCCTATAGCAATTTACCTTTATATGGAATTTATTAATAGATAATTCGTTTTCTATTTTGGCACATGCATTATTCTACCAAAATATATAATTTGAACGAAAACAATTTTCTAGGAATCTGGTCTTAAAGCAAGAGCTGTCTTATGGAATTTGAATATTCAGAAAAAATAATCATTTGATGTCGAGCGAATATATATGGATCCTGGGGTATTCATGCGAAAAAAAATATAGGAATTAAAAGGTAGATGGGGTTATAACATTCTTTTT
Source organism: Peribacillus sp. Bi96 (assembly GCF_918698115.1). GTDB lineage: Bacteria > Bacillota > Bacilli > Bacillales > DSM-1321 > Peribacillus. The sequence continues at coordinate 204,543 of NZ_CAKKLV010000002.1, forward strand.
ACCTATCATCTAGATCGAAATGATTAGCAATTAATTATTATCTTGTGAAAAAGTACTCACTGGTTTATTGATTTTTTGATTTATTCGTAATATACTTAAAATTCAACATCTTTAATTCGAGGTATAGTACCCTAGCGAGGTTTGAAAGTGGGTGGTTTTTAACTAGTAAACTACTGCAATTAGTGTTTTTTAGGAAGAAACGTAGATTTATGCAAACGGTTCGCTAGTTGTTTTAGGTGAATTTCTGCAATGAATGCTCCTGACTGTCCTCGCTGACATTAAACATGTACTATACGAAGGATTAATAGGTGGTAGAAGGATAATTCCTTTAATGGGATTATTCGAATAAAGATTAAAGATGAGGGGGAATATTTTTTGAAAAAGTCTAAATTTTCAGTGCTTGCTCTTCTTATGGCCATCATGCTTATACTAGCGGCATGCAACGGCGGCTCGAAGGAAACTTCGAATGAAAAAGAAGGTGGATCAGGCGACTCAGCCAAATCAAAAGTATTAAACGTAAACAACTCGAGTGAACCTGGTTCGCTTCACCCTGCAAATGCGCAAGGTACTCATGAATCATGGATCCTTGAACATACGTTTGAAGGTCTGACAAAGAAAACAGAAGAAGGTAAAATCGTACCAGGTGCTGCAGAATCATGGGAAATCAGTGATGATGGATTAAAATGGACTTTTAAATTGAAAGATGGTTTGAAATGGTCAAATGGGGATCCGCTTACAGCGAATGATTTTGAATATGCTTGGAAGTATGCATTGAAACCAGAAACTGCTGCTGATTATGCTTACCAACTTTATTACCTTAAAGGTGGGGAAGCCTACAACAGTAACAAAGGCAAGGAAGAGGATGTAGGAGTCAAAGCGACAGACGACCTTACATTAGAGGTTACATTGGAGCAGCCTACACCATATTTCCTTGATTTGACTTCCTTCTATACTTTCTATCCAATCGATAAAAAGGTACAGGAAGAAAATCCTAAATGGGCATTGGATGCAAAAACTCACGTATCAAACGGTCCATTCAAATTAACGGAGTGGAAACATAAAGAAAGCCTGAAAATTGAAAAGAATGAAAATTACTACGATAAAGACAAAATCAAATTGGATGCAGTTAACTTTGCTCTAATTGAAGATGAAAATACAGCTTGGCAAATGTACCAGAGTGGTGAATTGGACATCGCTTATCCACTTCCAGTGGACGTGCAAGGACAATTGGTTAATTCTGGCGACAAAGAATTCAATAACGGCGCAGAACTTGCTGTTTACTATTACAACTTTAATACAAAAGTAAAACCTTTCAACAACGCAAAAGTAAGGAAAGCGCTATCAATGGCTATCGAACGTGAAAAAATTACGGAAAATGTTGCTCAAGGCGGCCAGAAGCCTGCCTTTGGAGTAGTCCCTCCGGGTATTCCTGATGCAACTGGAGATTTCCAGGAGAATACAGGCAACTTGTTTGAGGAAAATGTTGCTGAAGCTAAGAAATTGTTAAAAGAAGGTCTTGCTGAAGAAGGCATGAAAGAATTACCTGATTTTTCAATTTTGTATAATACATTGGATTCTCATAAGAAAATTGCTGAAGCCGTTCAAGGTATGTGGCGCGATAACCTGGGTGTTGAAGTGACACTCGAAAATGCTGAATTCCAAGTTAAGCTAGACCGTGAAAAAGCTGGTGACTTTGAAATTTCCCGTGCAGGATGGGTTGGTGACTATGTAGATCCAATGACCTTCATGCTTTGGGAAACGGACGGAGCCTATAATGATGCTGGCTGGTCAAATAAGGAATATGATAGTTTACTAAAAGAAGCAAAATCTACAATGGAACCGAAAGAACGCATGGCTGCTTTACATAAAGCAGAGAAAGTTATGATTGACGAAATGCCGATCCTTCCGGTTTATTTCTACACAAAACCATATATGGTTAAATCGAATGTTACTGGAGTTTATGCACCGATAAACGCTTATCCGAACTTTATTTACGCGGATAAAAAATAACAGAAGGATTAAAGTGAAATGGAAGGTATGTCCGATAAGGACATACCCCATTTTCTATTGCGAATTTGAATATTTCATGAATTCATTTCCGTTTTCAACTCCTTAGAAAATCGATGATTGGGGTGATTACCATGTTGAGATATACATTAAATCGTTTTAAATGGGCGATTATTACTTTGTGGGCGGTTATTACATTAACGTTCATCATAATGCATACGATTCCGGGAAATCCATTTGCGAAAGAGGGGGCAATGCCTCCAGCTGTTTATGAAAATCTTCAAGTCCACTATGGATTGGACAAGCCTTTGTTGACCCAATATGGGAATTATTTATTGGAAGTCGTTCAATTTGATTTTGGCCCATCTTTGAAATCTTCATCCATATCAGTGAATGATTACATTTTGAAGGGTTTTCCAGTGTCCTTGCATTTAGGGGCGCAAGCTTTGGTGATTGCCATCTTCTTTGGGCTCATCTTGGGTGTAGTGGCTTCGTTGAAACGAAATAAATGGCCTGACTATCTATCAATGGTCATTGCCATAGTAGGGATTTCCGTTCCAAACTTTATTTTGGCGACTATTTTAATCAATTATTTTGCAATAAAATGGCACATTTTCCCGGTGGCTACATGGGCGACGTGGCAGCATACCATTTTACCATCCATTGCCCTGTCAATGATGCCACTTGCTTTCATCGCTAGATTAATGCGGACGAGCATGCTCGAAGTAATGGGGCAGGATTATATATTGACAGCAAAGGCAAAAGGATTGAAACGAAGCGGTGTCATAATCAAACATGCGATTCGGAATGCGTTATTGCCGATTATTACGATTCTAGGTATCCTTACGGCTAATATCGTGACAGGAAGCTTCATTATTGAACGTATTTTTGGTATTCCGGGCATGGGAGATATGTTCGTAAAGGGAATATCCAACCGAGACTACCCGGTCATTCTTGGCTCCACAATTGTGTATAGTGCAGTGCTTATCCTATTGATATTCATCGTTGATATAGCCTATACGTTGATTGATCCAAGAATTAAAGTGACGGGGGAGAAAAAATAATGGCAGATAAAATGCATTTTACTGAAGATATGTTCCAACCCGCTGAAGGAAACTTTAAGGAAGCTGAAAAAATTGCAAGACCGACAGTTTCATACTGGTCTGACGTCTGGCGTCGTTTCAAGGAAAATAAACTGGCGATGACTGGTTTCGTCCTGATTATCCTCTTGGTCTTGCTGGCGATCTTTGGTCCATATATTAACGGATATACTTATTATGGTCAAGATTTCGAGAAAAAGAATCTTAGTCCCAATGCCGAGCATTGGTTTGGTACGGATTCATCAGGAAGGGATTTATTTACGCGAGCTTGGTATGGTGCGAGGATTTCCTTGTTCATCGGATTGATGGCAGCACTGATAGACTTTTTGATTGGTGTGCTTTATGGCGGGATATCAGCCATCCGCGGCGGACGCACCGATAACATGATGATGCGTTTTGCAGAAGTGATCTATGCGATTCCTTACCTATTGATGGTTATCTTGATGATGGTCGTATTAAAACCTGGTATATTGCCAATTATCATAGCCATGTCGATTACAGGATGGATTCCTATGGCACGACTAGTAAGGGGACAGGTTTTGCAGCTAAAAGAGAATGAATACATTCATGCAGCAACCATCTCTGGTGCTAATACGAGCTGGACTCTTAGAAAACACATGATTCCAAATACAATGGGACCGATCCTTGTCAATTTAACGTTGACTGTACCTACGGCGATTTTTGCCGAAGCTACATTAAGCTTTTTGGGACTTGGAGTTCCAGCTCCTCAGGCAAGTTGGGGAACCTTGACAAGTGATGCCCTGGGAAGTATTTTGGTAGGGAATTTCTACCAACTTTTAATCCCGGCAATATTGATCTCCTTAACCATGTTCGCGTTCAATGTAGCTGGTGATGGACTGCAGGATGCCCTGGATCCAAAACTACGGAAATAAATGAGTCCTAACATAAAGAATTGATATTACTAGAATAGGAGGGACGATGATGGAGAACCTATTAGAAGTGAATGATTTACACATCACCTTCCATACGTATGCAGGAAAAGTGCAGGCTGTGCGCGGTGTGAACTTTGAAGTGAAAAAAGGGGAAGCCGTCGCCATTGTTGGGGAGTCCGGATGCGGCAAAAGTGTTACTGCGAAATCTATCATGAGATTATTGGAAACACCTCCAGCAGAGTATGGAAAAGGGTCAATAAATTTTGGCGGTAAAGACCTTATTAAAATGAGTGAAAAGGAAATGCAGAAGATCCGGGGAAATGAAATCAGCATGATTTTCCAGGATCCGATGACTTCGCTCAATCCAACGACAAAAATTGGCAGCCAAATTATGGAGGGTATCCTAAAGCATAGTAATAATATCTCCCGAAAAGATGCATATGAACGAGCGTTGGAAACCCTTAAACTAGTAGGGATTCCTCAGCCTGAAAAAAGGATGCAGCAATATCCACATGAGTTTTCAGGCGGTATGCGCCAGCGGGCGATGATAGCGATGGCCCTAGCCTGTGAACCGAAATTATTAATTGCCGATGAACCTACAACGGCATTGGATGTAACGATACAAGCGCAAATTTTAGAACTGATGAAAGATATTCAACGTAGAATGGATACTTCCATCATTCTAATCACTCATGATTTAGGTGTAGTTGCGGAAACTTGCGAACGTGTAGTCGTTATGTATGCAGGTAAGGTTGTGGAAACCGGTACAGTAGAAGCAATATTTTCAAACCCGCAGCATCCATATACAAGAGGGCTGCTTAAAACGGTGCCAAGGCTGGATATGGAAAAAACGGCTCCATTGGTACCCATTATCGGATCACCACCGGATTTGTTGGATCCCCCTAAAGGCTGCCCATTTTATCCAAGATGTGAATCAGCGATGAAAGTGTGTAAAGATCATGATCCCGAACTTGAGGTAGTGGAAGATGGACAGACAGCTGCATGCTGGCTTCACCATCCAATGGCAAAGGCAGTACTGGCACAAGCACAGACTAATGTTTAAAGGAGGAGAGACAATGGTTTCACTAAAAAATAAGTCAGTAACAGAAAAGGCAGTCAACGAAAATTCTCCTCTTGTTGAAATAAAGAACCTGAAGAAATATTTTCCCATTGGTTCTCAGTCACTAAAAGCGGTTGATGGTTTGGATCTCAAAATCTACCCAGGGGAAACGGTTGGTCTAGTTGGGGAAAGTGGATGTGGTAAATCGACTGCAGGGCGTACTATCACCCGCCTGTATGAACCGACGGAAGGAGAAGTTCTTTTTCAGGGGAAAAATATTTATGATTACAAACCGGGGGAAATGTCACAAATCCGCCGTGAAATTCAAATGATTTTCCAAGATCCGTACGCATCCTTGAATCCAAGGATGAAGGTCGAGGAATTGATTGGGGAACCACTTGCCATTCATGGGATATCTAAGGGTAAAGAGCGAAAAAAACGGGTGGAAGACCTGTTAAAGCTGGTTGGTTTAAGTCCGGAACATATCACTCGTTTTCCACATGAATTCAGTGGTGGCCAACGCCAGCGTATTGGAATTGCAAGGGCATTGGCATTAAATCCTAAATTCATCGTTTGTGATGAACCGATTTCTGCACTTGATGTATCGATTCAAGCTCAGGTAGTTAATTTATTAAAAGAGCTACAAAAAGAAATGGGCTTGACTTATTTATTCATTGCCCATGATTTATCGATGGTCAAGTATATTTCAGATCGTATTTTAGTCATGTACCTTGGGAGAATGATGGAACTTTCGGATAGTGATTCTTTAACGAAGGATCCGCTTCATCCATACACACAAGCCTTGCTCTCTGCAGTTCCGATTCCAGATCCCACTATTAAACGGGAAAGAATCGTACTAAAAGGAGATGTACCAAGTCCGATCAATCCGCCGAGTGGTTGTGTATTTCGAACTAGGTGCCCTAAAGCGATGGAGATATGCTCAAGTGCTGTACCAGAATGGAAAGAACAAAAACCTGGACATTTCGTTGCTTGTCATTTATATTGGTAAACAAAAAAACCAGTTGCATATTGCGGCTGGTCTTTTTTTTACATCTAACATCGCTTTAAATATAAGGGATAATCTTGCAAACGAAAAATTTTTATCAGCTTATTAAAATAATAGCTAGGAATATGAAAATAAAACATATAAAATGTAATTATATGTAAAAATAGAAAATTTGTAAAGTGTGTTCAATTTGTGAGAGAAGGAGGGACTGAAATTGTATTCCACGATAACTAGTGAAGTCGTTAATCATGTCATGATTGTTACTCTTAATCGTCCAGAGAGAATGAATGCTTTCAATGAAAAGATGTGTCATGAATTAATTCAAGCTTTTGATGAAGCGGATGAAAATGATGACGTACGTGCTGTTATATTAACTGGCGCCGGAGATGCTTATTGTGCAGGAATGGATTTGGAGAAAGGCGCAGAAACATTTATGGATCACACTCCTTTGGTTGAATACCGCGATGGAGGTGGGATTTTATCATTAAGGATTTTTGAGATGAAGAAACCCATGATAGCGGCGATTAATGGAGCGGCAGTTGGAATTGGAATAACCATGACTTTACCAATGGATATTAGAATTGCTTCAACTGATGCAAAAATGGGTTTTGTATTTGCGAGGCGAGGAATTACAATGGAGGCCTGCAGCGGTTGGTTCTTACCTAGACTTGTCGGGATGGGTAAAGCTTCCGAATGGATTTTTACTGGTAGAATGATCACGGCCAGCGAGGCGTATGAGGGCAGGCTGGTAAACAAGATTGTCGAGCCGGAAGAATTGATGACAGTGGCAATGGAAATCGCATCAGAAATTGCAGAAAATACATCTTCCGTCTCAGTGACGTTATCCCGGCAGCTAATGTGGACCATGCTAGGTGCTAACCATCCAGTTGAATCTCATAAAATTGAATCGAAAATGATTCATTGGACAGGAAAACAAGCGGATGCACAAGAAGGGATCGATGCTTTCTTGGAAAAAAGGAAAGCTGATTTTAAAATGAAAAGCAGCTCGGATATGCCTCCGTTTTACCCATGGGGCACGGATCGAACCTATGAAGTCGATAAGAAATAAATGATTGATGCATTTAGGAAATCGGTATGGAAGTGCATGATAATTTTTACTTTTCGGATAAATTAGGGTTTCCATTCTTAGTGTGTTATACTGTGTTTACCATTTACTAAACTTGTTTCATGTTCCCTATTCCTTGTGAATGGGGTTTTTTTATTTGGAATTATTTAATTTTAAAAACAAAAAAACAGACCCTACAAGTAGAGTCTGTTATATATTGTATTTAAAATTACGCTTTTTGAACGTTTGTAGCTTGAGGTCCACGTTGACCTTGCTCAACTTCAAAAGTAACTTCTTGACCTTCGTCTAATGATTTGAATCCTTCGCTTTGGATAGCTGAGAAATGTACGAATACATCGTCTCCGTTTTCGCGTTCGATGAAGCCAAATCCTTTTTCTGCGTTAAACCATTTTACTTTACCTTGTTCCATTGTTGTTGCCTCCTAGTGTGAATCCACACATTGTGTTACTACCCTTGCTCAATCATTAGACGAAAAGTGTTTCACTTATCAATCTTCCCGAACAAAAATAATTCTTATTAAATATAACAGATAATGTCGGATTCTGCAAGTAATCAAAGCAGAATATTTATTGTGAACCTGAGAAGAAAAGGTGTTAATAGCCTTTTTTGTAATCAAGTAAATTTATTGAAGGGTTTTTACTGTCCAGATAGTCCTTTAAATTCGGAATGAAAATATCCTGAATCAGCCGTTGGTCGTAAAACTCCGTATTTCCGGATGTATGTGGCGTGATGATGACATTGTTCATTTCCCATAACGGACTTTTCTCCGGAAGTGGCTCCATTTCAAACACATCCAGTCCAGCTCCTGCAATTTGATTGTCCTTAAGTGCATGGACCAATTCATTTTCGACAACGAGATTTCCTCTGCCTATATTAATGAAAAAAGCGGAAGGCTTCATTAGCTGGAATTCGGTTTTGCCGAACATACCCTGTGTTTCTGGGGTCAAGGGTAAAGTCACGACAATATAGTCGCACCTTGGAAGGAGAGTGTTCAATTGTTCCTGTGTGAACATCTCGTCAACAAATTCTTCAGATTTCCCAGAATGACGCATTCCCAAAACAGACATACCAAAAGCTTTAGCAATCTTAGCCGTTTCCTTTCCGATTTTTCCAACTCCGATGATTCCGATGGTTTTCTCATGAATTTCCTGCTTCATATTCGCATGATGCCAAGTCTTTTCCTGCTGTTGCTTAATATATGTATCTATTTTTCTAGTTAAGGAAAGCATTAGTGCAAAAATGGTTTCTGAAATGGGATAGGCGTGAACGCCATTTGCCGTTGTAATACGCACCTTCCTTTGTTTTAACGTTTCCAGAGGTAGAGCATTAACTCCAGCACTCCATGTCTGGATCCATTTCACTTCACTTGTGTGAATGGGCGCAGACATGGACGATTTCCAGCCAGCGATCACTTCTGCATCAATTATATGATCCTTCCATATTTCCGGTGATCTTCCAGTGATAACAGTCCAGTCAGGGATCATTTCTTTAACTTTCTGTAATAAAGGTTCATTCAAATTTTGGCTGATTACCAGTTTTCTATTTGACATAACCATCCTCCTTCGTCATTTTCTGAATTATACGTAGATTTAGATATTTTTTCAATTGGGAACAGTGATTGCTTTTCAATCTTGTTATAATACAAATAAATGGAATGGGGTGTAATCATGAATGTGAAAGATATATATGGACGGTTGCCTTCTATAGAATCAAAACGTTTAGTTATGAGGAAAGTCACCATGAATGATGCCGAAGAAATGTTCGCTTATTCATCCAATAGGAAAGTTTCCCGTTTTGTCACATGGGAAGCACACCGTTCCCTATGTGATACCAAGGACTTTATTCAGTTTGTCTTACAGAGCTATGAGGATAAGAAAATCGCACCTTGGGGGATACAACACAAGGAAAGTGGCAAGCTGATTGGTACTATTGACTTTGTTTCATGGCAGGTGAATCATCATAGTGCTGAAATAGGGTACGTGCTGGCACCCGAATACTGGGGAAGTGGCTTGATGACAGAGGCAGCCAAAACGATAATCGCCTTTGGTTTCGAAAATATGGACCTTGTGCGCATACAAGCGCGATGCTTTGTTGAAAATTTGGCTTCTGAGCGTGTCATGCAAAAGACTGGAATGTCTTTTGAAGGAATCATAAGAAAAGGGATGCTTGTTAAAGGAAAGCATGAGGACCTTAAGCTATACTCCATTATTAAATGAAGCAGCCGAAAGCCTGCTTTAGTATGGGATGGGATGAAAGCGGATATCATCCCATGATTCTTATAAATATTGGAAAATCAAAAAACAAACAATATGTGCAAATATTGAATCAAAAACTATACAAAACGTCTAATGAAAAATATTCAATTGAAAAATATAATAAAACTATGAAATCGGGTTGAAAATGGAGGGTTTCAAAATGGCCGTTATTAATGATGTAGAAACGTTGAAAAATTATATTGGTGGCAAGTGGGTAGATTCCACAACGTCCAAACATGAAGAAGTGCCTAATCCTGCAACAGGAGAAGCTTTGGCAATCGTACCTCTTTCCACAAAAGAAGATGTCGACCAAGCTGTGCAGGTTGCAAAAAAAGCATTTAAAGAGTGGAAAAAGGTAGCCGTGCCTAAAAGAGCGCGTTTCTTATTCCGTTACCAGCAGTTGTTGATCGAAAACTGGGATGAGCTAGCAAAGCTTGTCACGATCGAAAACGGAAAAAGCTATACAGAAGCATATGGGGAGGTCCAGCGTGGAATTGAATGTGTGGAGTTTGCCGCAGGTGCACCTACATTAATGATGGGTAGCCAACTTCCTGATATTTCCCCAGGTATTGAATCTGGAATGTACCGTTATCCATTGGGAGTCGTTGCAGGGATAACACCTTTTAATTTCCCAATGATGGTGCCATGTTGGATGTTCCCGCTTGCGATAGCTTGTGGAAATACATTCATCTTAAAACCATCTGAACGCACTCCGCTCTTAGCCAATCGACTTGTGGAATTATTGACGGAAGCAGGAGTCCCGGATGGTGTTGTCAATATTGTCCACGGTGCCCACGATGTCGTGAATGCGATTTTGGAACATGAGGACATTAAAGCGGTATCTTTTGTTGGTTCCCAGCCCGTTGCTGAGTATGTCTACAAAACGGCAGCTGCCAATAAAAAACGTGTCCAGGCTTTATCGGGTGCGAAAAACCATTCAATCGTAATGCCTGATGCCGATCTCGACAATGCCGTAACGAACATCACGAATGCCGCCTTCGGATCAGCAGGAGAGCGTTGCATGGCTGCTTCGGTCGTAGTGGCAGTTGGAGAAGTGGGAGACTTGCTTGTTGAAAGATTAAAGGCTTCAGCCGATGACATCAAGATCGGAAATGGGATGGATAAGGACGTTTTCCTAGGACCCGTGATCCGTGATTCTCATAAAAAGAGAACAGAAAAATATATTGAGATCGGGGAAAAAGAAGGAGCTGTTCTCCTTCGAGATGGCAGGAATGAAGGAGATCAGGAAAATGGCTATTTTGTTGGACCGACATTATTTGATCATGTAAAAACAAATATGAAAATATGGAAGGATGAAATTTTTGCTCCTGTCTTATCCATAGTACGGGTTAATACCCTAGAAGAGGCAATTGAATTGACCAATCAATCCGAATTTGCCAATGGTGCCTGCCTCTATACGGATAGCGCAAAAGCAATCCGGGAATTTCGTGAAGAAATTGATGCAGGGATGCTTGGTGTTAACCTTGGTGTACCGGCACCGATGGCATTTTTTCCTTTCTCCGGCTATAAAAGTTCATTTTATGGAGACCTTCATGCCAATGGGAAAGACGGCGTGGAATTCTACACTAGAAAGAAAATGTTAACGGCAAGATACTGATATGGAAAAGGAGGTCGGCGCAATCTTTGGTCGACCTTCCTTTATACATTATTTTAGGAGGAGTGTGGCTTATGCAGGTTGAAAAAAAGGGTCAGGATCTTAAAACGACGGATGGGAAATATATTTGGCATCATATGAAAGGGGCTGAACCGAACCCTGGGACAATGGTGGTCCAAAAAGGGCAAGGAGCATGGATTACCGATATTGATGGGAATCGGTACCTGGATGGGATGTCAGGTTTATGGTGTGTCAACGTTGGTTACGGTCGGACTGAACTTGCGGAAGCGGCATACGAGCAATTGAAGGAACTTCCTTATGCCCCTTTAACGAACAGTCATATCCCGGCTATTAAACTAGCAGAAAAGTTAAACGATTGGCTGGGTGGGGATTATGTCATTTTTTTCTCTAACAGTGGTTCAGAAGCAAATGAAGCTGCTTTTAAAATAGCTCGCCAATATCATAAGCAAAAAGGCGAACATGGACGTTATAAAATCATTTCCCGCTATCGCGGGTATCATGGGAATTCAATGGGAGCCCTGGCTGCTACTGGGCAGGCACAACGAAAGTATAAATATGAACCACTTGCCCCTGGATTTCTTCATGTATCGCCACCGGATTCTTACCGAAACCCAGAGGATGAAAGCGGTGAAAAAAGTGCGGCGGAAATTGATCGTACCATTACATGGGAATTGAACGAAACGGTTGCAGCGGTCATTATGGAACCAATCATCACTGGAGGTGGAATTCTGATGCCACCTGATGGATATATGAAGCGGGTCAAAGAAATTTGTGAGAAAAATGGTGTCCTTCTTATTTCAGATGAGGTTATTTGCGGTTTTGGGCGAACTGGAAAAAAATTCGGCTTTATGAATTACGATGTCAAACCGGATATCGTAACAATGGCTAAAGGTATCACGAGCGCTTACCTGCCATTATCCGCGACAGCAGTCAAACGCGATATTTATGAAGCATACATTGGTTCTGATGATTATGACCGCTTTCGACATGTGAATACATTCGGTGGTAACCCTGCTTCATGCGCAGTAGCTTTGAAGAATATTGAAATATATGAAAATGAAAAACTAATCGAACGGTCAAAAGAGTTAGGACTTCGTTTTTTGCAAGAGTTTGAAGAAATCAAATCTCATCCTAATGTTGGAGATGTACGTGGGAAAGGTATGCTGGTAGGGATCGAACTAGTGGAAGATAAACAGACAAAACAACCGATAGCTCTCTCCAAAATCAATAAAGTAATCGCATCATGTAAAGAAAAGGGGCTTATCATCGGTAAAAATGGTGATACAGTTGCAGGTTTCAATAATGTCCTTACTCTTTCTCCCCCATTAAGTATTACAGAAGAGGATTTCTCTTTCATCGTAGCGACGGTAAAACGTACGCTGGCTGAATTATAAAATAAAAAACTTTTGGCCATGACGTTTAGTTATTTTTATGAGAGTCTTTATGAGTAACTGTTGTTTTTTTATCTCCTTGCACCGTTCAAAACTTTGTACGGTGTTTTTCCTGTGGATTAAAGCCTATGGGTGGCCAAAAATAACTGGTGCATAAATTGGATTATCATAGAGGTTAATGAGTAAAATAAATTCGATTCAATGATTTTAGTTGGAGAGCGGCTTATGCGGAAAACTTTTTATATCATGATGCCGTAACTTTTTTATAATGAAAAGGGGTAGTTAAAACTAAGGGAATTCTGGATGAAGGACTTCAAATGCTAGGTTCCCTTGCACAATATAGAGAACCTATTGGAATCGTTTTCCTTGCTTAGTTTTAACGGATGTTTGAAAATGGAATAAAAAGGAGTGGGTGAAGGTAAACCGATCTCATATCGTGAATATTATCCGTCAGAAGAGGTGTGGGAAATGAATAGTGAAGATATAACAAAAAAACTCAATATACATAAACCTGAAATTCTAGGGAGTGGCAATTTTTCCAAGTATGCTGTATTGGTGCCGTTAATAGAAAAAGAAGATGGAATACATGTTCTTTTTGAAGAGCGTTCACACAAACTAAGAAGGCAGCCAGGGGATATCTGCTTTCCTGGTGGGAAAATCGACAAATATGACCAAGATGAGCAGGCGGCGGCCCTAAGGGAAACTCATGAGGAGCTAGGTTTGAAAAAAGAAGATATCTATAATGTCTTTCCAATTGATTATTTGGTATCCCCTTTTGGGATGATTGTATATCCTTATGCAGGATTTGTCCTTAACCATCAACGGATAATGCCTAATCCCGCTGAAGTTGAAACCATTTTTACGGTACCGCTTTCCTTTTTCATGGAAAAACCGCCAGAGATCTATCATGTGAATTATAAAATCGAACCGCATGAAAACTTCCCCCATGATTTAATCGTTGGCGGGGAGAATTATAAATGGCAGCCCAAACAGATGGAAGAATATTTTTACTTATATAACGATCGAGTAATCTGGGGGATGACAGCCAAAATCCTTACCCATTTTATTGAAATTCTTCGTTAGACCCTTCTAAAGCACCTTTTTTTATCATTTGATTTCTATTAAACTTAAATTATGGTAAAAGTTAGGTTTTAATAGAAGCGGGGGGGATGAGTGGATGAATAATAGTTTTGAAGTACTTGAAAAAGAACGGGAAATGGCTATGGCTGCACTTGTGAACTACAGTGAGAATCGCGAATACTACAATGAAACCAAGGATCTGGAACTTAAGCAAGTATACTACCAAGATGGTTCCTTGGACCGAGGTAACTTGAAGGACTTACTAGTGGCCACCCATAAAAACCAGCTTAACTACTCACCACATCGTCATGTTTACCCTTGGGTGGACTTACAGGAAAATGGCAAACTGAAAAGTCTGTATTCCGGTAAAGGGATGGATCCTGTGAAAGTCATTGAGGAAGATATTCGGATACTAGAAATGTTGACAAGAGGAGTCCAATCAACGAAGAAGGAGGACATGCTCGTTAATTGTGAACATGTCGTACCACAGTCATGGTTCAATAAAAAAGAACCAATGAGAGGGGATTTGCATCATCTGTTCGCCTGTGAACCAGCTTGTAATAGTAGCCGAGGTAACTATCCATACCATGATTTTGAAGATTATAAACCAGAGGCATCTGCTGCAGGCATAAAAGAAGGTTGCGGGAAATCAGAGGAAGGCAAATTCGAACCTGAATACGGCAAAGGTGTCGTAGCTAGGGCAACTATGTATTTTTTACTCAGATATGAGGGAATCATTGATACCAGCAAAGTTAACATGGCGCTGCTTCTGGAATGGCATCGGCTTTTTCCGGTCAGCATGTATGAAAAACATAGAAACCAAGCGATACATGAAATTCAGGGCAACCGAAACCCATTTATTGATTTCCCTGAAATGGCAGAGAAATGGAGCTAAAGAACGACTTATGAAAAAAAGGATTGAAGCATGATTACATGCTTCAATCCTTTTTTATAATAAGAGATTAGAGGAATTTAACGCAAACAGGAAAGGGAACCTGAATATCTTGTTGCAATAATGTTAATTTTCCACTATTTTCATTCCGAGAATATAGTGTCAGGTTTCCGGAATGTTCATTTGAAGCAATCAGGAATTTTCCGCTAGTGTCGATTGAAAAATCACGCGGCCAATGTCCTTCGGTAGAAACAAGTTCGACGAATGTTAGTTTGCCTGTTTCTTGATTGATTTTGTAGACGGCAATACTATCATGTCCGCGGTTTGCTGCATAGACGAATTGCCCGTCTTCAGAAATATGAATGGCACTGCCTTGATTATTTTCCTTGAAATCTTCCGGGGTGGTCCGAACCGTTTGTAATTCAGAAAAGCTCCCAGTTTTACTATCGAAGCTTAAAGCAATGACTTCGGGTACAAGTTCTGCCATCACATACGCGAATTTTCCGTTTGGGTGGAAGGTCAGATGCCGCGGTCCGCTGCCTGGCGTAACCGATAAATTGTTTACTTCTTCCAATATCCCATTATGTATTTTATAAGTTATCACTTTGTCGATTCCGAGATCGACTACAGCAATGAATCTTTCATCCGGTGTGAAACCAGCGAAGTGAGTATGCGCCTTTTCCTGACGATCTTCATTCGGTCCGTGGCCTTCATGCCGAATGGTGGATGATATAGGCATTGGGGTCGCATCGTTCTGAAGCTGATATGTTTCAATCAGACCTTCGCCATAGCTGGAAGTGACTAAGACTTGTTTCTTGCTGTCAACACTAATGTGGCAGGAAGAACCATTGGGTGTCAGTTGCTTGCCAAGGTAAGTAAGCTCACCTGAATCTTCATTAATGGAATAGGCTGAAACACCACCGCTTCCCGCTTCTTTTAGGATGGCGTATAGATTCTTTTTGTCCTGGCTGATCGTGATATACGTCGGATCGGTTAGTTCTGCTGCAAGAACCGGTGTACTTAGTTTGCCTTCTGCTGTATCTAAAGTAAAGCGGTATATTCCTTTACTGTTCCCTTTTGTGTATGTTCCGATATATCCAATTATGGTGTGTTGATCATGTTTTACCATATTTATCTCCTCCAAGAAAGATTTGTGTTTATTTTATATTTTAACATAGATGGCATCCATTTTATTCTTTTCCCGGTTTAAGTTGAGTTGGAACCTTTTTTATTTATAAAATTTTGAGGTGAATAGGAATACCCCCTTAATGGGGGCAGAGTTTGTAGACAAAGGGGTATATCAATGTTAAAACAAAGTTGATTGGAACGGGTGTGCCAGGAGAGGAAATTAACGTTTACAGTTTACAAACCGTAAAAAATGTTGGCAAAATCAAATATTATCGAGATTGTTTACAGGGGGGCAGATATTCTCCATATTATCGACTGGCAGTACGGCTTCGATAGGAATATGCGTAAACTGAGAAACGGAAAATAAGCCCTGAACCGTCAGTTTAATTTCCGGAATGACAGGTAGCGCCAAGAAAGCGAGTGTAAGGAAAGGGTTAAAATTCCGGTTTGCACCGAGTTTCCATAGGGCTCCATCGATACGTTTCAATGAATGAACTACTTCCAGATATGTACATTCACTCATCAATCCAGCTATCGGAAGCGGAAGGGAAGAGAGTATATTTCCATTTTGAATGACAACCAATCCACCCTGCATTTTTTTAATTTCTTTTGCTGCCATTAGCATATCTTGGTCATTCGTACCCGCAATGATTAAATTATGGGAATCATGGGAAACCGTCGTGGCAATAGCACCTGATTGCAAGCCGAGTCCTTTAACGATTCCAAGACCTATTTGTTTAGTCATATGATGTCGTTCAATAACAGCAAGTTTAATATGATCAACATGTTCAGAGAACTGGAAATGACCGTCATTAAGTGTAACCGGTTCAATCGAATGTTTTGTAATCAAACTGTTAGGTGTTATTTCAATAATATTAGCCAGATTACCTTTGAAGGATATCGCCAAATCCTTTTCCGTCAATTCATGAAATTTAACAGAGTGCCTTAAACCATCGTCTATAACCTGTTCCTTTTCTGTCGGAAAGTTAAGTAATCGATTATTTTGAACAATAAGTTCCCCGTCTTTAAAGACCGAGTGGATGGTGACTGAATCAAGTTCTTCTAATAGAAGGAAGTCTGCCTTGTATCCAGGCGCTATGGCACCCTGTTCTTTTAAACCAAAACATTCTGCAGTGTTAATGGTCGCCATTTGAATGGCGGTAATGGGTTGGACCCCTTTTTCTATGGAAAGTCGAACGTTATGATCGATACTTCCTTCAGCTATAATATCATCCAGGTGACGGTCATCTGTGACGAATAAACAACGACGGGAATTTTTCTCGTTAATGGCTGGAACCAGGTTCATTAAGTCTTTGGCAACAGTTCCTTCCCTGATCATTAGATACATTCCTTTTCGTAGTCTCTCTTTTGCCTCTTCCGCTGTAGTGCATTCATGATCTGTTTTTATGCCGGCACTCGTATAAACATCGAGTTGTTGTTCACTTAATCCAGCTGCGTGGCCATCAATGCTTTTGACAAGTTTATTAGCATCGGATAATTTTTGCAGCATATCCTCTTCGGCATGTGAAACGGCAGGGAAATTCATCACTTCGGCTAAACCAAGCACTCTCGGGTTTTGGTAAAAGGGAAGTAAATCTTCACTTCTTAGGACAGCACCAGAATGTTCAAACTCCGTAGCTGGTACACAAGATGGCATCATGAAGTAGAAGTCGAAAGGAAGCTGATCAGATTGGTCTAACATATATTGAATGCCCTTTTTACCAGAAACATTGGCGATTTCATGAGGATCTGCAACAATGCAGGTCACTCCGTGTATAAGGAGGATTTTTGCGAGTTCAGAAGGTCGAACCATAGAGGATTCAATATGGACATGACCGTCAATGAAAGCAGGCGCAACGAATTTTCCAGCAGCATCGATTTCTGAAATGCCCTCATAACTCCCGATGCCAGCGAAAAAGCCATCTACAATTGCAATGTCGCCTGTAAAGGTCTCACCATTGAATACATCTATGATGCGACCGTTTTTAATGACGCAATCTGCAGGTATAGTCCCTGTAGCCACGTTTATTCTTTTTTTTAGCAAATTATTTTTCAAATGCAAACCTCCTTTGATAAACTATTGCAGATTAGTATTTCACTTTTTCACCATAGGTTTCCCAGGTCCGGAAAGGTAAATCATGGTTACTGAATGACGTTTGTTCCATTTTAATGGAGCGGTTTTCCATCGGTATGGCAAGTTCTTGGTATATAAAGTGATCATCAAAGCCAATTCGTGCAGCATCATCTTTAGTACATGCATAATAAATGGCTTTTGGACGTGCCCAATAAATAGCACCAATGCACATGGGGCAAGGTTCGCAGCTTGTGTATATTTCACAATCGGTAAGCTGGAAGCTATTGAGAGTTCTGCAAGCATCACGAATCGCCTGTACTTCGGCGTGAGCTGTAGGATCGTTGGCAGTTGTCACATTATTACATCCTCTTCCTATAACTGTGCCATCTTTAACGATTACAGCACCAAAAGGTCCTCCGTTCTTTGCCAATACATTTTCGTGTGCAAGTTGAACAGCCATCTCCATGAATTTTATATCCATTTAACAACACCCCTTCGTATATTTGTAGTTTAAAAGTGTCGGTGTTACGTTTAGTCACGTAAATATAATAAATAATATACCATATATAGGTGAAAATGGAATGTAGTTTCCTGAAAATAAAGAAAAATCATACAACGTTAGAACACATGACATTACACCTCGGGGTCCGTTTAAAAAATTTTTACAAATAATATTAAAACTGATATTGTAAGAAGAAAATCATTAAGATTATGAAGGTGAAATGTATGGGGTTTTTGGGAGTTCTTTTACCGATATTCGGTATTTTTGTTTTAGGGTTCGTCGGTCAGAAAAAGTTTAATCTTGATACGAAATCCATTTCCACAATGGCATTATATTTAATGTCACCTTTTCTTGTGTTCCGAACGTTTTATTCCGCAGAATTTTCGATTAATTATTTTTACCTGTTCTTATTTACGATACTACTCTGTCTATCTCTTATATTGGCGGTCTACCTCATATCGTTTTTCCGTAATTATTCAGTGACTGAAACGAGCGGCATGATATTGGCGTCCGCATTCATGAATAACGGGAACTACGGAACACCAGTCATTTTCCTTTTATTCGGAGCAGCAGGACTCGATTATGCAATCATTCTGATGGTGGGCCAGCAGTTAGTGATGTGCACGATCGGCATTTATTTCGCAGCGAAGGGCAGCCCGGAAGGTAATGGAGTTAAAACAGCGCTTAAAGCAGTGTGCAGGATGCCAACTGTGTATGGAGCCATTGGAGGGACGGTTTTTCAGTTTGTGAACATACCTCTAAGCAATTCGGTTATGGAAGCCATTAACCTTGTGGCAAGTGCGGCGATTCCAACGATCATGATTACTCTTGGGATGCAGCTTGCCAACATTTCGCTGAAAAAAATTCCTTATCGAAAGCTATCGGTTTCACTTCTACTTAAACTTGCCGTCTCCCCGGCTATTGCTTTCCTCTTATCACTTGCTTTGCCAGTGAATGAAATGGTCAGGCATATTATGATTATCGTAGCTGCTATGCCAACTGCGGCGAACACTACGATGTATGCGCTCCAATTCAATACAGAGCCCGAATTCGTATCAAGTGCTACATTCATAAGTACATCATTAAGCCTGATTACCCTTCCAATCATCTTTTTCTTTGTATTATAGAAGATTATCATTAAAATATGTGGGCAAACTTAATGAATAGACAATAGTGAGTGGACAGAATTCGTGATATCTTGCACGTCCCGATTACTGGAGGAATTAAGGGGATTGGAATACATTAGAGTATAAGGGTTACAACCAAACTAGTTTTAACAGTTTTTAATATTACTCAAAAGTTGAGCTTGCTTATTTAACTTTTCGTTCAGCTGGCTCAGCCATTGTATTAAATTGGGGAGGGATTTTGTGTTTCAAACAAAAATTAAACTGTCTAATCCTGAAAAGATTGATGCCATTTTGAAGAAAATCGTTCAAGAATCCTATGATGAGGCACTGGAAGAAAAACTTCTACTGTGTATGGAGTGTGGCGATGTTGATCTTTATATCGCATCTACAAATAATGAAGAACTTCAAGATGCCATTAATGAAAACTTTGAAATTGATGAATGTGGTGAAATTATTAAGGTTGATGAACATCAAGAACTGATGGATGATTTATACGATTATTTCCAAGTCATACATAAGGAAAGTGATATGTTTGATTTTTTTCCGGCAGGCATATATATGGTTGCTGGGGAAAGTCGTGAATCCGATACGGATATGCTTGCACCAAGAGGCTTATTTTCAGCGCCATTTGATGATGCTATAAATGAATAAAAAAGACAGCTGTTGCTGTCTTTTTTTTATTGTTCATTACATATTTGATTTGTAGACCGCATGGGGATTACGGGAAATAAATGCTTTTGTATTTTAATAAAAGAAGTGTTCATGAAAAATCGACTTAAATATGAATATAATATCATATTTAACAATTTAAAGTTTATATGGTAATTTTAAGCAATATTAGATATAATTAAAAATGTGAATATTGAATAAATTATTTAATTTACTAGTTTAAAATAACAATATAAAGTTGCCTTTTCACTAACGTTATCGTTTTAATTGGGAAATAATAACTTAAGAAAGGTTATATACATAAGGTGAGAGAATGATAGTTTATACACATTGAATTCTGATTATTATAAATTTTAAGTTTAGTATGATTGATTATGGGGCAGGGAGGCTAATTATGATCGTTTTTGATCGAGTGAATAAGTATTTTGGTGACTTTCAAGTTTTGAAAGAGATTAACCTGACAATTAATAAGGGGGAGGTAGTAGTTGTCATCGGTCCGTCCGGGTCAGGGAAAAGTACACTGCTTCGATGTATTAACCGCCTAGAGACCATTTCTGAAGGTTCCCTTTCCATCAATGGTTTAAATGTAGCGGATAAAAAAACGGACATAAACAAACTGCGTCGGAATATCGGTATGGTTTTCCAGCATTTTCACCTGTATCCCCATAAAACAGTGCTCGAGAATATCATGCTTGCTCCACGGAAAGTTTTAGGACAATCCGAATCGGAAGCGAAGAAGATCGCACAAAAGTATCTGGAGAAAGTAGGAATTGGAGATAAAGCAAATTCCTTCCCTTCTCAGCTTTCAGGCGGGCAGCAGCAACGGGTTGCCATAGCTAGAGGTTTGGCAATGGGGCCTGATATCATGCTGTTTGATGAACCTACCTCAGCCTTGGATCCAGAAATGATCGGCGAGGTACTGGATGTAATGAAAGCACTTGCCCATGAAGGGATGACGATGGTGGTGGTCACGCACGAAATGGGATTTGCCCGAGAGGTTGCTGATCGAATCGTATTCATGGACGAAGGCAGGGTTTTAGAAGAGGCAACACCGGCTGAGTTTTACGCGAATCCTCGTGAGGAGAGGGCCCGTTTATTTCTTAGCCGTATATTAAATCATTAAATAAAAAACAGGGGTGATTTTTCATGTTGAAGAAAAAGAAATGGTTGAAGGCATCTTTGCTATCCCTACTTGCTGTCATTTTATTAGCTGGATGCGGCGGAGGGAAAAGCACGGACGAAGGTAAAGAGGGTGGAAGTAAGGAAACAGGTAAAGATGTCCTTTCACAAGTGAAGGATAAGGATGAGATTGTTTTTGGGGTTAAAAATGATACAAGATTATTCGGTTTGAAAAACCCAAGTACTGGTGAGGTGGAAGGCTTTGATATTGATATCGCCAAAGCTCTTGCTGCTGAAATTCTAGGTGATGAAAATAAAGTTAAATTTAAAGAAGTGACTTCAAAAACAAGGATGGCATTGTTGAATAATGGGGATATCGATGCGATTGTAGCGACCATGACCATCACGGAAGATCGTAAAAAAGAAGTTGATTTCACTGATGTTTATTTCGATGCTGGACAATCTTTGTTGGTCAAAAAAGGCAGCGATATAAAGGGTATTGATGATTTAAAAGGTAAAAAAGTATTGGCTGTAAAAGGCTCTACCTCTTCCATTAATATTCGTGAAAAAGCACCTGACGCACAAGTGCTTGAATTTGAAAATTATTCAGAAGCGTTCGCTGCACTTAAATCCGGGCAAGGGGATGCATTGACTACGGATGATTCCATCCTATATGGAATGGCAGATGAAGATCCAAATTATGAGCTTGTTGGCGGAACATTTACAGACGAGCCGTATGGAATTGCTGTTAAAAAAGGTAATGAAGACTTTGTTGCCGAATTGAACAAAGCGCTAAAGTCACTTAAAGATTCTGGCAAGTATGATGAAATCCATGATAAATGGATTAAACATTAATTCATTTTACCAAATATGTACGGATAAATGACCTTAAAAACATTTGAACATTTTTGTATGTAAGGATGAGCGATTTGCTCATCCTTACTAGTTAAAGGAGTGTATGCCGTGCTTGATTTCTCCATTTTAACAGAGAATCTGGATATGTATTTATTAGGCTTTAAAAATACAATTATGTCGAGTTTAATCGCGCTGGTAGCAAGTTTGATACTAGGTGTGTTTGTTGCTATCATGCGGATTGCCCCAATAAAGCCTCTAAACTGGCTTGGAACCGCTTATGTCGAGTTCATTCGGAATATACCATTATTGATTATTACCTTTTTCTTCTTTCTTGGTCTAAAACTAAGTGGACTATACGCAGGAACCTTAGCCTTAACCATTTACACTTCATCTTTTATAGCTGAGGCAATTCGTGCTGGCATACTTTCCGTTCCTAAAGGCCAAATGGAAGCTGCTCGTTCATCAGGACTGACATATGGGCAGGCAATGAGGCTCGTCATTTTGCCACAGGCGGTTAAAATAGTCATTCCGCCACTTGGAAACCAATTTATCAATCTAGTTAAAAATTCTTCCATTTTAGCCGTGGTTGCAGGACTTGATCTCATGTACCATGGAGATTTGATTTCTTCAAGGACATTTGTCGTGTTCGATGTCTACATTTTCGTCGCAGCGTTTTACTTAATACTTACCATTCCTTTAAGTCTTGGCGTTGGTTATTTAGAAAAACGTCTGGCTAAGAGTAATTGAGGGAGGTATAAGATATGGATTTTGCAGGTGCTTATTCACCGGATAATCTAAAGTTTTTATTAGAGGGATTTTGGGTAACGCTCCAGGTAGCATTTATATCCATTATTCTAAGTTTCATTATTGGCGGGCTTGTGGGTATAATACGTTACGCAAAGGTGCCGGTTTTATCACAAATATTAGCCTTGATTGTAGAAACGGTTCGTAATTTACCGTTATTACTAATAATATTCTTTACGTATTTTGCTTTACCTGAGGTACGGATAAAATTAGAAATCATTCCAGCAGCTATCGTTGCCTTGACCATTTTCGAATCAGCCATGCTTTCCGAAGTCATTCGAAGCGGTTTGAAATCTGTTGATAAAGGCCAAATGGAAGCTGCTCGTTCATCAGGCCTGAGCTATACACAGGCATTGATATACATCATCCTGCCCCAAGCGCTGCGCCGCATGGTTCCTCCTATTGTCAGCCAATTCATTTCTTTGTTAAAGGATACCTCTTTAGCGGTTGTCATCTCATTACCGGAGCTGACACATCATGGACAAATTATCTATGGCCAAAGTCAAAAGTTTTTGATACCCATTTTAATCCTGGTTGCTCTCATGTATTTCATCGTTAACTATAGTCTGTCTTTAGTAGCACAGAGACTTGAATTGAAACGAACTTAAAAAAAACGACTCATTTATATGAGTCGTTTTTTTTGCATTTGAGGTACGGTGCATGTATTTCAACAGCAGAAGAAGCAAGGAATGATGAAGAATTAATAAGAACATAAAAAAAAGAATCTTTTGCTTTCAATAACCGTATATATAAGCATAAGAAAGAAGGTGGAATAATATGTCGGAAATGAAAACGAGCAATAGCAAAGCGATCGCAGCACTGATCTTGGGGGTATTATCCCTGCTTATTCCAGTCTTAGGCATCATATTAGGAATTGTAGGATTAATTTTTGCATCGAAGAGTAAACAAGAAATCAATCTTACTGGGGAAACCGGGAAGGGATTAATGACCGCTGGTAAAGTGTGCAGCATTATTGGAATAATCTTGAATGTTATCATGATTTTGATTTTCCTGGTGTTTTTTACTTTTATAGTAACTGAAGGAACAACATTTTGATTGTATATCTAAACTTGACAATCAAAGAAAATATCAGTTAAACCTATTTTTAAAGAATTTGTATGTTATAATTAACTTAAAATTCTAAATATTCATGAAGGGATGATATTTTGACCATTCAAATCTTTGAGTATCCAGCTGTATTCTATTATGAAAAACACCCGTTGATTATTGACTCTTTTTCCGTTCAGGTTTGTTTCCCGGATTTTAAGCGAAATGGATTTATTTCTTCAGTTAGCGGTAAGAATCGGATAGATGCTATAGCTTGTGCTCAAGAACTGTTGGAAACCATGGTCGAACATTTTATTCACGATAAAAAAACAATACCAGATGCAACTGAAATGGAAAAGGTAAATCTTGATAGGGGGATTAATATTTGTGAGGCAGCCCCATTCCGAATTGAAATAGAAAATATCACATATGAAAAATAAAAAAACCTTGCCGAGTAGGGGACAAGGTTTTTATTTTGGATTTTGAAGGATGTGATTCTTTTGTTTCAGGACATTCAGTTAGTTTGGAATGAAAAAAGGAAAAAACGCTTACTACCAGAATGGGTCATCCGTTGACCAGAAAAATTACATAAATCAATATAAGGCGAAGGTACTTGTATTTGAATCTAATTGAGTACTGATGCAAGAAGATCTGTGAATATCATATTTTGAAACATTAAACCGTCATTCCTTTGCAAAGGGTGATGGTTTTGTTTTGCATTAGGAACTGTGCCTTATATTAAATTTTTTTATTTTTGGGGAAAGGATATTGCGTTCTTTATAACGAATATGTATAGTATAGGTAACGTAGGTAAAAAGTATCAATAGTTATAGATTTTGGAGGTGTGTGTGTGAAATATTATATAGCATCAGACGAAAAAAATAAGAAGCAAGTAAGGTCATTGATTAAGAAATTGACTTCAAAAGGCTTTACATGTGTGAATGACTGGAATTTAATTGCGGATGATGAAGATAATCAAATGACAGAAGGTATAGAGGATTATGAAAAAAAGGGGATTGAGGAAGCTGACTTTATGTTAATCTTCCTGACAGCCGGAAAAGGTAATCTTTCTGAGCTTGGATATGCGCTATCGTTAAATAAGAAAATCATTGTATATTCACCAGAGAAAGACAATTATCATATTAATAAAAAATCAATTTTTCATAATCTGCCCGAGGTAACCATTTGCAGCGGGACATTGTATAAGCTGGTTAAATTGATACATACGCTCGCTCCGGAAGAATCTGAAAAAAACGGTTCATTTGCACCGTAAATAAAATGTCAAATGTAGAAATTAAAAGGCTACCCTCTAATAAAATATCTTTTGAACGAACTGTTTAACATATTAAAAATGAGGGTAAAGACCAATTAAAAAAGGGGAGGACTGTTTTGGCCATTATTGATATTGACCAACTATTGCTAGCTACTGAGGAGATTGCAGAAGAATCAGCTCCATTCCATCTTGATACATTTGACATTGATCAGCTTTTAGATAACACGGATAACTGGAATTGGTAAGGTAAAGCATGCCCTGTGAGGATATGCTTTTTTTTCTGAGCGAAAAATAACCTGATTACATGTAACAGTAATCAGGCGATGAGGATGTTAAGTAGTGGATAAACTAAAACTTGCGTCCTTTTACGAATCCTAATATCACAAACATCGCAATGGTACCGATAACAAAAGTTGCCTTAATGATCATTATGAGAAGTTCATCGTACATTGTATTACCTCCTTGTATGTAATGATGGACAGTGCGATTATGATTAGCTGTTTATGTATAAATTATAACATAAAGCTAATAAGTGATGGTGGAAAATTACTGTAAGTATGGATAATAAAGTATCGATCGTTATAGTTTAGACAAAAAAAGATATCCTCCAATAAGAGGATATCACTAGCATCTATCATTTAATATTAAGCGCTTTTTTCGTTTGAGGTCCGACGATCCCATCAGCCGTAAGTTTTTTTGCTCTTTGAAATTTTTTTACTGCCGTTTCGGTATTTTTCCCAAATGTCCCATCTATTCCTTTCGTGCTGTATCCAAGTTCAGTTAATCTTTTTTGTAGTTCACTTACTTTAGGACCGCTGCTTCCTTTTTTCAAAGTTGAATTGGCAGTGTGTACAGGGAGACTAGAGGATCCAGTAACCTTATAGCCATTCGTGGCAGCTATGGAAGCAAATGATTTATTCGAACTGGCTATTAAGACTACAGTGTTCATTTTTACCCTATCATACATCCATTGAACATCCTCGTTATACATGCGAATGCAACCGGCACTTATATATTTCCCGATTGATTTAGGATCATTATTGCCATGTATTGCATACGTATTACCTGGTGTATTCCGTGCATTTATCCCCAGCCATCGTTTTCCGAGAGGATTTTTTGGATCTCCGCCTCTAATGTTGCCTGTATAATAAGGACGATTCACAATCTTTGACACTACCTTGAACTTTCCTTCTGGAGTATAGGAGGCCTTCTTTCCTGTCGCTACGAGAAACACCCTCACTAATTTATCATTTTCATAATAGGCCAGCTGATTATTGGCTTTATTGATGATAATCAGTTGTCTAGGTGCCGCACTTGAAGAATGACTGAACCCAACAAAACTAAAGACGAATATCAATACACATACAATCAATTTTTTCATGTTTTTCCCCGTCCCTTTTTTAAGCAACCTCATATTCACGCATATACTATCCTATGCATGAAGTGAAGTAGAAGTGACAATTTTTTAAAGGAAGGGTAGACTAAAAAAGGGAAGAGCTGGCCCAAACTAATTTTCACATGTTTGCATACCAAAGATTGGTGGGCACTGTTTGTGGCCACATTACATACATTATTGAAGTGAAAGCGGAGGTGGGTAAGCATTGTCACGCCTAAAAGTGGAGGACTATCTAGAACAAGGGATTTATGGTCCTAAAGAAATCAAACCTGGTGAACGAAGGGAATTTCTGGGCACATTACGGGAGCGCGTCGTTATCGTCCTAAAAAAAAATCAAGTCTTTGAAAAGAATGTATATCCGGAAATTGAGCAAATGATGAAGCGGCATCCCCGTTCAAATTTGTTTTTAAATGGTCAGATGGACTATCAATACCTTGGGAAATATATTAAATTGGCTATGAGCCATAATATTCCTTACAAAATTGTCCTAAACAAAGACCATAATTCCGAATTGGGTCTAGTATTAGCAGAAAGTAATGCCATAAACAAAGAAAAAATATATATAGAGAAGCAAAAACAAGTGTTTGAAGTTAAAAAAAAGAGGAGTGTCAAATCGTTTTTCAAACGATGGGTTAAAAAAATCTTGAACTAACGCTAATCAATGAGTAAATTAAGAAGGAGACCTATCCACTTAAAGGTAGGCCTCCTTTTATTGATTGCGGAACAAGGATCATATAGCCATATTATGTAACCTTCTGTCTTAATCTATAAAACTTCCTAAAGTTACCGATTATCGTTTTTACTACAGAATAAGTAGGAATAGCTATTAAAATGCCAATGAAACCGTATATCGAACCTGCAGCAAGCAACAATAAGATAATGGTCAATGGGTGTATGTTAAGACGTTTTCCCATAATGTTCGGTGTAACCAAGTGACCCTCGACTTGTTGAACGACAGTAAGGACAATGAGTACTTTTACTGCCAACCCAATGTCTTGCTGAAGGGCAATGAAAAGGGCAGGGAGAATGCTTATTAACGGTCCTAGAAATGGAACGACAGTAAAAATCATGGCTAAAAGGGCTAGTACTAGGGCATAATCGAGATCAATAATTAGGTAGCCCACATACATCAAAGTCCCAATTACGATGGATACGATGAATTGACCGATAATATAAGTTGAAAGAGTTTTATCGACATCTTTTAAAATTTTGTTTCCCTCTGGTTCAACATCAGTCGGAATATACTTTAATAGAAATGGTCTAAGTTTTTCTCCATCCTTCAAGAAATAAAATAAAATGAAGGGTGTAATGACCAAGACTGTTAATACACTAGTAATCGTGGAGAAAATAGTACTGACATTCACCAAGAGTTTTTCAGAATAATCCTTCAAGTGTGTAGCGACATTATCCTTCAAATCTTCAGTATTAACCATTCCAAAATCATTTTTTTCAATCATGACTTCAGACTCTTTAGAAAGTTCCTTGACTTTGCCCGGTAATTTTTCGGATAATTTTTGAAATTGATCAACAATTACAGGGCTTCCAAAATAGCTTCCTGTCCCAATCAAACCAAATATTATCAAAAAGACGGTGAAAATGCTTAATGTCCTAGGGATAAATTCAGTCAAAAAGTTAACGACTGGCCGTAAAATGTAATATAAAAGCCCAGCTGCTATAATTGGGAAGAACATAGCAGCAATGACTTTTTGTATCGGTAGCAGAACATAATCAATCTTACCAAGTAAAAAAATAATGATAATGATCAAAATAATCGCGCATGCATATTTAAAAAATGGTTTATTGATCCACAAGAAAATCCCCCCTCATTCCAGTCTTTAATTGATTCCCTGAATCGCCTACATGTTAAACTTTTTAACGGTTCAAGCTGATTTTTATTAGTAAAATAATGACCTATCTTTAAAAGGAGTGTACTTAATTCAATTAGGAATCAATGAATGGGGTACTTAGCTGGCCGATAAGAATAGGCAAAAAAATGCTTTTATAAAAAAGATGAAATGCTACGAAATTCCCATTATCAGAATCGTAAGAAGATGAATTCCATTGATAGAAAACAAGGGCTTCACGATCATGAAGCCCTTGTTTTTAAATATTATTCATTTTGCTATTTTCTAATGCTTACGTGCAAATGCTCCATAATTAATACCGCCTGCAAGAATTGCATAACCTCCAACTGTATTGCCTGGAATACTAGGAATGAAAGATGGTGAAATATTCACCTATTGCGTGGTATTACAGCTCACTTTGCTCCTTTTTCATAGGTTTTAAATAGATGTAAAAATGTATATAATGGAGATTGCTCACTAGCATGACAACCAAATTATTGTTAATAAGTGTTAAAAAAAGTTATGTTGAAATAATAAATTCGGGCTATATTGCATTTATAGAGGCGAAATAAATTAGCAAGCTCAAGGACAATATTTTTTTCTGCAATTATGGATAAAATGATGGTCACAAACGTTTTCGTGGGAAAAAATGAAGTAATATTGCCATGGAATGGGGTTTGTTGCTTTATTAGTCCGATTAATTTGTCATAAACATAATTGAAAAGGCATCATCATAGTTAACTCCGGGTGTGGAAGTTTACTTGATAATGCCTTTATATTAGCTTATAAGACCTGGTTTACATTAAGATATTTTACTTAATGTATTCTTTAATCCCTGCTTTTGGTCTTTTTGCATTTTTTTTATGTCTAAACGCAACCAGATGGAGATAATGAAAGCAATCGTGATTAATACAGCGAATACATAGAAGACTGGAATGTAGCTGTTTGTGCTTTCTCTTATTGCCGTAACCAACATTGGTCCGCAAACTCCACCAAGAGACCATGTGGTTAAAAGGTAACCGTGGATGGCTCCAATTTCTTTTGTTCCAAATAAATCCCCTGCAAATGCAGGAAGATTTGAAAATCCTCCGCCATAACAACTAACGACTAACAAGATAAGTCCTTGGAACAATAGAGTGTTTGTAGTAGTTGGAAGTAGAAGGAACGCCCCGATTTGAATGATAAAGAAAATGACGAAAACATTTGGACGACCAATATAATCAGAGGCTGCGGCCCAGCCAAGTCTGCCTCCACCATTAAAAATTCCCATAATGCCGACTAATGTTGCTGCTCCGGCTACAGACAATCCAACTACATCTTGGGCCATTGGAGAAGCGACAGAAATCATCATAATCCCTGCAGATGTATTGATCAGTTTCATTGACCATAGCATCCAGAAATGTTTAGTTTTAACCGCTTCCTTTGCAGTTAACTGCCTTAGATCTTTCTTCAGTTCTTTCTTGCCTGACTCAATATCTTTCTTCATGCCTTCAGGCAGCCAGTTTGCCTTTGGAGGTGCAATATAGGAAGCACCTAAGAACATAAGAATGAAGTAGCCTGCACCTAAAATATAATATGTAGTATATATGCCAACGGATTCCATAAGGCTTGCAGCGACTGGGGCTGTTATAAGAGCTCCGGCACCGAAACCTAATACAGCCATTCCTGTTGCTAATCCCCTGCGATCGGGGAACCATTTGACTAGTGTGGATACCGGTGAAATGTACCCGATCCCCATACCTAGCCCACTTAAAACACCATATGTTAATAGGTAAAGTGGCAGTGAATCGATCATTACAGCCAAACCAGAACCAGCTTGTCCTAAACCGAATAATACGGCTGCAACTAATGCTGATTTTCTGGGACCATTTTTTTCTACGAATTTCCCAAAGAAGGCTGCAGAAGTTCCTGCAAGCGCCATCATTATTGTAAAGGCTAAAGTGACTTCAGTTTCTGACCACCCCATAGTCTCAACTAAAGGCTTTTTGTATACGCTATATGCGTATGCTCCACCAATGGAGAGGTGAATAGCAATAGCGGATAAAGCAATTAACCACCTGTTTTTTGTCATGTTGTTACCCCTTTTCGTCAAAAATAAGAAAGTTGCATGCGTTTTATCTATAATATTGTAAGTTGCATGCATTTTATCTATCTTGTGGAATAAGTATATAAGAATATTTTTTACTAGTAAACTACTAAATTAAATTTATCTGAAAAAATTGTCGCTATATTCCAGAATGTAATAAAAATTGAAACATTGCCAAAAATCAGTAGTGATCCATTTTTATGGATTGATGAAATTAGATGAAAAAGGTTTAAAAGGCAATGATATGACTTGTTAATCTGGTTTAATCTCAAAAGGTTCATGGTATATAAAGTCACTTATCTCATTATTTATAAATGGATTTCTATTACACTGGCATTATTGCAGATGATTTGTTAAAATAAACGGAATATATGGGGTTGGTTAATCGAACAACCGGTATTGTTATTTTTTGTGTGGTTTTAGGAATAATCAGTTCTTTTTTCAGGAATCATACGTAAGGAAATCAAAAAAAACAAATATTTTGAAAAAATTCCGAAAATTTAGTCTTAAGGACTTGAACTATGATTCCTGATAGGAGTAAACTAATTATAGATAGATTTTATGGAAGTGAAATCTTGTAAATTTTATTCAACAAGGAGTTTTGGTAATGAAGGAACATGACATGCAAATCACGCTTAGTACAGCAAAGAAAGAAAAACCACAGGCGGACCAGCTTGAGTTCGGTAAGCAGTTTACCGATCATATGTTTATTATGGATTACACACAAGGGCAAGGGTGGCATGATCCAAGAATTGTTCCTTATCAACCGCTCGCATTAGAGCCTTCCGCGATGATTTTTCACTATGGTCAATCTGTTTTTGAAGGATTAAAAGCATATGCAACACCAGAAAGTGAAATTATTTTATTCCGTCCTGAAAAGAATTTTCAACGCTTAAATAGTTCAAATAGTCGATTATGCATCCCGGATGTCGATGTCGATTTTGCGTTGAATGCTTTAAAAACTTTAATTAGCGTGGATAAAGAATGGATTCCTCAGGAAGAAGGGACATCTCTATATATCAGGCCTTTCATCATAGCTACTGAGCCTTATCTTGGAGTTTCCCCATCAGATAAATATCAATTCATCATCATCATGTCACCTGTAGGTTCTTATTATAAGGAAGGCATTCACCCTGTTAAAATAGCAGTTGAATCAGCTTTCACACGTGCAGTGAATGGTGGTACAGGAGAGGCTAAAACAGGTGGCAATTATGCATCAAGCCTCAAAGCCCAGGAAGTATCCGAAAAGCTCGGTTACTCTCAAGTTCTTTGGTTAGATGGAGTGGAGAAAAAGTATATTGAAGAAGTTGGAAGCATGAATGTTTTCTTCAAAATTAATGGTGAAATTATCACTCCAGCGTTAAATGGCAGTATTCTTCCTGGTATTACTCGTGATTCCATTATAGAATTGCTGAAACATTGGAATCTTCCCGTGACAGAAAGACGCATTTCCATGGAAGAAGTCTATGAAGCCTATAAATCAGGTCACTTGGAAGAGGCTTTCGGAACGGGTACAGCAGCGGTAATATCGCCAATTGGTGAGTTTTTGTGGAATGGTGAAGAAATGAGCGTTCAAAGCGGGGAAACTGGCGAACTATCTAAAAAGCTTTATGATACACTGACAGGTGTCCAAACAGGCAAAATTGCTGATGAGTTAAACTGGACTACGAAAGTGGAAGAAAAAGTTACCCAATAATACGTAAATAAATACCTTCCTTTGAAGGTATCAGAAAAGGTTTCGGAATTTCTCATTCCGAGGCCTTTTTGATTTTTTATTGGATTTATGTGTGGCATCTTTTGTTACAGTCATCCTACTACAAAAACGGAGGCAGCATGGAATGAATAAGCAAACTGTTTTGTACGTTCTTCTTTGACGTAGTACCTCTGGATCGGTTTTACTTTATTTAATTTCTTTCACTACTCCCTTATCGAATTTTCTGGAGAAATTCGCATTTTTTCGTGATCTTCACGACCTTGGTTGATCTCTTTTTAGAGATGTTTCTTTATCTGACTGTAGGCAAATGGAGTTTTATCTATAGGTAAAAACAAAGTTGAGTGGAGCGGTGTACGAGACTCCTGCGGGGAAAGTGCGTCCAACGGAGACCCCGCAGGCGCAAAGACCGCTCGCGGAAGCGAGTGCCTTACGTTCCTCGCAATGTTCAATTTTATACCTCCAAAAAACTGTAGGTAAACTCAATTATTATCGAGTTAGGCAGTGTCTTTACTTTATAAGTTTGTCTAGTCTGAAATCTTCATTGAATTTTTTTGTTTCTTCCCTCTTACATAATCATTTTTTGTCTTAAAGCAACAGCTACTGCTTCAGTCCGGTGTGTGACCCCTAATTTCCTGATTGCAGAAGAAATATGATCCCTGACGGTATATTCACTTACTCTCATTTTTGGTGCCATTTGCTTTATTCCCAAACCATTAGCTAAGTATTGTAAGACTTCTACTTCCCGTTTACTTAGAAGGTAAGTGGAAGGAGCGAAATCGATTGTTGAACTTGCAGCAAGTTCCAAATAATAGGAAAGTTTCATTAAATCATTCTTGGTAACAGGCTCGTCAACATGTATAGGGTCAACTAGAACTAAGCCAATGACCATATCATTCACGATAATCGGGATGATTGCCAGTGAAGAGAGGGCAAACCTTTTAACGTATTTCGCAGGGATGGAGGATTTCGTATGTTGGATTGTTAAGTATATGGGTTTGTTATTGATGACTGCCTGGTGGATGGGGTATATATCATGTATATTTTCTTTAACATTATGTAATGAAAAGATATCTTCACTTGTACAGGCACATATTCCTTCACTCATTCCTGTTAAGCATGAGTAACTGAATAAGGATGCTCGTTGAAATGAAAAAAAATCCACACATCCCCTTACTATCATTTGTGTTTTATTTGCCATATTTTTTTGGTGGGAAATCTTTTTGACATGATTCATCAGAGTTTCCTCAAGCATTCGACTTTATTCCTCCCTACATTTTCAGTGCTAGGATAAATACTACTAATATCTTACAATGAAATGGAAACTCTTACAATTTTTTTAAATTCCTTAGTGGTTCAGAAATTTAGCGTTCCTAAATTCAAGGAGGCAATAAAATGAAAAGAAAGACTTTATCGACTACCACCCGGAGTTTTAGAGAAGATACCCTTCCATTTAAACTTTATCAAAAGGCCAAGAAATTCGGTATATGGAATCCTCGTGATATTGATTTCAGCCAGGATAAAGAAGATTGGAACTCATTTACCGATATTGAAAGGGAAGTGTTATTACGGATCATTTCCCTTTTTCAGGGCGGAGAGGAAGCAGTGACTTTAGATTTGCTGCCGCTCATTATGACGATTGCCAATGAAGGCAGGATCGAAGAAGAAATGTACTTAACGACATTCTTGTTCGAGGAAGCGAAGCATATGGAGTTCTTTCGTTATACTTTAGATCAAATTGGTGAAACAGGAGATCTGACGGTCTATCACTCAGACACTTATAAATCCATTTTTTATGAAATATTGCCTGAAGCAATGGGGAAACTTTTATCTGATCAATCCCCTGAAGCTTTGGCGGAAGCAGCCACAGTTTATAATATGTTTACCGAGGGAGTTCTTGCGGAAACAGGATATTTTGGGTTTTATCAGACACTCGAAGCTAATGAAATGATGCCTGGCTTATTAAAAGGGGTAGGTCTTTTGAAGAAAGATGAGTCACGCCATATTGCTTATGGGACATTCCTGCTGCAAAGAATTATAAGTGAACATCCACATATTTTTAAGCAAGTTGAGAAGAGAATGGCGGAACTTTCACCACTTGCCATCCAGTTAAATACAGAGGGATATGATTTGTTAGGCAATCCATTTGGTCATGACAAACAGGCTGTGTTCAATTTCACGATGAAACAATTATCAGTAAGGATGGAGATTTTGGCAAGGGCAAAAGGAAAGGGGATTGAAGAAATCTATCGAAGTACCGAGAAGGAATATGGCGTCTTGTAATGAATGGCTGAAGGGTACATTACAAGCCTACCGTGATGTTTCCAGTATTTAAACATCGATGGATGATCTGCTGAATGCTTCTAGTTTAAATCGAATATTGTACTTGAACGCACTAATTGTACAACCTTATCTGAAAAGTCTAATTTATCAGAGGTGAAAGAAGATGGCAGTAAATACTCATTCTAATTTTTGGTTAAGGTCTTCGGTTTACAGTGGTGCTAATACACGTTCACTCATTCCAGAACTTTTTATTGGTCTTGGAGCAAAAAGGATTCTTCTCGTGAGTGATGAAGGTTTAGAAAATGCAGGGATCGTTAAAAAAGTAGCCAACGTTTTTGGGTCATCAAGTTTAGGTAATGGAGCGAAAATAGTAGGGGAATTTCTCGAGGTTACACAAGATGCAGCAAGTAATTGTGTAAACGAAGCATTGAAATTTGCACGCGAAGTGAATGCAGATGCGATACTTGCTGTTGGGGGCGGAAGTGTCATAGATACTGCAAAAGCATTGAAATATGGACTATATAAAGGGATTTCCGATATAAACGATGCAATCCCAAAAGGATATCTGTATGAGGGAGTCCCAAAAGCGCAACCAATGAATATACCGCATATCACGGTAGCGACAACAGCAGGGACTGGTTCAGAAGTATCGCCAATTGCTGTTATATATAATGAACATAAAAAAGTTAAAATGAATATATACAATGTCTTTTTAAGTTCGGATGTGGCCATTCTGGATCCTGAGTTAACAGTCGGATTGCCACCTAATATCACTGCTTTTACTGGTGCAGATGCATTGACACATGCGATTGAAGCGATTGTTTCACCTGCTGCAACATCATTAACAGATGCATATGCATTTCAAGCCATTCGAGTTATAGAAAAAAATTTACCAAGGGCAGTAAAGAATGGAACGGATATTGAAGCCAGAATGGAAATGCTGCATGGGAGCATGATGGGAATTACCGCTTTTTGTAGCGCATTAAATGCGATACCGATTCATAACTTTGCCCACGCATATGGAGCTTTATTCCGTATTCCGCATGGATTGGCCAATGCTGTTTTCTTACCTGTTGTCATGGAGTCCATTCCTGAGTTATATCTGCCTAAGATACATCTGATAGCGGAGGCTTTTAAGGTGAGAATCCACGATGAGGATGCAAATGGGATTCTGGCGAAAGTAATTGAAAAGCTGCGTATCTTCCTGAATGATCTTGGCCTGCCTTCTGGGTTCAGTGACTATGGTGTTACCCAAGTGGATTTGGAAAGAATCCTTACAGCCGTCAAGACTGATCCGGCTGCCGCTAATTTTCCGATATCATCCGAAATAATACAGTCAATAGCTTCTCAAGTTGTACCTGTGAGAATAAATTAATGTAAAGCAAAAAAGTCCTGCCAACTCGGCTGGCCTTTTTTGCTTGCAACATGAGAACTTTCCTTACGCTTTAGTTCTTTCCTGTTGAAATGAAATCTGAAAGAAAACGAACATCCATTCTTTGATTCTTTCAGCCATGATCCAAATAAGATATCTTTGGTTATTATTTTTTTCCTAAGTTTTCCTGAGCCATTTTAATAAGTTCCTTAACCATGCTGCCTCCCAACTTTCCGCCTACTTTCCCGTTTTCTTTCGCTGTCAATAGACCGTTATAGTCTCTTTTCAACGGTACGCCCATTTCTTTTGCTGCTTCAAACTTTGCCTCTTCTGGATTCTTCGTACCAGCAACTTTGGCTTTTAAATCATCAAGACCTTTCCTTGCTTCTGGTACCAGGATTCTTTTTCTTCTAGCCATCAAGCATCACTCCTAAGTTTTTTTTAGTTTACCCGTAAGGAAAGAAATGATTATCACGAGAATTTTTGATTTTAGTTAAATTTCTTGAATTAGAAGTAAATAAAGAAATATCTTATGTAAAGAGAAATATTGTATTTAC
Organism: Peribacillus sp. Bi96; assembly: GCF_918698115.1. Lineage (GTDB taxonomy): Bacteria > Bacillota > Bacilli > Bacillales > DSM-1321 > Peribacillus. The sequence goes on from NZ_CAKKLV010000002.1 coordinate 240,797, forward strand.
ATATTGTTTGAGGTGTTCGAGAAAGTTTTAGTTTATTTTAAGCGGGTATTATATAGCAAAAAGATTAAGGAGAACAGTGATGCAAACTGCTAATTCTAGTTTATTGACGAAAGAGGATATGACAAATCCCGATCGGGTGCCACAATGGCTAATTAACGAATATCAAACTTTCCATAATACAGTGACGGATAAAACATTTCCTTGTTATTTTGGTATGAAAGCTGAAAATAAAGGGGAACTACGTTATGCGTATATCACACAGGAAGATTGGACCAACCTTCCAAAGGCCGTGGAAAGCTTTCTTGAGTTATTTCAAGAACCACCATACATCAGGCATGGCCTGTTTGTCTTTATGGAGCCTGAATCGATTGAAGGGGATATAGAACTATACCGAAAACGATTTTGGGATATTCTGCAATTCCTGCATAAAGAGGATAAGAAACCTTGGCCTATTGAAAAGCCTAAAGATCCTGAACATTATTTATGGGACTATCATTTTTCAGGTGAACCCATTTTTGTTTTTGGAAATGCACCTGCTTATAAACAGCGTAAAACCCGTGATTTAGGAAATAGCCTTGTTCTTGGCTTCCAACCCCGTATGATTTTCGAAGGTTTAGAAGGAACGGAAAAAGGCGGTATCATGTCACGTGAAAAGGTTCGTGAACGGGTAGAAAAATGGGATAATCTCCCTAAACATCCTGATATCAGTCACTTTGGTGATATAAACCATAATGAATGGAAACAATTTTTCATTGGGGATGATATTGAACCGATAAAAGGTCAGTGTCCTTTCCATCATAAAGAGCTAACTTAAACGAGAGCAAATTGCTCTCGTTATTTTTTTGCAAGACTAAAACTAAATGAAAGGAAGGGGGGGAAATCCAGGACAAACATTTTTGCAAGTTCGAAAAATGACCTTTAAAAATAAAAAACTTTATGAGAAACATATTTCTTGCCTTATTTGATTTTCAGCCATATAATGTGAAAGTAGCAATTGCAGTTAATTCGAGATATATGGATTAAATGCTATTTGAAATACTAAACAAACTATTGGGGGAACTGATCATGTCTAAAGTATTATTTGTTAAATCAAACGACCGTCCAGCGGAACAAGCTATTAGCGTGAAAATGTATGAAACGTTTTTGAACACATACAAGGAAGCAAATAGTCAAGATGAAATAACTGAATTGGATTTATTTAAACTTAACTTACCTTACTACGGTAATACAGCAATTACTGCGCTATATAAACGTAGCCAAGGCATGGAACTGACTGAAGAAGAAGTGAATATTGCTGATATCGTGCAACAATATTTGAACCAATTCCTTGCTGCCGACAAAGTAGTATTTGCCTTCCCATTATGGAATTCAACGGTTCCTGCACCGCTTGTAACTTATATTTCTTATCTTGCACAAGCAGGTATAACATTCAAATACACAGCTGAAGGTCCTGTCGGTTTAGCTGGAGGTAAAAAAGTGGCTTTACTAAATGCTAGGGGATCAGATTATGCATTACCAGGCATGGATGCTGGCGAAATGGCAGAGAAATACGTAACGATGAATTTAAGATTATGGGGTATTACAAACCCAGAAACAGTCGTTATCGAAGGACATAATCAATATCCAGATCGTACACAAGATATCGTTGCAGAAGGATTGGCGAAAGTTGCTGAAACTGCAGCAAAATTCTAATTGATAAAAAGAAAAACCAGTATGTAATTTTAGCATACTGGTTTTTCTATGCAGATTTTTCTGAAAGTCGATTATAATAAAGAGTAAGCCTATAAGCATGAAAGGAAGTGCCGATAATATGCAAACGTATAAATCGCGTGACGAAATCAAGAGTGAAGAAACTTGGAATTTGAAGGATATTTACGGTGATCAGGCTAATTGGGAAAAAGACCATCAAGAAGTCCTGGAGATGACAGAAAAATTAAAGACTTTCGATGGTCATATTCAATCCGCGCAAGATTTATTTGAGTATTTACGTTTAAGTGAGGAGCTTGGTTACATTTATAACAAGTTATATGTGTTTGCCATGCTGCAAACAGACTTGGATACACGGGTTACATCATCACAGGCATTACTTGATCGAGCAGGTCAGCTAGGACAGAAAATTAGTAATGCATCTTCATTTTTCATGCCGTTCCTCTTAAGCTTGGAGGAATCAACATTAAAAGGGTACATAAAAGAAGTTGAGGGTTTAAAATATTTCGAAGAAGATTTACTTGATTCATATCGCTATAAAGACCATGTGTTATCGAAAGAACAAGAAGAGGTACTTTCCCAAATAGGCGAGGCATTTTCAGCACCCCAAAAGACCTTTGGAATGATCAACAACGCGGATATTAAATTTGGAGATGTCACAAATGAAGAGGGAGATAAAGTAGAGCTTACTCGAGGGATGTACTCTAAATTAATTGAAGATGATGATCGTGAAAAAAGAAAAGAAGCGTATATCGCTTATTATCAGCCATATATACAATTAAAAAATACTATCGCATCCACACTTTCCACTGCCATCAAAAATAATGTGAACCTTTCGAAACTAAGACATTATCCGTCTGCCTTGGAAAAATCCTTATTTGGTGATCAAGTACCAAAAGAAGTATATGATAACTTAATTATGTCTACTAAGCAAAATATCGGTCCGATGCATAAATACATTCAGTTAAGGAAAAAACTGCTGGGAGTAAATGAATTAAGGGCTTATGATTTAAGTGTACCTTTGGTCGAGGGTGCTAAAGAGGAAATTTCTTATGATGATGGTTTTGCTTTGATGGTAGAGGCACTGAAGCCTCTTGGCGAAGAGTATATCACGATTTTGAAAACTTTTAAGGAAAAAAGATATATCGATGTTCGAGAAACACCTGGAAAACGCTCAGGGGCTTATAATTTAGGTCTTTATGGTGTTCATCCTTTCATTTTGTTAAACCACCGTGATGATTTAGATAGTGTATTTACACTTGCACATGAATCTGGTCATGGCATGCATTCCTACTATAGCTCAAAATACCAGCCGCAAATAACGGCAGGGTATTCCATTTTCGTGGCGGAAGTAGCATCCACCGTGAATGAAATTCTGCTAATACGCCATTTAATTAAGACAACAAAAGACGTGCAAAAGAAAAAGCACTTACTTAACCATTTCATAGATAGTTTTAAGGGTACATTCTTTACACAGGTGATGTTCGCGGAATTTGAAAAGATCGTACATGAGAAAGCTGAAAATGATGAGCCCTTGAATGCCGAGGTTTTTAATACAGCTTATGAATCGATATTCCGCACTTATAATGGAGATGAAATAATTTTCGATGAAGAAGTGAAGTATGGCTGGTCACGGATTCCTCACTTTTATCGACCGTTTTACGTGTATAAATATGCTACAGGTTATGTTTCAGCGATTACGATTGCAGATAAGATCCTTTCCGGGGATCAAAAAACACTTGAAAGTTATTTGGCCTTCTTGAAAAGCGGGAGTTCGGATTTCCCATTGGAATTGCTTAAAAAAACGGGCGTAGATTTAACTAAATCTGAACCGATCGAAAATGCAATGAGGATTTTCAGTGAACTGGTCGACCAATTCACGGATTTGACAAAGGGCTAATCTAAACCATTTCTTCCAAAAGAGCCCATGGTATGTGTGTTTAAAAAATGCTATAGTTAAACTATTGATGTAAAGAGAGGCCCAATCTTTTTGATTGGGCCTTATTTTATATGTTAAAGAAACACGTACCTGCACGATAAAAGTCATAGGGATCAACGTATTTTCTACATCGGAGCCCAGCTAAGGGCCAGTTTCTTTATACATTAAATGGCATATATTGTGAGGAAAGTGAAAATGAATTCGACAGTTAATTATATAAAAGAATGGCAGCAGGCCCTTCAACTTGAAATCCTGCATTTGAAAAAATATGGCAGCACAAAATACTTGGTTTCTAACGGCCATCTACTTACTAGTGATGGTTCCTTCAGCTATTACTTTGAAACAGGTTCATCGATAAAAATTCCTATAGGTGCGATCGTTCGACTGGAATGGGGAGGAATTAAACAGGATGGAAGGATTCTCTCTTCGGAAGGAAAAAGTATAATCATTGTTTTTGAACGATCGTTAGGCGATATAATCGGCGAAGCATTTTTATATCATGATCCTTGGGAATTGCTTGAACAATTGATTATCCGCTTGGATGAAATCAAACGAAGCAAAAAGAAAAGGCTTAGGATCAAACGCCTGATGGATCCGTCTATGCCGCAAAAGCATCCTGTAATTGAAAGTCAAAGCAGTGTCAAAGAATTATATGCCCGTTCGAAGTTCAATCCTGTCACTTTTGTCTGGGGACCACCTGGAACTGGAAAAACCTATACATTGGCAAGAACAGTGGCCAATCATTATTTACAGGATAAAAAAGTGTTGGTCTTGTCTCATAGCAACCAGGCTGTTGATGTTTTGATGGCTGAGATTTCTTCCTTCATTAAAAAGAAAGATCGTTTCAAGGAAGGTGAGGTGCTGCGCTATGGGTCTCAAGTAGGTGAATCTTTAGCCCTTCATGACGATATTGTTACGGGGCAATTATTAGGGAAACATGAACCGATATTAGTTAAGGAAAAAGAACAGCTTGCAGAAGAGAAACGATTATTAAAACACGATTTGTCAGGCTCCTTCAGTAAAAGAGATACCGATCAATTAATCGAGTTAGAGAAAAAACTGGCAAAAGTATTGGAGAAAATTCGTCAAAAAGAAATGCAATTCGTAAAAGAAGCGAAAATCATTGGCACGACTTTGGCTAAAGCCGCAAATGATGAAACGGTTTATCAAAAGGAATATGATCTGGTCATCTTGGACGAAGCAAGTATGGCTTACGTACCACAGGTGGCTTTTGCTGCAGCGTTATCAAAACATATAATCGTTTGCGGTGATTTCAAACAATTGCCACCGATTGCTTCTGCACGTGATTCCCTCGTGAAACTTTGGCTGAAAGAAGACATCTTTCATAGAGCAGGTGTCGCTCAGTCAGTGGAGGAAGGGGAACTTCACCCTCATTTATTCCTATTGAAAGAACAGCGCCGCATGCATCCTGATATTTCCGCATTTACTAATCGTGTCGTCTATAACAATTTGGTCGGTGATCATGAAAGTGTTTCAACTAGCAGGGAGAGCATAATGTTGGCTGAACCGTTTGCCAATAAGGCAGCAGTACTTGTCGATACCAGCCTATCTGGGGAATATTGCATCACTGAACGTACTTCTCACTCGCGAATGAATCTTTGGCAATTACTTTTATCTTTTCAACTGATTCATGAGGCCTATGTTGGCGGGGCAAAGTCCATTGGTTATGTGGCTCCTTATCGTGCACAGTCAGACTTGATGGAAAAATTATTGGATGATTTATATGAAAAAGAACGGCAAACATCTGATATCATCGCTGCAACTGTACATCGTTTCCAGGGAAGTGAACGTGATATGATGATTTTTGACACAGTTGATAGTTATCCGCAAAACAGGGCGGGAATGCTATTGACCGGAAGAGAAAGTGAAAGGCTGATAAATGTGGCGATAACAAGGACAAAAGGGAAGTTCGTGCATGTTAGTGACACTTCGTTTGTTAATAAACACGTTTATCGCAGTAAAACGCTTCGTCAGCTTGTCGATCATCAAATTCAAAATAATCAACTAGTGGCAAAGAAAGACATTGGAAAATGGGTGAACAATCAGCACCCGAAATTGCGATGGATGCATGCCCGGAAATTGGGGGATTTTTTAGAAGATATCGAATCCACAAAACAAGAGATGGTTATGGCAGTGCCTGATTTGAATAGTTTGTCAGAAGAATGGCAGCGATATTTGATGAAACGAAACCCCGAAGTGAAATTGACGATCATTTCATCAAAAAGAAATCCTGATGTCGTCTCAAATCAATTCATTTGTTTGCCCGTTTCCTTTTCATTTTTTATCTTGGATAAACGAGTTATCTGGTTAGGTTTGCCTGTTGAGGCGAATGATCGGGTCCAGCCTCCTTTTTTAGCGGCTCGCTTAGATTCACCAATTATGGCTGATGAATTACTATCTCAATTCAAAAAAAGTGAATAGTACTTAGAAAGACCCTATTTTCAGGGTCTTTTCGTCATTAACATGTATATTCCTTAAAAGACCTCGTAAGAATATAGGCTAATTGTGAGTTACATACGAAGAAAACATATTGAAACAATGTCCTCGCTAGAATATATAATACACTCTTAATCTCAAGTCTCGTTTTAACTCCTTATAAATTCAGCTAAAGGCTGCAAACTAAAATATCTAAGCAAGCTTTTTAAGCGACTTCCGATTGTTTATGTTTTACCATTAAGTTACGAAAGAAAAGAGGGGGCGCAAAAATGAAACTAAGCATTTTAGATCAATCACCAATTGCAACCGGTCAAACAGCTCAAGAAGCATTGCAGGCATCACTTCAACTTGCACAGGAAGGAGACAGGCTTGGTTACAGCAGGATCTGGTTAACTGAACATCATGACCTGCCAGGATTAGCCTGTTCCGTTCCGGAGGTATTGATCAGCTACATAGGTGCACAAACAAAAAATATCCGAATTGGATCAGGTGCAGTGCTGCTTCCGCATTATAAGCCGTTTCGGGTAGCAGAAACCTATAATATGCTTGCCACTCTTTTACCAGGCAGGATTGATATGGGACTTGGTCGTGCTCCTGGGGGATCTGCCGAAGCTACGATGGCATTATCCGATAATTTTCTGCAGAATGTTTACAAAATGCCTGAACTTGTTAAGGAACTGTTGCAGTTTCTTAGAGATGATTTTCCGACAGGTCATTTGTATACAAAGACCTCTGCTGCTCCTATCCCACAGATTTCGCCTGAACCATGGATTTTGGGAACAAGCGAAAAAAGTGCAAAACTTGCTGCAGAAAATGGTACTGCATACGCATTTGGTGAATTTATGAGTGAAAATGATGGAATGCAAAGTTTTCAGCAGTATCGAGAACACTTTCAATCAAAAGGAGTGCTTAAAGGGCCAAAAACAATCGTTGCGGTTTCGGCCATATGTGCAGAAACCGAGGAACATGCGAAAGAAATCGCTCTTAGCGAGACACTATGGAAAATTCAAAGTGGACATGGGGAAAGAAAACAGGTACCAAGTATAGAAGAGGTAAGGGAACATGTTTGGAGTGAAAAAGAAAAAGTACTGAAGGAAACAATGCATAAAAAACTGATAATTGGTACACCTTCTCAAGTGAAGTATCGGCTTTTAGAAATTCAGGAGGCCTATAAAGCAGATGAAATAATGATCATAACCATCACTCATAAGTTGGAGGATAGGTTGAATTCGTATCGATTGATCGCTAGGGAACTACTGAACAGTTAATTACTTCGAGCATTTTGTGTGCATTTTTTCTGCATTTTCTATATGATGGCTTTGCGTCCTTTTAATCATAAATAAGAGAAAGAAGTTGAAGATATGAATGCTGATCACCATGCAAAAAAACTTAGCGACATTTCTTATTCCGTTCTGGACCTAGCTTCTATTGTCGAGGGTGGTACAGTTTCGGGAGCTTTTAAAAATACAATCGAATTGGCTAAGCATGCGGAGCAATGGAATTACAACCGTTTCTGGGTTGCCGAACACCATAGCATGCCTGGGATCGCAAGTTCTGCAACATCAGTGCTGATAGGGTATGTTGCTGGAAGGACAGAAAGAATTCGCGTGGGTTCAGGAGGCATAATGCTACCTAATCACGCACCACTGGTTATCGCAGAACAATTTGGAACATTGGAAGCAATGTATCCTGGTAGAATAGATTTGGGACTTGGTCGTGCTCCAGGAAGCGACCAATTTACTGCCATGGCACTCCGGGGCGATGTGCGAAATAACGGTCAGGATTTCCCTGAACAATTGGCACAGCTACGGAGTTATTTAGATGCAGATTCAAAACATAATCGAGTCCGTGCCATCCCTGGTGAGGGACAGGACATCCCGATTTGGCTGCTTGGGTCTAGTGGCTTCAGTGCAGCATTATCAGCACAGCTGGGTCTGCCATTTTCTTTTGCAAGCCATTTTTCCCCTGAAAATACTCAACCAGCTTTAGCTCGTTATCGCAATAATTTCCAGCCATCAGAAGTTCTGGATAAACCGTACGTGATGGTAGGTATCAATGTATTTGCAGCTGATACTAGGGAAGAAGCTCAAAGGATTGCTACATCTTATCAACAGCAGTTTTTGAATTTGATACGAAATACACCTGGACAGTTGGCGCCGCCAGTTGATACGATGGAAGGCATTTGGACAGAATATGAAAAGTCCATTGTCATGAAACAGCTGAACGCTTCCATCATAGGAAACCATGAAGAGGTAAAAGAACAGCTGCAGACCTTTTTAGATGAAACACAGGCGGATGAAATGATAATAAACTCTGCCATATATGATCAGGATGCACGCCTTCGTTCTTATGAAATCATTGCAGAAGTTACTGGAATGAAATAAGTGTCAATGAGCTTGCAGATGATGTATCTGCAAGCTTTTTTATAAAATACATAACGATAGACCTATAAAAAAGGCAGGAGAGAAGAATGAAACGAGAAGATCCTATATCCTTAATATTTCACTTCACTGATAAACAAGGTGACAGCAAACCGCTATATTTTACGAACCCGAAAGAAGTGTGTATTGCCGAATCAATCGATGAAGTCCTTCCTCAATTTCAAAAAGTCCAGGAAGCGATTGAGCAGGGGCATTATGCAGCAGGATTTGTTTCGTATGAAGCGGCACCTGCTTTTGAAAAGTCTTTTAAAGTAAAAAACGGAGCCACAATGCCTTTATTATGGTTCGGGATTTTTGAGAAACCGGAGGAATTACCGGAAAAAATGCCCGGTACTTTTCAATTGGCTGATTGGAAATCCGAAACGGATTCAAAAACCTATCATTCAGGATTTGAAAAGATAAAGTCCGAAATCGAGATAGGGAATACGTATCAGGTGAATTATACGATGCGTTTGCAATCCATGTTCAAAGGGGACGATTTTTCTTTTTTCGAACGCTTAAAGAGAGCACAACGATCGAACTATAGTGCTTATTTGAACGTGGGAACACATCGAATACTCTCAGCTTCCCCCGAGTTATTTTTCCGTTGGGAAGATGATCAGCTAATTACCCGACCTATGAAAGGAACGGTGAAGCGGGGAACGACACTAAAAATGGATCAGGTTAATGCAGACTGGTTAGCAGCCTCGGAAAAGAATCAAGCTGAGAACTATATGATTGTTGACCTGCTCAGAAATGACCTGGGGATGATTGCAGAACAAGGAAGCGTAGAGGTTCCACAACTTAAGGAAATTGAAAAATACCCGACCGTTTGGCAGATGACATCCACAATAACAGCCAAAACAAAACCAGAAACAACAATCATTGATATATTCAAGGCACTTTTTCCATGTGGATCCATTACAGGGGCACCTAAAATAAAAACGATGGAAATCATCTCTGAAATAGAGAATTCACCACGTGAAGTGTATTGCGGTGCAATTGGATTCATCACTCCGGAGTCCGAAGCTGTTTTTAATGTGCCGATTCGTACGGTTGTAATTGAAAAGGAGACAGGTAAAGCTGAGTATGGAGTAGGCGGTGGAATCACTTGGGATTCTGAGCTATTGGAGGAATATGACGAAGCCTTTTTAAAGGCCAAATTATTGACGGTGGAAAGGCCCACTTTTGAACTTTTGGAATCGATGAAGCTCAGCGATGGCGAATATGATTTGTTGAATGATCATATCGATCGAATGAAACAATCTGCTGATTACTTCAATTATCGGTTCCCTGAATGGAATCTTAGAGATCAACTGCAAAAGTATGCGGATTTAAATCAAGGAACCGTGCAAAAAGTAAGGATATTACTTAGTGATAACGGGGATTTTGAAATATCCGGACAAGCAATCAATCCCCTCGATTCTGAATTAAAGGTGATTGTGGCTGAAACTCCCATATCAAGTGGAAATCCATTTCTTTTTCATAAGACGACGAATCGTGAAGTTTATGAAAGTTTTCAAAAGAATCATCCTGACTTCTATGACGTTCTGCTTTGGAATGAAGAAGGATACATCACGGAATTCACGAATGGAAATGTTGTGGTGAAGATAAATGGGGACCTTTATACCCCTCCAATTGAATCAGGTCTACTTGCTGGCACTTTTCGTTGCGACTTAATAAGGAAGAAGGAAATCAAGGAAAAACTAATTTCAAAGGCTGATCTTAATATGGCTGAGGAAATTTGGTTTATTAATAGTGTGCGGGGGAGATTAAAAGTACATTTAATATTATAAATGGATATGTATGGCTGAAAAAAGAATAGTTTGACCTGCATAGCAATTTGTTGAGTTATAGTTGATAATGAATGCTCAAAAAATTGCAGGTTTATCGATGATGGAGTGGAAGGATAGATATCCATTACTAAAAAGACGTATGGTGATGGATGAAGTCTTCTTGATGAATCCAGATTACGCATCTGATCAGGAAAACACAGTCGTTCAAAAGGAACAGGTTAAAGCGGCTGAAGGGGATCATTGATTCACCATTTGCAGAGATTCCTTCCATGCAAAAAAAGGCCTTCGGAACTAGTTTCAAAATTGATGACCCTCATTCTAAGCGGCAGCTATACCATTCAGGATAATAGGTTATTTGAACTGCTAAAAATGGCTGAGACAGTGGGGGATTATTTAGAGCCATCTGCTCTCGCAGGAGCATTTGTTCCCGTCCAACTTTTGTCACGTTTGGAAGGTAGGAATTATCTTATGGATCAAAAACCGCTGGATAAAATGAACCAGTCCACTCCTATCATTTGGGCGACAGGCGGCAGCATGATGCCAAAAGATATGATGGAACAATATTTATCTAAAAAAATGTCCACAGTGGTGATATTCTTAGTTTAAAGACAAAAGGGTTTTGGAATGGTCTCATTCCGAAACCCTTTTGATTTTTATTGGATTTGAAGCAGGCTGGAATGAATAAGTAAACTGTTTTGTACGTTCGTCTTTGTCGCACTTACTTATCAAAACTTTTCTTGGAGAGATTGACTTTTTCGTGGTCTTTACGGTCTTCGTTCATCTCATTTTGGAGTTCTTGATAAGCACGCGTTTCTTCCGCACAATCCTCTTTTCAAATTTACGTTTATTTCATTCTCCTTCACTTGTGTGGAATCAACAAAACGTGTTTCTGTACCGATTTACTGAATCTCTTTAGTGATCTTTAAAGCGACGCTCGTAGTTTTTAAAGAAGAGATCCTTTATCATGAAAGACGTAACTAAAACCAGCGATAGGCTTTGTTCGTATATTTCTCCTCAATGGCCTTACGTATCGAGCGAATACAGAAAATATATGGAATGAAGTTCGTTTAACTAAAATAACAGGATTAAAACAAAGTGTATTGGAACGGGTGTACACGACTCCTTTGGGAAAAGCGCGTTAAAGGGGAGACCCCACAGCCGCAAAGGCGCCATGGAGGCTGCCGGGACCGCCCATGGAAAAAGCGTGTGCCTGTAGTGAAAATCAACGTTCAAATTGTACAAACCAAAAAACCGTAGACAAGCTCGATTTTCAGCGAGTTTGTCTACAGTCTGAGAAGATCACTGTCGTGAACCTTTTGTTCCTTATAAACCCCATGCGTTCAATAAAAGGTGAATCGCTTTTTCCAATTCAGCTTCTGGGATCCCTGCAAAGCCCAATATGATTTTTGGAGGATGTTCGTCAAACTTTTCAATTGAATATGAGGATAATCCATAAATTTTAATATGGTGTTCGTTTGCCTTTTGAATGAGTGTTTGCTCATCCATGCCGTTCTTCACGATCAGGACGATATGTAATCCTGACCGCTCACCAATGATGGATATTTGTGAATGGGGCTTAAACAAATCGATCACTTTATCCAATTTGCGCCGGTATACTTTCCGCATCCGGTTTAAATGCTTTTCGAAATCCCCTTCCTTCATGAACTGTGTCAATACATGTTGATCAATCCTAGAAACGGTAGAATGGTAAAAAGATAATTCCTGTTGATGCCTTTGTAACAACGGAGCGGGAAGAACCATATAACTGATCCGAATGGAAGGCATCAATGATTTGGAGAATGATCCTAAGTAAACCACCTTTTCTCCAGCATCCATACTTTGTAAGGAAGGAATCGTTTTTCCACTATAACGAAATTCGCTATCATAATCGTCTTCGATTATATAGCGGTTTGCTGCACCTTGAGCCCAGTTCAACAATCGCGTCCTTCTGTTAACGGAAAGGATCGTCCCATAGGGAAAGTGATGGGAAGGCGTGACATATACTACGTCGATATTGGAATCTTCAATTGGGTTGACCTTTACGCCTTCCTCATCAATTTGCAGGGGATGGACTTCATTTGGGTAGCTGCGTAAAATCCTGTGTATCAAGTGATAACCAGGATCTTCTACACCATATATCGTATTTTTATCGAAAAGAAGGACTAGCTGCTGCAATAAAATTTCCATTCCTGCGCCAATGATGATCTGTTCAGGTACACATTGAACACCACGTGCATGATACAAATAATGCGCAATTTCACACCGCAATTCATATTCCCCTTGGGAATCCCCCAGTAAAAGCAACTCTTGATGTGATTCATCGATTTTATTTTTTGTATATTTTCGCCATTTTTCAAATGGGAAGTTTTCCGTGTCAATTTGGCTGGGATGAAAATGGTACAGCAATTCCCCTTCATTATCCCTCATTTGTTCCAAGGAAACTTGGTTCGTTTGCGTATACTCTAAATCTTCGTACGTTTGAATATAGTACCCTTTTCTTGGTATGACTTCAACATATCCTTCAGCAGTTAACTGTTCATATGCAGTTTCGACAGTATTTTGACTGATCTGAAGGAACTCTGCCAATTTACGTTTTGAAGGCAGTTTTGTACCAAAAAGAAGACGGCCATCAATAATCTCTTTTTTAATATGTGAATATAATTGTTCGTACAAAGGTACATCACTAAACCGATTTAAATCGCATGAAAGCATATTCATTTTGTTTCCACCTTTTTAGATAAAATAACCTGAACCCATTAAATTAATTAAAACTGACACTTTCAATGCGGTCAACATTTTTTTATACTAAGCCTAACAAATCAAAAAAATGCAAATATTAGGGGGAAGAGAAATGGAAAAATTATTAGGAACTGACACAGTAAAAAGAGGAATGGCACAAATGCAAAAAGGTGGCGTAATTATGGACGTCATTAATGCCGAACAAGCAAAAATCGCTGAAGCATCTGGTGCTGTTGCAGTCATGGCATTAGAAAGGGTACCTTCTGATATTCGTGCAGCTGGTGGTGTAGCAAGAATGGCAGATCCTCGAATCGTTGAGGAAGTAATGAATGCTGTTTCCATTCCTGTCATGGCAAAAGGAAGGATTGGTCATATCGTTGAAGCCAGGATTCTGGAATCAATGGGGGTTGATTATATTGACGAAAGCGAAGTGCTGACGCCTGCTGATGAAGAATATCATTTGTTAAAAAGCGATTTCACAGTACCTTTCGTTTGTGGATGCCGTGACTTAGGCGAAGCTGCACGCCGGATTGGCGAAGGAGCATCAATGCTTCGTACAAAAGGAGAACCTGGAACGGGAAATATTGTGGAAGCTGTGCGACATATGAGAAAGGTTTTGTCCCAAATTCGTAAAGTGAGCGTAATGAGTGACGATGAATTAATGACAGAAGCAAAAATCTTAGGTGCTCCTTATGAGATTCTAAGAGAAATCAAACGGACAGGTAAATTGCCGGTAGTTAACTTTGCAGCTGGCGGAATTGCCACTCCTGCAGATGCAGCACTGATGATGGAATTGGGAGCAGATGGCGTATTTGTCGGATCTGGTATATTTAAATCTGAAAATCCAGAAAAATTCGCATCCGCAATCGTTCAAGCAACTACATATTTCACTGATTATGAATTGATAGGCCGATTGTCAAAAGAGTTGGGCAGTGCAATGAAAGGAATTGATATTTCCAAACTGGCTCCAGCAGAACGGATGCAGGAACGTGGTTGGTAATATGTTAACGATCGGTGTTTTGGGATTACAGGGTGCAGTTGAAGAACACTTGAACCAAATCAAAGCTGCTGGTGAACAAGCAATCATAGTAAAAAAACCAGAACAGTTGGAAGAAATCGATGGCTTAATCATTCCAGGCGGAGAAAGCACTACGATGAGAAAGCTAATGGATCGATACGGATTTATGGAACCAATCAAAACTTTCTTCGAAGATAAAAAACCTATTTTCGGTACATGTGCGGGGATGGTATTGGCGGCCAATCAATTGACTGGTGATGAGGAGGCCTATCTTGAACTAATGGACATTTCCGTGAAAAGGAACGGATTTGGACGTCAACGGGATAGTTTCGAAGCCGATCTCTCAATCAAAGGATTGGATGAACCATTTAAAGCTGTTTTCATCCGAGCGCCATTCGCGGAGGATATTGGAGAAGATGTAGAGATATTGGCAGTTTATGAAGAGAATGTTGTGGCCGCGAGACAAGAACATGTCCTGGTTAGTGCGTTTCATCCAGAATTAACAGGGGATGATCGTATTATGCAACTTTTTATTCAAATGGTAAAGACATCTATAAATAAAGCTGAATTGAAAACCTGCTAAACATCATCAAGCTGTCCTATTATTAGGACAGCTTTTGTATGCTCCTTTCCAAAAAGGGAACGAAATCATATTGCTTGAATTTACCATTCGATAAATCTATACTAAATAAGTGAGTGGTCACTCACATCTTTAGTTTTGAACATTGAAGAGGACCATGTCGTTGTTGCATATATTAATGAAAAGATGGAGCAGGATGCTCGTTTCAATCAAGGTTATAAAGAATGCAAGAGATATGCGCGGTATATTAATGTGACCTTAAGCGATCAGTTGAAGTGTAGTCATGGTTGAGGATGGCTAGGCATTTTATACATGATTTTTTAGAAAAGAAATCATTTCATAGACACTGTTTTCTACAAATGGGATTTCTCAATGATCAAAGGTAATAATGACTGTTAAATACCATCTAAGAATAATGAAAAAATGATGGGTGAAACAGTTTTATCTTTTTAAAAGAAGGTTGATATTTTTGAAAAAAGGGCAGCAAACTAAAGAACGAATCATGAATGTAGCCCGGACTCTTTTTGCCACTAAAGGTTTTGATATGACCAGGACGAATGAAATTGCCTCTGCTTGCAATGTTTCCGAAGCTACTATTTACAAATATTTTGTTAGTAAAAAAGATTTACTTTTGGCTACAATTACACCTAATGAAAAAGAAGAGTCTGAAGAAGGGATTAGCCATCTATCTACAGATGATCTTATGGAGAATCATGTTTCCACAATGATAAAGAAAATTCTTGAAAATAAAGAACAGTTTTCAATATTATTCAGGGAAACACAACTCGATCAAGATATTTCAAAACAATATATTGAACAAATTTTTAAGCCGAATGCCAAACATATTGAAATACAGAAGAGAATAGATAGAGGAGAGATACAATATATCTCTGATATCACCCTATTTAATGTTGGGATTATTTCTTTTACATTGGCATTATCTACTCATAATGAGATACATCACCAGAAAAAGGAACCATATTTTAGTTCTGAAAGAATCAATAGCATTGCCCAGCTTTTAGTTTATGGTATTCACGGAAAATAAAATCATACATAATGAAACGGTCCTATTAAAGGCATGGGTATCATGCCACAAATAGGACCGTTTTTTCGATTAGGTAGCAATCAAGCAAGCTGATGAACTGGTGAATCCGTGCCAATATCAATAAACTGGAGTTTAAGATTTGACATATATTTTTCAGACTATTACGATAAATGCATGCTTCATGAAAAGCTATTTCGAGGATTCGTATCAGGATATCATGTAAAATAGGGGGATAAATATGAGCGATATCGTAATTTTATCAGGAAGCCCAGCGATTCCATCAAGAACGGACATTTCACTAAAACATATTCAATCATTGGTTGAAAAAGAAGGATATACCTCGGCATATTACTCAATTACGGATTTTTCAGCTGATGATTTATTTCAAGGGCGATATAAGAGTGAAGATATTATAAAGCTCTCAGAAAAAATTCAAGAAGCTAGAGGTATCATTATTGGTTCACCGGTATATAAAGCATCTTACACAGGTGTGTTGAAAGCCTTGATTGATTTGCTGCCTGAAGGAGCTTTTAAGGGAAAGCCTGTGCTGCCAATTATGATTGGTGGAAGTAACAGGCATTTATTGGCAATTGACTTTGCGCTTAAACCATTAATTTCTATATTAAAAGGTGAGCCGTTGCAGGGCATCTATTTTGTAGATAAGGAAATTGATAAACAGGATCCGGAAAGCCCTATTAAGGACATGAATTTAGTTGATCGCGTTCAGAGTCAGGTTCAAGAATTTGTAGAAGCGATTCAGATAAGGAATATTTGAGTACTTATCCTTTGAATGATTGACAGAATTGTAAAATAGACTCATTTTTTTAGAGACTTTCTCTAAAAAAAAATGAGTCTATATTCATATGAAAAAGAACATATAATTACAAGTGGAATAATGTGTATAATAATAACAGTTCATCCATTTTATAAATCCAAGTTATTTTATAAGAAAACTCCATTGACAAGGAATAAATTTATGTTAATATTTAAAATAATAAAACTTATCCAGAGCGACGGAGGGAATTGGCCCTTTGAAGTCCAGCAACCTGCATGATGGATGCAAGGTGCTACATCCAACAAAATGTTGATCATTTTGGAAGATAAGGTAAAGAATATTTACCTAGGAATCTTTCCATCATGGAAAGATTTTTGTTTTTGAAAAAAATCGTTGGCAAACCATAACAATGTAAGGTTGTTTGGAATTATATAAATTATAAAAATTTAAGAATTCAATTAATCAGCGGTGAAATAAATGATTCGCGGATTTTCTTAAAGGAGGAACAGGTTTGGAAAAAGAGAATCAGCTTGAAGAAATATTTGAACGACTTCAAGAAATGCTTCAGTCAATGAAATATGGGTCCATTACACTTATTGTCCAGGATGGTAAAATCATTCAAATGGAAAGAAATGAAAAGCTGAGAATTAAATAAGGTATCTGCTGACTAGAAAAACTAGAGGCGTGTTTAACTAATATAAAGAGAGTATTGGTTAAATTCGTCTCTTTTTCCTAGAGTCATATAAACTTGAGAAAATTACAGCGGATATTGATCACCAGTTACTCTAGCCAGTGAAACATACTGCAAGTTTTAGAGGGGGCAATAAAGTTGGCTGCATTAATAAACTATGAAAATTTCAACACTGAAGTTTTACCTGCTTTTCCTGAAGAAAGTGAGACAAAAGGAGCATTAGAAGTTCTGCAATGGGCAAATGAACAATATGGCAATAAACTCATATATGCATGTAGCTTTGGAATTGAAGGCATAGTGCTTACGGATTTATTGGCAAAGGTCAATCCTTCGGCAAAGATTGTTTTCCTGGATACCGATGTTCATTTTGAGGAAACTTACCAATTGATCGACCAAGTGAAAAAGCGGTATCCAAAGCTTTCTATAGAAATGAAGAAACCTGCTTTGACGCTTGAGGAACAAGCAGCGGAATATGGCGATGAATTATGG
Organism: Peribacillus sp. Bi96; assembly: GCF_918698115.1. Taxonomy (GTDB): domain Bacteria; phylum Bacillota; class Bacilli; order Bacillales; family DSM-1321; genus Peribacillus. The sequence continues at coordinate 258,453 of NZ_CAKKLV010000002.1, forward strand.
GTTAATGATTCCAACAAGTGTTGCAATATCCGTAAAATCATCCCGCTTACCGATGTGCTCTCAACGGCGACAGCTTGGCTTTCAGGACTGAGGCGGGAGCAATCAGAAACAAGGGCTCTTACCGAGTATGTCAATAAAGATAATAAATTCAAGTCAGTTAAAATATGTCCACTCATTCATTGGACATGGAAAGATGTTTGGCGTTATGCACACAAAAATGGACTTCCATATAATATCCTACATGATAATGGATATCCGAGCATTGGCTGTAAAACGTGTACGGCACCTGCCTTCAATGCAGATGATTTACGCTCTGGCCGTTGGCAAGGGGCTCAAAAAACAGAATGCGGATTGCATTTATCTTAAATAAATAGAAACCATAGGGGGAAATTAGCATGACAACCAGTTTACCGCACGGAGGAACATTAATCGATCTTTGGGAACCAAAATATGATTTTAGTAAAATAACAAATTCAATCGAAATTGATGAAATTGCTTTAAGTGATCTTGAATTGATAGGCACTGGTGCCTACAGTCCGATTAAAGGTTTTTTCACAAAAAGTGACTATGAGGCAGTTGTCAAAGATATGAGGCTTAGTAGCGGTCATGTATGGAGCATCCCGATTACACTGCCGTTAACCGAAGAATCTGCAAAAACAATCACGATCGGAGAAGAAGTAAAGTTGAATCATGAAGGTGAAACATACGGAGTTCTCCTTGTTTCCGATATTTTCACACCTGATAAACAATTGGAAGCGACATTAGTATATCAAACGGATGATGAGAAGCATCCAGGTGTGAAAAATTTATATAACCGCGGAAATGTATATGTCGGTGGAGAGATAAAATTGGTTAAGAGAATCGAGCGTCCGTTATTTCAAGATCATTATTTGGATCCTGTTGAGACAAGGAAAGCTTTTGCAGAAAAAGGTTGGGAAACGGTTGTTGGATTCCAAACGAGGAACCCTGTTCACCGTGCACATGAATATATACAAAAGACAGCACTGGAGATTGTCGACGGTTTATTCTTGAATCCTCTTGTAGGTGCCACCAAATCGGATGACATTCCAGCAGATGTACGAATGGAGAGCTATAAAGTTCTGCTTGAAAAATATTATCCTAAGGATCGCGTCTCCCTTGCCGTTTTCCCTGCTGCAATGCGTTATGCAGGACCAAGGGAAGCCATTTTCCATGCGATGGTCCGTAAAAATTATGGTTGCACCCATTTTATTGTCGGACGTGATCATGCAGGTGTGGGCGATTATTATGGCACATATGATGCTCAAAAAATCTTTGGGAATTTTAACGCTGATGAGTTAGGGATCACGCTATTATTCTTTGAACATAGTTTTTATTGTAAAGCATGTGGCAATATGGCTTCTGCTAAAACTTGTCCGCATGGCAAGGAAGACCATGTTATCCTCTCCGGTACGAAGGTTAGGGAAATGTTACGTAATGGTGAAATTCCTCCAGTTACCTTTAGTCGTAAAGAAGTAATCGAGGTATTGATCGAGGGTTTAAAGAAGAATGAAGTTTTTAACTAAAGCGTTTCAAAATGAAGGAATGAAGTAAGAGGGGGATCATAATGAATAAAAATACTAACATAACTTGGCATGAATCGACATTGACCAAGGAACTTCGCCGAAAACAGAACGGACATGAGAGTACTGTTCTATGGTTTACGGGACTATCTGGGTCAGGAAAATCAACGATTGCGAATGCAGTGGCTAAGGAGTTATATAACCGGAATATTAGAAGTTATGTTTTGGATGGGGATAATATCCGTCATGGTTTAAATAAAGATTTGGGTTTTTCTGAAGAGGATCGAACAGAAAATATTAGGCGGATCGGTGAGGTTTCCAAGCTATTCGTGGATAGTGGGCAGTTCGTATTGACCGCTTTTATATCGCCTTTTCGGGCAGATCGCCAGATTGTGCGTGATTTACTTGAAGACGGGGAGTTTATTGAAGTATACATAAAGTGCCCAATCGAAGAGTGTGAAGTTCGGGATCCTAAAGGTCTTTATGACAAGGCTCGTAAGGGTATCATTAAAGACTTTACTGGAATCGATTCTCCGTACGAAGAACCTGTACAACCGGAAATCGTTTTAGAATCCGACCAATACAGCATTGAAGAGTGCGTTGAACAGGTCATTGGTTATTTGACAGCAAAGAGAGCGATTTAATCAAGGAGGAAATGTAATGGTTTATGAGAAGTTTTGGTCGGAAAATCCACTAATCGCTAAAAATAAAACGGAAATCTGGAAATTGGAAAAAGACGGATTGAAGATATTTGATGATATTCCACATTACGCTGCAAATGGTTTTGAATCCATCCCTAAAGAGAATTGGGATATGTTCAAGTGGGCAGGTCTTTACTTGCAACGCCCAAAAGAAGCTGGTTATTGGATGATGCGTGTCGTTATTCCCGGGGGAATCCTTTCTTATGATCAACAAATCACACTAGCTAACATCGCCAAAGATTATGGGAGGGATGTATATGACATTACAACCCGTCAAGCCATTCAATTCCACTGGCTGACCATCGAACAAGTCCCGGATATCTTAAATCGTTTGGAAAAGGTTGGAATGACTACGGCTGGTGCTTGTGGAGATATTACACGTAATATTATCGGGAATGCATTAGCTGGTCTCGATCGTGACGAACTTTTTGATACACGTGATGTCCTTTATGATGTATTTGAATATTTCCGCCTTAACGAAGACTATTCAAACCTTCCAAGGAAATATAAAATGTCCATTAGTGCTAATATTCACAATGCTTCCAATGCCGAAATCAACTGTGTCTCTTTCAATCCAGCTACTAAAGTAATTGATGGAGTAACGGAAGTAGGTTTTCACGTAAAAGTAGGAGGCGGGCTATCCTCCGTTCCGATGCTGGCAGAAGAACTTGATTTATTCATTTTACCTGAAAAAACAGTCGAAGTGGCGGCCGCCATCACGACGATATTCCGTGACTTTGGGTACCGTGAAAAACGGCATCGCTCGCGATTGAAATTTCTTGTAGCTGACTGGGGTCCTGAAAAATTCAAGGAAAAATTGCTGGAATACACCGGTCCGCTTCCTGAAAAGGGAGAAAGTGCAGTAAAGGGGTGGAATGCAGGTTATTTCTACGGCATCCATAAACAAAAGCAAGAAGGACTCAACTATGTTGGAGTCAATATTCCAGTTGGCCGTCTAACTCCAGACGAAGTGATTGAGTTTGCAGAACTTGCTAAAAAATATGGTAATGGTGAAATCCGCAACTGTAATTCTCAAAATCTAATTATTCCAAATGTGCCGGATGCAAAACTTGAGGAATTGAAACAGGAACCCATCTTTGAAAGATTTCCTTATCAACCAAAAAAATTCATTGGTTATTCCGTATCTTGTACAGGCATCGAGTATTGTAACCTGGCACTCGTCGAAACAAAAAACAGAATGAGGACCATTTCTGAAACACTTGATGAGGAAATCGATCTGGATGTACCAGTAAGGATGCATATGGTAGGTTGTCCTAATAACTGTGGTCAAAGAGCGATTGCCGAAATAGGACTGCAAGGCATAAAAATGAAAAACCAGGAAAAACAGATGGTGGAAGCTTTTGAGATATACATCGGCGGTACCCTGAATGAGGGCGGGAAGTTCAATGAAAAACTTAAAGGGAAAGTGGAGGCTGAACAACTCTATTATGTTCTGAAAGAACTTATCCTATTTTTCAAAGAAACAAAGCTCCTTTCCGAAACCTTCCTTGATTTTGTGGAAAGGGTAGGGAAAACAGAGTTACAAAGCAAGCTTGATGATATATTAGAAGAAGTGGCCGTCTAAGGGAAGGTAAGCTATTTATGAATCTATATCGTTTTGAAGTCACGATCAAGGAAGAACCAATCCATGTCATCATTGTCGCTGATTCAGATGAACAGGCGTTTCAGCTTGTTGATATTGAGCTGGAAAAGCATTATTTGAAAATGCCGGAAGTTGATGATATTTCTTTATACGAAAAAAAGAAAATTAAAAATGGAGCAGGTTTCGTTTTAGCGGAATTCGAAACAATTCTCTAAGGGAGGGCAGGTTGCAAAAATGGGAAAAGTCTATCTAGTAGGAGCCGGTCCCGGAGATCCAGATTTAATTACATTAAAAGGATTAAAATGTATTCAAGAAGCTGATGTCATTTTATATGATCGACTTGTCAATAAAGAACTACTAAATTATGCAAAAGACGGTGTGGAATTGATTAATTGTGGTAAACTGCCAAATTATCATTTGTTGCAGCAAGAAACGATCAATCGATTCTTAGTCAAATTTGCAAAAAAAGGAAAAGTAGTCACCCGCTTGAAAGGTGGCGATCCATTTGTCTTTGGACGCGGTGGAGAGGAAGCGGAAGCCCTTGCCAAAAGTGGTGTGAGCTTTGAAATCGTACCAGGAATTACGGCTGGAATTGCTGCTTCCGCCTATGCAGGAATTCCAGTCACCCATAGAGATCACGCTTCATCCTTCGCGATTGTTACCGGTCATCGGAAAAAGGATGAAGAGGATAATATCAAGTGGGAGTCCCTGGCAAAAGGGATTGATACATTAGCCATTTACATGGGAGTAAAAAACCTGCCATATATTCAAGGGAAACTATTGGAGCATGGTAAAAGTCCAGAAACCCCTGTAGCTCTTATTCACTGGGGGACATTAAAAACGCAAAAAACGGCTGTCAGTACATTGGCTAAGGTAGTGGAAACGGCCAATGACGAACAGATTTCCAACCCTTGCATGATAGTAGTGGGCGATGTCGTTCATTTACGAGAAAAAATCAAATGGTTTGAAGCAAAACAAACCGAAAATTTGTTGGCAAATGAGGCCTATTAATGGAGGCCATTTTATATATTTGCCATGGCAGCCGTGTTAAAGAAGCTTCAGCCCAAGCCATTGATTTTATTAAAGTTTGTATGGAAGCACAGCCAAATGCCATTCAGGAGTATTGCTTTTTAGAAATGGAAACTCCTACGATCGAAGAAGCTTACGAAAGGTGTGTACAACAAGGTGCGACTAGAATCATTGCCATTCCAGTTCTATTGCTAACTGCTGTACATGCAAAATATGATATTCCGGTCATTTTGAACAAAATGAAACAACGGTATCCAAATGTAGTCTTGAAATACGGAAGACCCATAGGTGTCAGTGATAAAATGGTTGACATATTAGTGGAACGGTTGGAAGAAACAAATGAAAAGGTTACGGAGGATTCATTGGTTTTATTGGTTGGAAGGGGCAGCAGCGATCCCGATGTAAAACGGGATTTAGGTCAATTAGCGGATTTACTAAGGAGCAGGTTACCAAAAAGCAAAGTGGAAGAATGTTATCTGACCGCTGCATCACCAAGCTTTGCAGAAGCATTGGATATTGCAGAGAATTCTCAATCAAACCAAGTATTTATCATTCCGTATCTATTGTTTACCGGTATCTTAATGCAGTCCATCCAAAGCAATTTGAAAAAGATCCAGAAAAAGGGAGAACAACAAATCATACTTTGCCGTTATCTAGGTTATCATCCAATGATTGAACAAGCTATATCGGAACGAATTCATGAAGTGAGTGGGGAGGGAGCTTATGTATCCAATTACGCTTAATATTGAGAACAGAAAGTGTGTCATTATCGGCGGTGGTAAAATAGGTTACTTTAAAGCTGGCCCCTTATTAGAAGCTGGTGCTGAAGTGACCGTCGTAAGTCCCGAGGTATGCGAAGGATTTCAACGATTGGAAAAAGAAGGTAAGGTTCATGTTTTTCTTAAAGAAGTGGAAGAAAATGACTATAAAGATGCTTTTTTAATCATTGTTGCAACAGATTCTACTGAAGTTAATGAACTAGTGTATGAGAATGCATCCCAAAATCAATTGATCAACGTAATTAGTAATCATGAGCTGGGTAATTTTCATATACCAGCAACATTGAATAGAGGCATGCTTTCCATAAGCGTTTCTACCCAAGGTGCAAGTCCAGCTCTCGCAAAAAAAATCCGGAATGACTTAGGGGAAATGTATGATGAGTCATATGAAGAATATCTTGAATTTCTTTTCGAAGCAAGGATGATCATTAAAAAGGGTTCTTTTTCAAAAGAGGAAAAATCTAAGTTGTTGAAAGATTCCATAGAGGATATTTATAAATATTCCCATAAAGAAAGATATCGTTTTTTAGCCAGGCTTTTGCCAGTAGAAACTGAATAAAAATCATTGGGCTGATCAGAAAACTGAAGGCACCTAACCAACATGTGTTTTACATTGGTTAGGTGCCTTTTGTATCTGAATTGAAATCTGAATGTTCTTTTCAGGCAAACTGTAACCGCCATTCGGGTCTATGATATCAAGGTTCTATTTTAGTGGAAAAAGGGGAAGGTCATGAAAAAGTTAATTGTTTTAGCCTTTATCGGGTTTTTAGCCCAATTAATCGATGGTTCACTTGGAATGGGGTATGGAGTGAGTTCCACTTCCCTTTTGTTGACATTTGCGATTGCCCCTGCAGTAGCATCAGCATCTGTTCATTTATCGGAAGTCGTTACGACAGCTGTGTCAGGAGCATCACACATAAAGTTTGGGAACGTGGATAAGAACATGGTCTACCGTTTGGTCATTCCTGGTTCGGTAGGCGCTTTTGTAGGTGCATGTTTCCTGAGCAATCTGCCTGCCGAATTAGCTAAACCGTATATTGCCATATTTTTATTTGGTCTTGGGGTATACGTTTTGTTCCGCTTTTTATTTATTTTTAAACCGTCAAAGGAAAATGAAACTGTAAAACCATTAACAGCAAAACAATCCATTCCATTAGGACTTTTTGCAGGTTTTTGTGATGCAACAGGCGGAGGTGGTTGGGGCCCGATCGCAACGCCCGTTTTATTGTCGAAAAAAGGCATGACTGCTAGAAAAGCCGTAGGGACTGTAGATACGAGTGAATTTGCCATTGCTTTCTTCGGAAGTCTCGGTTTTATCATTTCTCTTGGATGGGAAGCGGTCAATTGGCTTTGGGTAGTAGCATTGATAATAGGTGGAGTGGTTGCCGCACCAATCGCAGCCTGGCTCGTCAGGATGCTTCCTGCTCAACTAATGGGTGTCTTAGTAGGTGGCTTCATTATATTAATCAATGTTCGAACACTTTTAACTGCATGGGTTCCGGTTGAATCCCATATATATATCTATACTGGTATTGTGATTTTTTGGATTTCGGGAATCCTTTTTACCATCAATAAGATGTCCACAGCAAAAAAACATGGTCATATCGAACAACAGCGGAATGCCTCCTAAAAACCGAGGTGGACAGTGGCAGCTTTTATGTAAATAATCATAGGTTCATAGAATACCTACGAGAAAAGTCATTTAATGAAAGGTTTGTAAGTGGGTTCCTAGATTCGTTTCATAGATAGAATCCCTATAGTTCCTAAGATAGAACATAGCAGTGTTATATCATATTGTTATTTTTCTCGCTTTTTGGCTGTCTTGATAATTGAGAGACGTCTGCGGCTAGTTTCTATGTAGCTTTATTCTCCTAATAAGGCATGAAAAGCTCCCCTATCCTAAAATCAGCTCAATTTTATCTATCCCATTTATGGAATATGCAGCAGGACCATTAGTTTATGGTCTGCTGCTGTTCAAATGATTGAATCGTACTTTCATATAATTCAATAAGCGGTAATATGTTTTTTTTACTATCGAATTGTTTTACTACCAACTTTCTTAAATCCTTTCCTGTTTGAACACCGATATTTGATTGATGAAGGTTGCGTAAGTCCTGATATAGAATGGCTTGGTTACATGTTTGTTTTGCCCCGTGATCCCCAAAGTAGCACTCCCACGCTTGTTGAAAATTATTCCTATTTACCGTTCCGAAGTAGCCGTGATTTCCACAAGAAATGATGGGCTTTTCGCATGCCATTGCTTCCAATGCCACTCTCCCCGTACCAACGACATAGTCAGCAAGTGCATAATAGTCCCTAACATTCTTTTGTTCCCCAGTGAAATGAATGAATTCCTCCTTACATGAAGATTGGATACTTGCTGCCATATTCTTAATATCCTTGAGTTGTCTCCCGTCACCGACGATGATTACATGGAGATTGGAAATATCGTTTAATTTTAAATCCCTGCAGGCTTTGATTAAAAGCATACAGATTTTTGCTTTATGACGAGTAATCCTACTGCAGTAAACAATTACTTTAGCGTTCAAAGGAATATTCATTTTTTTTCTTAATTCCAATGAAGGGGAAGGGGAAAAATCGATAGTATCAATTCCATTAGCAATCACTGATATATTCTTAGGGAAAAAAGGCTGAATATATTTTTTCACCGGCTCACTTACGGCAATCGCGGCATCTGTAAACTGTAAGACACTTCTAATCTCCCAATCAGGGAAGTATGTCCCGTGAAGTGTGAAAACGAACGGAATATTAGAGATTTTCGCTGCCTTGGCCGAGATGTGGCCGGAAGTAATCTGGTGACCGTGCACTAGTGTTATCTGTTCTTGACGTATTAAATCAACCAGCCCTTTTAACAATAGAGATTCCGTCTTTGACTTTATTGTTAATGCGGCAGGGAAATTCATGTGATGAATGGTACATCCCGTTTCACGTAATCGACTTATCATGCTTCCATTTCCAGTAAGTACCGCTGTGTATATCCCTCTAGACTGTAATTCCTTCACAAGACTTAACACATGCGTTTCCGTTCCACTTACATCCATTGTATCTAACACCATCAGAACTCTTGTGGCTTTCATGATATCTTTCCTATTAGGCAAAATTCGTCCGATTCATGAAATGAATGAACTTTAATTTGAGTTGAACTTTTTTTAATGAAGAATTTAGAGAGGGCATCTAGAACCATCCCATTTATCATGGCGCAACCATTATTACCGTCCGCATAATCTGTTTGAACAATGCTTTTGTAATCCTTTATTCGTCTATATGTCACCATTATCACCTCAACCGTATCATATTCAGTTCTTTAAGAATTGGACATGGTTTTGTAAAACCTTCAAATATAAATTCAAGTAATGAAAAAAAAGGTGGTTTAGTCCAAGCCAAAAAGATAAGTCATCAATATACTACTTTTGAAGCGATATAAGAAAGGCGCAGCAAAATTTCAAGATCCTCAAAGAAATCAAGTGACTCTAGTGGATCAAGGAATTCAAGAAGATCGAATCTAGGCAAAAATCCTAGCACAAATCCAGACCGAAAATTCATTTTTAGTCGGATCCATACCAGCATTCACATTTTCGATCGAGAATGAGTTCATTGCTGTATGAAAGAAAAGAAAGGGGGACCGAAAGGAAGATTAGAAAAAGAAATGCGAGCATTAAGGTAAAGAAATAACAATCAAAAAGGTGGTAAAAAAATGAGTAACGAGAAGCAAAGTGAGAAGCAAAGTGAGAAGCAATGTACAAACAATACCTCAGACTATCTCTTCTATAAATGGCTTGTTGAAAATGGGCGTCCGGGGAGACCTGGAACAGAGCCAACTGGTGAGTCGTATAATGATTTAAAAAGCGTTTTAAGAAAATTACTAGGAAGAACAGTAACGGTTTCCAATGACTTTGCCCCAGTGACTGGGATCTTAAGTGCTATTGAATCTGATTATATCGTAATTAGCGAAACCGCCGGAACTGTTGTATTTGTTCCATTAAGAGCAATCAATTCAGTTAGAGAGCCTATTTAAGGAGGAGAATGCATTGTTAGCTAGTATTTTTTATCGACAATTAAGACATTACATTGGGAACACGGTCACAGTGGCTACGAGCAGTGATTTATTTGAGGGAGTGTTACATGGGGTAACCAACCAAATCATTCGAATAACAGAATCGGCCCCAGGTTATGAAAGTGATTTGGATATTATTACTATCCCATTAGATCAAATAGAATTTGTACGCGTAGATAACGCACAATAATTTATAAGAAGAAGCAGCCATCTATCAGGTGGCTGTTTCTTTTGTTCGTTATTAGCCGATATTTCAATGGTTGTAGAATCCTAATCTGTGATTTTTTCTTGTATATAGTGTAAGGTACTGTGAAATGGCGGAAAAGGTAGTTAAATATTTTTCGGTTTTGTACAATAATTAGATAAGGGATTAGAAAAGGAGTAAAAAAATGAAAGGCATACCCGATCATATAAAAGAAAATTTGGAAATATTATTTGTTGGATTCAATCCAAGTATCCGGTCAGGAGAGACAGGCCATCATTATGCGAATCCTAACAACCGTTTTTGGAAAATCCTCTTCGAGTCCGGGCTGACACCAAGGAAATATCACCCGACTGAGGATTCTTCTTTACTGGATTTAGGTTATGGTTTTACAAATATCGTTTCCAGGCCTACAAAAGGTGCTGACGAAATCACAAAAGAAGAGTACATAAAAGGAAGGAAGCAATTAAAAAGGAAAATTGAAAAGTATGAACCTAAACTTGTCTGTTTCGTAGGCAAGGGTGTTTATCAGGAATATCGGCAATTACGAAAAATCGCATGGGGTCTGCAAGAAGATCCTTCATCAAAAAGGAGCATGGAATTCGTTGCCCCTTCATCCAGTGGATTAGTGAGAATGCGGATAGAAGAAATCATTGAAATATATAGGGAGATACCAATTCTGCTCCACAAATTGGAATCCCATTAACGAAATTTATTAAAAAATGAGATGGATCAGGATAAAGCTGAAAGGAAAAGCCATGGCATATCCTAGGTCATTATTTAGGTCACATTTAGCCCTCTCCAAGTCCATTTGCATTGGACTACGTTAAGAATACTTAGAAAATTGTCGATACATGCGATGCTTACTTTCGCTGCCATGAATGTAGCATGTAGACAAACTCGATAATAATGAGTTTGTCTACAGTTTTTTTGGGGGTTTTAAAATTTGACCGTTGATTTCCACTCCAGGCACTCGCTTTCCGCGGGCGGTCCGGGAGCCTCCTCGGCGCCCTGCGCCTGCGGGGTCTCCCGTAGACACGCTTTTCCCGCAGGAGTCTCGTACCTTCCGTTCCAATCAACTTTGTAATAACCGATAGATAGAACTCCTTTTTCCTACAAACTTGATAATAATTGATATTGCTATAGACCATTTGAGTGTTTGTAAAACTTGACCGTTGATTTCCGCTCCAGGCACTCGCTTTCCTCGGGTGGCCGGGGAGCCTCCTCGGAACCGTCACCCTTGGAGGCGTTTTCCCCGCAGGAGTCTTGCACACCCGTTCCAATCAACTTTGTTTTTACATAGTCCTTTTGTCTACAGTCTTTTTTGTTTTAAATAGATGCATTAGAACTTGAGGTGATGAAGGTGTAAAGAAATCAAAACGATAGAGCGTGAATTCGCAGATGCAAAAAAAAATCATTTTCATTAATTTAAAACAAGCTCCTATTTGAATCCGTTCAAATTGGCTAGGCATATAACGCTTTTTAATGAACATTGGAAGCTTGATTATCAAAAAAGGCAGTGATTACATAAACTAGGGTAAATGAACTTCTGAAACGTCAGTTTAGCTTAACTGAATTGAAAGCGCTTCTAATTTAAAATGAATGAACCAACGTTTAGAAAACGGCAGTCTGTCAACAATGGGAATAAGCAAGTAACTATGGAGGTGTTCAATTAATGAATGTAAATGGTGCCCTAGAGGTTCTTGATCGTATGCGGCTTCCTAATGGTGCGTACACTGCGAGCGTTTCCAATGATTATAATTATGTCTGGATAAGGGATGTCGTTTATACAGTACTGCCTTTTATAAATGACCCATCCAATCGTTATGAGAAGGCATATCACGCTTTATTCGACTTATTTCAATCCTATGAGTGGAAGATAGATATTCATACTGAACAGAAACCCCAATATCTATATGAATATATCCATGCCCGATATTCCCCTGAGCTAAAAGAACTGCCCGATGAGTGGGGGCATGCTCAAAATGATGCGGTAGGTGCCTTTTTATGGGGTGTTGGAGAAGGATACAGGCATGGGAAAAGGGTGATAAGAAATGAACGTGATTTACAAATCGTTCAAAAGTTGGTCAATTATTTAGAATGCCTGCAATATTGGCAGTCGGAAGATAACGGGATGTGGGAAGAAAATGTCGAAATTCACGCCTCAAGCATCGGTGCATGTGTTGCTGGTCTGAATTCAGTCAAAATGCTGGTCAACGTAAAGGAGGAACTAATTAAAAAGGGAGAAGAAACACTCCGTTTCCTACTTCCAAGAGAAAGTTCTTCAAAAGATACGGATTTAGCTCTTTTATCCTTAATTTATCCTTATCGACTCGTCGATCGTAATATAGCGCTTAAAATATTGAAGGATGTCACTGAGCGGCTTGAGAGAACGAGCGGCTGTATACGATATGAAAAGGACCTTTATTATAATGAAGGCCAAGAGGCGGAATGGTGTTTCGGGCTTCCGTGGTTGGGGTTATGCTATCATGAACTTGGTATGATGAACAAAGTAAAGGAATATATAGATAAAACGAAAATGATCATTCCAGAAAATTGGGAAGTCCCTGAGTTATATATTGGAGGCAGTAATATTCCTAACAGGAATACTCCCTTGGCATGGTCCGTCTCTTTATCTTATTTATTCTTAACGAAAACTCACATGATGCGCACCGAACAAGTAACATGAAGTATTCATACAGGAAAACGTAGAGCTCTTCCTAAAAAATAGGGAGAGCTTTTATTGAAATAACATTATTTTTACATAAAATGGTTATTTTTCTCGAAAAAATGTTTTAATTTTGAAAAAAACGGGCATTTATTACAATAACTTCTCCTCCATTGGAAGGATTAACATCATTTTCACCGAATATATATAATAACTGGGGAAGGATGGTTAAAATACTATCGAGTTCATATTTATGGAGGGGTTTTATTGGATACAATTATCGACCAGCTACAAGAGAACTGTCCAAGCGATTTCGATTTGTTTTTATTTCATGAAGGCACCCTTTATGAAAGTTATAAAATGCTTGGGGCACACATTGTAACATCATTAGGTAAAGAAGGAGTAAGATTCGCCGTTTGGGCCCCCCATGCCAAGCAAGTCTCAGTAGTCGGTAATTTTAATGATTGGGACGGAAAAGATCATGCGATGAAACGGATCGGGCGTTCAGGTATCTGGGTGTTGTTCGTACCAGAATTACAAGAAGGGGAACTTTATAAATACGAAATACATACACCTGGAAATAAACGTATCCTTAAAGCCGATCCATATGCCTTTTATTCGGAAGTCAGACCAAAAACAGCCTCGATCATTAAAAGGCTGGATAATTTTGAATGGCAAGATTCGAAGTGGATAGCGGATAGGAAAAAGGAAAATATTTATCATAAACCCATGTCCATTTATGAAGTGCACCCCGGAACATGGAAACAGACGGAAAGCGGTGAATTTTACTCATACCGTGATTTGGCTGATAGATTAGTTGATTATGTGATTGATAATAGTTTTACACACATAGAATTAATGGCCATAATGGAACACCCATTTGATAAATCTTGGGGATACCAGGTTACGGGCTATTATTCTGTAACTAGTCGTTACGGTTCACCGGAAGATTTTAAGTATTTGATTAACCTTTGCCACCAAAATGGTATAGGTGTCATCTTGGACTGGGTTCCAGCCCATTTTTGTAAAGACGATCATGGACTTTCCCGTTTTGATGGTACGCCACTTTATGAACCGATCGATCATAACAAGGCAGATCGGCCGTTATGGGGAACATATAACTTTGATTTCACCAAACCGGAAGTGATCAGTTTCCTAATATCGAATGTAATGTTTTGGATGGATGAATACCATATTGATGGGGTACGTGTCGATGCTGTATCGTCAATGGTTTATTTAAATCACGACAACCCTTTGCCGGTCAAGTTAAAAAACCAGTTTGGCGGTGAGGAAAATCTGGAGGCCATTCAATTCTTGCAAAAACTTAATGAAGTGGTTTTCAAGAAATATCCCAATGCATTAATGATGGCTGAAGAAGCAACAGATCGGCCACTTATCACTTCACCTACCGATATAGGCGGTCTAGGGTTTAATTATAAGTGGAATATGGGATGGACTAACGATATCCTGCGATATATGAAACTTGATACTGGGGAAAGGCCATATCACCATAGTCTCTTAACATTCTCATTTTTCTATGCTTTTTCAGAAAATTTTGTCTTACCCTTTTCACATGATGAAGTAGTTCATGGCAAGAGGTCGCTATTAAATAAGATGCCAGGTGACTATTGGCAGAAATTTGCGAATTTGCGTTTGCTCTTTGGATATTTCATGACGCATCCTGGAAAGAAGCTTCTCTTTATGGGCGGTGAATTTGGCCAGTTCATAGAATGGAAAGATGAGGAACAATTGGATTGGCTGCTTTTGGAATATGAATCTCATGAAAAACTGTCCTATTACTTCCGCACTCTACAGAAATTTTATAGAGAAACTTCCTCCTTGTGGAGACTTGATCATGTCCAGGAGGGTTTTGAATGGATAGATCCAAACAATAGTAGTCAGAGTATCATTACCTTTATGAGAAAAGGTAAACGCAAAGGCGATTATTGTATTGTGGTCTGTAATTTTTCTGCACAGACTCATACACATTATCAAATCGGTGTACCATCTCAGGGAAAATATATTGAGGTGTTCAATAGTGACTCAGCAGCTTTCGGAGGATCTGGTCAGGTCAATGAAGAACCCATTAATGTTAAAAAAGAAGCTTATCAAAATCAACCATTCAGTATGGAAATAACTGTACCTCCACTAGGCATTTCAATCTATATGAAGCAAACAAAAAAAAGACGGGGGAGAGTGAACGAATAGTGGGAGCGAAAAAATGGATAGCAATGTTATTGGCAGGAGGCCAGGGTTCAAGGTTAGGTGAATTAACCATTGGTTTGGCAAAACCAGCTGTTCCCTTTGGCGGTAAATATAGAATCATCGATTTTCCATTAAGTAACTGCACTCATTCTGGTATTGATACGGTTGGGGTACTGACCCAATATCAGCCATTAATTCTAAATGATTATGTTGGGAACGGTAAAGCTTGGGATTTGGATTTGGATGTTGGCGGAGTTTCCGTTCTTCCCCCTTATCAAGGGAAAGAAGGCGGTGAGTGGTATAAAGGGACGGCAAATGCCGTTTATCAAAATATTCAATACATTGATAACTATGATCCGGAGCATGTACTGATTCTCTCCGGTGACCATATTTATAAGATGGACTACAGTAAGATGCTGGATTATCATATCGAAAAAAATGCAGAGGCTACTATAGCTGTCATTCAAGTGCCATGGCAAGAAGCAAGTCGTTTTGGAATCATGAATACCAATGATGATGATAAGGTCACCCAATTCGATGAAAAACCAAAGTATCCAAAAAGCAACCTCGCTTCCATGGGTGTTTACCTTTTCAATTGGAAGACCCTAAGACGTTATTTAATAAACGATGAAAAAGATGCAACTTCTTCTAATGATTTCGGTAGCAATATCATTCCAAAAATGCTTGAAGATCGAAAAAAGCTATATGCCTATCGTTTTAATGATTATTGGAAAGATGTTGGTACGGTCGAGAGCCTTTGGCAGGCCCATATGGATTTATTGGAGGAAAAGCCAAACTTTCAGTTGGATGATCAGCAATGGAAAATTTTTGCCCGTAATGCAAATCATCCTCCGCAATATATTTCATCAGATGCTGAGGTTAGTCAGTCGCTTATCAATGAAGGGTGCATGATACATGGTAAGATTGAACATTCTGTTTTATCCTATAATGTACAGGTGGGCTATGGCTCAACCATAAAAGATTCAGTGATCATGCCTAATGTTACAATTGGTGAAAATGTTCATATAGAAAGAAGCATCATAGCCAGCAATTGCATTATTGAAAATGGTGCCGTAGTTGGTAATTCAGCGGTTACATCCGATATTACTTTAATCGGCGAAAATCAGACTATTATAAATCCAAACAAAAAAAAGATTACTCTTAACTAGAAAAAGGGGAAGATGCTATGGAAAATGTGTTGGGTATTATTAACTTAATCAATGAAAAACAACATTTAAAAGAGCTGACCGCTCACCGTAATGTAGCATCTGTGCCATTTGGTGGACGCTACCGTTTGATTGATTTTACGATGTCGAACTTCATAAATGCAGATGTATCAAAAGTAGCCGTTTTTCCAAAAGAAAAATATCTTTCAGTAATGGATCATCTAGGCTCAGGAAAAGAGTGGAACCTGGATCGGCGGTCAGGAGGATTACACATCTTGCCACCGATCCATCCGGATGAAAAAGTAACAGGCGATATGAAGCAATTCTATGATCACCTTAGCTTTTTCGAGCGGGCAGAGGCAGATACTGTCATCATTTCCCCTGGATGCCATGTGTGCAAATTGGATTTTAATGAAGTGCTTGATTACCATAAAAAACATAAAGCGGATATCACAGTCGTATATAAGGATTATGTAGGGGAGTTAATTGAAAAACCAATCTATAACACTTGCTCAGTAGATTCCGATGAGGATATCACGGACATTAGCTTTTATACCATTCCAAAACCTGGTGACCATGTTTGTTTAGAAACCTTTGTCATTAGTAAAGCCTTATTGGTGAACTTGATCAAAAGTTGTGTTGCCAGTGGAGAATATGACTTTTTGAAAGATGCTGTGAAAGCCAATCTCCATCGTTTTACAGTCAAAGGATACAATTTTACTGGAGATATGCCATTCATCCATTCCATTGAAAGTTTTCATTCCAGTAATATGAATTTCTTGAACCCTACCGTCATCCGTTCTTTCTTCGGTGATACATGGGATGTTTATACTAAGATCAAACATGAAGCACCGACAAAATATTCACGATCTTCGAAGGTTACCAATTCTTTGATAGCGAACGGTTGTGTTATTGAAGGAACTGTCGAAAACAGTATACTCTTCCGAGGGGTGAAGGTGAAAAAGGGCGCAATCATAAGAAATAGCATCATCATGCAAAAAGGTGAGATTGAAGAAGATGCTATCGTAGAAAATATCATAACTGATAAAGAAGTGAAAATTACGAGTGAAAAAACAGTCATTGGTTTGAATCAGCCAACTGTAATAAAAAAAGCGGAAGTAATTTAATAGAGGAGGTGCGGCAATGAACGTTGTATTTGCTGCTTCAGAATGCGCCCCTTTTATAAAAACGGGAGGGCTCGGAGACGTAATAGGCGCGCTCCCGAAAGCGCTAAAAAAACAGGGAGTCCATGTAAGTGTCATCCTACCAAAATATGGGGACCTTCCTGACCATTACAAACAAGAAATGAAGCATATGACGAGTATCGAAGTTCCAGTTGGCTGGCGCCAGCAATTTTGCGGAATAGAAAAACTTGTTGCAAATGGAATTACATATTACTTTTTGGATAATGAATATTATTTCAAAAGACATGGGAGTTATGGTTTTTTCGATGATGGCGAAAGATTCGCGTTCTTTTCCCGTGCGGTATTGGAGGCTTTACCCTATTTAGAAGAAAAGCCGGATATCATCCACTGTCATGATTGGCAAACCGGACTTGTCAGTGTATTACTGAAAGCCCATTATCACAATCATCCTTTCTACAAGGAGATTAAAACGATATTTACCATACATAATTTACGCTATCAAGGAGTTTATTCTAAATCTGTTTTAGCAGAATTACTGGATTTGAGTGAGCTATATTTTAATGTCGATGGTCTTGAATTCCATGGAAATGTCAGTTATTTGAAAGCAGGCTTAGCCTTCTCTAACATAGTCACAACTGTAAGCCAAAGTTATGCAGAAGAAATTCAAAGTCCCTATTTTGGGGAGAATTTGGATGGTTTTTTACGGAAAAGAAATGGTGACCTTAAAGGTATAATCAATGGAATTGATTATGATGAATATGATCCTGTCGCAGATGAATACCTTGCAGTTCCTTTCGATACCTATGAGGGGAAGATGGAGAATAAACGTCAGTTACAGGAATCGTTGAATCTTCCAGTCAATGATGGCATTCCGGTTATATCGATGGTGACCAGGCTAGTTGATCAAAAAGGAATAGACCTTATCCTCCATGTTTTCCATGAAATGATGAACCAAGGAATACAATTCATTCTTTTAGGAACTGGTGAAGAGCAATATGAATCAGCTTTTCGTCATTTAGCTGAGCAGTATCCAAATCAAGTTTCGGTAAATACATATTTTGATGAGGGTTTAGCTAGGCGCATATATGCAGGATCTGATTTATTTCTGATGCCATCGCAATTCGAACCGTGTGGCATTGGCCAACTTCTGGCGCTGCGTTATGGGACTCTTCCGTTGGTGAGAGAGACAGGCGGACTTCGTGATACAGTCATCCCCTATAATCAATTTACTGGTGAGGGGAATGGCTTCAGTTTTACGAATTATAATGCACATGATATGCTGCATTCAATTGAACAATCTGTTGGGCTGTACAAATTCCAGCCGAAGAGATGGAAGAAGCTGACCGAAAATGCAATGAAGTTGGACTTCAGTTGGACATCATCATCCTTAAAATATATGGAGCTATATGAAAGCTTGACTCCTGTATTGAAATGAAAACTGGATAGGCATTACACAAAGCACTTGCGAAAATAAGTCTTCGCGAGTGTTTTGTTTCTTTTACCATCAAATATGGGTATATGTATAGATATATATAAAATATTGCTGTGTAGGAGAATGAAAAGATGAAAAGAAGAAGAATGGAGTTCGTATTTTTATTTATTTTAATTGCTGCAGTGTATATGATCCTATTTACTGATGTTAGCTTCGACGTGAAGCTATTTTTTATTGGATTATATATTTTTGTTATGTTTATTACGATGTTTTCACTCATGCTGGAAAACAGATTTGCTCACGAAACGCTTTTATGGATGTATGTGCTTTTGTTTATTCCGGTATTTGGATATATGTTTTATCTATTTTCTGGTCAGCTCTATTTAAAGGGGTATTTGTTTCAAAGTAAAAGGAAAAAGGACCGGGAAGAATGGAAGAGTCTTGTCACGCATGTATCTTCACCAGATTTATCGTTCTTGAATAATCATCAGCAAACATTTGCCGATTTTGCCAAAAATGCATCTGAGACGACCATAAGTACATCATCGCAAACAGAAGTTTTGAAAAATGGCAATGAAACATTTACAGAAATCATTAAACAGTTAAAAAAGGCTGAAAAATTCATCCATATTGAATATTATATTTTTAGATCGGACAGGCTTGGAACGGAAATTATAGATATCCTGATTGAAAAAGCAAAAGATGGTGTGGAAGTTTTATTCATTTTTGATGCCGCCGGCAGTTTAAGCCTTTCAAATAATGAAGTTAAGCGAATGAAAAATGCAGGGATAAAAGCTTATCCATTTTCCCCTTTGAAACACGGTTTTTTCAATCAAAAGTTTAATTTTAGGAATCACCGAAAAATCATCATCGTTGATGGCAAAATTGGCTTTGTCGGCGGTTTGAACGTAGGTGAGGAGTATTTAGGAAGAAATAAAAACATTGGATTTTGGAGAGATACACACATGGTCCTTAAAGGGGAAGCTGTATATATGCTTCATACTGTTTTCCTTATGGATTGGGAATATGTCAGCGGAGAAGGTGTATTGCAAGAACGTCCGGAGATTAAAAACAAAATCGAAAAAGGTGATGGAGCTGTACAGGTTGTAGCAAGTGGACCGGATACACAACAGGGAATCATGAGTGATTTTTACTATTCGCTTATCACTAGTGCTACTGAATCAATCTGGATTGCAAGTCCATACTTCGTACCTAACCAAGCGATTAAAGCGGCAATCAAACATGCCGCGATAAAGGGGATACAAGTTAGACTTATGGTTCCGGCAGTAAATGATGGTTTTTTAACCCAATACGGAAGTCGTTCCTATTTCGGGGAGCTGCTTCAATTCGGTGTAGAGGTATACTCATATAAAAAAGGTTTTTTACATCAGAAGCTTATCATTGTTGATGGTGATACCGCTTCTATAGGGACGGCAAACATGGATATGAGGAGTTTTCATTTGAATTTCGAAGTGAATGTCTTTCTTATGGGAACACGTTCCATAGATGACCTTGTCAGCCATTACAAAGAGGATATGAAGGATTGCGACAAATTAGATCCAATCATGTATAACAATCGCGGGCTGCTTGAACGTTCAAAAGAATCATTTGCCAGGTTGTTTTCGAATGTACTCTAATGGGAAAAATTCAAGATCAATAGTATAGTTGATATGTAATGAAATCATTAGTTGGCTATAAGGAGAATTAGAGAGATTATGAAATTGGTTTCCTGGAATGTTAATGGAATTAGAGCGTGTGTTAAAAAAGGTTTTTTAGATTACTTTAAAGATGTGGATGCCGATATTTTTTGCCTTCAAGAAACTAAGCTACAAGAAGGACAAATTTCGCTTGAATTGGAAGGATATCATCAATATTGGAATTATGCATTGAAAAAAGGATATTCCGGTACAGCTATATTCACTAAGGAAAAACCACTTTCAGTGAAATATGGTGTAGGCGGGCAGGATGAGGAACCGGAGGGAAGAATCATAACCCTGGAGTTCGAGAAATTTTATATGGTGAATGTATACACACCGAATGCCAAAAGGGATTTATCGAGACTTGATTACCGGCTTGAATGGGAAGATGGGATGATTGATTACCTTAAAGGACTGGATAAGGTGAAGCCAGTTATCTTTTGTGGCGATTTAAATGTCGCACACCAGGAAATCGACTTGAAGAACCCAAAACCTAATATTGGGAATTCTGGTTTCACTACTGAGGAACGCGGGAAGATGTCTGAACTACTTGATGCAGGTTTTATCGATACGTTCCGCCATTTTTATCCGAACCAGGAAGGTGCCTATACTTGGTGGTCCTATATGAGTAAAGTAAGAGAGCGGAATATTGGGTGGAGAATCGATTATTTTATTGTTTCAAAACGTTTGTCTGATTCTCTAATAGAGTCTAACATTCACTGCGATATAATGGGCAGTGATCATTGCCCGGTTGTCTTGGAAACAAACCTTTAAAATCGAATAAATTCGTTTAAATGGGGATACTATTGGTTATCCATATTCAACAGGAGGTTAGATTATGAACACATTCATCGTGAGCTTTCATCAAGAAGATAATGTTGACACCATGCAAGTGCAAAAACTGACGGCAGCTGAGTTTGAAAAAACAACATCGCGTGGATTTCGCAGATTATTCGAACTGGATACAAATATTGGGTATTTCGTCTTTTTTGATGCAGAAGATGATGAGGGGGATTTATCTCATCTTGTTTTACAGTATGAAGAAGATAATCAAGATCCAAGTGATTGTTACTCCTTTTCTAAAAACGATTTTTATGAATTCATGGCCCTTTATTTACAAGGCATGGATGAAGATGAAGCGGAAGATGATAAAGATGAAGACAACGAAGAGTATGGGCCAATCCATCATCTTGCCCATTTGATGTTTCATATTGTTGAAGAAGGAAAATCCGTAAAGCCGTAACGGCCGTGTGATGAGATGAAAGGTACTTGTGAGCTTTGTAACAGGGATGAGATTGAATTAACCATTCATCATTTAACACCAAGAGAGGAAGGCGGCATCCATTTACCAATCGCCTATCTCTGTAAATCATGTCATAAACAGATTCACGCCTTGTACTCTAACCGAGAGCTATCCATCCGACTATATAACGTAGTTTTGCTAAAAGATGATGAATCATTAAAAAAATATGTAAAGTGGATTAAAAAGCAACCTGCAACGAAAGCAGTCAAGTTAAGAAAATCAAAAACCAAATAAAAGGCAAAAGCCCATGGCTTTTGCCTTTTATTTCAGCTTGCTTTATTTTTCAACCGGTCAAGTAAAAATCCGCCTTTAAAATAACGAGGTTCATATGAAATGATAAAGGCCTTAGGCTCAAACTTTTCAACGGTTGCTATCAATTCTTGTTCCCGGTTTCGTTTTGTCAAGATCTCCATCCGATAACGGTTGCTATCCCTGCCCTCGCCCGTATAAAGAGTGACGCCAAATCCGTTGTTCCTCAATGTATCAACTAACTGTTCATTTTTGGTTTGAGTATTAACGGTTACATTAATAAAACCAATAGCGAGTTTTTGCTCAATTTTCGTACCAAAAATTATTCCGATTCCAAAACCGACTGCATATACAACCATGGCGAGTATGCTTTGGTCACCGCCAAATACTAGGGATAAACCAAAAACGTATATTAACATTTCTGCGATACCCAGTATCGAGGCAAGTATGGTAATATTTTTTACTAAGAAAATGGTTCGCAGCGTGTAAATCGGAACATAAATAAGTTGCAATAGTAGAATCAGAAGTATTTCTTTCAATTTAGCACCTCACCAATATCTTCCAGTATTATTAGATGTTTCTTCTTGGGTATGTTCATTCCATAAGTAACATCTTCCATAATCTAACCACAAAATTATAGGAGAATTCAATGGGGAATATTATGTATTTTTTGTGTCATATCCATTAACATAGAATAAAAATAATATAAGATTTTTCAATATTCTTTTTTTTATTAATTTGGTATCATTATTAGTTATGATGGGCGGATATTCAAAGCTAAAGTCAATTCAGAGAATGGAGAAGTATCAGGAAATACTACCTTCCATTATTCACAAGAAGGCTCCATTCTTTCAGGAAGTTATCTGGGTGGAGAGATTGTTAAAGGGACATTAATAGGGTTTGTCAATATGGATGGATCTCTAGAATTTAGGTATAATCATATCAATGAAAAAGGGGAAATTAGAGGAGGCAGCTGTTTTTCCACACCAGAGATATTGACTGACGGAAGAATACGATTGCATGAAAAATGGAAATGGTTAGATATTGAGCAGACCGAAGGACATTCGATCATTGAAGAACAGGGAAGATAACTTAATCCAATATAGAAAGGCTTGATGACAATTACGACTATTTGTTTAGTACGGCATGGCCAAACGGATTGGAATGCACAGGGAAAACTGCAGGGGCAGACCGATATACTTTTGAATGAACATGGAAAAATACAGGCACGGCAATGCGGTGAATTTTTGATGAAAGAAGATTGGGATGTAATCATTACAAGTCCGCTTATAAGGGCAAGGGAAACGGCTGATATCATTGCTCATTATATGGATGTTCCGGTCATTGAAAAAATCGAATTCATTGAAAAGAATTTTGGCGTCGCTGAAGGATTGACATCAGCTGAAAGGGAAGCGAAATACATAGATAAAGTATATCCTGGTCAGGAAAGTCAAGAATCTTTACGAAACAGGCTGATGAAGGGGCTCCAAGAAATTCAAAAAGAGTTTCCAAAGAAAAGAGTAATACTCGTTGCACATGGCGCTGTGATTCATTTTATATTACGGTTGATGTCAAACGAGTCAATCGTTTCCACTGAAATGCGATTGTTTAATGCATGTTTGAGTACGATTAGATTCGAGGCCGATTCTTGGATCATAAATGACTTTAATCAAGTAACTCATTTATCATAATGCTATAACAGATAAATGAAACGAAGGATGCGTTTCACCAACTCATGAAGGAAAGAAGGAAATCATGATTAATAAGAAGACGGCAATGGTTTTAGGGGCAACGGGAGTCGTCGGTACCCAGCTCGTTAAACAACTAAGCAATAGCCATAATTATAAGGAAATCCACTTACTGACAAGAAGGCATGTGGAAATTAATGAACCGAATTGCACCGTACATACTGTAGATTTCGAACGTTTATCTTCGTTTGCGCATTTATTTAACGTCAAGGATGTTTTTATATGCTTGGGTACAACAATCAAGAAGGCAAAATCAAAAGAGGCGTTTCGTAAAGTGGATTATGACTATGTTATGGAGGCGGCGAAAATCGCAAAGAGCTGCAATGTTGAGAAATTACTCGTCATAACGGCTATGGGAGCCAATTCAAAATCAGCCTTTTTTTACAGTCGTGTAAAGGGCGATGTCGAAGGCGGACTTCAACAATTAGCCATGAAATCAGTCCATATATTTCGCCCTTCACTACTTCTTGGCGAACGGGAGGAATTCCGGGCAGGTGAGAAGATTTCAGGTATATTGAGTTCCATCGCCCAATTCATCTTTATTGGACCACTGCGTCCCTACCGTGCCATAGAAACAAAAAAGGTAGCTGCAGCCATGTTTATTGCAGCCCAAACATCGACTGCAGGCGTTCATCTTTATCATTCTGATGAAATCGAGAAGCTTGCAACTTCGGATGATCAGTAAGGGATCGCACTTTTGTAATTCCTTTTGCTTCGCCAGAGGTTCAGGTATTGGGGCGAAGAAAAAGGGCCCTTCTTTTGTTCGAAAGCAACCGGTATAAATTCATTAATCAATAGATAATTTCAATTGATCTCGCTGAATAGAATCATGTTTAGATAGAAACTTCAATTCCTCAAGTTTTACTAAGCTAAAAGTTAAAACCAAGTTGAATGGTGCGTAAGGTGCCAGAATCTGGCTTAGGAAATACGCGTCTAAATGAGATTCAGCAGGCTTAAGCCGAGAGCGGAGCGTCCGCTCAAAAACAGTGCACTACGATACAATCACCGTTCTATTGGTACACACCTAAACAATTGTAGACAAATTCGATTTTAATCCGGTTTGTATATATCCCGTGAGCCTTTAATTGCGAACGATTTTCTTACTAAATCATGTCAAGCTGACTAAAAAGAACAAGTTTAACGATGGGGTAAACACTATGTTGGACATTCTTCTTTTGCTGGTGGTCTTTTAATTAATGAAATGAGAGAAACGACTTTTCAAAGGAAAACGGTATTACTGACTGTAAACTTCGAAAGCGTGGAGGGAAGTCTAAAACAGAGGAATTAGCTACGAACTAGTTTCTGTTCGTAGACAGTGGATGTGAGTCAATATTTTGGACACAAAAAAGTTAAATCTTAAGCTGTATTCCTAATCAAATCTTCAATGGCTTGTGGGATTTGATAGCCCAAGCTGCTGTGAATTCTTTTTCGGTTATACCAACCTTCAATAAACTGGAACATCGCTAATTTAGCTGTTTGATAGTCTAGATATTGTACGTGGTTGACTTCTTCCTTTTTTAATAGGGCATTAAAGGATTCAATACAGGCATTATCATATGGGCAGCCTTTCATACTCAAAGAACGCTTGATTTCAAATGTTTCTAATGCTTCATCTATCCATTTATTCTTGAATTCACTTCCACGATCCGTGTGGAATAACATGATCTTATTTAGCTCAACTTTAATGGAAGAAATGCCTTGGTACACTAACTGTGCGTCCTTCCGAGCGCCAGTTCCGTATCCGATAATTTCCAAATTATAAAGATCGACCAATACACAGATGTCATGCCATTTATTCTCGCCCCTTACATACGTTAAATCACTGACAACCACGCTGTATGCTTCTTCTTGTCTGAACTCTCGGTTTAACTCATTCTTTTTTTTCGATTCGTTACACGTTGAGCCATGGGGCTTAAACTGGGCAATCGTATAAGTGGACACGAGGCCTTCTTCTTTCATCACTCGACCAATACGTCTTCTTGAAATCTGATACCCGCATTTCTGGAGTTCCACTTTAATCTTCCGCGTGCCATAGTTTTGACAGCTGGTATGGAAAATTTCAATTACCTTGGGGGTTACTTCATCTGTTTGTGAAGGTATTTTTTCTTCATAATAATACGTGATTCTTGGAATCTTAAGGAAGTTGTCATCATCGGTGCTAAAATACCCAATATCAACGGTTAAAAGTTCCCAAAAAACAACAGATAATCATCTCATCAGAGTTGGAGTGTTTGAGAGGATGCTGAAGACTGGGGAATTTTATATGTCAGTTAAAGCTGATATAAAGCAAATTCAATATTACAAACATTACCTCGCTAGAATATATTACAAAACCATCTTTAGCAGTTATGCATCATTCTGCACAATTCGGTTAGTTTGTCTCATAATTAAATAGTTTGTAATGATTTCTTAATGCAAACTTTTGTTTTTTACACATTACATCTTGGCATTGTATTCAATTGTTCACTTTCTTTCGTTAAATGTACTTCTAATTCGTTGTGATTTTCATGTCTTTTGCACATTCATTATGTTTCCAGTATTAAGATCCTATTTTTCCTATAATCACCAGGTGTAGAACCTAAGTGTTTTTTAAATGTGTGATGAAAATGAGGCATACTTTGAAATCCGCTTCTTTCAGCAATAACCGAGATGTTTTCATCGGTATGCAGTAGGAGTTCTTTAGCCATAATAATTTTTTTTTGGACGATATAATCGGAGACGTTTAATCCTATCATTTGCTTAAATACTCTACTAAAATGTGCAGTACTAACGTTTGCCTTATTAGCAAGTTCAACCAGACTCAAACCATTCGTAAAGTTATTTTCAATATAAGATAAAATATCTTTCATCCATAAAGGTCCCCAATTAGGAGAAGCGAACTCGCATTTGTATGGAAAAACCATTCTGTTAAGGTAATGCAACACCATGTGAAGTTGTAATAAAATGGCATGTTTAAATCCAAACTCTGCATCAGTCGACTCTCTGTTCATATCTTCAAAATGAGATTCTAACACTTTTTGTTGATTAAATTGCATGGAATACTTATAGTACTTTGCTTTTTGGCTTTTTTCAAAAAGTTGATGATAAGAGAAGGATTCTCCAAGAGAGTTATTGTGAATAAGTAAAGGATTAAAGAAAATAACCGTACAAGTAACAGGGTTATCCTTATCATGAATTGTGTGATGAATAGTATTCCCCGGGATAATAATTAGATCTCCTTTTTTAATATTATGAAATACATTGTCTATGAAAAAGATGCCTTCTCCATCATAAACATATATAATTTCATACCGGTCATGAAAATGTGCAGGCAGTTCACTTTCGGTACTTTTGGTGTCTTGATAGACGAGGGAAAGAGGGAAAAGAGTATTGTTATCAAATTTTTTTTGCACTGGTTTCAATTAAATCACCCCTATAGTTTTGTAGGTAACACTAATTTATCAAAAAACCGTATAAATACGACAAAATCCGGAATTTATGTTTAAAAAGTTGATGATACAATAATTATAAGAAAAAAAATAAGTCTCATGTTGTTAAAGTTTCAGAGCCAAACAATGGTATTTATTAATAAAGATTACACTTTATTAATTGTAATGAAATTTGAAAGCATTATCCAAAACTTTTAACTAACATAAAGGAGGGGACAGAATTACTGGCAGATCCTACGAAAATTTTCATTAATGATTCTCTATCAGCTAAAGAAAGTATGTAGTTGAATTTTTTTGAATATAAAAGTCTGAAAATTAAAAATTATATAAAAATGAAACTTCTTAATCCTTCAGTTGTGATGCTTTTTTGGACGAAGGTACGTGGGAATTCTATCATTTTTCTTTCAAAAGAGCTTTTTTTTCAGTCAAATATTGGATGGAGACTGGATCATTTCTTACCAAAAAATTAGTAGTGGTGAGGTGTAAATAGATGGGGGAATATTCTTTTAAAACGGGTGTTTCTTGTATTGTCATGGATTCCAAGGACAATGTAGTGACTTTACTTTGTGATATCAAAGCGGGGGAAAACCTTTCCTTTATTCTTAACGGAATTAAACATAACATAATCGTTCAGCAAGATGTGAAATTCTGTCACAAAGTTGCGATTCGTTCGCTTAAAAAAGGAGAGCGTATTATTAAGTATGGGGAATCAATTGGAGCAGCAACTGAGTGTATTGATGAAGGAGAACATGTACATGTTCATAATATTGAAGGCATTCGAGGACGCGGAGATCAAAAAGCAGAGCAGTAGGAGGAATTATAATGACAATAATTAAAGGTTATCGTAGAACAGACGGAAAGGTAGGTATTCGAAATCATGTTTTATTATTACCTACTGTTGTTTGTGCAAATCAGGTAGTAAACAGAATACAGCAGCAAGTGCCGGGAGCAGTTGCGATTCCTCATCAACATGGTTGTAGTCAAGTAGGGGATGATAAAGAAAGAACACATCAAGTACTTGTAGGAATGGGGAAAAGCCCCAACGTCGGCGCTGTATTGATCGTAAGCCTTGGATGCGAAGTGATGAAAGCCGACCAAATTCGCGATGAAATAAGAGAGACTGGCAAACCCGTCATCTGGTTAGATATACAAAATGAAGGAGGCTCAGTTAAAACTATTCAAAAAGGCATAGATTCAGCTCGTAAACTTGTTATGGATATCCAACAAATCTCTAAGGAAGACATTTCTTTGTCTGAAATCATTGTTGGGGTGAAATGCGGAGGATCAGACTCAACATCCGGATTATGTAGTAATCCTGCTTTAGGGAACGCCTCAGACTTAATCATCAGCGAAGGAGGAAGCATTGTCATGGGAGAAACAACGGAAATTATTGGAGCAGAGCATATTGTAGCTGAAAAAGCCGTTTCCGAAGACATTAGTCACAAACTATATTCTTATGTTGAGAGGTTTGAAAAAGAAATCGAACGTATGGGTGTTGATATGCGTGGTGGCAATCCAAGTCCAGGAAATATCGAAGGTGGACTTTCAAGTATTGAAGAGAAATCGTTAGGGTGTATTAGTAAAGCAGGAACTTCACCATTGCAAGGGGTAGTGGAATACGCGGAATCTATCCCAGGAAAAGGTTTTTACTTTATGGATTCACCTGGAAATGATATCGAGTGTGTTTCTGGCATGGCAGCCGCCGGGGTACAAGTTGTTTGCTTTACAACCGGCCGTGGGACTCCTACAGGAAACCCGATCGTCCCAGTCATTAAAATTACCGGAAATGAGCTAACTGGAAAACGGATGAACGATAACATTGATATTGATATAAGTACTGTATTGCAAGGAATAGAAACGTTAGAACTGGCAGGAAAGCGGATTTTTGATGGGATTGTGGATATATCATCGGGAAGTTTAACAAAGTCAGAAATTCTCGGTCATCAGGAGTTTAGTATTAATCGAATCGGTATTAGCTTATAAGAAGCAAATTTAGTGAAACGAAAGGTGTGAGTGTGATGAGATTACAGGGGAAAATAGTTTTAATCACTGGCTCGGGTTCTGGCATTGGAAAAAGTACGGCGCTGCTTTTTGCAAAAGAAGGGGCCACTATCATCGTGAATGATATTGATGGAAATAAAGGGAACCAAGCAGTAGAGGAAATTACTTCATTAGGCGGGGAAGCCACCTTTATTCAAGCTGACGTAACGGATACCGATTCTGTTAAAAAAATGGTCCAACAGGTCGTTGAAAAATATTCTAGAATTGATGTTCTTTTCAATAATGCTGGCATTAGCGGTATAGGCGAACTGCATGAAATTGAACCCGACGACTGGGATAGGGTAATGAGTGTAAATATTAAAGGAGTTTATTTGCCAAGTAAATATGTCTTGCCCCACATGATGGAGAGAAAAAATGGATCCATTATCAATATGTCATCATGTGTTGCCGAAATTGGCTTGGCGCGAAGAGCCTCTTATGCTACTACAAAAGGAGCCATTTTGGCACTTACAAAATCAATGCAGGTTGATTACGCTCCTTACAAAATTCGTGTTAATGCGCTGTTGCCGGGAACGATTTTAACACCATTTGTGGAAAAATATTTAAAAACCTCTTACGATAATCCGGAAGAAGCGATGGAACATATAAAAACTCGCCAATTAAGCGGCGATGTCGGAAAACCGGAAGATGTTGCAAAAGCGGCTTTATTTTTAGCGTCTGATGAATCAAAGTTTATGATGGGCTCCCCGCTTTATATTGACGGTGGCGTCGTCTTCGGAAAAAATGCATGAGAGAAAAAAGATATGAAATAGTTTGAAAGGTTATGAGGAGGAGTTATTTTGAAATTATTAACTTTCAAGAAAAATGGTAAACAATCTCTTGGGGTGAAAGTGGATAATGGTATTGTTGATATAGTATCTGCATTATCCGTTATTGGTGGGGAAAACGTACCGACGAATATCATGGAAGTGATCGAAGGTGGACAAACAGCAGTAGCAGCATTAGAAAGATATGTAAATCGCCATGATTTATATAGTGGTAATACCTATGTTTTGGATGAAAAGGATATAAAGTGGGAACCTTGTGTGACTCAGCCAAATAAAATCATTTGTGTTGGGCTTAATTACCGTAAACATGCAGATGAAACAAATGCACCTTATCCGGAAGTTCCGATTCTTTTTAACAAGTTTAATAATACACTAACAGGCCATCAATGTGATATTGCCCTCCCTAAAATGACAGAAAAGGTAGACTATGAGGTAGAACTAGGTGTTGTAGTTGGAAAGAAAGCAAAATACGTTTCACAAGAAAATGCTCTCGATTATGTGTTTGGGTATTGTCCGGTAAATGATTTGTCCGCTAGGGATTTACAGCTTAAGACACCACAATGGCTGCTTGGAAAAACATGTGATGATTTCAGCCCAATGGGTCCATATTTGGTAACGGCTGACGAAGTGGGAAATCCCCAGAATTTAAATATAAAAACAATCGTAAACGGAGAAGTGCGTCAGAACTCTAATACGTCGGACATGATTTTTTCTGTTGCCCATATTGTGAGTTATATTTCCAATCATATGACGTTAGTTCCGGGTGATATCATTCTAACAGGAACGCCGGAGGGAGTTATTTTAGGTTATCCGGAAGAAAAACAGATTTATTTAAAGCCTGGCGATGTCGTTTCCGTTGAAATTGAAAAGCTGGGAGTATTAACAAATACATTTATTCAAGAAAAGGATTCTATAATAAAAAATAGAACATAAATTTCCTGCTAGCTTGATAATTAGGATGCGACATCAAATAGTTCACTAATTAATTCCTTTTGATTTCGGGCAGGCTTCATTCTTTGGTGAACCTGCTCGTTGTTAGTAAATGCACTGCTTACTTTAAGGGGGAAGAATATGTTTTCAAAGGGTAGAACTTCTATTATGATTTTGCTTTTCTTAGCTGGTGTTATTAATTATTTGGACAGATCGGCACTATCGATTGCAGCGCCTTTTATTCAAGATGATTTAAATTTAACACCTACTCAAATGGGCATAGTCTTTAGCAGTTTTTCTGTTGGGTATGCTGTGTTCAATTTTCTTGGAGGAATGGCATCGGATCGTTATGGAGCGAAACTAACGCTATTTGTTGCCATGATTATTTGGTCAATATTTAGTGGTGCAATTGCTCTGACATTTGGACTTGTCAGTTTAATTATTATTCGTGTTTTTTTTGGAATGGGAGAAGGACCATTATCTGCAACAATAAATAAAATGATTAATAATTGGTTTCCAGCTGACAAACGAGCAGGTGCTATCGGTTTAGCAAATAGCGGTACTCCTTTAGGGGGAGCGATTGCAGGACCTATTGTTGGTATAATAGCACTTAGTTTTGGTTGGAGAATCTCTTTTATAATAATCATGCTACTGGGCTTTGCATGGGCTATAGCTTGGTGGTTATTTAGTAAAGAAAGACCTGCAGTTAACAATGAAACTATTCCAAGCAATCAACAACATGTTAATAAAGTTTCCTCAAATAAAAAAATTCCATTAAGTTTTTATTTAAAACAAAAAACAGTTTTATTTACATCCTTTGCTTATTTTGCATATTCATATATTCTATTTTTCTTTTTAACTTGGTTTCCTAGTTATTTAATAGATACTCATGGATTAAATGTCAAAGAAATGAGTGTTGTTACAGTCATCCCGTGGATATTGGGTTTTATTGGATTAGCTTCCGGTGGATTTTTATCCGATTTTGTATACAAAAAGTTCGCTGGAAAAGGAATATTATTTTCTCGTAAGGTTGTGTTAGTTACATGTTTGTTTATTTCTGCAGTGTGTATTGGACTTGCAGGAATTGTAACAACAACTATAGGAGCTGTAAGTTTAGTGGCTTCATCTGTATTATTCTTGTATTTAACGGGATCTATTTACTGGGCGATAGTTCAGGATGTTGTAGATCAACAAAATGTTGGCTCAGTTGGAGGTTTTATGCACTTCTTAGCAAATACGGCTGGAATACTTGGACCAACTGTAACAGGATACCTTGTTCAGGTATCTGGGACATATACAGCAGCATTTCTATTAGCGGGTAGTTTAGCCATATTCGCATCATTGGCGGTAATATGGTATGTAAAACCAATTAATTTGGAAGTGTTAAAAATAAACAATCAAATGGACTTAAGGTAAATCAAATAAACTCCAAGGATTATACGGTCAGGTCGATACAAGATGTAAAGGTTAGCGAGGTATGGCAGTAATAAATTAAAGCAGTAAAGAAACAGACTGATATAGTAACCGATTAGTCCATCAGGCAGTGTGATAGCTTCAAAAATTCATTAAATAGCACATGTTATGATAATAGATTAATATTTTAAAAATAACCTCGTCAGAATATATAAGAAACACCATAATATGGCAGTTAAGTATCAACCACATTCTTTAGTATGCAATATGTAATATACTATACAAAAAGGAATTCCAAATGGTAAAAAATAGATTTATAAAAGGGAATTCCATAGTTTTGTTGAACTTGAATATTATGGTCCATTTTTATCAGTTTGAAAACTCATTTATCGTAACCGCTTACATTAATATTTCAATTATCTTTGTTTTTGAGAATGGTTGTGGAATATAAGATATTTCACATTGATGCACCAACCAAAATCATTTGCTAATGGAGGTTAACTTATGTTTAACACGGTGGCGGTCACTAACGATAAACCACGTTCCTTCTTCAAGAAGGAACACTTATTATTTCAACAGTCATTTCGTGAATTTCTTGAAAAGGAAGCTATCCCCTATTATGATCAATGGGAAAAAGATGGGGAAGTACCACGTTTACTTTGGAAAGGAATCGGAGAAAATGGATTTTTATGTCCATGGCTTGATGTGGAATTCGGTGGATTCGGAGCGGATTTTGGCTATTCAGTTGTACTGTCAGAGGAATTGGAAAGGATCGGATCTGGCTTAGCAGGGATATCCATTCATTCTGATGTTGTGGCCCCTTATATTGCTTCATTCGGAACAATAGATCAAAAACATAGGTATTTACCTAAATTCAGTACTGGAGAAATGATTTCTGCCTTTGCTCTGTCAGAGCCAGGAACGGGTCCCGAATTAGCAAATATTCAGACCACAGCCGTCAAGAAAGATGGGTATTATCGAATCAATGGAGCCAAAACATTCATCACAAACGGGTTAAGGGCCGACTTGATGATTGTAGCCTGCAAAACCGATGTTGACGCTGTTTCTTCTCTTGACGGAATCAGTTTGCTGCTGGTAGATAAAGATACTCCGGGCTTAACACGTGGAAGAAAACTAGAAAAAGATGGAGGGAATGGCTCGGAAACAGCTGACCTTTTTTTTGATGATGTTGCAGTACCTGTAGGCAACCTCCTTGGGGAGGAAGGGAAAGGTCTCTCTTATATCATGCAAAACCTGCAGCAGGAAAGACTTTTGTGTGCAATAGGATCTTTAGTGGCTGCAAAAGACATGTTTCGCTTGACGAAGGGATATGTAAAAGAGCGTAAAACTTTTAATAAGAATATTAGTCAATGTCAAAAAACACGGTTTACCATTGCTGAAATAGCGACCGATATTCAATTGGGCAGTACTTTTGTCGATGATTTAGTCTGTAAACATATGAATGGGGAGAATATCATTACCGAGGTTTCGATGGCAAAATATTGGATTACGGAAATGTCTAAGCGAATCTCTGTAAGATGCATGCAGTTACATGATGGGTACGGACATAAGGGTGACGAAAAAATTATCAGGCGTCATCGAGACATTACTGTGCCATCCTTCCATACTGGGTCAGATGCAACTGTGAAAACCCTCATTGCCAATCATAACGGGTTTTGAGGCATGATCCTAACGTAAATCTACTGACTGCCTTTTTTAAAAAAAGGTGGTTTTTTTATTCCATTTTTTCAATATAAATACAAAGAACTAGTGTTTTACACTATAAATGTTTAAGGAACTTATCGTCTGGGTATAACAGACTGTGCGTAAAAAAAGGAAATGTTTTTGTAAAATTTGTAATTGTTTATGAATGATGGAGGTGCTTGTTATGTTAAAAATTGAAAAAGTATCGAAAAACTATAAGGGAGGAAAGAAGGCTGTAAAGAATATTTCATTGGACATAAAAAAAGGGGAGTTCATTTGCTTCATTGGTCCAAGTGGCTGCGGTAAAACGACAACCATGAAAATGATTAACCGTCTAATTGAACCATCAGAAGGACAGATCCTGATAAATGGGGAAAATATAATGGATAAAGATCCGGTTCAGTTAAGAAGGGAAATTGGGTACGTTATTCAGCAAATCGGACTTTTCCCACACATGACGATTCTGGAAAATATCACTCTCGTTCCAAAACTTCTTAAATGGGAGGAAAAACGAAAAAAAGACCGGGCTCTTGAATTGCTTCAGCTTGTCGATATGGGTCCTGAATATTTAGATAGGTATCCACACGAATTGAGCGGAGGCCAGCAGCAAAGAATTGGGGTCCTCAGAGCTCTTGCTTCCAATCCGCCACTTATTTTAATGGATGAGCCATTTGGTGCACTTGATCCGATTACTCGTGATGCCCTTCAGGAGGAATTCAAAAATCTCCAGCGTACACTTAACAAAACCATCGTTTTTGTTACTCATGACATGGATGAAGCGATTAAGTTAGCGGATCGGATCGTCATATTGAAGGCTGGGGAAATCGTTCAAGTGGGGACACCGGATGAAATTCTCAGAAACCCAGTGAATGAATTCGTCGAAGAATTCATCGGTAAAGATCGATTGCTTCAAACAAGACCGCATGTTGAGTTGGTGGAACAAATCATGAGTCGTAATCCGATTTCCATTACAGAGGAAAAGTCCCTTACCGATGCCATCAAGATTATGCGCGAGAAAAGGGTGGATTCCTTGCTTGTGGTCGATGAGCAAAATGCCTTAAAGGGGTATGTAGATGTAGAAACTATCAGTGAATACCGTAAAAAAGCTAAATTCATTAGTGAAATGATCAATACAGAAGTTTATTCAGTGAATCAAGACTCTTTAATCCGTGATTCCGTTCAGAAGATACTGAAGCGGGGATTCAAATACGTGCCGGTAGTTGACCACAATAAACAATTGGTCGGAATTGTAACGAGAGCAACATTGGTCGACATCGTATATGACAGTATATGGGGAGAGGAAGAAAATCAAATGGCTGAAATGGCTGAAATGTTCTAGGAGGTGTAGAAGATGGAATCATTGCTCGTTTTTTTACAAACGAATTGGCAAGAATTGATTTATAAAGCATGGGAGCATTTATACATATCTATGATCGCTGTGTTCCTTGGAATAATCGTTGCAGTACCACTTGGCATTATGTTGACTCGAATGAAAAGGAGCGCCTCCATTATCATTGGAATTGCAAATATTATGCAGACGCTGCCGAGCCTTGCAGTACTAGCCTTTTTCATTCCTTTCTTAGGCGTCGGGAAAACACCCGCAATTATTGCGTTATTTTTCTATTCTGTTTTACCCATACTCAGGAATACATACACAGGCATCAAAGGCGTAAATGAAAATCTGCTGGAATCCGGACGTGGCATCGGTATGACAAGTTGGGAGAGAATTCGTCTGGTTGAATTCCCACTTGCACTCCCCGTCATTATGGCTGGTATCCGTACGGCTTCCGTCTATTTAATTGGATGGGCCACCTTGGCTTCTTTTATTGGAGGCGGGGGACTTGGAGATTACATTTTTATCGGTTTGAATTTATACCAAACAGAATATATCATCGCTGGGGCAGTACCTGTCATCATCATGGCCATCCTCGTCGATTATGTGTTCTCGATCATAGAACGAAAAGTCGTTCCAAAAGGATTAAAGGGTATGAAGGAAGTTGCTTGAGGAGGAATACCATGCATAAAAAAATAAGAAGTTCAATCATAATCGCCCTAATAGTTTGTACATTAATCATCAGCGGCTGCTCCTTGCCTGGATTGGGTTCGTCGTCTGAAACCACTGTAAAAATCGGTGCTCAAAGCATGACAGAATCCGAAATCCTGGCAAACATGATCGCTCAGCTCCTTGAACGAAATACGGACCTCGATACGAAAATCATCAAAAATTTAGGCTCGAATTTCGTTCAGCAAAAAGCGATGGAGAGCGGTGATATAGATATAGCCGCCACTCGCTATACGGGAACGGACTTAACAAGCGTTCTTGGACAAGATATTGAAAAGGATCCAGTAAAGGCAATGGAGGTTGTTCAAAGGGAATTTAAAAAGCAATATGGATTTAAATTTTTCGATTCTTATGGCTTTGATAATACATATGCCTTTACGATTTCAAATGAATTGGCAGAGAAAAAAGGCTATCAGAAAATATCTGATTTGGAAAAGGATGCCGATCATTTAAGGTTAGGTGTCGATAGCGCTTGGCTGAAAAGAAAAGGAGATGGATATAAGGGATTCGTCGATACATATGGCTTGGAATTTGGTGAAACATACCCGATGCAGATTGGTCTCGTATACGATGCCGTCAAAAGTGGGCAGATGGATATTGTCCTTGCATACTCTTCAGATGGCCGGATTAAGGTTAATGATTTGAAGCTATTAGAAGATGACAAACAATATTTCCCTCCCTATGATTGTTCTCCAGTCGTTACTGAAGACTTATTGGAAAGGTATCCGGAGATAGAAGATGAACTTAACAAGTTAATTGGCGAAATTAATACCGAAACCATGCAGGAATTGAATTATGAAGTTGATGGGAACTTGAAAGAGCCATCGGTCGTGGCAACGGAATTCCTCAAAGCACATAAATATTTTGAATAAATGGGAGGTGCAAACTAATGGAAATTTTACAACAGCTAGGAACTTATTATTCCCAAAATTGGTTGTATGTACTTACAGAGTTTTATCGTCACTTTTTAATGTCCGCTTATGGTGTATTATTTGCTGCAATCATAGCGATCCCAGTAGGCATTTTCATCGCAAAACATAAAAAACTGAGTAAGTGGGTATTTTCGATCACAAATGTCATCCAGACTACACCAGCATTGGCTCTGCTTGCTCTACTTATGCTAGTGATGGGGTTAGGAACAAATACCGTAATTTTGTCATTGTTTTTATACTCCCTACTGCCAATCATGAGGAACACGTATGTCGGAATTATAAATATAGATCATGCGTATTTAGAATCCGGTAAAGCAATGGGCATGACGAAGTTCCAGTTATTAAGAATGGTCGAACTGCCATTATCCCTGTCTGTCATCATGGCTGGTTTACGTACAGCGCTTGTTGTTGCAATAGGAGTAACTGCCGTTGGTACATTCGTAGGTGCAGGCGGTCTCGGGGATATCATTGTCAGGGGAACCAATGCTTCAAATGGGACTGCAATCATACTAGCAGGAGCAATCCCGACGGCTTTGATGGCCATTCTGTCAGATCTTTTACTCGGTTGGTTGGAACGAGTGCTTTCACCGATAAAAAAGAAAAAATTTCATACAATCTAAACAAAGCACGACAGGAAAAAAGCCATTGCATGCTTCATGCAATGGCTTTTTTCTTAAGTATTTTTAGCGAAAAGTACAAGTACCATTAGAAATTGGAAGTTGAACTTATCCTGCCTTGTTTTTTATTTTAAATAAAGGGTAACTATAAGGGTAGTCGTAAAAAAAATATAAGGGGAATCGATCATGAAACTAACACCAGAGCAACGAATTGAACTTCATGGATTTAATAATCTTACGAAATCTTTAAGCTTTAATATGTATGATATCTGTTATACAAAAACGAGGGAAGAGAGAGAGGCGTATCTTGATTATATCGATGAACAATACAATGCAGAGAGGCTATCGAAGATTTTGCATAACGTTTCCGATTTAATTGGAGCGCATGTTTTAAATACGGCCAAACAGGATTATGTCCCACAAGGCGCCAGTGTAACCATACTTGTTTCAGAAGGTCCTGTCGTTGAGGTACCCACTGGAACTTATGAGGAATCACCAGGGCCTCTACCTGATAATGTGGTCATGCAACTGGACAAAAGCCATATAACCGTACATACATACCCTGAATTTCATCCAAATGAAGGCATTAGCACCTTCAGGGCGGATATCGATGTCTCTACTTGTGGAGAGATTTCTCCGCTTAAAGCCCTTAATTATCTCATACATTCCTTCGATACTGACATTATCACGATCGATTATCGTGTAAGAGGGTTTACCAGAGATAAAAATGGCCGGAAATTGTTCATAGATCATGATATTAATTCGATCCAAAACTATATCCCCGAAGAAGTAAAGGGGTTATATGACATGATAGATGTAAATGTATATCAGGAAAATATATTCCATACGAAATGTAAACTAAAAAGATTCGATATTAATAATTATTTATTCGGTTATACAGAGGAAAAACTAAATACAGAGGAAAGGCAGGAAATAATAGAAAGGCTTCGAACGGAGATGGATGAAATTTTTTATGGTGCAAATGTTCCCCATCCATTAGAGAAAAACAAGCATTCCTAATAAGGGGATGCTTGTTTAGCTAATGTTAATTTAAATGGAAAACGAGAACCAATCCATACCCGAGACATGTTAATAGAACAGAGCCTATCAACCCAGCGACAAAAGGTTTTCCGCCATATTTCTTAAAGGTTACGAGGTCAATATTCAATCCTAGTCCGGCCATTGACATAGCCATGAGGATATAAGAAAGCATAACAAGCTTTTCGGCTATATACTCAGGAACAACTCCTGAGGAATAGAGAGCGCTCATTAATAAAAACCCAAAAATAAACCATGGTATCTGAATGGATTTCCAAGAAGATTCCTTTCCGTTATCCCGGGATTGCTCTTTCCAATTCATGATGAATCCAATTATCATGGCAACAGGGATAAGCAGGGCTACTCTTGTTAACTTGACCATGACAGCTAAATCCACTGCCTCATTTCCCCCCGGTGCTGCTGCCGCGATGACGTGAGCAATTTCATGGAGTGTCGCACCCGAAAATATACCATATCCTGGATTGGATAACTCCAATATTGGATATAGGATCGTATAACCGAAAGTGAAGGTTGTACCTAATACAGCAACCGTCGCTACAGCTATTGCGGTATCTTTTTCTTTTGCTTTTATTTGGGAGGAAATTGCCAGGATGGCAGCAGCTCCACAAATTCCCGTTCCGCAAGCTGTCAATATGCCTAGCTTTTTCTCAACTTTAAATAGGCGGGTCAATCCATAAACTACTAATATAGCAAATACAAGACTAATGGCGCCTACCGCAAATGTTTTCGGACCCGCATTAAAAATATCCTTCAGGTTCAAGCGCATTCCTAATAAGATAATGCCCATTCTCAAAAGGACTTTACTTGAATAATTTGTCCCTGCAACGGCGTAAGCTGGAACGCCAATTATCGATTTCCAAACAACACCAATCAGTATCGCAATGACTAACTGTCCCATTATATGAAGGAATGGAAGCTCAGCTAAGTATTTTGCTGCAAGTGCAATTAGCAAAGTCAATGCTATTCCTTTTGTAAATCCAAGTTTTTTTGTTTTAACGTTTGTTTGTTCCAGTGTGATCACTCCATCATTGTTGATGCCTTAACATTAATGCTAAATTAAAAATAAGTGAAATATATTTTTGCTATATCAATGATAACTTATACTTATGATAAAATGAATCGCATAGGTAAATAGGGAGGTAACTATGGATCCGTTAAAAGTATTCGTAACCGTAATCGAACAGAAAAACTTTTCAAGAGCAGGGGATATACTGAACCTGTCGCAGCCAGGAGTCAGTCTGCACATAAGAAATTTGGAAAATGAGTTAGGAACGAAATTAATTTATCGTTCTCCCAAACAAGTTCAAATAACAGAGCCGGGAAAAATATTGTATAGACATGCAAAGCAAATGCTTAATCATTATGAAACAGCAAAAAGAGAAATAAATGAATTTAATAACGTGGTGAGCGGAACGATGAAAATAGGGGCAAGCTTCACGATAGGGGAATATTATCTTCCAAAAGTTTTAGCAGAATATGCTGCTAAATATCCGCTGGTGGACATACAAATCATCATCTCGAATTCTAATGAAGTCATTCAAGGGATACGTTCCAATCAGATTGATATAGGTTTGATTGAAGGGGAAACGGATTATAAAGATATCGATGTCATCCCATTCATGAAAGACGAAATGATTGTGGTCGTTCCCCCAGTCCATCCACTTTCACAGATGGATATTATAGAGGGTGACATGCTGCAAAACCAAATATGGATACTTAGGGAGCAAGGATCGGGAACTCGTACATATTCGGATAAACTACTGAGCAGCCTGGAGCTAAGCATCAAGCGAAGCTTCATTTTCACCAGTATCCAAGGTGTGAAAGAAGCGGTGATGGCAGGACTTGGCATTGCCCTGTTATCCAGATTGACAGTACAAAAAGAATTGAAATCCAATGAGTTGAAAACCTTTCATGTGAAAAATGAACCCATTATCAGACCTTTTTCAATCGTGAAAAAGAAAGACTTTGAAGCATCAAAAGCCATGGAGTTGTTCTTAAGGAAGGTCGAAGAATATGCGATAAAAGGGCCGTCCTAAATAATAACCCTAAACATTTGCTCATCCTTTCATAATGAAGAGGGTGGGCATTTTTAACGACGAAATATTTTTAATTTTAATGAAAACGTCGAAAGTATTTTGGAATATGTCAATCAATAAGCTAATTTTACGTATTTTCACATTATTGCAAACATATAAATTAAGTAGGTAGTCTCCAGGAAGTTCTAAGTCCCTGTTTGACTTTTCCTGATATTAATAATCTTAAAAGGAGCAACCACATTGGCTATAGAGAAGCAGAAAGATAAGCGGATTTCTGTTTTCGACAGGATTATAGGATTCATGCCAAAATTTTATGTGATTGGAACCATTTTAATTTTTGTTTATACGCTAGTAGCGATGGCTCATTTAGGTATCCAAACTTTGAATAAGCCAGAGGAAGCCGTGGCTCCTGCCACAAATCCACCTATTTCTCAGGGCTTTGAAAATACATTGATAACATTAATCATCGAACCGATCGTAACGTCTGAATTTTATCAAATCATCTTTAACACTTTATTTCTTTACCTTGTTTGGATACTGCTTTTCCTATTAGCACCGATTGCTTTTTACCGTTTAAAGCACTTTAAGTTTTTTAATATCGAAATTGAAATTGAAAAACAAGATGCAGCCGTTTATGAAGTATTTAGCATGAGCAGTTCGAAAATGAAATTTGCAGCGTATTTAACTTCTGAAGAATATCAATTGGAGATATCAGAGGAAATTGCCAATAGCAAGGATTTTAAATCACCCTTAATATATACACTGGACAGCGCCGTGGACTTTTATTCCAATCAATTGGGACTGACCTTCACTTATGATATATATACCCTGAACCAATTCAAGAAAGCAAAACTGCCTAAATCCATTAAAGCGATGCTTGATAAGTCGATCCAAACTGGTGATCCATGCATCTCGAACAAAAGCAACAGTGATAGTGAATATTACAAGAACTTCCTATTGCATTATTTTGAAAACATGGATGGGAAATTTGTCACCGTCCTTAATAGCTATCAAACGGAATTTGATACGTTCGATAAATCACTACTCAAGATCCTGCAAAATGTCATATACGATTACTATCTTCAGTATAACTATATTTATGAAGTAAGCGAGAAGATGGAGAAAAATGAAGCGATTTTTCACAGTAAATAAAAAAACCACCCTACAAGTGGTTATTTTTTTTGGAAAGATGATTGTTAATAATATTTTGGACAATTACATTATTACCAATGAGCTCAGACGATTTCTTTACGTGTTGTTCCCGAAAATCCATGTTCTTTATTTTCTTAGACTTTTTCCCATTTTTAAAATTATTGAAGGCATTTAAAAAAGCTATCTGAATCACTCCCCTTATAGATTAGTATATTCATATTTTGGATAAAATTTCATGAAAAACCCCATTTTATTAAAAAATGTTTTGGAGATTAAGAACTGGATTGAATCAATCTAAACATTTAAATAGACATTCTTGAAGAAGTTAATATAATAAATCCTGCATTTTTTTAATTAGAAATAAAGAAATTCCATCAAAAGTATTGTATAGTAATAATAAAGAGTTCGAACAAACATTCGTTTCTTTGAGGCAAGACG
Organism: Peribacillus sp. Bi96; assembly: GCF_918698115.1. GTDB lineage: Bacteria > Bacillota > Bacilli > Bacillales > DSM-1321 > Peribacillus. The sequence goes on from NZ_CAKKLV010000002.1 coordinate 300,595, forward strand.
ACTTCAATAGTGGAACAGGAGAGAGACAGTGAACGGTACAGCACACATGGCAATAGGGGCAACGGTTGGCTTCTTAACGGCAAACACATTACAAACCGATCCAACCACCACTTTATTTTTGGTTGGGATGGGGGGCGTTTCAGGCCTGATGCCAGACATGGATATTGATGGGAAGTTAAGTAATAGGATTACCTTTTCACACAAGTTTATCCGAACGTTAGCACAAACGATTGGGATTCTATTGATTATTTATAGTGTATTGGAAGGTTTTGAAAAGGAAAAGTGGATTGGTGTAGGGGCAGGAATTGGACTGATCATAATATCCTCATTCATTACACAAAGGCATATGTTGACCCTGACTGGATTAGGGGTTTTAGGTGTCGGAATATCCTTACAGGAAAACTGGTTATGGCTGTTAGGCATTTATATTATTCTAGCATCCTTTACACCACATAGAAGTTATACACATTCGATTGCTGGCATCGCTTTCTTTGGCATCATTGCTTTTCAAATTCAAGCATCGCTTGAGATCGAAGGAATTTTCACTACTTGTCTATTAGGATACATAAGCCATTTAATCGCTGACATGAAATTTTTACCTTTTAATAAGCGAGGGGTAAAGTTATTTTTGCCATTTTTCTCAAAAGAATTTTAATAGTGGATTCCAGTTCCACTATTCAGACTGTAGACGAACTCGAAGAAAGCCGAGAGTTTATCTACAGTTTTTTTCAGGGTTTATAAAAATTCGAACATAGATTGGAACGTAGGGTACTGGCTTTCAGGGGCGAGTCCGAACTCGTTGCTCTTTGCCCCTGCTGGGTCTCCTTGGGCCTGAATACCAGTACCACTGTTTTTTATGAAATGAAGCTTTACTAGTTTTGAAAAATGATACTTAAATGTAAATTGAATTAAAGTTGATTATCCATGCCAAAATTCGACTTTTTTTTAGTTTTTATATGGTCATTCTTCCTATATCTACTAAATGTAACATAATTGTAAAGTTCCTGTGATGCGAATGATATAGCTTTTCAAGTATATTAGGTTTAGCAGATTACATCAGGGGGTAAAATATTTTGTTCAAGAAAATTGTCGTCGGATTGTCATTAGCTATTATGCTTGCTTTGGTATCTTTTGCAGGGGAGCAAGCGGAAGCAGCTTCATATCATACAAAAGCGATTAAAGTGGCCAAAAGTGAATTAGGTACAAAATATAAAATGGGTGGCATTTCCTCATCAGGTTTTGATTGCTCAGGCTTAGTGAAATATTCATATCAAAAAGCTGGCAAGAATCTACCAAGGACAGCTGCTGATATATACAAAAAAGGAACAAAGGTTAAGACCTTACAAAAAGGTGACTTAATGTTTTTTGCACCAAATAAAGCTAAAAAACCCACACATGTGGCAATATACATAGGTGACAATCAATTCATTCACTCTTCCTCATCAAAGGGAGTGTCATACGCTAAAACCAATAATAGTTATTGGAAGCCAAAGTTTATTGGAGCAAAACGCATTTAATAGAAGGAAAGCATCTTTATAGTAACGAGTATGAGACTTCATGAAGTCTCTTTTTTTTGTTTAAAAAAAGGGTCGATGAGACATGGTCAACATTAACCATATTTGTTAGCTCTAAGACACCTTGATGCAATTAAGTAGAAGAGTGTATGTTATGATTCGTCCTCAAAGGGGTAATCAATAAAAGAGGACATACATGGAATCTTTTTATTTGACTGGAAATAGATAGTTTAATATGATTAGCAAACCAATCCGGATGTTTCTATGAAGTTACCTATCCTTATTGGTATTAGAAAATTCCTAATTTCTTTATGGAAAAAATTCCAGTTCAAAATTATTGAAAGCCAAAGAAGGTCAATGTATAATAAAGTCAGAAAGTCAAAGAAGGTCAAAGTTTTATTGTGAATGTAATAATTTTAAAGGAGGAGTACTACATGCTTTGTGAAAAATGCCATGTAAACCACGCTAATATTAATGTTCACCTAAATATGAATGGTCAGGAGCATGATGTGAAACTGTGCTCCACTTGTTATAAAGAAGAGACTAACAAACTTGGAGCAGCGATGGGGGGGATGAATACTGGAAAATTCCAATATAATGGATTCCAAAATTCATTCAATCCATTTAATTATAATGAAGTGCCACAATCGGATTCTGTTGAAGACGAAGACGAAGGATTGCTTGAGGAGTATGGACACAATCTGACCGATGCTGCAAAAGCAGGACTTATTGATCCGGTTATCGGCAGGAATGAAGAAATAAAACGAGTCATAGAAGTTCTAAATAGACGTAATAAAAATAATCCTGTTTTAATTGGTGAACCTGGGGTAGGTAAAACAGCCATTGCTGAAGGGTTGGCTCTCGCCATCGTTGAAGGTTCAGTACCTGTTAAGTTACGAAATAAAATAGTGTATATGCTTGATATCGCGTCACTTGTTTCGAACACTGGTATTCGGGGGCAATTCGAAGAACGGATGAAGCAGTTGATCGGTGAATTACAGGAAAGAAAAAATGTCATTTTATTCATCGATGAAATTCACCAAATTGTCGGGGCTGGTTCAGCAGAAGGATCAATGGATGCTGGAAATATCTTAAAACCAGCGCTTGCTAGAGGGGAGCTTCAACTTGTCGGAGCGACTACATTGTCTGAATATCGAAAAATTGAAAAAGACGGAGCACTTGAACGTCGCTTTCAGCCCGTTCAGGTCGATGAACCGACCACAGATGAAGCACTTGTCATTTTACAAGGATTAAAAGAAAGTTATGAAGCGTATCATGGGGTCAGTTATAGTGAGGAAGCACTGAAAGCTGCAGTAGAACTTTCAAACCGCTACATTCAAGATCGTTTTCTCCCTGACAAGGCGATTGACCTGATGGATGAGGCGGGTTCTAAATTGAACTTGACCATAGAAGACGGTCAGGAAGAAGATATGAAAGAGCGTCTTGCCCAAATCTATAAAGAAAAAGAACTGGCACTAAAAGAAGAAGCATATGAAAAAGCGGCGGTTCTGCGTGATGAAGAAGAAAAATTGGAAAAGTCCTTGCAAGCTGGAGAAAATTCAGTCAAACCAATTGTTACCGTCGAGGATATTCAAGTCATCATTGAACAAAAAACCGGTATACCGGTAGGTAAGTTACAGGAGGATGAGCAAGAAAGAATGATTCATCTTCAAGCGGAACTTATGAAAAAAGTCATTGGTCAGAAAGAGGCCGTTAAAAAGGTTGCAAAAGCCGTCAGAAGAAGTCGTGCAGGGTTAAAATCCAAAAAACGTCCTACCGGTTCTTTCCTTTTTGTTGGTCCAACTGGAGTAGGTAAAACAGAATTGGCAAAAACCCTTGCAGAGGAATTGTTTGGAGATAAGGAAGCGATGATTCGTCTAGACATGAGTGAGTTCATGGAGAAACATAGTGTTTCCAAGTTAATTGGTTCACCTCCTGGATACGTTGGACACGAGGAAGCAGGACAATTAACTGAAAAAGTTCGTCGTAAACCTTACAGTATTATTTTATTGGATGAGATTGAAAAGGCACATCCAGATGTTATGCATATGTTCCTGCAAATTCTAGAAGATGGGCGTTTGACCGACAGTCAAGGCCGAACCGTTACTTTTAAAGACACTGTGATTATCATGACAAGTAATGCTGGTGTTGGAGAAAAACAAAAAGTAATGGGATTCGGTACTAGTACAGCCGTGGAAGAGGCGTCCATTCTGCAGTCATTGGGCAGTTTCTTCAAGCCGGAATTCTTGAACAGATTTGATAGCATCATTGAATTCTCAGCATTGAAGAAGGAAGATCTTCTGCAAATCGTTGATATCATGATTTCTGAACTTGACGAAACACTTTCTGCACAAGAATTAACATTAGTTGTGACAGATGAAGCAAAACAAAAACTGATTGAATTAGGATACCATCCAACATTCGGGGCTAGACCGCTTCGTAGAGTCATTCAGGAACAACTCGAAGACGGCATTACCGACTTTATCTTTGAGCAGCCTGAAGTGATGAACTTTACTGCAATTGTTGAAGATAACCAGATGAAAATTATTAAAACACCATAAAGAGTACTAGAAATGCCTCCAAGACCGTAAAACTGTTATGGAGGCATTTTTTTATCTTTTTTAAGTTTTTCCTTATTATCTTGATTCTTCAGAGGTCTATAATAGGTTAGAAATTGAAGCGAAACAAATTGATACATTACAATTCTAATAATCCGGAAACGAATTTCAGAATTTTCTCCATAATTTTTTGTGCGAATGTTTTTAAGCGTCATTCCGGTGGAATCATAGGTAAAGGGGATCAAATAGTGTATGATAAAGCCTATTCTTAACAAGGCATATGAAAAAATATATTAAATAAATTCCTGTTTTGGAATGGGGATTTCAATGGAGGAATGACCTATTAATGATTCACTTTCTTATTTTGAAGAGGAAAATACTAATAATCGAAAACCTACTGATAAAGAAACGGAAAATCAATTGGAATCCCTGCCTACTGCCAATATTCATTCACTAAACCCGGCAGAATTGGATCAGCTATATTACTTTGAAGGAAAAGACTTAGGAAATTCCTATCATAAAGATAAAACGGCTTTCAGGTTATGGTCCCCCGTTGCATCTGAAGTTAAGCTTGTCACTTATGAACATTGGGATAATTCCAATGGAATGGAAATTGAAATGGATCGTTCGGAAAAGGGAACCTGGACAGTTGAATTAACCGGTGATCAGGATGGATTGATTTATACATACAAGGTAAAAGTCGGAGAAATCTGGAGTGAAGCTGTAGATCCTTATGTTCGTGCAGTCACTGTCAATGGAGAGAAAGGAGTCGTGATAAATTTAGCGGACACGAATCCACAAAAGTGGACACGGAATAAACCACCGCTCGGAAAAGCAGAGGACATCATCATCTACGAATTGCATACACGAGATTTGTCGATTCATCCTGAAAGTGGAATTCAACATAAAGGTAAATTCTTAGGAGTAATTGAAAGTGGCACTAAAGGCCCGAATGGTGTGAAAACGGGTCTGGATCATATTAAAGATTTAGGTGTAACCCATGTGCAATTCATCCCCATATTCGATTTTGCTACCGTCAATGAAAAAAAATTAAATGAACCGCAATATAATTGGGGATATGATCCTCAGAATTATAACGCTCCAGAAGGTTCATACTCGACTGACCCGTATCAACCAAAAGTAAGGATCCGGGAGTTGAAGGAAATGATCCAAGGTCTACATGATCAGGGACTGCGTGTGATCATGGATGTGGTTTACAATCACGTTTATTCGGTGGCTGATTCAAACTTCAATAAACTGGTACCCACCTACTTTTTTCGCTATAACGCCGACGGTACATTATCGAATGGCACGGGTGTAGGAAATGACACGGCCTCTGAACATAAAATGATGCGTAAATTTATCGTAGAATCCGTCACCTATTGGGCCGAAGAATTCAACCTCGATGGCTTCCGTTTTGATTTAATGGGGATTCATGATGTGGAAACGATGAATGAAGTGAAAAAAGCACTTGTGGAAATTGATTCCACCATCATTGTTTTAGGCGAAGGCTGGGATATGAATACACCATTGGCCCAAGATCAAAAAGCGAATCAAAAAAACGCACGTAAAATGCCTGGGATCGCACATTTTAATGATACAATCCGGGATGGGTTAAAAGGATTCGTGATGAACGCGCATGATAAAGGATTTATTAATGGGAAGCCAGGTATGGAGGATATTATAAGAAAAAGTATCGCTGCCGGATTGAAATACGATGATCATATTGCAACTTATCAAAAACCAGATCAAGTCATCAATTATGTTGAAGCGCATGATAATTTCACCTTATGGGATAAACTTAACATCACGAATCCGGAAGCAACAGAACATGGCCGTAAACAGATGCATAAATTAGCTTCCGCCATTGTCTTACTGTCACAGGGCATACCGATGATTCATGCTGGACAAGAATTTATGCGCACGAAGGACGGGGATGAAAACAGCTATCAATCATCTGACTGGGTTAACCGTTTGGATTGGAAAAGAAGAGCGGAGTTTGATTACGAGGTCGAATATATGAAAGGGCTCATTTCGCTAAGAAAAAACCATTCGGTTTTTAGATTAAGTACACCCGAAGAAATCGAAACGCATTTACAATTCATTGATTCCCCATCGAATGTCGTTGCATACACTCTACGTGCAGATGATTCAAAAATCGCAGTGATTCATAATGCAAATTGGGACGCGATAAGCATTACTCTTCCCCAAGAAGGGAATTGGTCCGTATTAGTGAATGGTCAGCAGGCGGGTCTGGAAGAAATAGAAAGGATAAAAGGGGGGCATATAACAGTTCCCGCTTTAAGTTCATTCGTTTTAAAACAAATTTGTAATGGATGAGATAAAATAAAGAAGTGAGTGAATACTTTCACTTTACCTTATCAAAATATGCACTAAAACATCAGGATAATTTAGTTAAGATAGATTACAATGATGCTTATCTATAGCCGCTGATAGAAATGGATGTATTATCTTATAAAAAATCAGGACTCACTTAATTTTGAATAATGAAGTTCATGGAATTTTTCTTTTAACCTTAAATTGATGGAGCCTTATGCTTGTAGAAATGGATTGTATGCCATAAAATGGGGGTAACAAAATGGATCGAGGAGTGAATAAATGAATCTTAAATTAATGAAGATGATAGCGATCTGCTCTTCTTTAATGCTTTCAGCTTGTGCGAGTGAAGAAAAAAGTGTGGTCGAAAAAAAAGAAAGCAACCATGAAGGACATTCGGAACATGCAGTATCCGGAGATCTTCAGGAGGAGACCAGCAGTAAGGAAATAGCACCGGATTTTCTATCTGAAAAACCAGACGATATGAAGACAATCTATTTAGCTGTTGCTCAAAATAAAGATTTACTAGAAAAAATACCTTGTTACTGTGGGTGCGGGGAATCAGCTAACCATAAAAATAATTACGATTGTTTTATCCATGAGAATAAAGAAGATGGTGAAGTGGTTTGGGATGACCATGGGACGAGATGCGGGGTTTGCTTAGAAATAGCAGCACAATCCATATTGGACTTGAATGATGGTATGAGCATTAAAGATATCAGGAATAAAGTGGATGAAAAATATAAAAGTGGATATGCCAAACCAACACCAACTCCTGAAGTTTAAGGGATTGAATATCACCAAAGGAAAATTTGATTGTAAAAATGGTTATTATGAAAATGGTCTTTTCCCGAAAATTCATTCGGAAAAAGGCCATTTTTTTACGGATTATGGATTTTCTAAAATATGAAATTATTATTGATCGTAACGGGAATACTTTTAATAAATAATAAAATGTAAAGGAGATATCCATTTGACATTGATCCGCCTTGGTTATGTAGCCATGAGTACTCATGTGCCAAACTGTTCCCCATCCCAAACGATGACATTTACTCAGTTTTCGAAAATTAAAGACAGAGATGCAGCAATAAGAAAACTTGAACGCATTTCAATTTCCAATCTGCATAATTGCTGGCGGTTACTGATTCATAACGAAGCCAATAATATTCAGTTTTTTAGGCTTTCATCCAAACTCATCCCTTTAGCCAATCATCCAGAAATTCCAGAATGGGATTACATAGATCCAATTTCAGAAGAACTGGACAAATTAAGAACCTTCATTTCCGATCACCCAGAAATAAGAATAGATTTTCACCCAGATCATTTTGTTGTTTTGAATAGTTCTCATATCGATATATTGAAAACATCATTAAAAACGTTAAAAATGCATCATACTTTATTGCAAAAAATGGGGGTGAATCCCGAGCATCGCTGTGTATTGCATGTTGGTGGAGGCTATGGAGAACACGTACAGGCATTAGAGCAATTTATCCATAATTGGGGCTTGATACCTGAACCGATTCAAAGAATGGTGATTCTTGAGAATGATGACACGACATATACATTGTCGGAAACCCTTTACTTATGTGAGAAATTGGGAATACCAATGGTATTTGATTATCACCATTACTTAGCACATCAGTTACCAAGTGAAGAATGGACAGAGCATTGGGCACGTATACTAAATACCTGGAGTATTTCCAAACTACCTCCTAAAATGCATATTTCAAGCCCAAGGTCAGATAAAGAATTTCGAGCACATGCTGACTATGTGGATCCAAGTATGTTCATGGAATTTTTACAACATATTAAAGGAAGCTTACCGCAATTGGATTGCATGATTGAAGCGAAGCAAAAGGATGGGGCACTTTTCCACTTGATGGATCAACTGAAGGCATACAAAGAAATAGAGATCATCGATGATGCCAGTTTTTATATTCACTGATTCACTGTATAACAAAAATTTGATAAAGAGGATATGGATTAGATTCTTTATCAATGGATTTAGTTTACATAACATGATTATTGTTAATTCGATACTCTATTCACTTTTAGAAGTAAGTGTCTCCTGTGCTTCTTCCATGGCTTCTTTCACGAGCAAAGTAAAAAAACTCCTCTTTGGATTTGAAATAGTGGTAGGAAAGAACTTGGCTAATACCGGCCTCACCTGCAATCATACTCTTTTTAGTTCCTGCGCTTCCTCGGTACACAAATACTTTAAGGGCTGCAAACATTATAAATACTGAGAACAATATAGAGAATATTAATAAGCCATGTTTTCGAAAAAAAAGTAGAAAAGACAAAAAAACGGGCTTCATATTTAGCTTTTAAAGAGTTTGTTTTAAATTACTAGAGTCATTGGTCTAGATTGCGTTAAAACGCCTCTATTAAACCTATAGAGAGGTTATTTGGTGTTGGTATTTTTTTGTAGTAGATCATCTTATATTATAAGAATATTCCGAATGTAACAAAGGACCTCTATTGATACATTCAAAATCCCTTTAAATCAACGTTTTTAAGAGTATCTAATTTTAAAAAACTTGCCTTTTTTTCGCGTGTTCACGTACAATGAATATAGAGGAAAGGGGGATGAGCCACTCATGCAAGCAACCTCTCAAAGAATCAAGAATGTCCAGCCGATACGCCGACTGGATCACATAGAAAAGATGAAAAAGTCACTATTAAAATATTGCAGTTATAGGGATTATATGATGTTTACAATCGGGATAAACATTGGGTTACGTATAGGGGATCTTTTGCAGTTGCGTGTGAAGGATATCCTTGAAGGAACGCATATCGTCATAGTCGAACAAAAGACAGAGAAAATTAAACGGTTCCTTGTCAATCCTCAACTTCGAAAGGAAGTAAGGAAATATGTCCGGAAAATGAACCTGAAAAATGAACAGTATTTGTTTCCAAGTAGAAAAGGAAATGGCCCAATCACCAGGGTACAGGCCTACCGGGTCTTAAATAAAGCAGCTGAAATGGCAGATATTCCGGATGTCGGTACACATACACTTCGAAAAACCTTCGGCTATTTGCATTATCAAAAATTCAAGGATATCGCGTTACTACAGCAAATCCTTAATCACTCCAATCCAAAAGATACGATGATTTACATAGGACTCACACAAGATTTGATGGACGAAACATTGATGGACTTCTATTATTAATAGAATGGGAAGTTGTAACTTTTTCTGATTACTCAGTAATTTTCGTTTGCTCATTATCGTTCTAAATAAGGGAGGTAGCCCCGTGCAAACATTATTTCGATATAACTGGATGATTCGTGCTGACTGGTATCATTGGTGTGAAGAGGTGGAGGAGGAAGAGCTTCTCCGCACCAGAACTGGCGGAGTGGGGAGTATTCTGCAAACACTCTTCCATATAGTTGATGTAGAGTGGAGTTGGATACGCCTTTTACAAGGAAAAAAAGAATTTAATGAGAGCTTTGAAAATTACAAGAGTTTGGGGAAAGTAGTGGACCTTGACCTTGCTTTTCAGACGGAAGTAAAGGACTTTGTATACAGGTGGAAAGATGAAATGGGAGATAAACTATTTTACGATACCATGCCGGATGGAAGAATTGTAACGGATACGTGGGGTGAGATAATGCGTCATGTCATTGCTCACGAAATCCACCATGCAGGACATTTATCCATTTGGGCAAGAGAAGTAGGGAAAAAACCTGTTTCAGCGAATCTTATTGGCCGGGGACTTATATCTACCAAATAACTTTCTCAAAAAGACTATAATATAGTCTTTTTTTGTTTCTCTAATACTTACTTTAGTATACTAAAAACATTTTACACTATTGTACTCTCATTTTTGAATATGTAATGAGGGTGAATCAATCCATTTTCGGAAAAATGGAGTTTCAAACCATTGGTTACGATAATTATATTATGGTAACTAGTGATATGATAAATCATCACGTATTAAGAGTTTTAATAAGCGGCGATATATCATTTTTTGTGATAATACTATGTTTTGGCCATAAAAAAATTCTAATTTTTTTTATGGCATTATTTAATCGCTATATGTATTTCCACTTTTCCATCAGGATAATATTTTTCAAAATCCAGACTATAATTTCTGTTTAATTTTTTTTCATCTTCCAGCTGCCATATCTTTTTCCAAGTTTCACCTACTGAATGTTCATCTTGTATGCATTCAAACACTTTGTATTTGTTTTCAGGAATGAGAATTTTTTCATTCGATAAAGGGATTTCTGTGGCGATTGATAAGGTATAGTCACCACGATAATGATTTTCGTATTGATGGTATATACCATACTTCATATCATTTTCAATATTATGATCATTTGTTTTACGCCATAGTGATCCGATCTTCTCGAAAAGATCCTTATCCGAGAAATTATTCGTCCTTATTTCGCCAATAACGTAAACTTCTTTACTCATTAACTAGCAACTCCTTATTTGTATAAAATTGGATGTTATATCAATGATATCATACTCATATCAGATGACCAGCATCTTTTAGTGCTTAGGGTTGGTCTTGTCGCTAGTTCTTGGTTTGGACTTTGTTAATTTTAATGGTCTCGGTAGTTATTTAAATAGAATATATGAATGGGTGTCACAAATTATATTCATATATGAATTCGATGTTTTCCAAACATATTGTATCCAGTATTTTTTAAATTGGATACAATTTATTTAATTTTCAGTATTGTAAACGCATTATATACTTGATATAGTTAAAATTGTATCCAATATCGAAAGGTGGACGTTGAATTGGATAAAGCTAAATCCAATAGTGATAAGTCAACAATCGTTAAAAATGTAACAAAAAGCCTTAGGAAAGCGATTTTAAATGGGACGCTGAAGAAGGGTGAGCGACTGATTCAAGAAGAATGGGCCGATCGCCTGGATGTAAGCAGAATGCCCATTCGTGAAGCCCTTACACAGCTTCAAATGGAAGGGTTGGTGGAAATGGTTCCGCATAAAGGAGCTATCGTCACACCGATCACCCGGGATCATATCGAAGAAATATACCATACCCGGTCCCTGCTTGAAGGACTTGCCGTAGAAAAATCACTTCCCTTTTTGACGAAGGAGGATAAAGAAAAATTAAAGGAAATTTTGATTGAGATGGAAGGTTTACAGTTATCTGACGAAACCAATGAGCATTATATTCAGTTAAATGCGGCTTTTCATGAAACCCTCCGAAAAGGGTGCCCTTGGCCAAGGGTTCAAAAAATGGTTGAAACCTTAGGCATCTCTCCTATTGCGCCCAATTTACTAATTGATTATTACCCAGAAACGCAACGGGAACACCGGATGATATATGAAGCGGCACTAAGGGGCGACCCAACAGAATTAAGGGCAGCAGTAGAATATCACATTTTACGGACAAAGAATAATTTAATCACGTATATGGAGTTACTGAATACTAAAAATCATCAATAAAAGGAGTGTTAAATGTGTATGATTTCGCAATTGTTGGTGGGGGTATTGTAGGTTTATCAACGGGAATGGCACTTTATCAGCGTTTTCCCAATGCAAAAGTGGTAGTCATCGAAAAAGAGGCCGTTGTAGCTGATCATCAAACGGGACATAACAGTGGCGTCATCCATTCTGGAATTTACTATAAACCGGGGAGCTTCAAGGCACGGTTTGCCCGCCGAGGAAGCAAATCAATGACGGAATTTTGTCAAACGCATGGAATTGAACATGATATTTGCGGCAAGGTCATAGTTGCAGCGAAGCCAGATGAGATGCCCCTTCTAGATGATTTATATACACGCGGCTTGCAAAATGAGCTAGCTATACAAAAGATCGGTGTGGATGAGTTAAAAGAAATCGAACCACATGTTAATGGGCTTGGTGCGATTCGCGTCCCGCAAGCCGGCATCGTTAATTATCGACAGGTAAGTGAAAAGATGGCGGATATCATCAAGGAAAATGGCGGTGAAATCAAGCTGAATACAAAGGTGGAGAAGATTGACGAGGATGTTGATGACGTCATCATCGAAACAAGCAACGGTACCATAAAGGCCAGGATGGTCATTAATTGCGCAGGGTTGCACAGTGACCGTATCGCAGCAGCCGCAGGGTATAAAACTGATATGAAAATTGTCCCGTTTCGCGGTGAGTATTTTAAATTGAAGCCTGAAAAGCGCTACCTCGTCAATCATTTAATTTATCCGGTACCTAACCCGAAGTTTCCATTTTTAGGGGTTCATTTTACGCGGATGATTAGCGGGGAAGTAGATGCGGGTCCAAATGCTGTACTGAGTTTCAAACGGGAAGGTTATAAAAAAACCGACTTCAATGCGAAAGATTTAGCTGAAGTTTTAAGTTATAAAGGTTTTTGGAAACTGGCCAGTAAATTCATGAAGGAAGGGATGGATGAATATGTCCGTTCTTTTAGCAAAAAGCAATTTACGAAAAGCCTGCAGGAGTTAATTCCGGAAATTCAAGAAGATGATTTAATCCCTGCACCTGCTGGAGTCCGGGCACAGGCGTTACAGGATGATGGTAATATGGTGGATGATTTTCATATCATCATGGGGAAACGGACCATTCATGTATGCAATGCACCGTCACCTGCAGCAACAGCATCGATTGAAATTGGAAAAGAGGTCGTTACACGCATTCCAGAACAAACACACTTATTGGAAGCTATTTTGACAAAATAAAATACATGAAAGAGAGGAAGAAGCCTCATGTTCAATGGTAAAACAATTTTTATTGCAGGTCATGCACGTTTACCTCAAGGGATGGCAGCGAAAAGTGTCTTTGAAACATTGACCATCACTGCAGAAGTCGATGCTAAATACGGGGTTGTCCTGGAAGCATCTTGTACACTCGCAACAGAGCATGGCCGGGAATTTATAGGGCGTTTGTTAAAAGGGATCAGTTTGAATGATGGTGTTGAAGACGCGATAGAATCGATTCAATCCTATTACCGGGGGAAAGCAGCTAATGCCTTGATTGCTGCCTTGAAGGATTTGGATCTCCACTTTAAGCAAATTAAAGCAGGAGAAAAAACGAAACTACCAAGTTAGGAATATGATTTATCAGAATAATTTGTGAAAAGTGTTGACAATTTCACGAAAAAACGTTTTAATTGAATTAAGCTAATATTAAGACATTAACACCTTTTGGAAAATACCTTTTCAGAATCGTGTAAAGCTCTTAATGATTGGAAACAGGAAAAATAAATCATACATAAACTGCATATTCGCTGTGACTCTATTTGCATAGAGCAGTGAAGTGAATATAAGCCAGTTGTACAGTTGGATCCCTATTTTATTTGGGGATCATGTGCGACTGGCTTTTTATATTTCCCGTTAACTTTGTCACCTATATTACAAATAACAGGAGGAATTATTCATGAGCATTGCAGAAAAGAAGAGAGCTAAATTTGAAAGGAAAACAGAAAAATACGAAGTGAAAGTTCACCCTCAAACAAGCCGTTTATATCATGTTGAAATTTCAAAAGAGGCTATTGGCGCTTTTTTAGAAAACGTATCGAAGGATAATCAGTCTGTTCAACATCTGGAATATACACCATATGCAAGACTTATCATTGCATCATATCTATTGGATCAAGTAGGGGAAGACTTTGGCGAAGTGCTTCGTAACATCGTTTATGATCGGGATTCCGGCGGCTTTACTCTCGGCTTGGAAGGGGTAACTGAAAATACGGATGAATACGTTATTTTTGCAACGGCCATTTCATACCTGCTGGGAACGCCAAACCATGATGCGATGTCAGGAAAATATTATGCTCGATTTAGTGTTCAAGACACGGATGGCAGCGATTCATATTTACGTCAGGCCTATCGTTTATTTACACTTCATACGGACGGAACCTTTGTAGATGAACCAACGGACTGGTTACTGATGATGAAGACGATCGAACAAAATGCACGCGGTGGCGAATCACGATTATTGCACCTTGACGATTGGAAAGAGCTTGATGCGTACGTAAATCATCCATTATCAAGCCACAAATTCACGTATAAGGCCCCAAAAAGTAAAAATATTGATCAAGAAATTGAAAGATTGACTTTCTTCAATCATAATAACAAACCTGGTGTATGCTTTATCGATCAATTTGTATATCCTGAATCCATTGAACAAGCAAAATACTTACGCGATTTATCCGCTTCATTGGAAAACGATGAAAGTGTAATAGAACTGGAACTTCCTGTTGGTGATCTAGTTGTTGTTAATAATATTTTTTGGCTGCACGGTCGTGCAGCGTTCGAAAAGGATTCGAACCTGAACCGTGAATTACTTCGTCAGCGTGGAAGATTCAATCAATAGTATCATTTTGTAAACCCAAGTGTTTTTCTCCATCCCCAAACTATATTTTAAGATAAATACTTTTCAACCCTTATGGTTGGAAAGCATTTATCTTTTTTTTTTGAAATGTTCTATTAAAGATAAAGTTGGTAGATAAGAATGTAAAAAGAGGACCTTAAACATTGTGTCCTCTACGATAAAGAACGGGAGCGAAGTCTATGTCTAATTCCTTTTAGTATGCTGACATGCCCCCTCATGGTTAAAGAGCTTATAACACTTGATATGAACTAGTTGTTTAGTATCTTCTATTAATGAACAGTATAACGCCCCCTATATGGTCGTTGGCGAACCTGTTTTTCTGCTATACTGATATAGCTAAAAAAAATGGATGAAAGAAAAAGGGGATAGTATTTTATGGGGATCGCTAATTTTTCTAATTACACGAAATATAAGGACTTAATTAATGCATTACCTGCTGCCTATACAGATGAAATGATACAGAGCGAGGAATTCTTACTTGAAAGAGATGAAAAGAAAAAACTCGAAATCTATTACGCACCTTTTGAATATGTAAATGAACAGGCCAAAGTGGTGATCGTCGGAATCACGCCTGGTTTACATCAAATGAAAAAATCTTATTCTACCGTAATTAACGCAAAAGGGCACATACATATCGATGAAGAAATCCTGCTCGAAGTAAAAAAGAAATCTAGCTTTGAAGGACCTATGAGAAAAAATTTGGTTCAAATGTTAGATGAGCTTGGGTTACACGAATACTTAGGAATATCGTCCACTCTCGATCTTTTTAATGAAGCTAGTTACTTAGTTCATACATCCTCCGTTTTAGCCTATCCTGTCTTTTACAACGGGAAAAACTACAGTGGAACAACCCCGAACATATTGAAGACAGAGTTGCTTAAGAAATATATTATGGATGGCTTTGCAACCGAAATAGGTGCTATCGATCGTCCCCTTATTATTCCTTTAGGAGTTAACGTTTCCAAGGTATTAAACTATTTAGCTGACCAAGATTATCTGGATTCAAACAACATACTCCTAGGGTTTCCCCACCCATCAGGCGGAAATGGTCATCGACATAAGCAATTTGCTGAAAATAAAGAACAAATGCGACTGATGTTACAGCGTTATTTTTCGAAAGATATGACCATGGGTTAAATAAGGATGACACATTCAAGGTTTACAACATTAAAGCGCAGGTTATTGATTCAGATAAAACATTGCTAACAATATTAGTTTAAAAGTAGAGCAACAGAAACTTGTAAATGGAAAGTTTCTATTTTGAAAATGACAATAGCTAACGACTTTAATAAGAGGGACTTTTACATCGGTCTACTAAAGGTTCTGCAAAATAAAGAAGACCACTGATGTATGATGGTCTTCTTTAATGTCTTTGATAATGTGATATTATAGTTCAATTTAGTTATTTGTAACTAGAGATACATTCAGACAGGTAGGTGATGATTTGGCATTTATATTTCTATCGCACCTCTTACATCATACTTTTCTAAATCGATATCAATATCTTTGTCTAGTGCGAGGTTAGCCAATTGGGATCCAACATAGGGACCCATTGTTAATCCGGAAGCTCCGAGACCATTTGCAACGATTATGCCATCCCAATCAGGTAATGGACCAATAACTGGAAGGAATCCAGGCGTGAATGGACGAAACCCGACCCTTGCTTCAACAAACGTACTATCTGCCAAACCGGGGGCGGTAGTCAAGGCTTTATTGAAAACTTCCTGCAACCCTCCTGCGGTCATACGATTATCGAACACTTCCGTATTTTCATGTGTCGCACCTGCGACAATTTTATTGCTATCGAATGCCAAGAGGTATTGATCACTGGGAGGCATGACGACAGGCCAGTTATCCGTATTTGCATGTGGTAGTTCCAGATGAATGATTTGAGCTTTTTGAAAGCTGACTTGAAAATTCACGCCAAGGGGTTTCAGTAATTCCGGGGCCCATGCTCCAGCACAAACAATCACAATATCCGCAGGGATGAATTCATCTTTTACTGTTACACCTAGCACTTGTGCACCGCTATATTTAAGTACAGCCTCACCATATATAAGTTTTGCGCCGTTTTTTTGTGAAGCCCGCAATAAGGAATCACGAAGTGCGCGTCCATCGACCCGAGCGGCACCACTTACGTGAACTGCTGCATATTCACTGGAGAGAGGTGGGAATAGTTCACTTGTTTCCTCAGGGGAAAGTATTGTGATCGTCCCGATCTCCGGTGCATCTTCTTTCCGTTTTTGAGCTCTATTCTTCATCGCGATCAGTTTTTCTTCATCTGTATGTAAACTAATTGCCCCGACTTGGGCATAACCAGTCTCGGTTTCTCCATCCCGTTTAAGTTCTTCAATTAGCCCGGGATAAAAAGCCGCCCCATTTTTAGCAAGGTGATACCAAGCTTGATTGCGCCTTTGCGAAATCCATGGGCATACGATTCCTGCAGCAGCAGAGGTTGCCTGTCCATTATCCTGGCGGTCTATTATGATCACTTCGGCTCCATTTTTAGTCAGCTGATAGGCAGTGGAGGCTCCCAAAATCCCAGCTCCGACTACAATGATTTTTTGCATATTTAACATCTCATTTCTCTCATATGTATAAACGCTTACTACTACTATATCGAAGACAAGAAACCATTGCCACAACCGATATTGTATTTTCTTTCAC
Organism: Peribacillus sp. Bi96; assembly: GCF_918698115.1. Taxonomy (GTDB): domain Bacteria; phylum Bacillota; class Bacilli; order Bacillales; family DSM-1321; genus Peribacillus. The sequence goes on from NZ_CAKKLV010000002.1 coordinate 317,986, forward strand.
AAAGTTATTTTATCTGTAGTGAATATGCTATGATTGAGAAGGCGTAAGCTTGAAAAGATACTAGGAGGACATACCATGTTAAAAAAACAATTGGAATCATACATATCAAAATCCATAATTGAAAACAAAGTTGAGTTGTTTAAAGAAGAGAGGGATTATGCAGTAAAGCATGAATTGATCCCTGCTAATGTCACTATAGTGGAACTAGAAAATACATCTCGTTTTACAGATGCTTATATTGAGCGCAGCAATAAAGAGAGTGAAGAATTGATTTCTGTAGAGAAGTCTGCATTTTTATCCCAACCAATCGATTATTTAAAAAATAATAAAGAAGAGTTCCTTTACTTTGAATCTAAATGGTTCGAATTAATCGGGGTTCAGGCACTTTCGTTTGAAGTGGATGATGTTTTCGGTACATATAACGCGATGTTCGGATTGAAATTCCAAAAGAAAATGGGTGAAGTTCTAAAAACGTATTTAAATAAGGAACTTCAAGAAGGCATCGGATCATTCAGTGTAATGTTTAACCAGGGCGACGGTCTATGGGATGTGAATTTTGCCTTGGATAACGTAAAAGGGTTTCGAGAAGACTTGTCATTAGAAGAAGCATTTGATTTGATCCATCATTTTCTTTTTGTCCTTGTTCAAACAATCGAGGAAGAGATGTAATTCGAAAGACCGTCATCAATTTTGATGGCGGTCTTTTTTTGCTCATATCCTTGGTCATTATATTTTGATCAATGTGATAAATGTAGAAGCTGATTAGAGGAACATGAAGGAATTCGTCGAATTGATTATTGATATACCTTTATTTAGCAAATTCATTTCATTCTTGTTTGAAGTAAAGGGAGATAGAAAGTTACATTGGAAGGAGAAGTTATACTTGCTGAACGAATTGAAAGTTACTCGAGTTACCATTCCAATGCCTTTTAGGCTGGACCATGTCCATTGTTTCCTAGCAGAAGGTGAAAAAGGATGGACAATCATCGATACGGGATTAAATAATGAAACAACAAGGGATATATGGAACCCCATTATTGAAAAATATGATATTAAAGACATTATCATCACCCACTATCATCCAGATCATTTCGGGTACGCAGGTACTTTACAACAATTAACCGGTGCGGATGTTTGGATGACACAAGTGGATGAACATACGGGGACGACGTATTGGGAATCGGATTCACTGAAACAGCTTAAAGAAAATTATGATGCATGTGGAATGGATGAGGACTTAGCCGTAGCTTTATCCAGTGACGAAAGCAGCTTTATGCCTAAGGTAAAACCCTATCCTACTGTAAATCATCATCTTGACGAAGGGATGATGTTACGTTTTGGCAAGTGCGAGTATGAAGTGATTTTTACTCCTGGACATTCTGATGGCCTGATTTCCTTATACAATAAGGAAAATAGTGTCCTTTTCTCAACAGATCATATATTACCTAGGATATCTCCGTTTAAAGGGCTCTCCAACCCATTGGAAGAGTTTTTTACTTCTTTGAAAAAAATACAAAAGTTGGACGTTGAATATGTCATCCCATCACATGGGAAGCCGTTTCGAAATGCCAATGAAAGAATCATCGAATTATTGGATCACCATCAGGACCGATTGCACCTCATTCACGAAAACATGAAGGAGCCTATTACTGTGAAAAGTGCTTGCATGATTCTGTTTGGAAATCTACCCATTCACGAATCTAGATTTGCTGTTGGTGAAACATTGGCTCATCTTGAATACCTCTTTTTGAATGACCAATGCAGAAAGTTTAAGCGTGATGGAATTTGGTATTATCAATCTATCTGATATTTATTTACCAGCTCTTATATGATTCAAGCTCATTTCATATGAGCTTTTTTTGATGTGAAAAACGTCCTACTCAAGAGCAATATACTTTCACATAACCTAGTTAATTTATAAGATTTTAAGGTGTTTTATTACATTTTGGAAGTTGATGGGTAAATTAATTCCTGAAAAAACGTCACCACATAGATGACGATTCTTTTTATGAATGATAAATGGTTTTTCCGTCTTCAGCACTTTGATCGCTCCAACATGCAAATCATCCTTCAAGGTTTTTATAGTTAGTTATCCTATTTGGTAGTACAATGGTAAAAATATTTCATATAAACAAGCTATGTTTCTTTTTGAAAAGGATAGGATTCAAACTTTGAGCCTTCAGCTTTCATATACATTATGAAATTGGCAAAATGACATGATACCTTCTTAAATCATTATCTATATAGAATAGCCAAAAAAAACAAACTTGTCATACTGATTTTCCTATAGGTTGACCGCTGATTAAATTATTTCTGAAGATTATAATTAATATAACAAAAATTCATTCGAGGGGGAATTGAGCATGAAAATTGTTATTGCACCAGATTCCTATAAAGGAAGTTTGTCATCATTTGAAGCTTCGAAAGCAATCGAGCGAGGGGTCAGGAAGGCACTTCCAGATGCCATAACGGAATTGGTTCCTGTAGCGGATGGCGGTGAAGGAACAATGGATAGCCTTGTGGCTGCTACAAATGGGCGAAAAGTTGAAGTGGCAGTAAAAGGACCATTACTTGATGAGGTACAGGCAGCATATGGAATATTGGGCGATCAGGAAACATGTGTGATTGAAATGGCAAGTGCATCCGGTTTATGCCTAGTCGATCCAGGTGATTTGAACCCGTTGATCACTACTACATACGGGACAGGGGAGCTCATTCAAAAGGCATTGAATGCTGGCTGTCGTAAGTTCATATTAGCGATTGGCGGAAGCGCGACTAATGATGCTGGCGTTGGAATGCTCCAGGCTTTGGGAATGAGAATATTGGATGATGAAGGTAAACCGATTGGATTCGGTGGTGCGGAGTTATTGCGTATATCAGAAATAAATATGGAAGATTTTGATCCAAGAATAGCAGAATCCGAGTTTTTGATTGCCTCGGATGTTCATAATCCTCTAGTCGGTCCAGATGGCGCATCGTATGTATTTGGACCCCAAAAAGGGGCGAGCCCTGTCATGGTTGACATTCTTGATAAAGCTTTATCTTCATGGGCAGATTTGGTCGAAATAAAGACAGGTATTCACTTGCATGATAAAGCCGGTGCTGGTGCAGCTGGAGGAATTGGAAGTGCGTTTCAGGCATTTTTCCGGGCAGAAACAAAAAGGGGCATCGATATTGTTATGGAATATGCAAAACTAAGAGAAAAAATGTGCGATGCTGATTGTGTCTTTACTGGTGAAGGACAAATTGATTACCAAACAGCTTCAGGTAAAACACCCATGGGCGTGGCGCAAGAAGCGAAAAAGCACGGTATTCCCGTATTTGTTTTAGCTGGATCAATCGGAACTGGTATTGATAGTTTATATGACCACGGCATCACCAGCGTCCATAGTCTTGTAAACGCTCCTATGACACTAATGGAAGCTATGGAAAGGGGAGCTGAATTTTTAGAACTTTCAGCTGAACAAGTAATGCGAACATTTTTGGCATCCATTAAAATTAGGGGATAATCATTGTGTAAGACGTGAAAAAGTACCGGTAGCTCCATGTTGCCACTGAATTCTTAGTCATCACTTCATTGCTTGCCCCAATGGTGCCACCACGGATATTAAATGAGCTTTCCACTGGTTCTGGTTCTTATGGCTGAAATCCAAGTGAATGATAGCTCCTTTTCGGTGGTCAATCCGTATGCTTACAAAGCTCAAACGATGGCACCTTGTTATAGGTAGTAGTACGATAATTCTTACGATGATAATAGGGTGCACTCTTGTCCGATTTTTATAAACGAAATGCAGAGAAGCGTAAAGCGCTTCTCTCAGTTTGTAGACAAAGGGGTTCGGAATTAAAAAATTCCGAACCCCTTTTGAAATCCCTTTTGAAATCCCTTTTGAATTTTCGCCTCAAGTTAAGAGATTGGGGATCTACGAGCCCACTATGTAGGCCATTTTGGGACCTTGCCATGTCCATCGGCCATCTTCTTTAAATTAATGGCAGCGAAAGTAAACATCGCCTGCATCGACAATTTTTTAAGTCCCCTTAAAGTAGTCCAACGCATACCATGCTTTTCTTTTGCATCTGCGAATACACTCTCAATCGTTTCTTTACGTTTCGCATATATAGGTCTTACATCTTGATGATGACGCAGATGATTTGCTTCTTCCACATGTGTTTGCCAGATATGCCGTGTCACCACTTTTTGATAAACTTTGCTTTCTGTACAATGTGATAAAGATGAGCAGGTTGCACAGATGTGTTTGCGCGATTTGTACTCGCGATAGCCCTCTTTATTTGTTTTTGAGTTCGTTAATGACTCACCCGAAGGGCAAGGTAACAATCAAAATGTTCATCGTATACATAGTCATGTTTGCGAAAGAAACCTTCTTTTGTTCGAGGACGTGTATAGGGTAATGCCGGTATGATTTCTTTGTTAAATAGGTAGTTTGTAATCGCCGGTGTTTTATAAGCTGCATCTGCGGCAACGGCTTCTAGTTTTCCAACTTTCTCAATCACTTGTTCAACAAGTGGCTCTAAGATTTGACTATCATGTGTATCTCCAGGTGTTACAATCGTTCCTAATACAAAACCGTTGCGGTCTGCGGCCGCGTGGAATGAATAGGCAAACTGTTTTGTTCGTTCATCTTTCACCAAGTCATAAATGAAAGTGAAATCAATGGCAGCCTCCATTTTACGAACCTAATGGTTCGGTGGCACCAGTTGATCTAAACTAATCATTTCAAGTTGATCTCGCTGAATAAAATCATGTTTAGAAAGCATCCTCATCACCTCAGGTTTTAATACTTCTATTTTAAAACAAAAAAGACTCTAGGCAAAAGGGTTCTATCTAAAAGTTAAAACAAAGTTGATTGGAACGGAAGGTACGAGACTCCTGCGGGAAAAGCGCGTCTAAGGGAGACCCCGCAGGCGAAAGCCGAGGAGGCTCCCTGACCGCCCGCGGAAAGCGAGTGCCCTACGTTCCAATCAACGTCCAAATTGTACAAGCCATAAAAAAATGTAGACAACTAGATTTTCATAGAGTTTGTTCAGGTTTAATAAAATATATTTTCATTTTCATGTTAGTATTAGAACTAAAATAGTGTATGATGCATAGTATAAGGTATGGTGTACGTCACATAGTATAGAGGAGAGGTGATTGGATGAGCACTTTACTTAATTCATTAACAACTGAGCTCCGCAGAGGAACTCTGACATTAGCGGTTCTAAGTCAGCTCAAAAGCCCCCAGTATGGGTACTCGCTTGTCCAGCGTTTAGAGAAGTCGGGAATACCTATTGATCAAAGTACTTTATATCCGTTGCTTCGCCGCCTGGAAAAGCAAGAATTGGTGACCAGCAGTTGGGATACTTCTGAAAGTAGACCACGAAAGTATTATTCTTTAAGTGATTACGGGGATGAAATCTTCAATCAGTTAAAGCAGGAATGGGAAAAAACGTCTCAAGAGCTTTATATCTTATTAAAAGGAGAGGAAGAAGATGGAGCTGATTGAACTTTATATACAGGAAGTGACCCGCAGGCTGCCAGAAAAAAACCGGGAGGATATTGCACTTGAACTTCATTCAACAATTGAAGATATGCTTCCGGAGAATTATACCGAACAAGACGTGAAAGGGGTTCTTTCAAAGTTAGGAGATCCGGCTACACTGGCAAGTGGTTATAGAGATCGGCCGATGCACCTAATTGGACCACGTTATTATGACGTATATATCAGTTTATTGAAAATGATTTTACCAATCGCGGCAGTTATTTCACTGATCGCATTACTTGGGGATGATCTGTTTAGCAATATTGGTGAAAAAACGGTCATTGAAGTTGTAATCATCATCATCGGGAAAGGGATAGCAGGTATCATCAGTACAGGGATCCAAGTATTTTTTTGGTTAACGCTTTTATTTGCCGTATTAGAACGAACGGATACTTCAAAGGATTCATTGCCCTTAACTATAGGTTTGAAACGCTGGACTCCAGATGATTTAAAACATATTCCGAACATATCAAAGAAAAAAGCGGTTCCAAAGATCGAGGTTTTTGGAAGTTTGCTAGGTATATCCATTTTTGCTGCCCTTTATTTCAATGCGGCCAATCTTTTGGGAGTCTATGAAAAAAGTAATGATGGCCTCACTTTTGTGACACCTTCTTTTAATCAAGAGGTATTGAATTCCTATTGGCCGCTGATATTTTGCATCATCATCTTAGGAGCCTTCCTCGCCATCTATAAACTGCTTGCAGGGCAATGGACTCGAAAACTTGCCTGGTTCCATGCTGGGTATCAGCTTCTGACCACAATAACTTTCATCATCATCATCAGTAATCCGAATTTATTGACCCATGAATTTATTGCGTATATGTCAAAATTATTTTCAACGCTTGAATGGCATGGTTCGATTTATTGGGGTCTCATCCTACTGACCATATTTTTTGCAGCACACGATTCTTTTCAAGGCTTCCGCAAAGCAAAAATTCGTTAAGACACAGCATGCTTGCTGTGTTTTTTTGTTTTAGGGTGTAAAGATTTGGCAGTGTAAAAACGAGATTAAGGGAAAGCAACAATTAGAGAGTGAAGGGTGTATATAAATAATGGGAAGCTCTTTAATACTGAGGTGGGAAAACATGCAAATAAAAAACCTCTTATGACATATAGTTTTTAACTATACATCATAAGAGGAACTTCAATTAAGACGTGAACTTATTGAACTGCATCGAACTGATTGACTTTCCACGTTGATCCTGACTTGTAAAAGGTAACCGTTCTTTTAACAGATTCACCGTCGACAGTAGGTACAGTTAAATTATAGGATCTAACGTTTAGTTTTTGATAGACCAATTTAATTTTTGCTTTTTTCCATTCTAACATGCCGTCGCCGTCGCCGATAGGACGGGCTAATTTTCCTTTATGGGTAATGTATTTATATTTTGACAACCCTTTTTCAACTGCATTATTAGTAAATGTTTCTGCTAAGTAGTCAGCAAGTTTATCTTTTGTATTGAATTCTTGGCAAAGGTAAGAATACTCTGTTCCTTTATAGTTGAACGTTTTTTGTGAACAAGAACGACTTTTGTATCCATGTAATGCATTCCAAAAATGCTTGCTGGCATTATCGGCTATCTTTAACGCATTTGTGTCAGATAAATTCTGTGATGTGGTTTGTGCTGTAACTCCCGAGCTTAATGTGAAAAATAGAATGATGATGGATAATAGCATACCTGAAAATTTTTTCATACTTTCTCTCCCCAATCCATATTAGGATACTTATGTAACGAAAGTGTAATTACTATTACAATTGTTACATTTATATTACAATAAACTTGCCATAAGTAAAAGAGAAATCTTGTAAATTTTATTATATTTTTTTAGTTTTCTTTAAAACATTCACAAACTGTTCATTTTAATATTTCTAAAAGGAAGGTTCACCCCATTGTAAGTGCCCATAAGTGATTTATGAGTGAGAGTGCGTTTACTTATATTCATATTACCCTTTCAAGTTCACCTAAAACCCGATTCTGAAATATTCAATATTACCTTTTCTCTAGGATAAACAAGCAAGTACATTCAATATATTTTCATTACGATAAACATATGCTCAATGAACCCGATTTTTGGGCAGATTATTAAATTAATAGTATATAAAGGTTTGACAATCTTTCCAATCTTACCGTATGATAAACAATATACTTGAATATATTCTCCTAAGGGGAGTAGCTTTTACAACAATGTCGTCATTACGGAGTAACATACTCTCGGTGTTGTTGGCAACATATCGTTGTTAGCCAGACCTTACCTAGTGGTAAAGGTCTATTTTCTGTTAAAAAACCTTTACCAAAATGGGTAAAGGTTTTTTTAGGTCTGTAGTATAAAGACTTTTCAAGAAATGTTTAAGTAGTTGGAAGATAAAAGAAAAAAATAATGATAAATGGAGTGTATTCTTTGATACTGAGAAAATCTTTGTTACTTTTAGGAATAGGGTCTGCACAGATAGATTTAATCCTTCCGAAAAATACGTATAAATCTGGTGAATGCATAAATGGTTATTTCTTGATTAAGGGTGGTACCTTGGAGCAAAGAATAAGGAGGATCGAATGTGATTTAATTATGGATACTCATTCTACCGGAATGGAAGAAGTCCTTAAGACGAGCACCATTTTGTCAACAAGAGAAATAAATTCAGGGGAAAGTAATGAAATTCCTTTTAACTTTTGTTTGCCTATATTGAATGAGCCATATAAGCGAGGTGTTTCCTATCGCCTTAAAACGAGACTAATACTTGATAAAGGGATAATAGGCAAGGATGATGACTGGATTTTAATCGATTCTGAATAAGAGTTGAAATTGAGGTGAGAACATGAATATCTTAAAATTAACTGAGCTTGCTATGGATTATTTGGAAGAATTTTTATTATTGAGGCTTTTTATATTGGCTTTAATGTTATTGGCCATTTATTATATTTTGAATAAATTGGTTGAATGGTTCTTTCGAAGGTCCTATTTTTTTGAGGAAGAAGTCGAAAAAACGATACAGGGGGTTACTCGTTCTTCTCTTAGGTACGGCATTTCCGCGCTTTTCCTCATTTATTTGATTGGACAGTTTATAGACCTAAAAGGAATTTTAGCTGGAGCTGGGATTGTAGGGGTCGTTATCGGATTTGCCGCTCAGCAAATGCTAAAGGATATTTTATTAGGATTTGTAAGGCTGTCAGATAATGAATTCCGAGTGGGGAATTTTGTGACATTTAATGGGACAAGCTCCGGAACGGTTGAAGAAATCGGAATCCGGTTCATGCAGATTCGGGAATGGTCAGGAAAACTGCTGACCATTCCACATAGTGAAATCAGGACGATTCAAAATTATAATAAAGGGAAAATGCGAATCATTGAACGCATCACGGTTAGTTACCAAGAAAATCCTGATAAGGTGAAACGGTTGTTGGAAGATATCTGTCTTATCTGCAACGAGAAGTATGGTGAAAGCCTTTTAAGACTGGAAGACGGCACACCTGAAGAGGATTTTAGATATATCGGCATCACGGATTTAAATCCGAATCTTAAATATGTTGGATATGAGCTATGTTTAGTGGGGCTTGTGAAACCAGATGATTACTTTGAAACAGCAAGAAATGTAAGGTTTGAGATGATATCTGCCTTACATGAGCACCAAATTCAAATGCCATCTTCCCATTTACTTGTACAGACAAATCCAAAACATGAACGTTTGATGGAGAACTAAAAAGAATCCTCATTTTCACTTGTGCCATTCCGGGAAAGGGTCATGAAAAAAAGGCGTTCATTCAAAGGGCCACAGCTCTTGCCAATGGAAGCGTAAGGGTATAACGGTTCTTCATTTGAAGAATGACTGTCATATAGACAAGACTTGAACAAGTTAGGTCAAAAAAATAGCATGATTTTTATGAAATTTACCTTGATTAATGTGAATGATTCGATTATTATAAACTTAACAAAAAATGGAAGGGTGACCTTTAAACAATGATCATTTAATCCTATTTTTTAAGAAAAAATGCGTGTTAAATACGATCTTTTTTTCTGGATAGGATTAGTCTGTACTTAAAAATACAAACAAAGATCATTGTATTCCTCCCATTGGGGATATTTTGCCTTTTTAATTTGTATTGTACTGCCTCCTGTCCAGATATTTGATAGGAGGTTTTTATATTGGGAAAAAACGTATCTGTACCATTAAGTAATAAGGAACCTAACATATTCACAAATCGTGTATTTCGGGCCATTATCTTTTCAGGCTTATTTTTACAAATAGGGATATGGGTACGGAATTTTGCCGTTTTGTTATTCGTCATGGAACAGACAAATGGTGATGCCTTTGCCATTTCAATGATTTCAGTAGCGGAATTTGCACCCATTTTTATTTTTTCATTTATTGGAGGAACGTTTGCGGACCGTTGGAGCCCGAAAAAAACGATGGTTTGGTGTGATATTTTAAGTGCAATATCCGTTTTTGCTGTGCTTATCGCCCTTATCTTCGGGACTTGGAAAGTGGTATTTTTTGCAACTTTGATTTCTGCGATACTTTCACAATTTTCACAGCCATCGGGCATGAAGCTATTTAAGATGCATTTGCCGGAAAGTCAAATTCAATCAGGGATGTCAATATACCAGACTGTATTTGCCGTATTCATGGTTTTAGGGCCGATCCTCGGTACATTTGCATTCCAATCATTCGGAATCAACATCTCCATAGGGATTACTGGTCTAGCGTTTTTACTTTCCGCTGGTGCGCTGGCTTTCCTTCCAAAAGATCGCAAACTGGATGCGGATACCGTAAAAACAACAATATGGCAGGAAATGAAAAGTGGAGTGAAATATGTGTTGAGGAAAAAAGAACTGAGTCTTCTTGGTTTATGTTTTCTGGCAGCTGGCCTCGGACTTGGTTTCATTCAGCCGCTTTCGATTTTCCTTGTTACTGAACAATTAGGTTTGCCAAAGGAAAATCTTCAATGGTTATTCATGGTGAATGGCATTGGTATGATTTTAGGCGGAGCTGGAGTGATGATTTTTGCCAAAAAGGTGGCGCCTCAGAGATTATTAGCCTTAGGAATGCTGATGAATGCCATTGGATTAGCGGTAATGGGGCTTTCTACAAACCTTTGGATTACACTTACCGCCGAATTCTTTAATGGGCTTATGCTGCCTTGTATCCAAATCGGAATTAATACATTGATATTGCAGAGGACAGAAGGGGAGTTCATTGGAAGAGTCAATGGAATCTTAAGCCCGTTGTTCACTGGTTCGATGGTATTGACCATGAGCGCAGCAGGTATGTTGAAAGAGCAATTTTCACTCGTTGCCATATTTGAAATCGCGGCTTTCTTTTTTATTCTTGGGATGTTTTTCATTTTGCCATTGTACAATCAAAAAATGGAAACGAAATCCGTGGAAGTTCAATAGAAGCATTAAAAAAAGGGTTGTGGAGTGATTAGCTTGACTGGAGATTATGAGATTACATTCTTCAATATAGGGAATTCCCCTAAGATGGGGTAGTTTCTTGCAGTGTGTCAATGTCTTCAATTCTATGTAGAAAGAACCTAAAGAAAGACAGCCGGAATCGGCTGCCTCAGACTGTAGATAAACTCGATGAAAATTGAGTTTGTCTACAGTTTTTTTATGGGTTTTACAATCCGTTGATTGGAACGTAGGTCACCGCTTACAGCGGGAGTCCCGCACTTTTATGCTCCAATCAACTTGTGCCTACAGTCTTTTTTGTTTTAAATGAAAGGTTACCCTTTTGACAAGGAGGTTCTCACTGCCAGGTTATTAGATAAAAGAAAGTTGTATTTTTACAATCAAACAAATTCTTGAATGACAAGTATTTTTGGAGTGCAGGTGAATACTAAAAATGGCATGTTAATAAAAATCTTTTTTTGAGACGCATATTTTGGAATATGCTAATAGCTAAAATAAAGGAGAAAAGGTAATGATCCTTAAGGATATAATAAAAGACACAATCGACTGGGTTTTGCCGAAGGACGTTGAAGATATATTCATCACAGGTGTAACCGATAACTCTAAGGAAATAAAAAATGGATACATTTTTGTTGCTGTAAACGGTTATAAGGCAGATGGACATAATTACATTAAAGATGCCATTCGTCTAGGGGCATCCGTTGTGGTTGGGGATCGAGATATAAAGGGGTTGGATGTCCCTTATATACGAGTGAAGAACAGCCGCAAAGTATTAGGGGGAATCGCTAAAAGGTTTTATGGGGATCCCAGCAATCAAAAAATAATGATAGGGATTACGGGTACGAATGGTAAAACCACAACAAGTTATATGCTTCAACAAATTTTAGAAGAGAATGGAATATCCTGTTCCGTCATAGGTACGATACAACATATAATCAATGGAAACAAAGTCGATTCTCATAATACGACTCCCGGTACGGTGGAATTGAATACCTTACTGTCTGCTAGTGAGGACATGGTTGTCATCATGGAAGTGTCTTCACATGGATTAGCCCAATACCGTTTAGAAGGAATTGAATTTGATTTCTGCGTCTTCACGAATTTATATCATGACCATCTTGATTTCCACGGAACGATGGAGGATTATTTCCTGGCGAAATTACTGCTTTTTGAAAAATTAAAAACCAATGGGCTTGCGATTATTAACGGAGATGATTTCTGGGGAGAAAAATTACAAGAATACTTACGAGAGAAGAAAGTCAGTACCTACGTTTTTGGTAAATCCAAGCGGTGCGATATATTGATCACCAATTATAACACAGCAAAGAACCCCTTTATTTCATTGAATGAGAACCATGTATCTGTGAAAATCAATTTACCATTGCCTGGACTTCATAATTTATATAACGCAACCGCAGCCTATTCGGTAGCGAAGATGTTCCCGATTAAAAAAGAGGATATTCTCTTCTCTCTTAATCGATTTTCTGGAGTTCCAGGGATATTTGAAATGTATAAAAAAGAAGATGGGCCGACAATTGTCATCGATTATGCACATACTGCTGATGCCATTCATCACATGCTTCAAACTGCAAAAGAATGCGGGGCAGAAAAGATTTATCATATCTTTGGTTTCCGTGGTGGTCGAGATACAACCAAAAGGGCAGAAATGGTTAAGGTATCTTCAGAACTAAGTGATGTATCAATTTTGACGATGGATGATTTGAATACAGAGGGGATGGAGGTGATGGAAACATCACTCCATAAACTTCAATGCGATTACTCTTCTGGAAATGGGATGGTTATTCCAGATAGGACCTTTGCTATTCAGGAAGCGTTACAAGCAGGGAAGGATGGGGATTGGATTATTATAACAGGAAAGGGAATTGAGAAATATAAACAAAATTTTGGCCTGCCTACATTTTCTGACAAAGAAACGGTAGTATATGCACAAGATAAAAACAAAGGGGATTTTATCGGTTATTTTGATCAATAGTAAATTATTCTTAAGGAATTCTGCATGCAGTTCATTATCGTAAAGTAACTTCTCCAAAATTTGGTTAGATAACGATCCGTTAGAGCTTGTACACCCTTGGTAGAAATCGTTAAGGAAAACTCTAAAATAAAAACTGTAAATAGTGTAACATCGAATCACTATTATTGTGAAAATTAGAAATGGCTTTTGTCGACAAACGGACAAGGGAGGGAAGAGATAAATCCAAATGTTCACCGCTTAGGCGTCTAACCTATTGTTTTTGGCAACAGTTACTCTTGCTTTGTATACCGGTTTGCATAACTTGAGGCAACGAAAGCATTCGGTTTAATTTTAGGTTCCACTCCCATGGACTCAATCCTGGCAACCATTTCTTTTACGAACTCACTTGTTTTGTTCCGTTTTCCAATCCCGATATCAATGTGGCCTTCCATGCTGAATGTTGCCCCTTGATATACAGCAGGCAGGACAATATCGATTAACTGATTTTTTCTTTCCTCCGTAAACATGGATACGATCCCCTCAGTTAACGACAATTCATGGGAAATACGTTCATGTAATTGCGTCATCCTTCTTGGTATCATCACTTTTCTTATACAAGCCCACACACCATTTCCGACCAGCTGGATCACAATGCCTGTAATGAAAACCGTATGTTTTTTATGTACTTGCGAATCTGTACCGATCATTAATCGATAGTTACCCGCTGGATCTAATTTCATGAAATCTACAATGTGATCGAATACCTCTTCAAATGACATGTTTTTTTCCTGGAGATTTTGAAATGGAATATTATGAAATGGATATTGCCTCATATTTTATTGCACCCAACCTTTCTCCGACTATTAATACCTATTGAAAAAAAATCTGCTTGTTCCCTTAAATACATCATATGAAGGGGATCCTTGTTTTGTGCAATAAGAAGAACCAACCCACAGATAAAGATGTTTTCATCATAAAGCAAGAATGTGTTCATATTAAGGTTGTAAAATCTTTAATGAAAACTCCAATTTAGAGCTATTGGTGGAACAAGTCACCTTGCTGATGAAGGCTCATTGTATCGCATGGTACATATATATAAATCCTTAAAAATCATCAATAGAATATTATCGTCTCCTTATATTTAATATGTAATGAAGTGAAGCCAAGAACCCGTGCTTCACTTTTTTTGTTAGAGAAATGTCACGGATGTTACGAAAAAAGCCAATTGGAGGTAATGATTGATGCAGCCTTCTTTAACGGCAGCGATTTGTGAATTTATATGTCACCCAAGTAAGAATACTGACATGATCCTAAAGATTTGCAGAGTTAGAGGTTTATGGACGGAAATCTAGCCTGCAATTATGGAATTTCTCTCTACTAACTTCCTTGAAAAAACCGTATTATATATCTATTAAAAAAAGTATGTGATGTTTTCTTACATAAACCAAGAAATCTCTCTTTTATAATAGTAAAATAAACGAATATTCAATTAATAAAGCATAGGAGAGATGAAAAATGAAAATATCTGATTTTAAAAAAAGCGGTCATGCCCCATCCTTATTAGCTTCATTCCTATATTTTGATATTAGTTTCATGATTTGGGTATTATTAGGTGCGCTTGGTGTCTATATTACAAAAGATTTCGGGCTTTCTCCAGCAGAAAAGGGTCTGGTTGTAGCTATTCCCATTTTGGGAGGCTCGTTTTTCCGGCTTGTTCTTGGTTTTTTGACAGATCGCATCGGTCCACGAAAAACTGCAATCGGAGGAATGCTTGTTACGATGATTCCACTTTTTTGGGGATGGTTATTCGGAGAAAGTTTAGCAGAACTATATTTAATTGGGATTTTACTCGGAGTGGCAGGTGCAAGTTTTGCTGCAGCACTTCCTATGGCAAGCCGCTGGTATCCCCCACACTTGCAGGGACTTGCGATGGGCATCGCGGGAGCTGGTAACAGTGGAACTTTGTTTGCGACATTGTTTGGGCCGCGTATTGCAGAGTCTATTGGCTGGCATAATGTGATGGGTTTAGCATTGATTCCTTTAACCATCGTGTTTGTCATTTATATTTTAATCGCAAGGGACGCGCCATCTCAACCGCCTGCAAAACCGCTCAAGGAATATTTAAACGTATTTAAAATAAGAGATACTTGGTATTTCTGTATTCTCTATAGTGTTACTTTTGGGGGATTTGTTGGGTTTACTAGCTTTTTAAGCATCTTTTTTGTTGATGAGTATGGGTTAACAAGAGTAAGGGCCGGGGAGTTTGTCACATTATGTGTCATCGCTGGAAGCTTTTTTCGTCCCGTGGGAGGATTTATTGCCGATAAAATAGGTGGAGTTAAACTGCTTATGTTTTTATTCATTGGACTTACATTATGTATGTTTGGAATTAGCTTTCTTTATTCATTTTCTACCGTTACAATCTTACTGTTTATCGGAATGCTATTTCTTGGTATGGGCAACGGAGCTGTCTTTCAGTTAGTTCCACAGAGATTTTCTAACGAAATTGGTTTTATTACTGGCATTGTTGGAGCTGCTGGAGGTGTTGGTGGATTCTTGGTCCCTAACATACTTGGAACATTAAAACAGATTACCGGAACATACGCTACAGGATTTGTAGTGTTTTCAGCAATTGGAATTGTGGCGTTCATGATCTTGGTTCTAGCTCAGCTTTCATGGAGAAAAACGTGGGTACTTGGAAAGAATTCAGTTAAGATTTAAATCCATGTAGTTATACTGGCTTCTTTCATTTTTTGTTGGGGGGATAAAATGAATAAACAAAAGCTAGTCTTAGTAGGGAACGGAATGGCGGGATTGCGCTGCATTGAGTCGATTATAAGAAATGATCCGAATGCTTTTGAGATTACTATTTTCGGAAGTGAATCACATGTTAACTATAATCGAATCTTATTGTCGTCTGTGCTGCAAGGCAATACCTCGTTTGAAGATATTACGCTAAATGAACGGAACTGGTATACGAAGCATAATATCCAATTATACACGGGAGAAACGGTCGTAAAAATCGATAAAGAGACTCGGAAGATAAAAACAGACAAAGAAAGGGAAGTCCACTACGATAAGCTCATATTTGCCACAGGTTCTGTCCCATTTATTCTTCCAGTTACCGGTTTTGATAAAGAAGGAGTTATTGCCTTTCGGACGATTGAAGATTGCCAAAGGATGATTGAAACTTCACGGAAGTATAAAAAAGCCGTTGTCATTGGAGGAGGTTTATTAGGTCTAGAAGCAGCGAGAGGGCTGCTAAATCTTGGCATGGAAGTGAATGTCGTTCATATTTCTAGACATTTAATGGAAAGGCAGCTTGATACAACGGCATCCGTTTTGCTTCAAAAAGAGTTGGAAGACCAGGGAATGCACTTTCTTTTAAAAAAGGAGACACAGGAGATAATCGGCAATGAGCGTGTAGAGCGAGTCCGTTTTAAAGATGGAACGGAGCTGGAAGCCGATTTAGTTGTCATGGCTGCGGGAGTCAGACCGAATATACAGTTGGCCAAAGAAAGCGGAATTGATACAAATCGTGCCATTATTGTAAACGACCATTTAGAAACAAGCATCCCTCATATTTATGCGGTGGGTGAATGTGCTGAACATCAGGGCATTGTTTATGGACTGGTGAAACCTCTATATGAACAAGGAGAAGTGCTGGCAAAGCACATTTGTAAGATGAAATGCCATGGATACCAGGGTTCGGTGCTTTCGACCCAGTTGAAAATATCAGGTGTTGAGTTATTCTCTGTTGGACAATTCCTAGGGGATGAAACGACGAAATCAATCACAACTTTCGATGAATTAGATGGTATTTATAAAAAAGTGGTCTTTCAAGGGAAAAAAATCATAGGTGCTGTGCTTTATGGAGATACAAAGGTCAGCTCGCGATTACTTGATCTGATTTTAAAGGGGCAAGAAGTATCGACAGAGGCAAAAAGTATGCTGTTTCACTCATCAGATACGAGTGAGGGTGTAATCGCATCTATGGCAAATCATGAAATCATTTGCAATTGTAATGCTGTTTCAAAAGGGGCAATCATTGATGCCGTTCAAAATAAAGGGTTAACAACTGTGGAACAAATTAAACAATGTACAAAGGCTTCCGGTTCTTGCGGTGGGTGTAAGCCGGCAGTGAACGAGCTTTTGGCATTTATTCAAAGTAATCCTATTGATGATTCTAAGATACAAAAGGTAATGTGCTCATGTACGACATTAACGGAAGATGAAGTGGTGTATCAAATGCAGCTTCAAGACTTAACATCTGTTCAAGCAGTGATGGATGTTCTGGATTGGGGAAATAGCGAAGGTTGTGCAACATGCCGGCCAGCCCTGAGCTATTATTTAGGAATGATTCATCCAGAGTATGAGATTGAACAGGAAACTCTTTACATAAACGAACAAAAGAATGCAACCGTTCAAAGTGATGACAGATTCTCTGTTATCCCACAAATGTACGGCGGTATGACGAATGCGAAAGACTTGCGAAAAATTGCAAATGTTGCAGATAAATATGATATATCGCAGTTAGCCATAACAAGTGAACAAAGGATTCATTTAATGGGTGTAAAAAAAGAAGACCTTCCAGGTGTGTGGGCTGATTTAGATATGCCGTTAAGTTCGAAATATGGCAATACCGTTCACAACGTCAAAACATGTATCGGGGAACATGTTTGCCATTGTGATAAACAACAATCCATTTTACTTGCTGTAGACTTGGAAAAAAGATTGGAGCATCTATTAACACCTTACCGTATAAAGATGGGCATATCCGCTTGTATGCATAATGGTGCAGGATCAACAACGAAAGATATAGGAGTTATGGGCATTGACAGGGGCTGGGAAATCTATGTGGGCGGAAGCAGCGGGCGTAATGTACGTGCCGGTGAACTGTTATGTGTAGCCAGGACAAATGAAGAAGCGATTGAAATCATCATCGGCTTTATTCAATATTATCGTGAGACAGCTAACTATTTAGAACGTACTTGGCAATGGATTGAACGAGTGGGATTAATTCATGTTAGGGAAGTATTATTTGATAAAGAGCTTAATCAGCAACTGTCTCAACGATTGGAAATGGCGTAGCTCGGAGAAAGCAGTGGCAAGTACACCTTTCTTTGCTTTAAGACATACGGTAAATGTCAGTTAAAGATGAAAACGTTCCAAAGAAATCCATGAGTAAAGGGTGGGAGACTTGACTGAATTACTATTAAAGTATTTCCGTATGAAGCAAATTGAAGTCCAATCAGAAAAAAGATATGATACACAATGTCCATTTTGCAGCGTGCAATGTAAGATGCAGTTGCTGGAACAAACAATAGTCACAAGAAAAAAGTATATGACAATTGGAAAAGATAATCCAACCTCAGAGGGGCGCTTATGCATTAAAGGCATGAATGCACACCAACATGCGTTGCATAACGATCGAATTAAATACCCTTTGCTTAAAAAAAATGGTGAATTTGTTCGCATATCTTGGGAGGAAGCATTAAACCATATTAAGGAGAATTTCAATAAGATTCAAACGGAAGATGGTATAAATGCATTATCCGTTTACGGAAGTGCCTCCATTTCGAATGAAGAAGCTTATTTACTCGGGAAATTTGCAAGAGTAGCTTTGAAGACAAAGTATATTGATTATAATGGCCGTTTGTGTATGTCCGCGGCTGCTTCTGCTGCAAGTCAAACATTTGGTATGGACAGGGGCCTGACCAATAGCTTGTCAGAAGTTCCGTTCACAAAGTGCATTATCTTGGCGGGTACAAATATCGCGGAATGCCAACCGACAATCATGCCGTACTTTGAGAAAGCGAAAGAGAATGGGGCATATATCATTGCTGTTGATCCGCGAGAAACAGCAACAACGAAAATGGCTGACTTACATCTGAAAGTAAAACCTGGGATGGATGCCGCCTTAGCAAACGGATTATTGAAAGTAATCATTGATGAGGGGCTTATTGATGAAACATTTATTCTGGAACGTTCAAATGGCTTTAAGGAAGTTAAAGAGTATGTTTCCTCTTTAAAATTGGAAGAGATTGCATCGTTGTCTGGAGTTCCAAGCGAACAAATCCGTAAAGCAGCTACAATCTTCGGGGAAGAAAAATCAGGGATGATTTTTACAGCAAGGGGTGTTGAGCAACAAACAGATGGTTCTGCGGCCGTTCGTAATTTCCTTAATATTCTTATCGCTACAGGCAAAATCGGTAAAGTAAATTCGGGTTATGGAGCAATTACTGGACAGGGAAATGGACAGGGAGCAAGAGAGCATGGCCAAAAGGCAGACCAGCTGCCGGGGTATCGTATGATTGAAAATGAAGAACACAGATTACATATGGCAAGAATATGGGGAACCGATGTTGATGATTTGCCAAGAAAAGGTGTATCAGCATTCGAAATGATAGAGAAAATAAATGAAGGTGAAATTACCGGCATGTTTTTAATGTGCTCTAATCCTATTGTCTCTAACCCTAATGCTAACTTTGTTAAAAAAGCTTTGAAAAAATTAAAGTTTCTTGTCGCAGTAGATATGTTTGTTTCAGAAACTGCTAGATTGGCAGATTTAATTTTACCTACTTCTTCTTATTTGGAGGATGAAGGAACGATGACAAATTTAGAGGGACGAGTCACCTTGAGGGAAGCAAGTTTTTCATCACCGGGAGAAGTAAAGCATGATTGGCAAATCATTTGCGACATAGCAAAAGTTCTTGGAAAAGGGGAGCATTTCTCCTTTCAATCTGCAGAAGAGATTTTCAACGAGTTAAGAGTGGCAAGCCGCGGGGGAGCTGCTGATTATTATGGTATATCGTATGATCGTCTAAGAAAAGAAGGAGGCATTTTGTGGCCATGTCCAAACCTTGACCATAAAGGGACAAAACGGTTATTCGAATCGTCTTTTGCGCACCCAGATGGAAAGGCAGCTATGGTTGTCGTTAATAATGAGCCTATTGTTCCAAAAGAACGGACATGTATGGAGTTTCCCCTTTACTTAACAACTGGAAGGGTCATGTCACAATATTTAACAGGAGTACAAACGAGAAAAAGCTCATCATTGGCAGCAAGAAATTTTGAATCATTTATGGAAATTCATTCGGATACAGCCAAGAAATATCACATTCCAGACAATTCTTTGGTCAAAATTGAATCAAGGCGGGGAAGTATTGTTGTAAGAAGTAAATGGTCAGATACCATTCGTCATGATACTATATTCGTTCCCTTTCATTGGGCAGACTCACAAAATGTCAATCGGCTCGTGTCGCAGGATTTAGACCCGACATGCAAAATGCCTGGTTTTAAAGTCAGTGCGGTAAACGTGAATCCTATTATTGAGAAAGCGTCGAATTAAAGTGATATAACAAGGCAGGTTCTATGCTGTTTCAATGAAGATTAAAATACACACCCGAATGAAATTTCGAGGAAAAAGCATTTGTTCATGACTCATGAAAAAAGGGGCAATAGTATGGGAAAAGGTAAGGTTTATATTGTTGGTGCCGGACCTGGGGATCCAGATCTAATAACTGTCAAAGCAACCAAATGCATCGCGCAAGCAGATGTTATTCTGTATGATCGATTGGTAAATCGTGATTTGCTGCTATACGCCAAGAAGGATGCTGAATTCATTTATTGTGGTAAAGCGCCTGGTAAACATTGTGTCTCCCAAGTGGAAATTCACCAATTGTTAATCAGTAAATCAATGGAGGGGAAAATGGTCGTTCGTTTAAAGGGGGGAGATCCTTTCATATTTGGACGAGGCGCTGAGGAAGCGGAAGAGCTTGTAAAGCACGGTATTCAATTTGAAATAGTTCCTGGAATTACATCAGGAATTGCTGCGCCAGCTTATGCGGGAATTCCCGTGACGCATAGGGAGTGGGGAAGTTCCTTTGCAATTGTCACAGGACACTGTAAGAACGGTAAACTGGATAACATCCACTGGCACCATTTGGCACATGGTGTTGACACGATTGCTATTTATATGGGAATTAATAACCTTCCTTATATATGCAGTCAATTACAATCATGTGGAATGAAACCCAAAACCTCTATAGCGGTTATTGAACAAGGAACGACTGGCTTTCAACGGACCGTTACAGGCACGATCGATACAATTGTGGAGGTTGTTAAAAGGGAGGGGATCTCCAATCCCGCAATGATTGTAATAGGAGAAGTAGTGAAATTATCCGGTACATTATCATGGTTTTCAGAAAGGACAAAAGATAAGGAGTTCGTACAGAAGGAATGAATTTGGTCATTCTTTATTACCTAGCTAGTTCCCTCGGATAAAAGAGGTCAGTTCAAAATCCCATTTTAGGAATTCGGTCTCACTTCGTTAATGAAATAATATCGACCGAACAAAGTGAGACTCCCCTTTATCGCTATGAATCTCCAGTAAATGAAAAAAGGACATGGAAGATGCCATATCCCTAGCAATGTTAGATTAGTAAACAAACTTTAGGGCGAAAAAGCAAGGTGTAAATTCGGGAATAGGTTTATCGGCGTCTGAACATGTGCGCTATTGAACAAAATTGAATCGTACATATTGCCGGAAGTGACACAAAATCAATTGCGCATCCCAAAGTGAGCATTTAATTGACCTTGCAGCATTTTTTTTCGCATTTTTTCCTGTTCGATTTTTTTGTTTTCTTTTAATTTTTCCTGTCTAATTTCATTGGTTTGTACTCCATCCTCTATTTTATCGGCGATTTCCACTAATGCCTTGACGTCGGAAAAAGAGTATTTACGGTTACCTCCCTTAGACCTTTCGGGGAAAACTAGTTTTCTTTCTTCATAATAGCGGATCTGTCTATCTGATAGTCCGGTTAATTCTCTGACCACTCCTATGGAAATTACTTTTCTGTCTATATAAGATTCTTTTTGCTGGACGATGAAAATCACCTCATTTTTGATTAATGCTAGTTCAATAAGGTTATTATATCCTAATTTTCTGAATATTTGTAATAAAAACTAACATTAATTATTAATTTTCAAAAATCATGTAAGATTTTATAACACACTTGTTGTTATAAATAGTGACCTCACCTATAATCAAACACATAATCCTTTCAAAAAAATCTTATTGGGGGAAAAAACATGGCTAAGCAGAAATTGGCACTCATTGGGAATGGTATGGCTGGAGTAAGATGTATAGAAGAAATTTTGAAAATTCAACCAGAAATGTTTGAGGTTACTGTCTTCGGAAGTGAGCCACATCCGAATTATGATCGAATCCAACTATCGAATGTATTGCAAGGGGCTACGACGATAGATGATATAACAATAAATGATTGGAACTGGTACAAAGAAAACAATATTACACTTTTTTCAGGTGAAACGGTCATGAACATCGACATGGCAAAGCAAATCATTTACTCAGATACAAATCGTGAAGTCGAATATGATCAATTAATTTTAGCTACCGGATCAATCCCTTTCATACTACCTATAAAGGGGGCGGATAAAAAAGGAGTGACAGCCTTTCGAAATATTGAAGATTGCGAAAAAATGATTGAATATTCAAAAAGCAATAAAAAGGCTGCAGTTATTGGTGGAGGATTACTGGGTCTTGAAGCAGCCAGGGGTCTTTTAAATCTAGGAATGCAGGTAGAGGTTATTCACCTTTCGGAATATTTGATGGATAGGCAGTTAGATCCAACAGCAGGAAAAATGCTGCAAAGGGAACTTGAAAGCCAGGGAATGAATTTTCATCTGGGGAAGCAGACTCAAGAGGTTTTAGGTGAAATTGATGTTAAAGGATTACGCTTTAGTGATGGCGATGAAATCAGCGCCGATTTAGTGGTCATGGCAGTTGGGATTAAACCAAATGTTCAAATGGCCCAAAAATGCGGCATCCCTGTCAATCGAGGAATTATCGTGGACGATTATATGCAAACTAGAATCCCGAATATTTTTGCGGTTGGTGAATGTGCGGAACACCGTGAGATGGTATATGGTTTGGTCGCTCCCCTTTATGAACAGGGCAAAGTACTAGCCAAAAGGATTTGCGGGATGGAAGGCAAAGCCTACGAGGGTTCAGTGCTCTCTACTAAGCTAAAAATATCCGGTGTTGATGTATTTTCGGCTGGAGAAATTTTCGAGGATGAACAAGCTAAATCAATCAAGGAATTTAATGAATGGAATGGTACTTACAAAAAAGTAATGATTCGAAATGGGAGAATTTCTGGTGCGGTATTATTCGGGGATACCACAGAAAGCAATAACCTATTGAGCATGATTAATAAAAATGCTGAAGTTTCCGAATATTTAGAAGTTGGAGCGAGTGAAGGACCCAGTGTCAGCCTGGTCACTACGATGTCAAATGAAGATATCATCTGTGGTTGTAATGGAGTAACGAAAGGCGATATCATGACGGCTATCGAATCTAATGGGTTAACGAGTATTGAGGAAGTAAAAGGCTGCACAAGTGCTTCAAGATCGTGCGGAGGATGTAAGCCGTTAGTCGGTGATATTCTCGAGATGACATTGGGCGCTGATTTCAGTGAGTCAAACCAGAAGGAATCCATATGCACGTGCACCACTTTATCCAGAGATGAGGTTGTTGCTGAAATACGCGAAAAAAATCTGACCCATACTCGAGAAGTTATGAATGTTCTCGGCTGGAATACAAGTGACGGATGCTCGAAGTGTAAACCGGCACTGAACTATTACTTAGGGATGATTCATCCTGTTGAATATGAAGATGAAAAAGAATCCCGCTATGTCAATGAAAGACTGCATGCAAATATTCAAAAGGATGGCACATTTTCTGTTGTGCCAAGAATGTATGGGGGCGTCACTAATCCTGATCAATTACGGAAAATAGCAAATGTTGCCGATAAGTATAATGTTAAGTTACTTAAGGTTACAGGCGGGCAAAGAATAGATTTGTTCGGTGTTGAAAAAGAAGACCTTCCAAGTGTATGGGCCGACCTGGATATGCCTTCTGGATATGCATATGGAAAAACCCTCCGAACTGTGAAAACATGTGTCGGTGAAAACTTTTGCCGCTTTGGCACCCAAGATTCAATTGGGCTGGGCATTGCCCTGGAGAAGAAATTTGAACGTGTAGGCACACCGCATAAGGTTAAGATGGCTGTGTCTGCATGTCCTCGTAATTGTGCTGAATCCGGTATCAAAGATCTTGGTGTTGTCGGTGTAGACGGTGCGTGGGAAATTTATATTGGCGGCAACGGCGGAACCCATTTAAGAGCCGCTGAATTATTATGCAAGGTGAAAACAAGTGATGAGGTAATTGAAATTACAGGTGCATACATTCAACATTATCGGGAGACAGCCAATTATTTAGAAAGAACGTCTGTCTGGGTTGAGCGTGTAGGGGTCGATTCCATTAAGGCGATTACTAGTGATAAGCAAAAAAGGATTGAGCTTAATCAACGTTTAAATGAAGCTTTATCTGTATTGCAAGAACCGTGGAAAGAAATCATTGAGAGCAATGCGATCCAAACCGGTTTATTTCAAAAAGTGAAAATTCCAGCTATATCAAATAAATGAATATGGGGGAAGCCTAAATGGGGAAAACGCTTCAAAAGATAAAGGTTTCAACAGTAAAGGAAATGCCAAAAAATCTGGGGAAAACAGTAACCATAGGCTCTCAAGAAATTGCTCTTTTTCATTTAGCTAATGGTGAATTCCGGGCTATTGAAAATCGGTGCCCACATAAAGGTGGAGTTCTGGTGGAAGGCATTGTGAGTGGTGATCACGTCTTTTGCCCGATGCATGACTGGAAAATCAGTGTCAAGAATGGAAAAGTCCAAAAACCTGATAATGGCTGCGTTAAAACATTCAATGTTGAAATAGAAAATGGTGATGTTTATATTGTTTTATAAAATTGAATGTAAAAGAAAAAGGTTGATCGGGAACATGGATAGCCCTTTTAAGGACTACCCATTTCAGTTTGTAGACAAAAGGGGTTCGGAATTAAAAAATTCCGAACCCCTTTTGAAATCCCTTTAGAATTTTCGCCCGAAGGGCAATGGTAACCATCAAAGTGTTCATCGTAAACATAGTCATGTTTGCGAAAGTATCCTTTTTTTTGCGAGGACGTGTATAGGGGAAAGCAGGTGATTTCTTTGCTTAATAGGAAGCTAGTAATCGCTGGCGTTTTATAAGCTGCATCTGCGG
Source organism: Peribacillus sp. Bi96 (assembly GCF_918698115.1). Lineage (GTDB taxonomy): Bacteria > Bacillota > Bacilli > Bacillales > DSM-1321 > Peribacillus. The sequence continues at coordinate 343,042 of NZ_CAKKLV010000002.1, forward strand.
CAACTGCTTCCGGTTTTCCAACCTTCTCAATCACTTGTTCAACAGTGTTCTAAGATATGACTGTCATGTGTATTACCCAGTGTTACAATCGTTCTTAATACAAAACCGTTGCGGTCTGCGGTCGAGTGGAATGAATAGGCAAACTGTTTTGTTCCTTCATCTCCCACATAATAGCCACTCTCAAGATCTGTTTTACTTTTTTTAATTGCTTTGTTTTCTACCTTATCAAATTTATCTGGTGGAAAAGGCTTTTTTTCATGGTTTTCACGAACTTGATTTATTTCATCTTGAAGGCGTCCTACCTCAGAATACATATCTTTTACCAAATCATAAATGAAAGAAAAGTCAATGGCCGCCTCCATTTTTTCGATCCAAGTGATTCGCTGGAACCAATTGATCAAAAGTAATCACTTCAAGTTGATCTCGCTGAATAGAATCATGTTTAGAAAGCATCCTCATCACCTCAAGTTTTTTTACTTTCATTTTAAAACAAAAAAGACTGAAAGCAAAAGAGGTTCTATCTAAATTTATAAATAAGTTGATTGGAGCGGAAGGTGCGAGACTCCTGCTTAGAAAAGCGTGTCTACGGGAGATCGTCCGCGGAAAGCGAGTGCCTGGAGGGGAAATTAACGTTTAAATTGTCTACATTCTGAAATGGATAGCCCTTTTTATTTTTTTGAGAAGTGAGCATCCAAATGAACAAATGGGAAGCCTGCTTGCAATTACACTGCGAAGGAAATTTGAAGAAAACCCCACTATTAATTGATAAATATTTCCAAGTGAAATATACTTTTTTTATAGGAACAACTTTTTTATAAAGAAGGAAACGCTTTTGCAACATGACCCCTATGTTTTGAATTTTAATTTAGTCTCGGTTTCTACTATCAGTATGGGGAAGAGGTGTTTTTTTTTGAAAAATTTATCTATAGGTGTTGTTACCTTTATGCTGTATTTTGTTCCTTCATCAAGTACTTCACCTGTAATTGCAGAAGTAAAACCAGATTACAGGCTTTATGTGATGGCCCCATTGGGCGAAATAACAGATTGGGATGCATTTAAAGCAGAGTTGGTTCAATTGAAGGAACATGGAGTATATGCAATAACAACAGATATATGGTGGGGAATGGTCGAAAGTAAAAAGGATAATCAGTTTGATTGGTCCTATTATAAAAAGTATGGGGAAGTAGTGGAAGCTTCCGGTTTAAAATGGGTGCCCATTTTATCTACGCATCAATGTGGCGGTAATGTGGGGGATGATTGCAACTATCCTATCCCAAGTTGGCTCTGGAATAAAGACACTGCCGAAAACATGGCCTTCAAGAGTGAAAGAGGTTATTGGAATAAAGAAGTACTTGCACCTTGGTGGGAAGGTACAGCCGTTCAATATGACGAATTGTACAAATCATTTGCAAAGAACTTTGCTGATAAAAAAGATCTAATCGTTAAAATATATCTTAGTGCGGGTCCAGCAGGAGAACTAAGATATCCTTCTTATCAAAATGCAGATGGTTGGGAATACCCTGAAAGGGGACAGCTTCAAGTTTATACGGAGGGTGCAAAACGGGATTTCAGGCTTGCCATGAAAGAAAAATATTCAACTATAAAAAAACTAAATGCATCTTGGGGCAAAAAGTATAAAAACTGGAATGAGATTCAACCACCTATTAATGGGGATGAGTTTTTCACTAGAGGTGGAGCAATCGACACACAATTCGGTAACGACTTTATGCAGTGGTATCAAGGTACTCTTGAAAAGCACCTTTCAAAAATCTCGAAATTTGCCCATAAACATTTTGATGAAGTCTTTAACGTACCAATTGGCGCTAAGATCTCAGGTGTCCATTGGAAAATGAATGATCCGCTCATGCCGCACTCAGCTGAGTATAGTGCTGGGTACTATAACTATTCCCAACTACTTGATCAATTTAAGAAGTCAAATATGGCCCTTACATTCACTTGTTTGGAAATGGGAGATCAAAACGCACATACAGCACCATATTATAGCGCTCCAAAAACATTGGTTACCCAAATCGCTCATTTAGCTAATGAAAAAGGGATTTCTCTAAATGGCGAAAATGCACTCCCGGTGATCAATAATGAAGGGGGCTTTGATAATATTGCAGAAATGATTTTTAACTATGATTTTGAAGCCTTTACCTTCCTAAGAATGTCTAATTTATTCGATGAAGATGGAAATCCAACAGATGAGTTCAAGCTGATGGTAGATAAATTGGAAGGGAAATCAATAACCGTTACATTCACTGTTGAAAATGTACCTGCCAAACCGAATCATGGTGTTTACTTGATTGGTGATAGAGGGGAAATCGGCAGGTGGAAGCCTGAAGAATACGAATATAAGCTCACTCAAAATCCAGAAGGCAGCTGGAGCGGAACATTCCATTTAGCCGCAGATCGTTACTATGAATTCAAGTTCGTCATGAAAGATGAAAATGGGAATATTACATGGCAAGACGGCGAAAATAATAGCTATAAAACTCCTGTAAAGGGCAACGGAACCTATAAAACTTCATGGTAGATGAAGATTTAAAAAGCCTTGGAATAGGAAAGCAAAGGAACGGTTGAATGAAACTGGAAAACGATATCGTTATAAGATTCCAAGGAAATATACAATGATGATTCAGAAAATCGTTTCTTCTATTTTACAAACCAAAATCAGTATGACTAACTAAGAAGGGCTTGTGGGAAGAATAGAAGGTATAGATCCCTTTTTTCGGCCCTCATGAAATGACGATCTTGAAATGTAACACTGATTGAAGGGGATAAAAATCACGGGAAATATTATGTAAGACTAATCGATTCTTAATTACTTTTAATAGACATGTTAACGATTTATTCGGGCAACTAGAAAGGGAGGAATGACATTAATGAAGACAATGATTACATGGGAAGGGGAAATGGCCTTTTCTGGCACAACTCCCTCAGGGCATGAAATAAAGATGGATGCTGCCAAAGAATCAGGCGGAACAAATAGTGGAGCAAGACCTACAGAGTTACTTTTACATTCACTTGCGGGGTGTACTGGAATTGATATTGTAATGATATTAAAAAAAATGCGATTTGATACAACTGGTTTTCAAATAGAAATTGAAGGATCACGCGCAGAAAATCATCCAAAACGGTTTACCGACTTTCATATCCACTATATCCTCGAGGGGGAACTGCCTGAAGATAAAGTGGTCCGTGCAATCCAGTTATCGAAAAATACGTACTGTTCCGTATACCACTCATTGAATGCAAATATTATCATGAGCTATTCTATAAATGGTGTTAAAGGAAATAAAAAGTTATAAGGTTTAGTGTAAAGTATTTTATGTATTGACAAACAGCCTCCGTTTCCTTCACTAAACGGAGGCTGTTTTTGACAAAAATGATCATTTTGATAACGGATACTTTAAACATAAAACATTAACTACCCTAACATGAAAACCCGAAGGAAGTTATTCCACGGAATGTCGATATCTATTTGGTTGGTGTACTACATCATTTAATTCTAAACCATTTATCGGTAAAGATGGTCTATTTAGTAAGCAAGTTAGTCAGCAAGTAATCTAAATGTAATCCTTTGTCATTGGAATACCCTTGATGTTAGGAGTTTATCGATATAAACTTTATATACTGTTGAGGAGTGGTTAAGTTGAAAGAGATAACAATAGACAAATTGAATTTCAAAGATCATTTATCTATGATAGAACAATATTCATTGAAAGATTTCATGTTTAAATGGCTTGGTAGCCCTGAAGAAGGATTAGATGATTTTCTTCCGCTTACGTACACAGATCATGTCTTTGCAAAAATGGAAACAACATTGGAAACAAAAATAAAGATTCATGGTGATGAAACTTTCAGGTATGTCACCATTACGGAAGATAATCAGATTGTAATAGGGTGCTTAGATTCGAATCAAGAACTAAGGTTTAGAATTTTGTCTCTGGAGGAGCGTTTGAAAAGCTACTAAAATATTTAAAGCCTTTACATTACGTTGTTAACTTTCCAGATTTAATTTATGTATTCAGATAAAAAAGACCATTCCTTATCAATTTAAGGAATGGTCTTTTTTTATTGTTCATTACGTACACGCGACCAAGAAGGTCGAACATCTCCCCTTTTAACGGAATGTTTGAACTGTTCCCAGCAGTAAAAGCCCTTTATAGTTTTCATTTGCGCCTGATATACAGGGCTACTTGAATTTTTAGAGTTCAGTGTTTTTCCACCTTGTATATACATGAGTTTGTTACTCATTAATTTATTGTGTTTGGATTTATTTTACAAAACAAAAACGATTATCTATTTTTCTAGTGTATTATAAAAGAATGCAAGTTGATTAAAACTCTTGAGGGGGAATAGGGATGAGCGAGACGTGGGCGAGTTCAATAAAAACGCTTTTGAAAGAAACGTTTGAGGGGCCGGGAAATGGAGGGAGTTATTATACTGATTCAAGACCTAATACAGGTATTTTTGGTACACTTGAGGGCTTAACCGCAGAAGATGCTTCACTTTCCATAAATGGTTCCACAATAGCTGCTCACTCGGACCATACACGTTATTATTTATGGGTAATTCGAACAATGATACGTGGCGTAGATTTTGAAAAGGATTGGGATGCTAGCTGGACCATAACTCAAGTTGATGAGGAGAAATGGTCGGAAATCAGGAAGGGATTACACAGGGAATACGTAACTCTTTTGACCGAGATCGATACAATCGATTTAGAGAATTGGCTGACAAATGTCAACGCTACCATTGCCCACTCGGCTTATCACCTTGGAGCATTAAGACAAATGATAAAGACGCTTGAAATTGAAAAGTGATATAACCTAATAAGGATTTCTAAATAGAGTATGAAATCCTGACTTAAACCCAGCACCGAATGCTGGGTTTATATTTAGTTTTTAGAGTCTACCTTTACGTTATACTCCACTAGTCCAATTGCAACGCAACCTTGTAATCATTGGTTTCATGCGTTTTGAAATACATAAATTTGTAGGTAATTGTTAGATTGTGTCAGATTTTATGAATAATCTTTTACATTTTAAAGGGTTCAAGTCCTAATTGGAGAAGTATTATTATCAAGATGTTTTTTTAGCCGAGGATTGTTAACTGCATGAATATCGACAAAAAGGAGGGCTACTAATTAAAAAACAGCTGTATAAATTACTTAGTATATTTTTTATTATTTTCTTTTTACAAATATCATGGTCTCATGCTGTTTTTGCCGAGCAAAGTACTTTTATCATTGCGGGGGAAAGCGCTCTTCCCCCGTTTTCATTTGAAAATGAAGCTGGTGAACTGACTGGTATCAATATTGATTTAATGGAGGAAATAGCTGAATATAATGGGGTTGATTTCGAATATATTCCGATGGGGATGCAAGATGCGGAAAAGGCCTTAATGAACGGAACCATTGATGCAATTGTCGGCAATACCTATAGTACTGAAAAAGATTATCAGCTTGATTTCACTCAATCCTATTTCACAATGTCTCAGTCAATCATTATCCCTAGTCAAAGGAAAAAGGATATTCATACGTTAACGGATTTACGTGATTCACATGTTGTTCTTGATCATAATACGCCTGTAATCAGCACTTTTCTGAATATGAGGAATACAAACTTAACAACTGTTTCGAATCAATATTCGGGTATTTTAACATTATTGAACAACCGTGCGGATGCTTTCATCGGAAACAAATGGACTGCAGATTTCTACTTGAAAAAATTCCGCCAAGAAAAGCAGTACATCATTCTCGATGAAGTCATTGAGCCCGCCGATTATACGATTGCAGTTAAAAAAGGGAATCAAACGCTCCTTTTCATGTTGGACAATACACTCACTCAACTTAAAGCCAATCGAAATTTAAACGGGATAATCGATAAATGGGTCATGCCACAATCCAATCAAAAAATCGCCAGGTTGGAGCAATTCATATTCTGGTTAATCATAATCTTAACTGCAGTAGCTCTAATCCTTCTAATTATTTACATATGGAATCAAAAACTAAAAAAATCCGTTCATAGCCAAACGATGAAATTACATTTATTGAATATGGATTTAGAGAAACAACGTCAAAACATCGCTAATAGTAAAGCATTCAAAGATCAAATTTTAAACAATATCAATACAGGCATCATAACATTCGACCTCGATTTCATGATTACTAGCTGCAATGCAAAGGCATCGGACATTCTTAACATTTCCAAGGAAATGATTCTGAATCTTTCGAATCATTCACGACTAATGAAGTTATTCGAAGCATCTCATCAAGATCAAAAAGAGAAAAACGGTACAGGTTCTTTTCGGATCTTGGTAATAAATGAGGAAAATGAACAGAAGGTCATTTCTTATTCCATGCATAAGATGTTCAATTCTGAAGAAATCCAAACCGGATACTTACTTTCCATGAATGATGAGACGGAGAAGAAAACATTGGAGAAAAAATTGGTTACACAAGAAAAGCTTCACGCACTGGGGCAACTAGTTGCAGGTGTCGCACATGAAATTAGAAATCCTTTAACATCCATTAAAACATTCATTGATTTACTTCCGAGTAAATATGATAATCCTCAATTCCGACAAGTGCTAATGGAGCACTTGCCAAATGAAGTTAACCGGCTAAATGCAATTGTTACTGATTTGATTGAATATGCAAGACCTCGCCCGCCAAATAAAACAAATTGCTACGCGCATGAACTTATATCATTACTTGCTTTTCATAAGGTGACGATGGAAAAAAAACAAATTAATTTTGAACAGGCAATTGATGAGGACCTTATATTTTATATAGATTTACAGCAAATTCACCAAGTTCTACTTAACTTAGTGCTAAATTCCATTCAAGCCGTTGAAGAAACAAAGGAAAAGACCATTAAAATCACCATTGATAAAGAGAATGAAAAGACTGGACGGATTACCATATCCGATACCGGAATAGGGATGAAACAGGAGGACCAAAACCATATTTTCGAGCCTTTCTTCACAAATAAAGAAAAGGGTGTCGGTTTGGGCCTTACGCTATCGTATAGGCTCATTAAAGAAAATAACGGAGATATACAAGTGAAAAGCTATCCTAATTCAGGAACGACATTCATTATTTTACTGCCTTTGTATATTGAACAGTAGCCATGAAGGAGGACGAGTACTATGAAGATACATGTATTAGTAATCGATGATGAACCAGCTATTTGCACCGCTCTTAGCTTTGCGTTGGAAGATTCTTATCAAGTCGTGACAACAACGGAGCCGGAAGAAGGTCTTCGAAAAATCGAAAATCACTATTTTGATATTGTTTTGCTTGATCTACGAATTGGAAATATAAGCGGACTTGATATTCTTCAGAAAATCAAAAAAGTAGCGCCTAACGTGACAGTCATTATGATGACTGCCTATTCATCTATTGAAACTTCGATCGATGCCATAAAAAAAGGGGCCTACTATTATATTGAAAAACCCATCAATATAGAAGAACTTTCGCTGCTTTTGATGAGGGCAGCAGAATTCAAACAGATGTCGAATCAATTGGAGACACTTCATGAAGAATTGGAGATGCAAAGGGGGTTTGGGAACTTCCTTGGTAACAGCAAAGCGATGCAACGTATCTTTTCAATGATCGAAAGGGTGAAGGACATTGATTCAAGTGTCCTTATTACAGGTGAAAGTGGAACCGGAAAGGAGCTTGTAGCCCGGAACATCCATACGCTAGGTAGAAGGAAAAACAAACCCATGCAGATTGTCAATTGTGCTGCAATTCCGGAGATGCTGCTGGAATCCGAATTGTTCGGTTATGAAAAGGGAGCATTTTCAGGTGCAACTCAAAGGAAGGAAGGGAAATTCGTTGCTGCAAATGGAGGCATTCTTTTTCTGGATGAGATCAGTGAAATGCCCCTTCCCCTTCAAGCCAAAATATTACGGGTGTTGCAGGAACGGGAAGTGACTCCCTTAGGCTCCAATGCAAAAATATCACTGGATGTCCGTATAATAAGTGCAGCCAATAAAAACCTGGAACAAATGGTGATGGAGGGGGAATTTAGGGAGGATTTGTATTTCAGGTTAAATGTCATTCCCATTTCCATGCCGCCATTACGAGATAGAAAAGAAGATTTACCAATCCTTATGGATTATTTTATGAAAAAACATGCTAAGGAAATGAATCGGGAAGACAAGACGTTCTCAGCAAGCGCACGACGGATTTTGCTGGAATATCATTACCCTGGGAATGTCCGCGAGCTTGGTAACATAATAGAATATGCAGTTGCTCTATCAAACTCGAAAATCATGGAAGATAGCGACTTGCCACAATATGTTCAAGAACAGAAGTTCATCTTTCAGCCGGATAGCCTTGACGAGGATGGTAACAGTTTTAGGATCCCCCTTGGCATCTCAATGAAAGAAATAGAAGAAAAAGTCATTACGGCCACTCTTCAATACTGTAAAAACCATCGGCAAAAGACAGCTCAAATTCTAAAAATTTCTGAAAGAAGCCTTCGCGATAAAATTAAGCTCATTTCAAAAGGAGAATAAAAGGCAAAATAGATGTCTAGTATGAATCGGCATTTTTTTCTGGATAACCGGCAAAAATTGCCGGTTTTTAACAGTGTACGATACAATAATTCGGCAGAATTTGCGTTTTAGTGCATTTTATCTAATTGGCATAGTACTTGCATTTTAATTCATTAAGAAAGGAGGGCCACTATGAAATATGGAGCAATCTTTATAAAAGTCGCTTTGTTATTTTGCTTCATAACAGGATGTACTTTTATGAATGAGCAGCAGGAAATATCTAAACCTGCTACTACCTTGATTCAGAGACAATTAACTTCAGAAGGACAGGGTTTAAATAATAGGATGCTAATCATTGCAACCGGAGATATGTCAGGCGTTTATTTTTCATTAGGACAAAAATTGTCATACATGTATGAAAAATATAATGGAGCCGTGTCGGGGACAAGAATCACCGATGCTTCCATCGAAAATACCGAGTTGGTAAGCCGGCATCGAGCAGAAATTGGTTTTACCACAGTAGATGTACTAGATTTGCCTGAAACCGATAGATCAAAGTTACGTGCTTTAACGGCCCTATATTCCAACTATGTTCAAATTGTTACTACTAAACAAAGTAATATTGATTCCTTAGAAGATTTAGTTGGGAAACGCATTAGTGTTGGTACAACCGGAAGCGGTACAAGGCTGATTGCAGAACGAATCCTTTTAGAAACTGATTTACCACCTGATCAATTGAATTTATCTTATCTTTCTTTTTCTCAATCTGCAGAAGCATTGCGAAATGGTACCATTGATGCGGCTTTCTTCTCTTCTGGCATTCCGAATAATGATATCGCTTACATGTCCAAACAAACGGAACTCTCATTTATTCCAATTCCGGAAGGCATCATCGAACGCCTTCAGAAACAATATGGCGTTTACACTCATAATGAAATTCCCAGTAATACATACAAGGGGATGAAAAAAAGTGTCAAAACGATTTCAATTAAAAATGTTTTGGTAACCTACGATGAAATGTCTGACCTGCATGCTTACAATCTTGTGAAAACATTTTATGAACATTTGCCTGAGCTACAGGATACACATCCGGCCGCTTCTGATATTTCAATTATTGAAGCAACCAAACAAGTTCCACTCGATTTTCATACAGGAGCCATGAGTTATTTTACCGAACAAGGAATTATTGAAAACCAATGAAAAATGGGAGGTAATGACAATGAAGAAAGTATTAAGTCTTTTATCGATAATCGTATTGATTGCCCTTGCTGGATGTGGGAATCCCACTCCGCAAAAGCCAGGGGAAACAGCACAAACAAGTGCAGGTGAAAAAGGAGTGAAAAAAATAACGATCGCAGGTAACGGCGGAGTCATAGAAAGAACGATTCGAGATGAGATTGCACCAAAGTTCGAAGAAGAAACGGGTATCAAGGTTAATTATATTTCTGGTTTATCAGGTGAAATCCTTTCTAAAGTTGAATTACAAAAGAACGCTCCACAAATAGATATCGCCTTTTTTGTACCTGTTGATGTAATACGTGCCAAGGAAAAGGATCTGATTGTGCCAGTCGATGAATCAAATGTGCCTAACATGAAATCCGTCGACCCACGATTCAGTGCGATGGAAAAGGCAGCTGCTCCTGTATTCGGCTTAGTCATTGCACCAGGATATAATACGGATACCTTTAAAAAGAAAGGATTAAAACCGATTGAATCATGGAACGATCTTATTTCTCCAGATTATGAAGGTAAAACGGCTTTTTCAGATATTACGAATGACTGGGGTTTCAATACTCTTAATGGCTTAGCGATTTCAAACGGGGGCAGCACCGATGACATGGAACCAGGTCTTGAAAAAGCAAAGGATCTTGCAGGATATTCCAATACGTTTTATAAAAACTCAACGCAAATGATGCCGGCCATTCAACAGGGAGCCGCTGATGTAACGGTCATGGGAAGTTACTCTATAGGTGAACTAGCCGTTTCAGGAGTTCCGATTAAAATGGCTGTCCCTAAAGAAGGTGTGCCGCTTCAAGCTTTCAGCGCGGGGCTTGTGAAAAATACGCCTAATAGTGAAGAAGCTCTTGAATTCATGAACTATTTAATAAGTGAAAAAGCACAAGCATTAATTTCCGAAAAAGGATTTTATCCTACGGTAGAAGGTATGAAAATCGCAGAAAAATATGAAGAATCAATCGGACTTAAAGAAAGTGATAAAACATTCAAACCTGATTTTGCCAAGTTTGCCGAAATTCGAGCAGAGGTTTCAGACAGATGGGCGAAAGAGGTTACTCCTGAATTAGGAAAAAAACTAAAATAAAAAGGAGCGTGTTGATCACATGGAAGTATTAAAAAAAGACGTGGAAATCAAAAGGCATCACCTGGAGCCAGTCCAACAGAGTGTGTCGAAAAAAAATGATGTAGAGATTAAGGGCGCGTTTAAACAATTTGGATCGAATGTTGTCCTGAATGGCATTGATTTGGAGGTGAAACAAGGAGAGTTACTCACTCTTCTTGGCCCCTCCGGGTGCGGTAAATCCACAACCTTGAACCTCATAGCAGGATTCCTCGATGCCGATCGGGGCGAAGTCCATATTAAAGGAAACAATGTTACAAAGGTTCCTCCTTATAAAAGAGATTTAGGAATGGTTTTTCAAACATATTCACTTTTTCCTCATATGACTGTTTATGAAAATCTTAGTTTTGGCTTGAAGTTGCGCAAGGTTGGTAAAGCCGAACAAAAAAAGAAGATAAGTAAAGCTCTTGAATTAGTTAAAATGTCTGGATTGGAAAATCGTTATCCGAGGGAATTATCGGGAGGTCAGCGCCAGCGCGTTGCAATTTCCAGGGCACTTGTAGTTGAGCCTGAGCTCTTGTTGCTCGACGAACCACTTTCAAACCTAGACGCCAAATTACGTCATGAATTAAGAGCGGAAATAAAGCGTTTACAAAAAGAAATTGGCGTAACGACCATTTTTGTAACCCATGATCAAGAAGAAGCTCTTTCCATGTCAGATCGAGTAGTTGTCATGAATGCAGGGAAAATTGAACAAATCAGTACTCCAACTGATATTTACAATCATCCCAAGACAGAATTCGTCTTTCAATTCATCGGTAAATCGAATTGTTTTGAAGGGAAAGTGTCAGCAGTGGATAAGAGGACAATCTCAGTCAAGATAGGTTCTGACATTTCTCTTGTCGACGCGGATAATATCATGGGGAATGACAGTGACTTGAAAACAGGGGATGAGGTGAAGATTTATATTAGACCAGAAAAACTGAAAATTGTTTCTGCTGAAGAAACCTCTTTTTCACCTATTGATTTCCATCGTGCTAATATCAGCCAAATAAACTATCTAGGTACCTCATGGGAAATCAATGTTTTATTACAAGGGAAAAGCATACAAGTATTAACTTCTGACATCGATTCATCATGGAAAAATGGAAGTGAGGTGTTTATCGGATGGAGCCCATCAGAAGTTATGCTAGTCAAGAAATAAAACAGGAAACGAATCAGATTGAGCCGCAAAAGGAACCTAAATTAAAGAAAAGGAAAGTCTGGGTACCGGGATTACTCCTATTAACGCCAATCTTATTATTTATATTTGGTTTCTTTGTCATACCGATGCTGTACATTTTATATTTAAGCTTCATATCCACAGATAATCTTGGAGCGAATGATGCTGTATATAGCATCAAAAACTACACACAATTATTTTCCGATAGCTATTACCTATCATCCTTATGGTTGACTGTAAAAATCAGTTTGTATTCGGTCTTGGTTGCTTTATTTTTAGGGTATCCGGTAGCTTTGACCATGGCAAAAAGTTCAGCTCGGATCAGAGGGTATATCACTCTCTTGATCGTGTCACCCCTTTTGGTAAGTATAGTGGTCCGCAATTTTGGCTGGTACCTCTTGCTATTGCCTAACGGGACGATCAATCAAACCTTGATGTCCTTAGGGATAATAAATGCGCCATTGAAACTATTATTTTCAGAAATCGGAGTTGTGATTGGGCTTTCAAATGCCTATCTGCCCTTTATGATCTTATCCATCGTTGCCAGCTTGTATAATATTGATCCTTCCCTGGACAAGGCAGGAGCTATACTAGGGGCTAGCCCGTTCAGAAGATTCTTTTCCATTACATTGCCGCTAAGTATCCCAGGTATCGTATCTGGTTGCATTCTTGTATTTAGTTTGTCAATGAGTGCTTATGTTACGCCAGCACTGATGGGGGGAGCCAATGTACCAGTTATGCCAGTAGTCATATATGATCAAATAAATAACCTGCTTCACTGGACATTTGGATCTGCCCTTTCTTATATTCTATTAGCAACAACTGTCATTTCGGTTGCCATCTTTACTAGAGTGTTTGAAAAAGGGAAATTCAAGGAGGTATTCCGATGATGAAAACGTTTGGTGGCCTTCGGATTGCCGTAGCCTTGTTGGCAATAATCTATATCTTGATACCGCTCATCGTGGTTATTCCGGCTTCTTTTACAAGTGCCAATTATCCAAGTTTTCCGGCTGAGGGCTTCTCGTTGCAGTGGTATAGCAAAATCTTGGAGCGTCCTGAATTTTTGGAAGCATTTTTGAACAGTGCGAAGTTCGCCGCATTAGCTGCTCTTTTCTCCGTCATTTTCGGTACGCTGGGAGCTCTTGGCATCGCAAAATATGATATACCAGGAAAGTCATATATTACTGCCCTTTTAACATCACCATTAAGTGTGCCGCAATTAGTTCTAGGAATTGCACTCTTAATGTATTTTACACCAATGATGCTCGCCGGTACGTCTACTGGTTTCTTAATTGCCCATATCGTCATATGTATCCCATATGTAATGCGGCTCGTATTAACCGGTTTAAGCGGTTTTGATTACAATCTTGAACGCGCTGCGGCTATATTGGGAGCTAACCCATTGACCGTATTCATGAAAGTGACGCTGCCTTTAATTGGGTCAGCAGCTATCTCAGGAGGGCTATTCGCATTTTTGACATCATTTGATAACGTAACGGTCTCTCTCTTTATGGTATCACCTGAAATGCGAACCCTGCCAATTGAGATTTTCTCGCAAATGCAAGATGCCTACAATCCGATCGTTGCTTCCGTATCAAGCGTGGTTATCTTCATATCAGTGCTACTAATCGTCATTCTTGAAAAAATTCAAGGTGTTGGAAAAGTTTTTGGTGGTTCTCATCATACGAACGGATAAAAAGTAATGTACCAATCCATCATGTGAAAATGTCATCAAAACTCTTCATTCAAATGATCTAGACATCTTTTAGCTGCTAACAGTGGGGCCGTTAGGATTGGGACAGAAGGATTAACCTGCTTTGCAATATGCTCCATGCTATATTGGGAAAGCACAATCACGTCTGTCTTTCCATCCAATTGCTCCACCATCTTTATAACGCGGGCGTCATGTTCTTTCCTTTTTCCATGTGATAATAAGTGGATGATACCGGGATCCACCAATGATTGGATCATACAGTCTGGATTCTTGTTCAATAAGTAGTTTTGAAGGGCGATCGGCGTTTCTTTTACGGTTGAAACCAAGCCAATCTTCGTATAACGTAGTGCTTCGTCAAGCATGGCTTCATCTGAACGAAATAATTTTACAGTGTAAAGAGGTTGTAAAATGGTAGTAACGTCATTAAAGGCAGAGCAAGTAAGTTGGATACATGAAACACCGGAATTGTATGCTAAATTCACTAATGCAGAAAAGCGGTGAATGATTTCCGGGGTTAACTTGCCGCTTTTTTCCATCAAGGAGAGAAGGCTCGTATCCATGAAATGAAGGAGTTCAATGGATGGAGCAACTTCCTGAAATGCCCTTTCAATTGGTTTTAGTGCTGTTGTGGTTGCGTGAATCAGTGCGATTTTCAATAAAAACCCTCCTACTCTTTTCACCATTATATCTAGCAAAACATTAAAATTCCATTATATTACATGTGAATGAAGTTTCCATAATATCTGTTAAGTCATGAAAGGAAGTGTGCAGCATGGAGAAAGGGGTCCTAGACGACCTTAGCCGAGTAATTCCAGGTGATAGAATATTCCTTGACCTGGCAGAAAGGTATTGTTATAGCTATGATGCTTCTTTCGGTGAATATTTACCAGAAATCGTTATACAGCCAAAAAACGCCAAAGAAATCAGTGAAGTAGTGAAGTTGGCTAATATACACAAAATACCTGTTTACCCTCGGGGTTCCGGGACATCGCTAAGCGGCGGTCCCTTACCTGTTAAAGGAGGGATGGTTCTTGATATGACCCTTTTACGAGATAAATTGATTATTGATCGGGAAAATATGCTTGCCATTGTTTCTCCAGGCGTAATAACTGCAAATATCCATAAAAAAGCCGAGGAGGCAGGTTTGTTCTACCCACCAGATCCAAGCAGTTCCAATGTTGCTACAATTGGAGGGAATCTATTAGAAAACTCCAGCGGACCTAAGGGTTTAAAATATGGAACGACAAAAGAATATGTTATTGGGTTAGAGGTGGTCACACCCACAGGAGAAATTATACGTACAGGCGGAAAGACCGTGAAAAATGTAACAGGGTACGATTTGACACGTTTAATTGTAGGATCAGAAGGCACCTTGGGCATTGTGACAGAAGCCATCATTCGCTTAATCCCGAAACCGCAATCTAAAAATACGTTTGTCGCCCACTTCAATCATTTGATAGACTCCGGCCATGCCATAACAAGCATATTATCGTCAGGAATTTTACCATCAGCCTTGGAATTAATGGATAATGCTTGTATCCGTGCTGTTGAAAGCTATCGGCCTTCAGGTTTGCCTCTCCATGCAGAAGCCATTTTGATCATAGAAATAGATGGTCACCCTTTGGCCATCGAGGAAGAAATCATTAAATGCGCCGATTTATGCAGGGCTGAGGGTGCTTCCTACGTCAAAATCGCTGAAACGGAGGAAGAACGGCAAACCATTTGGAGTGCGCGAAAATTGGTTTCACCGGCGATTACACAAATGGGTCCTACAAAGATTTCTGAGGATGCGACAGTACCACGCAGTCAAATTCCGGCGATGATGGAGAGATTAAACCAAATCCGGGAGAAATACGAGTTGAACTTGGTTGTTTTCGGTCATGCAGGGGATGGGAATTTACACCCGAACATCATTACAGATAAACGCAATATAACAGAGATGAAAAAAGTGGAGCTTGCCGTTAGTGAAATTTTTGAAGCTGCGATAGAACTTGGCGGAACCCTATCCGGAGAACATGGAATTGGTACGTTAAAGTCACCATATATGGAAATGGAATTAGGGATTACAGGGGTGAATATGATGAAAAAAATCAAAGAAGCTTGGGATCCCAATAATATCTTGAATCCCGGAAAGATTTTTCCTGAAAAGGGCCAGACAAAGGTCGTGTTGGTTACATGAATCTACCTGTTAAATCTAAAGAAACAAATGCAGAGGTTCAAAATTTATATTCTGATGCCTATGACTGGACAAACCAATGTGTTAAATGCGGGTACTGTTTACCAGCATGCCCTACATATGAATCAATGGGTGTAGAATCCGCTTCACCACGAGGCCGAATCAATCTAGTTAAAATGGCAGCTGAAGGAAAAATAGATTTCCAAAAGGATTTAGCCCAACCGATCGATCTATGCTTAGGTTGTCGTGCTTGCGAAACGGCATGTCCAGTCGGTGTACCTTACGGACATATCCTGGAAGCGGCGAAGGAGGCCATAGAAAATTCCCAGCCTGCAAACCAAAAGAATAAAATGACAAAGATGAAAAAGCTGGCATTGGTTCACCTATTTCCTTTTCCAAAACGAATGAATCGGGTCGGAAGTGTCGTCCATCTCTATCAAAAAACAGGATTATCCAAACTTATCCGTAGATCAAATGTTTTACAAAAGGTGTCCCCTGCACTTGCTCATTTAGAGCAAGCACTTCCAACGACCGAGTCTTCCTCCAAACGCATACGCAAGGGTACGATAATACCGGCAAAAGGGGAAACCAAATTAAGGGTTGCGTTTTTCACAGGGTGTATCATGGATTCCATGATGTCACGAATCAATCGTCTTACGATCGAACTGCTAACCTTAGTGGGATGTGAGGTCATTCTTCCCGAGAATCAGAATTGCTGCGGTGCTCTTCATTCTCATCAAGGTGAAACTAAACAAGCGAAAGAGTTAGCGAAAAGCAATATTCGTGCTTTCATGCAGGCAGAAGCTGATGTCATTGTTAATAACGCAGGAGGATGCGGCGCTTCGCTTCTCGAATATGAACATCTATTGGCCAATGAACACGAATGGTCTGGAGCAGCAAGGGATTTCTCAAAGAAATCTAAAGATATTAGTCAAATCCTGTATCAATTGGGGCCACTCCCCTTTACTGAAGAATGGCAAGGCGTTGTTTCTTACCAAGATTCCTGTCATTTACGCAATGTTCAAAAGGTACAACAAGAACCGCGTTCATTGCTGCAATCCATACCGGGAATTTCCTATGTGGAAATGGAAGGGTACGATCGTTGCTGTGCATCAGGAGGCATCTACAACCTTCTCCATTTTGATGAATCCATGAAAATCCTTGATGAAAAAATGAGGAACCTAAAAGAAACAAAAGCCACGACAATTGTTACCGTTAACCCTGGCTGCCAAATGCAAATGAGCATTGGCATTCAAAGGGAGGGCGCAGCCGCAAATCAAATAAAAAGCATGCATCTTGTTGAAATTCTAGCCAAGGCTTGCGGCTTGGATTGAAAAAAGAAATGTTGAAAAAAGAAACGTCAGTATTTCCTGCTTCATTGGAGGAATTGCTGACGTTTTTATTTCTTCATTAAATCTTGCGGTATTAACCATAAATTAGATTGTTATAGGCATAAAAGGTTATGCTGCCATGTCTGGGAGAACATATACATGGAAAAAAGGGCGAATTTTGTACATTAAAAGAAAGAAGCGGCATGTTAATAAGAAATATAACTATATTAAGATATGGAAAAGGGTATAATAAGTAAGTAATAATTCATTTTTAGTATGGGATATTTGTAGGATCGGAAATATTTCCGTCACTATCCCGATACATAAAGACAGAAGGAGAAATGATTGATTTGAATAATAAAGAAACAAAAGCTATCGAGTTACCTGCAAATTATGAGGAATTGAAAAAATCCGCCAATCGTAAATCTAATTGGAGAGAACGTTTAGATGCGATAGAAGAGTTAGGTCAATCGAAAAATAAACAAGTAATCGATGTTTTAACACATATCATGAATAGTGATGCTGTCTATAAGGTTCAAGAAGCCGCCTACCGTCAACTGAAAAGATTAGGTGAGGATGTTCAGCTACCTGCTAGAAAAAAAGGCGAGTTGGTTAAAGGATTAACCAAAATCTTAGTCCGGATCAAGAAGAGTTTACCAGAAAATCACACATATACTGATTTCAAGGAGAAACTGCAGAAGATGAGAATGGATATATATGATGCCTATGAAGGTGAAAAAGGTGCAGACTTTGATAAGTGGCTTGAAGACACTTGGTCTGCTTTATCAAAAAGATAAAAGTTCATCCACTAAAAGATAAATATGTCATACTTGATGCGGGAGCAAGATTTTTGCTCCTGTTTCTTATCGTTTACCTATAAAAAAGAAATACACTCCTTACACCTTTCCTATTAAACTCCAAATGAGACATCCTCTATATACAAAGATTACATGACTAAGTATCTATAAAATGTATTCCGATAAAAACCATATTTTCTAATCCTTTATGCGCAATATAGAATAACACCATTTATTTCCTGCTTAAACACATTTTCTTTATAACTCAACATAAAGTTAATAGTAGAATGTTCGAATTCACCAAAAAGCGGAGGAAGATTAATGAATCAACTCTATACTATTCTCGAAGAGGCTCCATCGACCTCAACGGAATGTGTATGGGCTATATGGTTCTTATGGAAGGTTCAGCGTCCTTGCGTGAAGGTATCTGGAGTTGGGACAGGTTGTAACGGAACTGTATATTGCTTGAGTACGTGACCAAACATGGAAAGAAAACCTTTCTTGTATGTTGAATTCTATCAAAGAAGGTAAGACAATCATTCATCGGAAGTATTAGAGTTGATTGGAACTTATTAACAACAGACTGCCAAACAGAGCATGAATGTATCATGGAATCCAAAAAAATAAATGTTCATTACATATATAGGCAAATGACTACACAAAAATTCCGTTTAGTCATTTTTGGAGCTGGATTGGATGTAAACCCTATAGTCAGGGTGACGGCCACAAATCAACTCATCGAAATGTATAAAAGAAACCACAATTACGCCTTTGTTGCTTCTAGTTTACAACCTCCCATTCTAATTGATATAGATTTTTTTCCGAAATGAACCATTTACCAGGAGACCAAGGTGCAAAATAGATCCTTATGGAGAAGAGAGAAGTTGGGAAACTTGTTCCTTTATATGAGGAATAATGGTTTGTTGACATTGACAATATGAAAGAATACTTATTTTGGAAAAAATAGATAACCATTAAATAATATTGATAACGAGGAGATCTATATGGATATTATCGGAAAAGGGGTAATTCGTAAAGATGCATGGGATAAGGTCACGGGGCAAGCGATTTACACTGGGGACCATAACGAAACAAAAATTCTCCATGTTAAAAAGGTAATTAGTCCTTATGCACATGCACATATCAAAAATATAGACAAAACGAAGGCTCAAAAAGTTGCTGGTGTTCGAGCTATTATTACTGGTGGGAATTTACCGTTAACAGGAGAAGAAATTAGAGATCGGTACCCCATAGCTCAAGATAAAGTCCGATATCATGGAGAAGTTGTCGCACTTGTTGTTGCTGAAACACCGAAACAAGCAAAAATGGCTGCAGACGCCATTCAAGTGATTTATGATCCTTTACCTGTTATCAATTCACCAACATCAGCCTTTCAACCTAATTCTCCGATACTGCATCCGGATTTAAAATCCTATAAAAAAATTTCCGAGGTATTTCCCGAGCCTGGGACAAATATAGCAAATCGAACAAAAATCAGGAAAGGAAATAAAACAACAGGTTGGCAACAGAGCGAAATCATTATTGAAGAAAAGTTTTCTTTTTCTCCTTCTGATCATGCAGCCATGGAAACAAGATGTTCTTTAGCAGAAATTCACTCAGACGGTAAGGTCATAATCACTTCATCTTCTCAAGCTCCATTCATGATTAAGCGTTTGATTAGTGATTACTTTGGTGTGGAAATCGGGAACGTCATCGTAAACACTCCACTTGTTGGAGGCGGATTCGGAGGCAAAGCCTCGGTACAGCTTGAACTATTAGCCTATATCGCGTCAAAGGCCGTTAATGGAAGGTTAGTAAAAGTTGAAAATAGTCGCGAAGAGGATATTTTGACATCACCTTGTCATATCGGACTAGACGCTATTGTGAAATTAGGCTGTACACAATCTGGTTTGCTAAAGATGGCTGAAATGACGTATTTATGGGATGGAGGAGCTTATGCCGACAAGGCCACTGATCTAAGTCGTGCTGGAGCAGTTGATTGCACGGGCCCTTACCATATTGAAAATATTTGGTGTGATTCACTTTGTATGTATACAAATCATCCATACGCTTCGCCTTATCGTGGGTTTGCGCATTCAGAAGTATTATTTGCCTTTGAGCGGACTATGGATTCTCTCTCAAAAAAGCTCGGAATGGATCCACTTGAACTTCGTGAAATGAATGCCATACTCCCAGGGGATTCCACCCCGACGCAAGTTCAATTAAATTCTAGCTCGGTAGGTAATCTACCTAAGTGTATACAAGTGCTAAAGAAGAAAATGAATTGGGAAGAGGGTCAGTTAGTTAAAATAAACGAAAAGAAAATAAGGGCAAAAGGGGTTGCTTGTATATGGAAGACTTCTACAATTGATACCAACGCCGGATCTGGTGTCATTTTAACGTTTAATCCTGATGGAAGTGTAAACCTTATATCAGGATTAGTAGAAATCGGTACTGGAACGAAAACGGTATTGGCCCAGATTGTCTCAGATATATTAAAGCTCGATATTGATCGAGTTAACGTTCAGATGGAGGTAAATACTCAAAATACTCCAGAACATTGGAAAACTGTCGCAAGCCGTGGGACTTTCATGGCAGGGAGAGCAGCGATCAAGGCTGCTGAAGATGCACTTTTACAAGTAAAGAAACTCGCTTCCAGTGTGTTAAGAGTACCCGTTGAAGACATCGTCCTTGGTCATGAGAAGGTCTATGTCAGAGGGGAACCAAATATGGAGATTCCTTTTAACCAACTTGTATATGGGTATACATATCCTGATGGAAGTTCAGTTGGAGGTCAGATAATCGGCAGAGGGTATTATACCATTCCACACATTACAAATTTGAATCCCGATACAGGTGCAGGCAAACCAGGCCCTGAATGGACCGTTGGTGCACAAGGAGTAGAAATAGAGTATGACATAAGTGAATATACGTACAAGATAATAAGGGCAGTATCTGTCATTGATGCAGGAAGGGTTTTGAATCAAAAAACTGCAGAAGGGCAAATAATGGGTGCAATGAGCATGGGCTTAGCTTTTGGTGGGCGTGAAACCTTCTATTTTGATCGCCTGGGCAGAGTGTTGAATCCTCAATTCAGAACTTATAGGCCGTTAAGATATGGAGAAAACCCTGAATATATTTGTGAATTTGTAGATACACCACAATTGCCTACTATCATAGGACTTTGCCTCTACGCCAAAACATATGGTTTCACATAGCGATGATTTCGGACAAATAAACGTAATAATTAAGGGGTAGGGAACGTTTTTTAAAGAACAGTTCATTAACCTCTTAAATGACCACTGCATCAACTAATGCTCTCACGTTAATAGACACCTCTATTATGAAAGGAACTAAACAAATACCTGTAATAAAATGGGTAAATATAATCAGTGATACTTAAAGATTAGAACTTATAATGTAGAGAAGTGTGGATAAAGGAGAAAAGGTTTTGAAAAAATGAATTTGATTATCATTTACCACTCGGAATTTCTGAGAAAATTATTATAACAAAGACTTTTAACATATCCATAACTAAAACGGGAGCACCTTCAATATGCAACAAAGCGGCAGAACAATTAAAGAGAATTCGTAAAAGTACATGAATTCTGAGGTAGGAGAAAAAATGACTGATTATATTGAGCTTTGGAGACAGGCAATGGTAGATCATACAGGAAAAATACCTAACAGGCTAAAAGATGATGCAGCAGAAGAAGCTTTTTGGTCCTCCAGGGTTGCAGGAAAAAAACAACATGAACCAGATCCTTATGCAAAACTGGTGCAGCAAGAGTTAATGGCTTTATTAAAAACCGACGATCATGTATTGGAAATCGGCCCTGGGTGGGGCAATTATACATTTGATATTGCAAAAGAAGTCAAGAAGATAACTTGCATGGATAGTTCAAAAAGCATTATCAGTTTTTTGAAATCCCAGGCGAACGTGAAAGGTTTCGAAAACATGGAGTTGATTCATGATAAGTGGGAAAGTGAGACCAAAAGAGACAAATATGATGTGGTTTTTGGTTTTAATTGTTATTACCGTATGAAAGAAATCGGCCATACCTTATTAAAAATGAATGAGTCAGCAACCCGTTTAGTTATCGTGGGTATGACAACTGGACCAGAAAAACCTCATTATATGGAATTGAAGCAACGAGGATATACAATTAATGTAAGAAAGCGAGATTACATACACATCTTGAATGTTTTGTATCAACTTGGAATACTGGCGGACTGTAAGATCGTGAAATTGAAAAGCAAAAAAATCTATTCTACATATGAAGAATTGTACCGCGAAAATACGACAAAAATTCTAGATGAGGACTTTTCTCATGATGAAGTAAAAACAATCCTTGATAAATATGTCGAGGAAAAAGATGGAGTTTTCGAATACGAATATCCGTTTCATGCCGCTTTGATGTATTGGAATCCGAAGGGTAATTGAATATCTTGGTACCTTTTTCCTGAATACTTTTTCCTCTTTTTGAGGAACTTCAGGAAAAAGGTATTTTTATTTTAGTTATTCGCAAAATATATTAACAAGCCTACAAAAAATGAAGAGAAAACGGAGTGTGAGTGATAAATGAAAGAAATTACCGAAAAGAGATTTTGTGAAACGTGTAAAAAAGAGACAGTTCATACGGTAAGTGAAGATGCTTTTGAAATAGAATATTCCTGTAATGAGTGCAGTCAGCACCAAGAGATTTTCAAGACATTTTTTTAGAAATAGTCCAACGAATTTGAATGGGCTTGGAGATTCGTTAAAGATTGAGTCATTCGCAATCAGAAGTTTAAATTGCGAGGTTAAAAGTTCCACTAACTCCGATTTGCTTTGGTTTTTGAAAAATGACCAACAATTCAGGGAAGTATTCCTCTCCGATATTTTCTGCTTTTTTCCGTAGAGCGGAACGAAAATCCAGCTGAAACAATAGCTAATGCGCATCAAAACAAGTACACCTTCATAACTAGTCAATAGGTACATTCTGGTTTTACACCGTGCATTACCGAGGAGATATAAACATAGCAACGCAAAAAGCTGTGTTTTTCCCTAAGCAGGTCTACTAATTTATCAGGTGTATAAACCCATAACCCCCTTCACCGACCGTTGCTTTAAATTCAATTGAAAGACCAAGTGTCCTACCTGTTTCGAATGTTAATTTCCACTGCAGGCACTCGCTTTCCGCGGGCGGTCCGCTCTCGGCGCATTGCGCCTGCGGGGTCTCCCTTGGACGCGTATTCCCGCAGGGGTCTTGTACCTTCCGTTCCAATCAAATCAACTTTGTTTTAACATTTCGTGAGTACAAATCATCCAAATCCATTTGTACGGCGTGTTCATTTTAATCACAGTGTACAGAAAGTAAACATTGTATTTCAAAGTGATTTTATGGAGATGGTAAACAAAGATCTAGTATGTACAAAATCAGTGGATAATCGCATTCATTGTGCAATATTAATAGAGTTATTTAAAGAATTAAAAGGCGCGGAATTTGCTGGAACGTTGTATGGTGTCGTAACTGTTCAAGAACAAGTGGGCCAACTGGGAGCTGCAATGGTAGGTAATGCAATTGAGCCAGATTATGCAATCGTTCTAGATACTATCCCAGCAGGTGATACGCCGGATATAAATACGGAAGTATCACTTCCCGTCTACCTTGGGAATGGACCAGCTTGTCCTATTGCGGATGGGGTAAGAGGAACAATGGTATTCAACCACATCCATCCTAAAGTGCGAGAAATCATTGAAGAACAGGCAGCTAGAGTAAATGTATCATTGCAAATGATGACATTAGTCGGGGACGCCTATACGACGGATGCCGCAAGTTTGACTTCAGCGAATAAAGGGATACCGGTAGGGGTTGTATCAACACCGCGCAGATATTCCCACTCTCCAGTTGAATTGGTTAATCTCAATGATGCCGAAGGGGTGTTGAAGATCGTAAAAGGAATCGTGATGGATAATGGAGAGAAGGATTTAAATTTTATTTAATATATAGTTTTTTATACAGTTCATTAATTATAAAAGATTCGATTTGTTTTAAGCTTTCTAAGGATATAAGAGTATCGGAAGACCACCAATAACCGATCCAGAATGGGTATAATACGGCATTGTAATTAGTCGGAATAAAATGATTAGTTTTATAATAATCCAATTAAATGGACTGCGAAAAAGAAGATGCCAAAAAGACAGTACTCTGATTTGGAGTGTTGTCTTTTTGGCATTTATGGTATGTATGAACTTTTTTAGTGTCTAATATTATTTTTTGCTTTTTCTGTCTTCAGAGACGAGATCACCTGGACTGAGTCATACGCCAAGTAATGCACATCCGAAAAAAATGAAACTTTTCAAAACTTTACCTCACAATATGCAATATGTGATATATTGCATATTGTGAGGTAAATCAAAATAATAAGGAGGACATCGTCATTGGTACATTCAACACAAAAAATCAATCGTACTTCTGTACGTGAAGAAGCTTATACAATTTTAATGGATTGGATTGTCCAAGGGGCCCTCCTGCCAGGTCAACAATTACGTGATAAAGAATTAGCAGAACAATTAGGAGTTAGCCGTACCCCTATTAGAGAAGCATTGCTAAGGCTCGAAGATGAGGGATTTGTAGAAACTAAGCCAAGTCGTTCAACCATTGTGTCCCCCATTCGGTTCGATGAGATATTAAACATTTATTCCCTAGTGTGGACACTTGAAAAGTTAGCCATGGAACAAGTTTTTGAAATCATTGAAGAAAAACACATACATGAGTTGGACGTTATCAATCAGCAGCTGAAAAAAGCAATGAACGAAGAAAATCAAAGTACTGCAGTACAGAAAGATAATGAATTTCACTCCATTTACAGCAATCTTTCTACAAATGATGAATTGAAGCGGATTCTCTCAGGACTAAAACGAAAACTTATACGAATTGAACTGTTTTATTTTAATCAAGTCAGCGATGTTCACCTTTCAATTGATGAACATGATCAGATTATAAAGGCATTAAGGCAAAGAAATCTCCCTTTGGTGCTTGAAACGATAGAAAAGAATTGGAAAGAAAGTTTTTATAGAATTCAAACGCACCAGGAGGATAAGAAAAATGGGGAAGAATAATATGCTAATCGATCCTCTAGTTTTATCGTCTTCAAGGAATAAAGGGATTGCTTTAGTCCTTACAGGCGCAGTATTATGGGGGGTATCTGGAACTGCGGCCCAGTATTTATTTCAACGCCAAGGATTCAGTCCTGAATGGCTCACGGTTGTTCGCTTATTGCTCTCAGGCGTTATCTTATTGGGGCTTGCGTATAAAAAGGAAAAACAACAAGTTTGGGGAATTTTGAAAGCTAAAACTGATCGCTTCCAAATCATCCTTTTTGCAATTCTGGGTATGCTTTCTGTCCAATACACATATTTTGCAGCAATCGAACATGGCAATGCAGCTACTGCCACTGTTCTTCAATACTTAGCACCCGCCATAATCACATGTTATATAGCATTTCGTTTAAAACGTTTTCCAACCAGTACTGTTAGTATTGCTGTGATAATAGCGATTCTAGGCACTTTTTTGCTTGTAACAGGGGGCAGTGTCCGAGCACTTTCCATATCGGGGTGGGCGGTGTTTTGGGGAATTACATCAGCTTTTTCACTGGCTTTTTATACATTGCAACCATATAAACTACTTTCAAAATGGGGTTCCATGATTGTTGTTGGATGGGGCATGTTAATTGGCGGCATTGCTTTTAGTTTCATTCATCCTCCATGGGCATTTGAAGGAAATTGGACGATTTCTTCCCTTATTGCCGTTCTGTTCATCATCATTTTCGGGACGATCATCGCCTTTTATTTTTATTTGGAAAGTACAAAATACATCTCTGCTTCCGAGGTTAGTTTATTTGCATCGGTTGAGCCATTATCCGCTACATTTATTTCCGTTATCTGGCTAAATGTAACATTCGGTTTCGCCGAGTGGCTTGGTACACTTTGCATTATTATCACCATTACGATTTTATCGTTAGTAAGAAACAAATAAAGCTGGTTTTCAAATAGGCATAGTGTATATATTTGTAAAGCTAAATAAATCTAATAAACAACAAATCTAGTTAAAATGAGTTATTATATCTATCCACGCCGTTTTTTAAAAGCAATTTCACATCATGTGAATTGCTTTTTTTGAATCTCGAATTGTAAAAGGGCCCAGAACTGAATGTTAAACCGACTCAACTAGAAAAACGCGGTGGAGCATATTACAGTGAAGCGGCGTGCAGTCTCATCAATTCAATTTATAACGATAAGCGGGATCTACAGCCAATTAACACACGTTATAACGGAGCGATTGCTAGTATTCCAGACGAATCAGCCATCGAAATCAACTGTGTGATCACAAAGGAAGGACCAAGACCCATTGCCCTCGGCGACCTGCCAGTGGCAGTCCGGGGACTTGTCCAGCAAATTAAATCTTTTGAAAGAATGGCTGCTGAAGCTGCCGTTACAGGAGATTATCATAAAGCATTGGTAGCAGCGATGACCATTAATCCTCTCGTACTATCAGACACCATCGCAAAAAAATATTGGATGAGATGCATGAAGCGCATAAAGAAGATCTGCCGCAATTGTTTAATGAAGTGAAATCTTAGATTTAGGACAATGTGATGATAGGAAATGATGACCCCTGTTAATAGGGGTCATCTTATTTTTACCACTACTAAATGGTCATCCCTTATAGAAATAAATATGAATTTTCATAGAGCATCATTCACCCGCTTACTGAGAATAAATCAATCGCGATCTGCTATTTCCTACCTGAAATTGTATTTTGTTGAATGGATATAAGCATTTCCAATTAGTGTATATAATCATAATTGCCTTGCAGTTCACATAAATATATCAGAAAGAATTGTGGACATGGGAGGTAGGATTATGGAAGAAAACAATGGTTGGTTTCAATTAGAAGCAAAATCTCCCTTACCAAGCACAAAGCCCCTAAACAGAACTATATCCAAAAGTCCGTCGGTTCGAGAGCAAAGCATGCAAAAACAAGATCAGGAAACTGAAAGAACCGATGATCATATATCAGAGTCAGTAATACAGGCTAACGAAAATGATCAACAAAGACCCTTTGTGCAGGATACTGTAAAAGATGAAACAGGCAAAAGAAATCCCACGAATGACAATATATCAAAATTAAAAATACAGGCTAAGGAAATGATTCCTCAAAAGTCATCAGTGCAGGATACTGTGAAGGATGAACCGATCAAAAGGAATAGCCCTCCACAATGGGAAGGGGATATACCCGCAGCTTTCCATTCACAGACTGTAGGTAAAAGAGGTCCCGTTACTGAACAAGACAGTATTTTACATGAAACACTGGAGACTTTTGTCCATGAAAAAATCATAGAAAGGCCGGTGCACGTCAAAGGCTTTGGTGCTTTCGGTTACTTTGAGAACATGCATTCCATGGCGGAATATACAAAGCTTAGCTTCTTGCAAACTCCTGGACAGCAGGTTCCAGTCACTGTAAGGTTTTCGCTTGCCGTTAGCACGAAAGGAACTCCGGATACTTCCCGAAATGTGCGCGGATTTTCCACCAAGTTTTACACGGAAGAAGGAATTTTTGATCTGATTTGCAACCATATTCCTGTGTTTTCCGTACGTGACGCCATACGTTTTCCAGAGTCCATCAAAGCCTTTTTGCCCTCGCCGAAAAACAATCTGATCGACCCCGAACGGTTTTGGAGTTTTGTTGCCAGAGCGCCGGAATCCACTCATTTTGTTGTCAGGCTCTATTCTGACGCAGGCACGGTAAAAAGTTTGCGCCATATCCCTGGCCATAGTGTGAACACCTACGTCTGGAGAAACGACCAAGGCGTTCGCCATTATCTGAAATACCACTGGGTTCCTCTTGCTGGCGAGCAGTATATAGACAGTAAAGAAGCCGCCAGGTGGAATAGCGAGAATCCCGATATTGCAGGCAAGGATTTGTATGATACCATTGCAGCGGGAAAGACCGTTGAATATGGGCTTTATGTGCAGCTTATGAATCCTGATGACGAGGCCACTCTTCCCTTTGATCCATTGGATGATACCAAGGTCTGGGATGAACGGCAGTACCCTTTGATACCGGTTGGCCGGATGGTATTGAACCGCAATCCGGACAACTATATGGAGCAGGTAGAGAAAGTGGCTTTTTCGCCGTCTAATCTTTTGGAAGGAGCGGAACTATCAGACGATAAGATGCTGCAGGGACGCGCAAACATTTACACGGATTCACAGCGTCGGCGGATCGGTCCGGATTTTCGGGGAATACCCGTTAACGATCAGAAAGACTGGACGCCGGCTTCACTTATAACAAGCGGAGAAGGAAGATATGTAGAGGGTCATCTCGTAAGGTCCGACCTGTCCAAACAGGACGATTTCATACAGGCCGGCCAGTATTATCAAACTCTGTCTCCTGCGGGTCAAGAACATCTGGTAAACAACCTTTCCGCCGATCTTGCCGGGATATCCCATGAGACGCGAAGCATGGTCCTGACCTATCTGAATAATGCGTCAGCGGAACTGGGGGAACGGGTTACCCGGCAAATTGAAAGTCAGTCAAATGAATAATTCTTTGGATATCACGGTGAATGGTAAAAGGTGACAGGGGAGGGTGCTATGATAAAAAATAGCACCCTATTCATATGTTTCAACAAAATAATTATCATTCTGCAGGGGTGAATCGATCAACACTCGATGTGCAACAGATGACTATCAAAAACTAACTCTACATACGGATATTAAGGTTATTTATTGTACAAAGGAAAGGTAAGTGAAGAAGGGATAGAGCTGCTTTATAGAATTTATACAAACCGGATGATTGATGGTGTGGGGGAGGTACTCATTGAAAACAATTCAAAAGATGTATGAGCATGTAAATTGGGCTAATCCATGCATTCTATATACGTTACAAAATGTTGAGGGTGACAACCAATAGTTGAAAAGATTATTTTCTCATATCCTTTATGCAGAACAAGTATGGGTAACTAGATTAAAAGGAATGGACAGTTAACATTGCCTATATGGTCGGAAGGTGATATAGCGATTTGTGTAAAACTTAATTAACAAAATGAAGAAAACTTCAAAACATTTCTCATTATCCAGCTAACACAGATTTTATTACATTTGTAAGATAAAATCATAGTAAGTGTTGTACTGCAAACAAGCAGATGTACTAATTAGTACATCTGCTTGTTTATTTTTTATTTAACACCCGTTATAATTAAGGTTTTTTAGTGATTGAATCTCATTGAATGCTTGTTGAAGGTTTGCTTTCGAGTTTAATTTAGTTAAATTGATTTCGAGGCTCACCATTGTCTGGGCAACCTCTGGACGAATTCCTGTAATTATGGTCTCAACCCCAGTAAGAGTTAAGGCATCAATTACTTTAAATAGTTGATCGGCTACCATCGTATCAACAAGCAGAACTCCAGATACGTCAATGATAAGGTGAGATAGCTTTAGTTCATTAGAACGACTAAGTGTTTCTTCCATAAGTAAATGGGATCTTTCAGTATCTAAATTCCCGATCAACGGCAGTACACCTATACCTTTTGTAAGAGGAATAACCGGCACTGAAAGTTCCAAAAATGCACTTTTCGCATTTTCCAACGTTTTTTGAAAGGATTTTACATAGGTCAGGCTAAAACTATAAACAGCTCGGTCTAAGAGGGGGTCAAAGATATGGATGACGTCAAATACGGTAGATGCAGACATGTTTTTTTCTTTTACTTCTTTCTCAACGGCTTTCCATATATAGGTTCGGTAATAGCTCGTATCTTTTAACGCTTCGTCAAGTGGTGCTCCCAGCGTATAAAAGTATTCCCCAGTTTCTTTCCCCCATTGGAATATTTTTTGAAAGGATTTTTCATTGTCAGCATGTTCAATTAATGATTCACCGAATAAGCTAATTAAATTACCTCGAATGTCCAAAATATGTGCTTCTATTTGTTGAAACTCCTTTTTTTCCTGTTCGGTCATTTGGATTCCAGCCATTCTGTCTGTATGAACAGTGTGGGCAATTTCATGTTTCTTGTCTATAATCATTTTGCCTAACGTTATTAATTCATTGTTCACAAGGGCTTCCTCCAACCAATAATATAGATTACTTTTTTTACCTGCTCTTTATAATATAGTCTGTACCCCCTTTAATGAAAAGAAAAACTTTAGCGTTAGTGGGATAGAATAAGTAAGATCATTATCGCTTGTTAACTTATTAATAGTAAATTTTAATTGTCCTATATGCCATTCATTAATGTTTAGCAATAAAACAGTGAAACCGTGGGAAAAGGACCTCATGAAACGGTAGTGAAGCGGCTGAAAGCGGAAAATAAACCAAAGGAGATTGAGAGGTTCTCTATGTCGAAAGTTAAGGATATCAACTTAAAGGTAAACAGCAATAGAAGCCTATTTACTTGGAATGCTGCATCCCTAACCCGTTATATGATTGACAGCCTCTTTATTTTTGTTAAATTTAATCATGAATTTTTTTGTTCATTTAACCTAAACATAAAATAGTTTACACACACACATTTCGTATTCTTTCTTTTCGAATGATTATTAGACATTACCTAAAAGGTGGAGTGAAAAAGTGGAAAATCAAATTACTTACCTTCTAGAGCATTATGGGTACTTCGGAATAATATTTGCTTTAATCGGAGGTATTGTAGGACTTCCTATACCCGACGAGGTTCTCCTTACATATATTGGTTATAATGTATTTCAAGGTGAATTATCTTACTTAATTTCAATAGTAAGTGCCTTTGTAGGAGCAACTGTGGGGATTTCGCTTAGCTACTTCATTGGTTATAAATTTGGGCTGCCTTTATTAGAAAAGTTTGGACCCAAAATTCACATTACCGAACAAAAAATTAATAGAACAAAGAATTTGTTCAAGAAATTCGGACCTTATCTTTTATTATTTGGTTATTTTATTCCTGGGGTACGCCACCTTACAGCGTATATGGCAGCTGTCAATCGCTTCTCCTTTAGAAAATTTATTATTTACGCCTATGCTGGGGCATTAATATGGAGTTTTACTTTTATCACACTAGGCAGGATATTAGGCGAAAATTGGACCAATGTTGAACTGTATATTTCAACATACAGAATTTATTTGATAACGAGTATATTGGTCCTTACAATATTCTTTTATCTTTTATGGAAGAGAAGAAATCGATTAAGAAGGGGTATTTCATAAAAGTCGCTTTAAGGAGAAATATCGGGTTAATTGTCAAACTCATTGTATGTTTGAAGAATATATAGAAAATGCTCCAGGACGTCAGGGGGAACTACCTTGTTCAATCAGATAGTAAAAGCTGTGCCCAATTTATTTACGATTGGAAATTTATTGTGCGGTGTATTATCAATTACCTATATCATGAGTGGCTTTTTGGAAGTAGCATCGGTTTTAATTTTCTTTTCGGCTTTTTTAGATCTTTTTGATGGAAGGGTTGCAAGAAAATTAAAAGTGAACAGTGAATTTGGTGTGGAATTGGATTCCTTGGCTGATATTATTAGTTTCGGAGTAGCTCCTGCCATTCTATTTCATTCGATAGCAGCACCATCGATTTTAACGTCTTTGGCATTTATCCTTTTCCCAACGATGGGAGCATTAAGATTAGCTAAGTTTAGTGTTAAACCAACCATTGGATATTTTAAAGGATTACCTATTCCTGCTGCTGGATTACCTTTGGCTGGTATGGGATTCTTTTTATATAGCAATGCGTGGATTACTTTATTGCTTGCTTTCTTAATGGTAAGTCCAATTAGGGTAAAAAAACTTTAATTTAATTATTCATTGCAAAAAAGCTAATAACCTCTGAAAAACGTTGTAAGGCACTATAAAAATGTTCTTAATGCTGATATGTTGCTGAGGCAGCTCCTGCAAAAACAGGGTTGCTGGGCAGCTTTTTTTTTACTACAGGATAGTTCCATAAGGTATGCGTAAGAATGTATTATAAATACTAGGGGGAATAGAAATGATGAAAAAAGGTAAACACAATGCTGAACATTACTTATGGGGAGACAATTGTGATGGGTGGCATGTAGTGAAAAATCAAGATTTAAGTATCATTCATGAACGTATGCCTGCACATACATCTGAAATAAAACATTATCATCAACACGCACGCCAATTTTTCTTTGTCTTATCAGGTATAGCAACCATTGAGGTAGATGGTAAAGAGATTACTTTAAATCCGCAAGAGGGAGTGGAAGTTCCTCCTTTGGTGTCACACCAAATGTTTAACAAGTCAAATAATGAAGTTGAGTTTTTGGTGACTTCTCAGCCGACAAGTAAAGGTGATAGGATTTTAGTGGACTAAAACTAATAACGAGACGAACTCCTATTAGGCATCCAGCGTCCTTGGACAACCTTTTAAATCCATAAGCCGTGCATTTGGACATGGATGATTTAAAGAGGGTTTATGATGCCCTCGAAGGCTTAGATAAAGAGGGGAAATCTCTATTCAAACTGCTACAGTACACAAACATACATAACCAAGCAATAACCAAACTGTACAAAGTCCTTGAATGCAAATGGGGTTTTCTGTATATATCAAATGAAAAGGGGAATGTTTTATGAAAACAATTGGCCTTATTGGTGGAATGAGTTGGGAGTCATCGCTAGAATATTATCGTATTATTAATGAAGAAGTGAAAAACAAATTGGGAGGATTACATTCAGCCAAGTGCATTTTATACAGCGTGGATTTTGATGAAATCGAACGCTATCAAGCTCAAGGAGATTGGGAAAGTTCTGGTAAATTATTAGGGGATGTTGCTCAGTCTTTGGAAAAGGCAGGTGCAGAAATTATTGTGATTTGTACAAATACGATGCATAAAGTGATCGAATATATTGAAGAAAAAGTTAGTTTACCAATCCTGCACATTGCTGATTCGACGGCAAATCAAATTCAAAAGGCCGGAATAAGAACGGTGGGTTTACTTGGTACTAAATATACGATGGAGCAAGACTTTTATAAAACGCGAATTGAGTTTAATGGTATTAAGGTTTTAATACCAAATAATGAGGAAAGAAAAGTAATAAATAAGGTAATTTATGAAGAGTTATGTTTAGGGGAAATTCAACAATCATCAAGGGATTATTACAAAAAGGTTATCAAGAGGTTAGTTGATGATGGAGCTGAAGGAATAATATTAGGTTGCACAGAAATTGGATTATTAGTAAAACCAGAGGATTCAGAAGTACCCTTATTTGATACCACGGTAATTCATGCCGTTGAATCTGTTAATATGGCATTAGAAAACTAATGGGAAGGGCTGAAAATATATCGGAAACGATCGGTTCACTTTTTGCTGCTCCAATAACGGTAAGACAAATGGGATGAAGGGGAGGAGGCGTCCATTTCTCCCTTTTTTTTGAACTAAGATCGTTTGATTATCTAAATTAACTTGCTTCCATTATTATTAATTCTTGGCGTCTCATTCCTCATTACTAATTCTTTTGTGCCGCGGATGATGTTCTAAATAGGTCAATAATTTGTGAAGCTCCAATAAGGTCATATATATAGGTGGATTTTTAACAGCTTTAGGTGTTTGAATACCTGCTGAGTAGTCGGATTTCATGCAAACACCTAATGATTTATACACCAAATTCAGTCAAAACGACACATCCTGGACGATATAAGATCATCTAAGTCAAATGATCGGTAATGTACATCAGATAATTAGCTGCAGCTTGAACTGAACTCCTGGGAATTATTCAGTTCAACCGAAGGAACTATGTTTGAAACCATCTATTATGAGAACCAACCAACTTAAAGGAAGAACCATGAGAGTTATAGGAAGCAGGTGGCAGCTTGAGCGAAGTTAGGGGATACTAATGAAGAATATGAGAACTGAAGTTGTAATCGCTAAAATAATAATTTTTTTATTCTAGTTTACATAATATATATTATAGGAAGTTATATTTTCATTGTTGATTTTATCTCATATCTTAAGAATACTTAACTTAGTGAGACAAAATATGAAATTTTCAATTGTAACAATCCAATTTTATTTTTAAATCATTTTATCAAATGACTCATTAGATTTAACAAATATTAAATGATTGTTATTATATCATCTGATTTTAAACGGTCATTTTAGTATTTAAGATTGCCTTATAGAATTTCATATGAATAATTTGATCAAGCAATAATTTAAAATCTAAAGTAATTTAAATCGATATTTTTCACTCGATTCTTATCATTATCTGTTAATTGCCTGTAATCACTTTATAAAATCATTTTTAGGCCATGACATATTTTATTGGCGCAATTGATTCCATTAATGCACATTATTAGTGTTTACAATATTTTATCATTTCACTCTAATATTTAATTGTTTAGTTTTAGAGATAAAATTTAACGCTGTCACTTATGTATAACGTGAGCCTCTTCTCTTTCTCCCATTTTCCACCCATTCGTTATAATGCCTAATCAAAAACCATAAGGCATGACGTATTTTACAGATGACTATGAACAATCATAATTGTACCTTTGTTCATAGTCATGACCCGCACAGCGTTTTTAGGTACTTCGAAAAGGTATTAAGTTTTAAAATAATAACGTATGCCCCCTCCTATCAAATACGCAGCTATAACCATTGTTCCCCCCCCATCTTTTTCTTCTTTTTCCTGATTCTTTATGGACCTTTATTAAGTCGTGATTACAATAATCGCCATCAACATGTGTTTTGCTAAAGGTACATTTCCTGTATAATCATGCTTTTCTTGTTATTTTATTATATTGATATACAAAAATAGTGGCGAAATGAGAAAAATCACGGGTTAACACTTTGAAATAATTATATAAATATAACGATAACAACAACTAATCAAACGGTTTTTCATCTCAAAGGTTCCGCTTTCCAGCAAAAATGACAATATGGTGCTCTTTTTATCCCATAATTCTCACAAGACTTCTTAATGTTACTTTGCACTCGTTATAAAGCGATGATCCATTTTGATCAAGTATCCAGATTCAATTATATTTCAGCAACTTATAGAGAAATGTAGAATGACAAAAGAACAGATCGATCTTTTATCTTATAAAGCTCTAGCGTATTTGGGTAACACGCTAATTTACAGGTATTGAAACTGTGCAAAAAACCCCCATATAAAATAGCAAAGCATTTTATATGGGGGTTTTACGATTGTCATGAATATCGGTAGTGGCTCCTTCACATATTTCATAAATTTTATCGATGTATTGTTTCATGTAATTTTAAAAAGGATTTGAACAAGAAAAAAAGGAACATGAAATCGCATTGATCTCATGTTCCTTTTTGAACGAAGGGTTATTCATGTTCGAAGGGATTCGATACGGCTTTGGATGAATTCGAACGAGGTTTTTGCTTCTTGGACGATTTGGTTTATGAGTTCATTGACGGTCAAAACTTCTTTTATCAGGCCTACGGATTGACCGCAGGACCAGATGCCTCCGTCTAAATCGCCATCAAAGTATACTTTTTTGCTCCTTTGTCCCGTTATTAGCGGAATAAGGTCTTCTAAAGTGGCTCCTTCACTTTCAAGTTTGTCCACTTCTTTACTGACGCCATTTAATGCTACACGCGAACGACTGCCAATATTCCGTTGGATGACAACCGTATCCAGCTCATCGGCTGATACCATCCAGTTCTTCACGTTATCATGAATCGGCGCTTCTTGCGTGGCCATAAAGCGAGTTCCCATGACAATCCCTTCAGCATCGAGTGACAAGGCACTAATAAGGCCTCTGCCATCCGAAAATCCCCCGCCTGCTATTACAGGTATAGTAACGGAGTCAACTACTCTAGGGAGCATGACAAGCGTGCCTACATCCCCCATGCCAGGATGCCCCCCTGTTTCATTCCCTACAATAATTATAGCATCCACTCCTAATTTCTCTGCCGAGATTGCGTTTTTGACCCCCGCTACTTTATGTATCACGGTAAAGCCGTGCTCTTTAAGTTTAGGCATAATTCCTTCTGGACTTCGGCCACTCGTTTCAACAATTTTTACATTTTCATCAATTAAAATATCAATAAACTCATCATTTGGAGTTGGCGTTTGACTTGGAAATAGATTTAGATTTACAGCAAACGGTTTCTTCGTTAAAGATTTCACTTTGCGTACTTCATCACGTAGACCTTCGGGGGTCGCCTGTGTTTTGGAGGTTATGATACCTAGACCTCCTGCTTCGGATACGGCCGCTGCGAGCGGGGCTCGGCCAACTTGAAACATCCCACCGCATATAATCGGATATTCAATCCCTAATAATTCAGTAATTTTCGTTTTCATTTGCCATACTCCTTTCATTTTTCATGAATTTCTATAAATCTACTTTTCCTATATAATGTTCACACGCCATGGCTATATACCATACTTATGGAGCCGCTTATAAAATGTACTTCTTGGTATATCCATCAATTTAGCAGCGGCGGCGACATTTCCACTTGATTTTTGTAATGCCTCTAACATTAGATCTCGTTGAATTTTTTCACGGATCGTCAGTTCATTTTCCTTCTTGTAATTTTTATCGTCTTCCTTCAATGGTGGGGACTCATTACGCCTCGTAAGGGGCATCGAATTCATGGAATTAAACACTTCATAATCAACGGTCCCTTCTGCATGTAAGATGGTTAACCGCTGGAGAACATTCTGTAGCTCTCTTATATTGCCTGGCCAATTGTAATTCTTTAAACGATTCAATAAATCCTCCGTTAATGGAATATTCCAATTATTATTTGTGCACAAGTAGTTGACTAGATAAGGAATGTCTTCAATCCTTTCTCTTAAAGAGGGGACATGAATGGGGTAAACATTCAATCGATAGTATAAATCCTCGCGAAAGGACCCTTCATTGACAAGCTCCTCAAGCTTTCGGTGAGTCGCAGTGATAATGCGAATATCCAATGAAATGAGTTTAGAACCACCAAGCGGAACGATTTTTCTTTCTTGAAGTACACGCAGTAAAGCAACTTGCATCGCTAGGGGGATTTCACCGATTTCATCGAGAAAAATGGTCCCTCCATTAGCCTGCTCGAACTTTCCTTTGTACCCTTGCCGTTTAGCCCCTGTAAATGCACCTTCAACATACCCGAATAATTCACTCTCCATTAAATCTTTAGGGATGGCTCCGCAATTTATCGTGATGAACGGCCCATTTTTACGAGAGCTATTTTCATGAATAGCCATGGCAATAAGCTCTTTTCCAACGCCTGTTTCACCAGATATATACACATTCGCTTCTGTCGGTGCAACAAGATTCACTTTATGTAATGTGTTTTGAAAGGATTCACTAATCCCTCTTTCTCCTTTGAAGCTAAACACCTCAGAAGGCATGGAAGCTGGAAAGAGTCTATTGGTTTTATGACCTTGCTTCTCTGATAAGAATAAACATTTACCGGAAATCTTATTATCTTCTTTAGATAGCAGCGGGTTTTCCTTAACAATTCGATATCCATGGTTTAATAGATCTATCAATGTCATACCGATGGATTGAGGAATTTTTTTACGGACCTGTTTGCTGGCCGAAATGATCATTTCTTTATGATTACAAACGATAAAGGGCTGTTCTGGATAGGTTTCTGCAAGTTCTATGGACTGCTGGGTCAGAGCCAGCTCTCTTTTATATGAACGAACTCCCATTTCCTGTTCGATCGTATACGCCAAATTGGCTACCATACCCAGCATGGACGGATGGAAATATTCTACTGGACACGATATATCCAAAACGCCCATTATCATTCCGTCTTCATTTAAAATGGGCATTGCAGAACAACTCCATTTATGTGAGGCAATGGAATAGTGTTCAGTACCTTGGATCATGACGGCTTCTCCCGTTTTCAAAGCTGTTCCAATGGCGTTTGTTCCCACCTCACCCTCTGTCCAGCATACACCTTCGACAAAGTTTATTCTGCCTGCCTCATCCAGGATTTTCTCGTTTCCGGAAAGTGAGAGGACATATCCATCAGGATCAACTAATAAAGCCATCATTCCCGATTCTTTTATGGATTGATTCATCCTTATTAATTGGGGCGATGCTACTTCTAACAGGAAGGAGTTCTTTTCTCTTTGAATGTTCAATAATTCATTTGTCAATATGTGCTCGGCTTTATTGAGATATGGGTTGACTTGTTCTTTTTTACAGCGATGCCAAGATTCCATTATTCGCTTGTTCAGACGATTTGAATCGAGAACCCCTTCACTGACAAAGCGTTCCCATGTACGCAGATAACAACTAGTGGATAGCATATGATCCTCCTCTAATCATTTGGTTTAAACCTTCATATGAAATGAAAATATGTTAGTCAATCAAGAGAAAAAAAACCATGGAGTAATAAAAAAGGATGTTGATCGAGGTCCACTTAATTATAGTAGATTATGTATACGCTTACAATATATAGAGTTTAGTTTATCAAAAAAAAGCTTCACGTGATGATTCACATGAAGCTTCCCAATCATACCATCCGTTTATGAAAAAATGACTCCTCCATCAATCATGATGGATTGTCCTGTCATATAATCAGAATCAGGTGAAGCAAGATAAGATACGAACTTCGCAACATCTTCTGGGGATTCGGAGCGTCCTAAGGTTATGGAATCAGTAAACTTTTTGAATGTTTCCCCTTTAGCAAGATTCATATATTGACCCATTTTTTCATCAATTAGCTCCCACATTTGCGTCCCGACAATGCCTGGACAGTATGCATTCACCGTAATGCCGAACTGGGCCAATTCTTGTGCTGCCGCTTGTGTAATGCCTCTTACGGCGAATTTTGTGGCCGAGTATGTACCAAGTAAACTAAAGCCTTTATAACTGGCGATGCTGGCAGCACTTATAATTTTCCCTCCTTCTTGCTTTTTCATTTGTTCAGCAGCGGCTTGCAGGCAAAAAAGTACACCATTTACATTGATATTGAAAATCTGTTCAAGATCCTCTTGAGTTACTTCCAAGAGTGGCTTGATTTGAGCAATTCCTGCATTTGAAACCATAACATCCAGTTGCCCAAAACGTTCCACAACTTGATCGACCATTTCGAATACTTCCCGTCTATCGCTTACATCCGCTTTAATAGCAAAGCTTTCACGTCCTAGTTCCTTAATTTCATTTGCGACCGATTCGGCCGTATCCAGATTGACGTCGTTAATCACTACATTCAATCCATCTTGAGCTAATCTTAGAGCAATGGCACGTCCGATACCGCGTCCTGCACCAGTGACAACCGCCGTTCGTTGAATGCTTGCCATACAATCCCCCCTTTTAATCATTTATATCCAATGACTGTATTAAGAATGTACAGCTTGACCAACAACATTTAATAGAGCCTCATGGATGGATTCCGATAAGGTTGGATGTGCCGCTATTAAATCTTCCAACATATCTGTCGTTATTTCTGCATGCAGCATGATCGTTCCTTGACCAATTAGTTCTGTTGCATGTTGACCAACGATGGAAAAGCCTAAAATCTCGTTAAATTGAGGATTCACAAGGACTTTGACCTTTCCAATCTGTTTATTGGAAATGGCCGCTTTCCCATTTGCTGAAAAAGCAAATTCCCCAACTTTAATCTCCCCATAAATGTTCCTCGCTTCTTTCTCCGTTAAGCCTACACTGGCAATCTCCGGCGAGGTATAAATGCATCGAGGGATCGCCCGATAATTAACCTGGGCCAATTGACCACAGGCATTCAAAGCAGCTACCCGACCCTCATGAAATGCTACATGGGCAAGTTGGATGCCCCCTATCACATCACCACAGGCATAAACCGAAGAATTACTAGTTTGCATGCGATCATTCACCTTGATGCCAAAACGGGAAAAATCAATATTGTGGCCCTCTAAGTCCATTCCATTCACTCGTGGTTTTCTCCCTATTGAAACCAGTACATAATCAGCATGAAATTCTTCCATTCTACCATCTTCTTTTTCCCAAAATACCTTTTTACTCGTTGTATTTATGTTTTTTACGGATGTCGAGGTATGGACTGTTACTCCTTGGCTAATCAATTCTTGATGCAGGATGCTCGAGATATCATCATCTTCCCCTGGAAGTAACTTTTCCCCCATCTCGATAATGGTTACCTTGGTGCCAACCCTGCTATAAATACTGGCAAATTCGCAGCCGATGACGCCCCCTCCGATAATTAAAAGTGAATCGGGAATGACTGGAAGTGACATAGCTTGACCACTGTGGATGATCCATTCACCATCAAACGGAGCAAAAGGTAATGGGATTGGTTCAGATCCCGTTGCAATGATGATCTTACTAGCTTCAATTTCCTCAATGGTATTTCCGTTCTCGATCCTTAGTCGAGAGCTCGACAGGAATGATGCTTTTCCCTGTATGACTTTTATTTTATTCTTACTCATTAAATATTGAATGCCGTGCACGAGATTAGATATGACACCATTCTTTCGTTCTTGAACAGCTTCCCAATCGATTTCAATTAAATTGGAGGGAAGGCGAATTCCCATCTGGCCGGCATTTTTCACCATTTCATACGTATCGGCACTTTCTAATAATGACTTCGTTGGCATGCACCCTTCGTTTAAACAAGTTCCCCCCAAATGCCCTTCGACTACCAGTATGACCTCCTTATCCTGCTGGGCAGTAGTGATTGCCGCTACATACCCAGCAGGACCTCCACCTATAATAGCTATACGATCCAAGAGCTTTCCCTCCTTTTCTATAAAATTACGGTGAGCGGCTCTTCCAAATACCGTTTAATGGTTTGTAAAAAGGCAGAAGCGGGAGCTCCGTCGAGTACACGGTGATCAAAAGTTAAACTGAGTGGCAAGATCGTTCTCCGTTCCAATTCATCGCCAATATACAGCGGGGTATCAAAAGCAGAACCAATTCCAAGGATTCCTGTTTCCGGTGTATTCAGAATCGGTGTAAAGTGCTCGACTCCAAAGGCCCCCAGGTTACTGATCGTAAAAGTTGAACCTTGCATGTTTTCACTAGGCAATTGACTGTCGCGTGCACGCTTAGCCAGCTCCTTACCCTTATCTGCTAACTGCCTTAGTGTACAGGCTTCCGCATTTCTTATGACTGGAACAACTAAACCCTTTTCCAAAGCAACAGCCACGCCTAGATGGATAGGCTCAAACAAATGGATTTTGTCATCTACATAAGCACTGTTCATTTTAGGGTGCTCCTTCAGTGAAAGTACGACAGCTTTGGCAACAAAATCCGTTATTGTCAGTTTACTTGATTCATGTTTTTGTAATATTTCAGTAGCTTGTTTTTGTAATATAATTAAATCGGTAATATCAGCTTTCATGGTGAGAGTTAATTGAGCACTGGTTTGCAAGCTATTCTGCATACGAGTGGCAATGATTTTCCGCATCCCATTTACAGGAATCTCTTGTGCTTTGTCTAAGGAATGCGCCTGGACGAAGATACTTTCTTCCTTATTTTCTGGCTTTAAATCAGGCTTCATAGCTTTCTGTACATCATCTTTTGTGATTCTTCCGCTTGGGCCAGTCCCTTGAATTTTTTCAATATCTAGATTAGCGGCCTGTGCCATTTTCCGTGCAACCGGGGTGATCATCACTCGTTCACCCCTTGGCAAAATCGGTGACTCTGTCGTTTTCAGCTTTTCGTGTTCAGGAATTTCCTGCTCGTTTTCTTTAGCAACAGGCTCATCAATCATAATTTTTTCATTCGGATTTCCGATATAACAGATAACGGTTCCTGGAGGTACACCCTGTCCTTCTTGAACAGCTATGTTCAGAATGGTTCCTTCTGCAGGAGATTCAATATCCATTTCTATTTTCTCCGAGTTAATGCTTGCGATTGCTTCACCTTTTTCAACCGGATCCCCAACCTCCTTACTCCATAACGAAACAGTGCCCTCTTTCATCGCCATGCCCAATTTCGGCATTACCACTTCGACCGCCATATCTTTTATCTCCCTTCAAATTTGTTTTGGTGTCTATAATGGATGTTCTTGCTCCAACTTATGATAAGCTGGAGCTTGATGTTGAGTAAATTAAACCCCAAGAATGGAAGGCTCTCCCAACAATTCTGAAACGACTTGGATCACTTTTTCTGATGTTGGAAGATATATATCTTCAAGTGGAGGTGAAAAAGGTACTGGTGTATGTGGAGCAGTAATCCTTTTTATTGGCGCATCGAGCGTATCAAATCCTTTATCCGCAACCAATGCGGCAATATCGGTCGCCATGCTGCACCTTGGATTCGCTTCATCCATAACGATTAACCGATTAGTCTTGGCTACAGAGGAGAGAATTGTTTCTTCATCCAGTGGTGACAAGCTACGTGGGTCTACAATTTCAACTTCAATGCCTTTACCTGTAAGTTTTTGGGCAGCCTCCATTGCCGTGTGAACTTGTTTACCGATGGCAACAATCGTCAAATCCGAGCCCTTCCTTTTAATTTCAGCTTTACCGATTGGGATGGTATAGTAGCCTTCAGGGACCTCTCCTACCATGTTATACAGCGTTTTATCTTCGAAAAAAATGACTGGATCATTATCCTCAATGGCTGAGAGTAACAGCCCTTTTGCATCATAAGGGGAAGATGGTACGACCACTTTCAATCCAGGAATGCTTGTAAACAAGGCATAAAGGCTCTGTGAATGCTGAGCTGCAGCCCTGAATCCTGCACCATGCATCGTACGGATCGTCACGGGTACCTGGGCTTTGCCCCCAAACATATACCGAAACTTCGCACCTTGATTTAATACTTCATCCAAACAGCTGCCAATGAAATCGTTGAACATTAACTCGGCAATCGGACGTAAACCCGTTGAAGCCGCTGCCATGGCCGCTCCCATATAACCTGCTTCTGCAATAGGTGTATCAAGGATCCTGTCTCGACCAAATTCTTGAACCAATCCTTTCGTGACACCTAAAACACCGCCCCATGCTTCGTCATCCTGCAGATGGTCAACTTCTGCACCCCCGGCTACATCTTCTCCCATAAGGATGACATTTTCATCCTTTCTCATGGCAAGGGCCATTGCTTCATTTATCGCTTGTGACATACTGATTTTCCTGCTCATCCTAATTCCCCCTTATTTTGTTCAATAAGATACATATACATCATTCAATAAATCGGATGCCTCTGGATACGGACTATCTTCACTGAACTTAACAGCCTGTTTAATAGCCTCTTCAACTGAATTCTCAAGAGAAACCAATTCTTTTTCCGCCAGCAGATTCTGATTCAGTAAGTAATTCCTAAATTGAACAATCGCATCTTTTTCTTGTTTATGTTCCTTTTTGTCTTCTTCTTTTTTATATTTCTGGGCATCTCCCTCGAAGTGTCCATAATTACGATAAGTAACGCATTCAATTAATGAGGGGCCTTCTCCTCTGCGAGCTCTAAGAACGGCTTCTTCAGCCGCCTTGTACACAGCCATTACATCCTTCCCATCCACCCGGACACCCGGGATATTGTAGCTTATCGCACGATCGGCTATCGTTTTACAGCTAGAAGCATAGTTGAAAGGCGTCGCTTCCCCATAGCCATTATTTTCAGCGATGAATATAACGGGTAGCTTCCAAATGGCCGCCAGATTAATCCCTTCATGAAATGTCCCATGATTATTGGCACCATCACCAAAAAAACAAACACTTACATGATCCGTCTTTTTATACTTGGCAGTTAATGCTGCACCACATGCAAGTGGGAACCCTCCGCCGACAATCCCGTTTGCGCCTAACATCCCTTTATCCAGATCGGCTATATGCATGGAGCCGCCTTTACCTTTACAAAGACCAGTCACTTTCCCATAGATTTCAGCCATCATCCCGTTAAGGTCGCATTCTTTTGCAATACAGTGGCCATGGCCTCGGTGAGTGCTCGTAATGCTGTCCTTTTCGGTTAGGTGAGCACATACTCCTACAGCTACCGCTTCTTCCCCAGCATACAAATGGACAAAACCTGGTAAAATACCCTTTGCAAAGGATTCATGAACTTGGTCTTCGAATTTTCTGATCTCCAGCATTTTTTTATACATCCAATAAGCCTTGTCCTGTGATAACTTTTGTTCATTCGATTGAACCGTTTCCATTTTCTCAGCCCCCAATCATTAATAATGAGTCAATCATATATAGTGCAAATAGCGTGCCAAAATGGAAGGTTGGTAAATTAGGACTTTATTATTTTTGAACGAGACAAAACGAGACAAAATGAGATTGATGTCTCGTTTTGTCTCGTTTATTGACCACGATTCATTCAATTATTAAAATTTCATACAAAAAAGACGGAGCTTTTTGCTCCGCCTTGGAATCTCAGAATATTTTTTTCTCATTTAACTCAATGGCTAAATCCTTGAAGAATTGAAGCGATTCAGGGTTCCCCATGGAATCTGCATTCACTACTTTATCAAACTCGAAACCTAACAACACTTTACGTATCGGGACTTCCA
Organism: Peribacillus sp. Bi96; assembly: GCF_918698115.1. Taxonomy (GTDB): domain Bacteria; phylum Bacillota; class Bacilli; order Bacillales; family DSM-1321; genus Peribacillus. Next base: position 387,505 of record NZ_CAKKLV010000002.1, read on the forward strand.
TTTTCTTTCCGTTCAACGTTTTAGGTATTTGATCAACAGCATAGATTTGGTCAGGGATAAAGCGAGGGGATACTTGCCCTCTGATTTGTTCCTTGATTTTTGCTGTCAATGTTGCATCGAGGTTTAAACTTGGCTTAAGGACAACGAACAGCAGCAAGGAAGAACCGCGTCCAAGCACTTCCCTATCAATAACAAGGCTTTCCATAACATCGTCGATCGCTTCGACAGCCCGGTAGATATCACTAGTTCCCATACGTACACCGGAACGGTTGATGGTCGAGTCGGAACGTCCGTAAATGATACAACTGCCCTTGTCGTCGATTTTTATCCAATCACCGTGTTTCCATATCCCAGGATAGGTATCGAAATAACTCTCGTAGTATCTTGTCCCGTTTTGGTCATTCCAGAAATATAGCGGCATGGAAGGCATCGGTTTCGTAATGACCAATTCACCGACTTCATTAATCAATGTTTGACCTTGTTCATCAAAGGCTTCTGCACGTACACCTAATGCTCTTCCTTGTATCTCCCCGATTCTTACTGGTAATGTAGGAACACCACCTACAAATCCGGCACATACATCGGTTCCGCCACTGGATGAACTGAGCCAGATATCCTTCTTAACATTCTCATATACCCATTTGTATCCGTCACCCGACAATGGTGCTCCAGTTGAAAAAAGGGCCTTCAATTTCGACAAATCATAGTTTTCCTTTGGATTGATGCCTAACTTCATGGAATTCGTAAGGAATGGTGCACTTGTTCCAAAGAAAGTCATGCCTGTATCTTCAGCCAATTCCCAAAGGGCACCCATATTCGGATAAGAAGGACTGCCGTCATAAAGAACGATCTTCGCCCCATTCAGCAAACCACCCATAAGGAGATTCCACATCATCCAGCCTGTTGTCGTAAACCAGAATACCGTATCCTCGGAAGTCATGTCTTGATGCAATCTTGTTGCTTTAAAATGCTCCAATAATATACCGCCATGCCCTTGTACAATTGGCTTTGGCATTCCTGTTGTACCTGATGAATAGAGAATCCACAGCGGATGATCGAACGGAACACTTTCAAATGATAATTCCGCTGTTTCTATTAAAAGGTCATCCCATGGAATGGTATCTACTAGATTTTCTTCTAAAATCTTTTTATCTATGTAAGGAACCAATACTGTATGCTTAACAGTGACCAATTCTTTTTGAAGCTGTGATACAACGGATGTTTTATCATATACATTTCCATTATACTGATACCCATTAACCGCCAATAATACAACCGGTTCAATCTGTTTGAAACGATCTATGACACTTCTTGCCCCAAAGTCAGGTGAACAACTGGACCAGATGGCACCTATACTCACTGTTGCCAAGAAGGCTATGACCGCTTCGGGTATATTTGGCATATAGGCAACAACCCGGTCGCCGGATTTCACACCGAGTTTCCTTAATGAATGGGCGAATGAAGCTACTTTCTCTTTCAGTTCCCTCCAACTAACCTCTTTTTGTTTGATATGTTCGGAACGAAAAAAAATCGCCGTTTTCTCTCCTTGATCATTCAATAATGCATTTTCAGCATAATTAAGCCTAGACCCCTCGAACCACTTCGCACCTGGCATTGAATGTTCCGTTAAAACCGTGTCATATTTCCTATCGGCTTTTACCTCACAATATTCCCAAATTGAAGCCCAAAAGTCTTCCAGTTCATTAACTGACCATTTCCATAATTCGTGATAATCATGAAATGATAAACCCTTTTTTTCTTTTAACCATCCTACATATTGAGTCAATACCGTTTGCTCGATTTGTTCGTTTGTCGGTTCCCAAATGATTTGTCCATCTGTAAGCGATTTCATACAATCATCTCCCTTAGGTATCTAATGCATTATTGAATTTTTTTCTAATAATTGGTGGTTTAATTAAATTGTAAGGTATCCATATAAAACCGTCAATTTACACCCTATTCTCAAATGGGTTCATGGCTATGAATAGGGAGGTTAATAGAGAAACATGTTCCTTTCCCTTGTACACTTGACACATGTATCGTTCCATCCATACTTTTGATAACGCTATATGAAACCATCATACCTAATCCAGTACCTTTATTTTTGGTCGTAAAGTAAGGCTCACCTAAACGGTATATTTGTTCCTGGGTCATTCCAATTCCTTGATCTTGTATCTTTATTTGGATCGTAGTGGCAGCTTGAATTAAATGTATGTATAATTCTCCCTCATCCTTCATCGATTCTATGCCATTCTTTAAGATATTGAACAAGCACTGTTGAAATTTCTTCCTGTCCCCCAAGATATAATAAGCTTCATCTTCGAATAGGGATAACTTCAATTTTGTCCCATTATTGTTAGCCAAGGGAATGATACTGTTTACGACATGCTGAATTTCATCGGATACCCTTAATCTTTCGTTATTTTCAGGACTAATGGAAGCAAACGTCAAATAATCATTAATGACATCCGTAGCTCGATCTAATTCCTTCAGCGCAATATTCGCATAATTTATCTTTGTTTGTGTAGAAACATCTTCACTCAACATTTGAATATATCCCCTTGTAACGGTAAGGGGATTACGAACTTCATGAGATATGCTTGCAGCGAGATGACTAACGATTTGTAACTTTTCCGCTTTCACTAATTCATCGAGAACCTGAAAATTCGCCAAAATGACTTCACATAGTATGATGACAACGACGATTCCTATGACTTGGATCGTAAAATATTGTTTCCATAGACTTATACCGATAGTTAGACCAAATATTTGAGTTGAAATAAACTGTGTGAGAATGTGAACAAAAAAGATTAATGAGACACCGATGAAGATTTTTTTACTGACAGATATTCTGAGATAGTATTTAGATATAAAAAACAGAGAAATTCCAATTAATGGAAAAGTGATGCATGATATATAAAATCCATTTTCCCCCCCAGTTAAAAAACGAATAAGCAAAGTGATCACTATTAATAGGGTCCCTAACCTCCAGCCCCCATATAAACCGCCTAAAAGAAAAGGGATCCATCGAAGGTCCCAAACAAAATCCGCTTCAATGACCACTGGAAATAGCATACATAGGACAAGTGAAAGAATGGGGAAAATGGATAGGAACCATCCTTTCAATGAATCTAAACGGTACACGAACTTCACTAGATAGCTCATTTGCAATAAAAAGAGCGGAAAAAGGATAATTAAAAAGTTAATAAGTAAATCTTTTGTCATAAGATTCATTTTTACACCGAACTTTCGATATTTTTCGAAGATTTAGACAGGTGTTTTAATAATAACAAGATAAAGAATGATAAGCTAGTAAAATTATCATGCGGGACTGAAAAATAGGCAGCTAAGGCTTAGAGGTGCCATCCAAAGAAAAGAACAGGAAAAAACACTGAAACGACAAAGTCATCTCAGTGCCATAAGGAATTATTTTCATTAATATAGAGCTGATTTTGCGAGCAATGTGATAGTCGCATCATCCATCGGAGGATTATGAAGTCCTGCACGCACATCTCTATAGAAGCGTTGCAGTGGATTTTTCCGTTGTAAGCTTTTTGCTCCAACAACTCTCATCGCTTTATCGACAATCGAAATCGATTTATTGACGACAGAATATTTGACCGCACCCAATTGTTTTGATAGTTCTTCATGATCTTCGGGGTGTTGCTCCCATTTTTCAGCAACAGAGTAGAGAAAATGGTGTGCCTCGTTCAATTCAAGTTCCATTTCCCCAATTGTTCTTTGGACATTCGGAAGATCTCTGATCGGTCCCGGTAAACTATTGGGAGAATAGGTCTTTGCAAATTCCACAGCATAATTTCTGGCAGCCACAGCAATTCCCAAGTAGCAAGCAGGAATATGTAGCAGCCACGCTTCAGGCTTTCTTTTTTGACCATTGCTTTTCATGACAAAATACTTTTCAGGCACGCTGACATCATTTAACACTAAGTCATGACTTCCTGTTCCCTGCATGGAAATCATATCCCAAGTTTCTTCTATACTGACCCCCAATACATCACGATGAACTAAAAAGGTGCCTTGCTGTTCATCTTCGGGTACCCATGCGGTTACAAGAAAAATATCAAGGACGGGAGAGAGTGTAGTGAACGTCTTTCTCCCATTCAAACACCATTGTTCCCCTTTTTTGATTGCAATCGTTTCCGGACGGCCTCCACGCGTCGGGCTTCCAGTACCCGCCTCTGATGCTGCCGTGTTGATGAGAGCGCCTTTCGATACGTGATCAAACAATTCATCCATGACCTCTTTTTCCCAAGGTCTTTTTTCAGTTAAGCATAATACCGTTCCGACATGCCAGCCTATTCCCAAAGCAGTTGGTCCGCAATGCTGAGCTATTTTTTCTTGGCATAGGAGGAAATCATATAAGGAACCACCGTACCCCCCATCCTCTTTTGCTAACGTTAATTTAGGGTATCCAAATTCCTTTAACTCCTGAATGTTTTCAAAGGGAAAACCATTCGACTCATCCAGTGCTTCAGATCGACCGGAAAAGGACTGAATCGCTTCCTCTAATTTTTGTATATATTCTTTTTGCTTCTGTGTTTGAAAAAAAGACATGAAGATCATCCCTTCTGTAATAAACAATATTCCCGACCCATCTAGCAGCAAAAACAGTGCCCGCTAGAACTCCCCTTTATCATATCACTTTAGTGGAGTTTATGGTTTGAAACTGCTTATTCAGATTCATTGTCTTCATTTTTATACGCTTTGTTGGCGTTCTTATAAGCTGCCTTCGCCTGATCCATATCTTTGTTTTCAATAAAATAAGCGATCGCAGCCTGACCAATTCCATACGTGACCGCGCCGGCTACAGCCCCTGAAACGACTAGACCAGCTCCTGGAATGAATCGGACTGCTGCCCTGACACCTTCCCTGACAAGGAGACCGATACCAACATTGATCCCTAATGCTGTAATGAATTCACTCGCCGTTTTAGTATTAATGTCCTTATCCGCGATAAAACCAATGACCACAATCATCAACCCTTGAATGCCTGTCAATATGGGAAAATCGGCGAAAGGAATGGGCTCTGCACCAATTAAGCCGGCGATGGCCGTAAACGTTCCCACGATCGTCCGCGCAAATTTCCTTTTAACGAATTGGCTTTGTATCGCTTTGGCCGTCTTCAGTTTCGCTTCACTGGGTAAGGCCTCGATTAAGTAATCAGATAGCAAATCGATGTTCCAACGCATATCGTATTCAATATTTCCATTTTCATCAAAATCAATATATGAACAAATGGGAATGATGTTCAATAGTGGGATGTCACTTTCGTTAAAGCGCTTGGACATCAACGCGATGGCTTCATCAATATTCTGTTTTTTCTTAGGATTGGCATCAAAAGGCGCTTGTTTATAATGTGGCGGATCTAATTCATCCACTTGGGTGACTACACAGATAACGGGTACTTCATAATGGTGTATCTCTTTAACGATCTTGCGCAGCTTGTTCAACTCTTGTAAATCCTCTTCAATCCGTGAATCCGTTTCTTTTGCTTTAATCAGGAAAAGAAACACGTCAGGCTGTTCTTCGGTAACCGCTTTTATCAATTCATCCATCGGTGTTTCTTCTTCAAATTCTTCCGTCGGAGCTTCACTTTCCCCCAATCCGCGGGAATCCAAAAGACGTATTTTGGGCTCTGCATCACTGGGGTACCAAAGCCATTTACCCTTACCTGTTCCAGCTTTTACGGAACTGACATATTGCCGTTCCTGGCCAAACATCGCATTAATCAGTGATGACTTTCCGGACCCGCGCCTCCCGACCAGAGCAATTCGTGGTTCCCTTGCATCTACTGTCATCGTTTTAAGCTTCAAGAGCTGGTCGAGCATTTTGTTCTTTTTCGATTGTGAAATTGGCAGCTTATCTACCTGACCTTTAATGAAAGCGAATATGCTTCCCATTTCATCGTGTTTTCCTACCACCGTGCATTCCCCCTTGTTTTGAAGTGTTTTTATGTAACATTTACCCTTGAACGATTCAAGTTAAGCACGTTACTTGAATCTTCCTCACAAGCATAAGGGGTACCATTTCTGATAATGATTTAAGACTTTTCTTTTAGGAACATTACGACACTGGCCATGTATTTTTGGATTTCCTGTACTTGAAAAGCAGCGGAATCCGCAATCTGTTTGTAATGATGCTGACCTTCATCGGTAATTCGTAAATAACGTTTTGTTCGTTTTTCACTTTCCCATCTGCCAACCAGAAGTCCGTTCTCTTCCATCTCGTGAGAAAGATCGTATAAATACCCGTTAGAAGCAATCCAGCCGAATTGATTTTTAAGCAAATCGCCAATTTCCCCCATGTAAATGGGCTTTTTAGTAAAAGCCGCTTTTAATGTGACATAACGGACAAGGTCCTTCACCGATATTATTTTCGAGAAATACGACCTATATTCTTCTGGAAGTTCTTTAAGTACGGGAGGATTTTCACCCGAACCCCTCAAATCGAACATGAAGCGGTCAATGACCTTTTTCACTTCTGAAAACCTTTCCAGGAAATGCTCTTGGTACCATACATAAAGCTCGTTTCCTTTTTCCGTTATTTGATAATAATTTCTTCCCTTACTTGTGTATAATGATAAATGGTTGGATTCGACAAGCGTATTAGATATTTTACATAGATAGTCATAGCTATGCACTTTTCCAGTAAACGTATTTTTCAGGTCCTGATGAATCGCCCTTGGATAATTCGCTTTTATTCTCAAAGAATGAAGTAAAAAAATCGTTAAAAATTCTCGTTGACTTAACCCAACCGATTCTACCGTTGTCGATAATTTTTCCCCTTTCTTCACTGTCAAAACCTCCTTGATATCCTGTTATATGACTCATCCATTAAATATTTCTTCCTTCTCCCTTATTATCCTGTGCTGCCACATATTAGTAAAGTGTTTAATCCGTAATTACCTAGTACTTATTTTTGCGGATTTACTCCATTTTAGGATAAGTGTATTCAGAATATTCTGTCGAGGTTTATTATGGAATAGTCTTAACCAAAAAAAAAGAAACAGCCCATGATTAGGCCATTCCTTTTTATTGATTACTGTTCCGTTAATATGATTGGATCTTCTTTTGTAATGACGAGAGTATGTTCATATTGAGCCGAAAACTTTCCATCTGCCGTTCTTGCCGTCCAGCCATCTTGGTCCATCTTCATATGCCATGTTCCTGCATTCAACATGGGTTCAATCGTGATGACCATTCCTTCTTTTAGTCGTGCACCTTTACCTGGTTTCCCATAATGAAGCACTGTTGGGTCTTCGTGCATGGTTTTCCCGATTCCGTGTCCTGTGAAATCGCGGACGACAGAAAATTTTTCACCTTCAGCATAGGATTGAATGGCATGACCTATGTCTCCGAGACGATTTCCTGCCCGTGCCACTTCGATGCCTCTATAGAGGGCATTCTTGGTAACATCCATCAATCGCTGGGCTTCTTCTGAAACCTCACCAACTGCATATGTCCAAGCAGAATCCGCCAAACCGCCGTTAAGATTCACGACCATATCAACCGTTACGATATCGCCCTCTTTTAGAGCTTTCTTTTGCGGGAAGCCATGGCATATTACATCATTCACTGATGCGCACGTTGCATATTTGTAGCCATTATAGCCTTTTTGTTCCGGCGTTGCACCATGCTCTGCAAGATACTTGTCGACAAACTCTTCAATTTCCCAAGTCGTAATGCCCGGTTTGATCATTTTAGCGATTTCTCTATGCGTCGCAGCAAGAAGCTTGCCAGCTTCATGCATCAAATGTATTTCTCGTTCACTTTTTATTGTAATCATTTAAAATCCTCTTTCGTTTAATATCTTTTCTGATTGAGACTCCTTTTTTATCATATGCCTTTTTTTATATAAAAAGCAACCAAAAACCCGGTTAAAATCACAGGGTTAATAAATTGATCCTTTCCTTATCCATAATCATCTGATGACAAACAAAATAATTTGATGGCTAATACTTCTTCAGATCGTCTCCCGTGACTGGGGTTGTTAGCTCTGACTTAGGTTATGGCTTGATTATTATCAATCATGACCAAGACTCTCCCTGAGGAAAACCAGACGTAAATAAAAGGTGGATAGCATGTTTCGGAAGCTCTTGCTGGACAAACTCGTCATCTTACACGCCATTGGATTAGTGATTACGGTCATTGTACTAAACATTCAAATCTCTTTTTTTATAAAAAACATAGGTGACGACCAAAAGTGTAAGAATCAATATTAGTGAAATGACTACAAATAATACATCCAAACCGCCGCCATACATTACATTTTTCGCTTCAAAATATTTAAATGGTGTAAAATACCTTAAGCCTTCAATGTTCTCATTCAAATCAATAACGATTGATAACATATACGTTAGTAAAAGGATTCCAGCCGCTACTGATGCAGCCGACTTTGGCTTCTTTTTTACAGCAGCAAGTGCGCTGCCGATGACCATAAACAAGACCTGTAAAAAGAGCATTGCCGCCATTAATATCGCTATTTCACTATTAACCGCCTCTCCATCGCTGTATTTCCCTAACAGAATAATGGACGAAAGGAATGTTGCGAGATTAAAGATTATGATATTAGTGAAAGCGGCCAATAGCTTAGTTGTAATGACTTTACTTCTAGATACTGGTTTGACGAATAAAAACTCGGATGTTTTATCCCTTTCTTCTTTTGCAATAATGGTCGCTCCAAGCATTACCGCATGAATGGTTGCCATTAATAATAAATAGAGAAAAAGCATTCCATAGTAACCGCTGGCCTTCGTTAAATCTAAATCACTGAAACCCAATACAGCCCGCAACGATTTTGGAATATCTGCGATCAAATCATTTATCGATTGCCCCGATGACGAATATGCTTCATATTTAGTCATTCCTGATATCACCATAAGGAAGACACCGATGCTCCAAAATATGAGCGATTTTCGATGATACTTCATTTCTTTTAAAAATATATTCATGACCCAACCCCTCCATTTAGTGTTCCACAAGTAAAGCAAGCACTCTTAAACAGCATGTATATCCTTCTTGTTATAGACGACATAACTAGCTGCTATGGCAAGAAGGATAATAACTGCACCAACAATCAAAAATGTTGCTTCATAGCTGGAATGTTTAATGATATAGGCCGCGTCGAAATATTTAAACGGCGAAATATAACGTTTCACTTCATCACCTGTCGTATCACTGAACATTCCCACAAAGTAGAAAACAAAGACAGTGGCAAGCGAGACGGTCAGCACGGATTTGATTCTTTGGACAATAACAGAAATGATGATCCCAAAGGCTAAGAATAGGAGTTGTATGAAAAAAATTGTAAGCGACAGCAAAAAGAAAATTTTCAAGCTAAAATCATCTGTCTTGACTTGTAATGCCACAAAGCTAGCTGCCGCAAAATAAACGACATTCGTCATGACAATCGAAACAAAAGCTGCCAATAACTTGGCTGTCAAAATTTTATTACGGGTAAAAGGCTTCGTTAACAAAAAGTCCGCAGTTTTTGCAAGGACTTCCTTGCTGACAATGGAAGTGCCTAGATTCATAGCCTGGATTGCTGCACAAAGAGTAATAAACGATAATGGGAAGCTATAGAATCCTAAAATAGTAAAGAAATTTTCTTGATTAAACCCGAGTGCGTTTCTTAACGCCTCTGGATAATTTTCCAATATTCTTTTAAAATCCTCTGCATCCTCAGCAAATGAAGAATACATCGACATGAAAATAACGATGATCGCAATTAACGATAGCGACCATATGATCGTAGACTTTCGATAAGCCTTCAATTCATGCATAAAGATATTCATGGTTTCCTAGGCCTCCTTTTCGTAATAATGCATAAAGATCTCCTCAAGGTCTGGCTCTTCGATCCACAGGTTCGCGATATCGATTTCCGCGATTTTTTTCATCACCGTATTGATATTACCTCTAAATAAAAAGCTGATTACGTTATTGTTAACCTCTAATTTATTAACCCCGCCGATTTGGAAATAATCCTTGTCTAGAGCATATTTCGTCTCAATTTTAAACTTTTTATAGTTGTTCTCCTGTAACGTACTAATCTTTTCTACCGTTATGATTTTACCTTCTTTAATGATGGCAACTCGATTACATAATCTTTGAACCTCGCTAAGGATGTGTGACGAAAATAGGATCGTTGCACCTTTTTTATTCTCTTCCTCTAATAGTTCAAAGAACTTTTGCTGCATTAATGGGTCAAGCCCGCTCGTGGGTTCATCCAAAATAATAAGTTTAGGTTCATGGAGAAGCCCTTGAACAATCCCGACCTTTTTCTTGTTTCCTAAGGAAAGGTCATCAATTTTTTTATTGAGATCCAAGTCCATAATTTCCGCTAAATCTTTGATTCTCTTACTACAATCCTTTTTATAAAAACTGGCTGAGTATTTTAAAAGTTCCTTTACTTTCATATTGTCATAGTAAAAGACTTCTGATGGTAAATAGCCAATTTCCTTTTTTATTTCTGGAGCAAATCGAATACAGTCTTTCCCAAAAATCGTGGCGCTGCCGCTCGTTGGGTAAATGAGCGATAATAATGTACGAATCGTTGTCGACTTCCCTGCACCATTCGGTCCAATAAACCCGAAAATTTCACCCTGTTCAACATTAAAACTAATATCGGATATTCCTCTAGATTTGCCGTAAGTTTTGGTTAGATTTTTAATTTCTATTACGTTCATTTATCATACCTCCCTTTTTCTCCTCAGTACGCGGAATTACTAATTTTATATATGATTGATCACTGCCTTATTCGTACAAAGAATCCCTTAGTATTTCCAAGTATTCTTCCATTTCTGCCATTGTCTCATCGCTAGCGATTTGCTCCAGGGATAGGGACAATGCTTTTTCTTGCATTTGATACGCGAATCCTTCCACTGTCCAATTAATAATGTTAATCGCCTTTTTACTATCAATCCCTTTTTTAAATTTAGAAAGATCAATATCGGAAAATAATTTATTAAAGGAGCTTTCAAACAATTCCTTACCCCTGCTGTTAATGTCAATTTTCACTGTAGGGGAGGAGTCTTTATAGATTGACTTAACGAAATTTAGCATTTCAGGATAAATTTTATATATTTCAATTTTCAGCAATGCGATTTGCCGATAGCGGACAAAAATGTCTTTTTCCTCCCAATTTATATTTTCCATAATTTTTTCCATTAAAATATCGATCATATGTTCATACAAGAATAAATATAATTGCTTTTTATTCTGAAAATAATGAAATAATAACCCCTTTGATATTCCTGCTTCCTTGACGATTTCATTGGTGGATGCATTGTCATATCCCTTCTGGGCAAATTCCTTTATCGCAGCATTTATTATACGGTCTTGTTTTTCCTTATCCATGTTTAAAAATTTTGAAAACATAGGGGGAGCCCTCTTTTCTTTCATTCTAATTTTACGGTTGACCACATTAGTCAATCAAATTGTACTGCCATTGACCTCTATGGTCAATATTGTTCAAGCTATATTTTTTACAAAAAAATGAAATTGAATGTTTACTCAAATTTTCACGATTAACCTTGATAACGGACAAAGAAAGAGCCTGTTTTGAAAATGTTTCTAATCAAAAACACGCTCTACATATATTCGTTTGAATCGTTCTTTTTGATAAGACCACCACCAAAGTTGGGTACTGTAAAGAATAAACACCTATTTTTATACACATCAAAAAAGGGCCTAACAAATTAACAGTTCTTCTGAAATTAATAAAAAGATGGTTGCACTGAAAATTTCATTTATAGAGACCCATGATTAGTAATTGGGTACAGGTTCCCGTTTAAGGCAAATGAAACTCTGCCTGTTTCCTCAGATACAACCATTACAAGCGCATCACTTCGTTCAGTTAAACCTAAAGCAGCGCGATGGCGTGTTCCAAGCTTTTTGCCGCCTGATGATCTATCTGAAAGTGGAAGGACATTTGCTGCTGAATTTATCTGATTAAGACTAACCAGGACAGCACCATCATGAAGCGGATTTCCAGGAAAGAAAATTGATTCCAATAAAGAATGGGTTAACTCTGCTCTGATTGGAATACCTGGTTGAATCAAAGATTCAAGAGAATCCTCCCGTTGAATCACAATTAATCCACCATGTCTCAAATTCGACATATTTTGTACGCCAATTGTTAATTCCGGATATTTGTCAGTAAAAGGAGACAAATAACAGTTTAAATAAAAGGTTGCAGCTTTCATATCAATGTTTACAAAATTTTCTTTAATTTTCTCGAAATTTCCGAGGAGACAATAGTTTTCATCATCCATTGCTTCTAAATTATTTTGTAAAGCCATTATTACTTGGCGAATATCTTCTTTTAAAATTTGTTTCATTGGTGAAAAGTCGCAATTGGCATTATTCACAGCCATGTACCTCCCTTTTCTTCTAAATGAATTTGCCTCAAAAGTTCAGTTAATAAGGCTTGTTAAATATTTATTAATGTACTTAAAGTTTGTCTTCACGGGAATTATTTATTCATTATGGAATAAGCATGTTAAACAAAAGTAGTTTTCCATTCTTCTTTCATCTTTAACACCATCAATAATTGCTACATTTTATAATGTCATATGGGGCAAACTAAAGCCTAAAACATGTTAGAAGGTAGTTGGAAGATATTTTATAATTTGAGGTGGTATAAAATGCCTAACGTAACTGTATTTGACCGGGGAACTTTTGAAGTAGAAATGGGGAAAAAGTTAGTATTAGCACTAGAAGATAACGGTATAAATATTCTCCATCGTTGTGGAGGGAAAGCAAAATGTACGACTTGCAGAATAGAAATATTGGCAGGTGATTTTTGCGAGGTAACAAATAAAGAAAAAAAGGCTTTGGAGGAAAAAGGAATGGAAGACCATTTGCGTTTATCTTGTCAAATATATGTGAGTGGTGACATAACCATTCGACCGATCATGACTGTAGAAAACTCTCGAATTGACGCTGGACCAAGACCAGCTGACTAAAATGAACCGATATTATTTAGCGGACCATTCATAAAATCCTAACATCAAAAATATAAGCTGGAACCGGCATCAACTGGTAGATAAATGTTGAGTCAATTAAGCGGGGACAAGCATGGCCCACTAACAAACAAAAATCCCCACAAAGCATCGACAGCAATCTGTCAACGCTTGTGGGGATTTGCATACCGATTTGTAATGCTATATATCTGACTACTATTGCTATAGTGATTCAGTTAAACATCCAAACGGCTTATAATCGTTCATGTTACTTTTTTTCCATGACCGCAAAGTAATTTTCTTCATTATCAGCAAAATTAAATACTCGTCCAGAAGGCATACTTACCATTTCTCCGACCTTGATGTTTTTATCCGAAAAGTCTTTATATAATTCATCGAGATTTTCCGAGAAAAACATTAAAGAGGGTGTATTAAGATTTAATTCAGGCTGCATTTTAGCAATGAATTCCTTATTGTGGAGGATAATACTCGTTTGTGCATCCTTTGTTGGAGCAATTTCAATCCACCTTAGCCCTTGGCCGTTATCTTCTTCAGAAACTACCCTAAACCCCACTTTTTCAGTCCAAAATTTCAATGTCTCATCTTGGTTATTTACATATAACATTATTTGGCCGACTTGATTGATCATTTGTTTACTCCCTTTCCATTGGTTCTGTTTTCATTATTATTTTTTCGTTTGAGCGTTATACCAATGCATTTAACATACAACTACTTATTTAAATTATACCAAATGTGAGATTTAGTAAATTTTTACCATAACCCATAACTTCTAGGTTATTCAATTAAAAACGCGCCACCGTTTTTTCTTTGAAACCTTCCCAACTTGTTGCTTTAGAAACAGGACACTTTCAAAGGCTCCTCATGTTTATAGATACTTGTCTGAGAACTTATCTGCCATTGCTCCGCTAATCAATTCACTTACAAATATTGCTTAATCATTTCTTCTACATATGATAACAAATCTGGGTACGTCGATTTTGCTGTCATATATTGCGCTACCTCCGTTAAAGGTAATATAGCGATATCTTCCTTTTTGGAGTAAAGAACTGTCTCTTCTTTAATGGCTCTAGGTATTCCATCAAGTATAGAGGAATAATGAAATACAGAATCAAACTCATACCATTTATAATCCTTTTTGATTTCACTTTTTATTACTTCTCCAATATATGCACCGGTTCGTATCACTAACGTATCAAAATGAGCAAGTAACAGTGACTTCCCCGTTTCAGTAGTCAGTAATCTTTTCGTATAAACATCCATATAACGAATGCTTTCAATAGTGAAGTCTAAATTTCTTTTCGATAGGTTTTCTTGATCCCAAGTATCTTTTGATACATCCAGATACATAAGTTTAGCCATACCCTTTAAATCATTTGTAATTAATTTTGTTTTATTTAAGAAACCGAACATACTTTGTAATTTCTCCCCATTAACTATCCAATCGTTAAACCCATTATAATTATACCTCTTTTTAAAGGAGTCTTCCCTGAAAATAAGCAAAATTGCTATTTATTGTAGAATTTGCAGGACTTTTCAATTTTCCATAGAACAACTATACAGAGTATTGAATCAAAGGGGAGTGAAATATGTTTCTATCGAAAGAAGGTTTGCTAGATATATGGGAAGGAAACAGGAGATTGACAATCCGGGCGATTGAAGCTTTTCCTGAAGAGGAATTATTTCACTATACACCTGTTGAGAAACTTCGTCCTTTTGCAGTGATGGTTAAAGAAATTATGAACATTGAGAGAGCTTATATACGTGGAATTGCTCTTAACGAATGGGAATTTCAAGATTCATTTGCTTCAATTTCTAAAAAAGACGATCTACTGAAAGCATGTGAGAAAGTAAGGGAAGAGACTAGAAAGATGTGGCAGGAAATTACCGAGGAAACACTCGAAGTGGTTGAAAAGGATCCATTTTTCGGACCAGCACAAAGCCATTTTTCGAGACTTCAATATGCCTTGGAAAATGAGATCCATCATAGGGGACAGGGTTTTATCTATCTTAGAACACTTGGGATTGAACCACCGGAATTTTTCGTCAGGGAATAGTCTAATTCATAAGCATATTTGAACATGAAGCGAGTCTATTAAAAGCAACTTAATATCTTTGTGAATCATTTATAAAAAAAAGTGAAAACTTAGGAATTCAAGAAACTATATTTGTTTAGGAGTGAGTTAAATGTCAGTTGATGCATATCTTAATTTTAATGGAAATTGTCGTAACGCAGTCGAGTTCTACGCACAGGTTTTCGGAACGGAAACACCACAAATCATGACCTTTGGAGAAACACCACCTAGCCCTGAATTTCCCCTGCCAGATGAAGCAAAAAATTTAGTCATGCATACAAGGCTGAATATTAATGGAAGCAATGTCATGTTTTCGGATGTGTTTCCTGGTATGCCTTTTATTGAAGGAAATAATATCAGCCTTGCATTTGTTTCTAATGATTTGGATGAGATTATATCGGTCTTTAATAAACTTAAGGAAGGCGGCACGGTCGGAATGGATCTTCAAGAAACATTCTGGAGTAAACTATATGGTCAGTTAACGGATAAATTTGGGATTAATTGGCAATTCAACGTTGGTAGCTAAGAAAAGTACATGAAACTTTTTTGAGGCATCTGCAATATGGATATGGGGCTTTTCACTGGTGAAAAGCTTCTATATCCTTTTTGTAATTTCCATCAACATGATGCAAAGATGCCTGATACTAGCATATAAAAAAATAACTTTTCGTTAATCTATAGAGATGACATGATGGGGCTGCTATATAAAGGCCTTTAAAATAGAGGGATTTGATAAAAGAAGGGTTAGTAAAAGATGAATAACACAAAACATTTATGACTTCAGCAATCCTTATTGTCATCGTTTTCTTGGTTCATGATTAATGGTGTATAGTATTAGGGTACATTCAAGATATTTAATCTTATCGAATAAATCCTCATATACTGATACCCCCTATTACAGCAGGGTATACTTATTAAAAGCGTATTAAACATGTAAACCGAAAAGGAGAAATTATGAAAAATAAAATTCAAAAAATCACAACAAACTTGTGGTTTGATACACAAGCTGAAGAGGCGTCGAAGTTCTACACTTCTATTTTCGAAAATTCTAAGATCGGAAGAATCACTCGCTATGGAAATGAAGGAAATCAAATCCACGGAATGCCAGAGGGATCAGTAATGACCGTTGAATTTGAACTAGAAGGACAATCATTCGTAGCGCTAAATGGCGGTCCGCAATTCAGATTTACAGAGGCAATATCTTTTATCATCCATTGCGAGGATCAAGAAGATCTGGACTATTATTGGGAAAAACTCTCAGAAGGCGGAGATGAAAAGGCGCAAGTCTGCGGTTGGCTGAAAGATCAATTTGGTGTGTCATGGCAAATTGTCCCTGCGAATCTATCCGAGATGGTGAACGAATCCAATCATGAAAAATCGGAAAGTGTTATGAAAGCACTGCTCCAAATGAAGAAAATTGACATAAAAACTTTAATGCAGGCATACAAGGAATAAGATCCAAGAAATAATCTTGTAGGTTGTGCTATTAAGTTGTAATTCCTATTAGAAAAGAAAAATCTTTCAAAGTATACATGTAAAATGATTTAGATAGCTTTTTAAGGAGAAATATAACGATGGACAATATATTTACACCAGCCATTCAACGTGGAGATGAATTAATAGAAAGAAAAATCCGCTACGACTCCTTAGTAGTAGAACATAACTGTTTGCTGTTAAAAGCACACAAACAACATGTCGTGCTTTTTCATGAAATCATGGATTCCTTCACGATGAAAGCGGGTCCTACAAAATTAACCATTCCTATCGGCAGTTATACAATCGCATATTATTGGAAAGACCGGCCTTATAATTTGTACATCTGGAGAGATCATGAAGGGAATTATTTAGGCTCCTATTTCAATATTGTAAAAAATACATATATGACGGATAGGTTGGTTTCTTTTGAGGATTTGATCATTGATATTTTGGTTCTTCCTAATGGGAACCACTTCATTTTAGACGAGGACGAGTTACCTGTGCCTTTAGACCGATTTGAGAATGGGTCTGTCCGACAATCTCTAAACACTTTATTGGATTCCATTGATAGTATCCTTTCTCAAACGCTTTCTGATTCTGAGAATTCATATAAACATGAAGACCTT
Source organism: Peribacillus sp. Bi96 (assembly GCF_918698115.1). Lineage (GTDB taxonomy): Bacteria > Bacillota > Bacilli > Bacillales > DSM-1321 > Peribacillus. Next base: position 404,682 of record NZ_CAKKLV010000002.1, read on the forward strand.
CTTTCCTTGTGGAACAACTGATAACAATTAATAGTTGTTAGAGACTAGGTTCTTCACAAAAGAAAGAGGCCTACATTCATTTGGTAGGCCAGTAGTCTTCATTGTATGAAAATAGATTTTAAAAATGTTACTTAAAAAGTGAAAAAGTTTTTTTACTCTCCATCTGCTTGAGCAGATATGCTTTCAAGTTCATCAATGTTCTTCTTTACCTTCGCACTATATGAGTAGTCTCCGTAGCAATAGGGATATCGGAAATTTCCTTTGTCTCCGCCGCAATCATAAAGCGTGGGGTTTTTTTCGACCTGAATCATTGAGAACTTCTTCGCAAGCACTTCAGTATGTTTGCCCCCTCTCTTTGCAATGTAATCAATGTACCCAATTCCCATGTTATAAGCTTGAAGGATCGTAGCAAAGTCCACGTCCTTTTTGTTGCCGTATTCATTGATCCTCTTGAAATGTTTCACTCCATACTTAATGCTCTCCGTTGGATCTGTGATTGTATTCGGATCAAGTCCGGCAGATTCTGAGGCCTGCATGGGATCACCACCCCTTCCGCGACTTTCTTGCTGCATCAAAGCAATCAATGTCGCGGTATGATCCTCGAGGCCATATTTTGCTAATTCGTTATTGAGAGGGGAACGATACTTTTCGACGTTCGTAAAAGAATTAATCGAATTTACCGATGTGGAAACATTGCCTGAAAACGGGCTTTTCATGATTTCCTTTATGAGCAAAAATGCAAAAATCAGGATAAAAATGATAAAAATGTTCTTTGATTTCTTTCTTTTCTTTCGTTTCTTCTTCACAATATCTCTCCGTTATTCCTAGGTTATATATTCATATATTAACAAATAGTAAGAGTAATAACTATTTAGAATTCCATTTATATTGATCTTGCTTTTACTTTTAAATGGGTATTCTCATAAATTTCTGACTTAGTCACAAACGTATATTTTTGTGACAATGAGACACCCTAGTAGTTGGAGGTGATATGTATGGATAAGAAAATTGATCAAGAAGAAATACTTGAAGAAAGAAATAAGAATAAATATACGAATGACTTTGGGGCAGATCCAGACGAACAAGAGATGAATGGTTTGTATGGGATGCTGGAAACCGAATATGAGGATAAGCTTCACGATAAAGAAAAGTAACGATTAGTACCTTTAATAGTTTTGTTAAGCGCCTTGTATGGCGTTTTTTTTTTATGAGTTTCATCGCTATTGAAACTCTTGAATCTTATACTTTAGGTCCGTACGTAGCTTTATCTAAACTGATTATTTGGACATACAAAAAAACCTATAAAGTCGTCGAATTCCCTATCCCAATACGTTTTGTCACTTACTATAAAGCATTACATAAACATCAATTTTGCCATATAATTAAGTAAAGGGAGTGACCTAATACTGTCACTCCCTTTACTTAATTAGTATTGTGAAGATTGTCCGCCATCAATCGGAATGACTGCACCGTTGATGAACTCTGATTCCCCTGATAAAAGGAAGGCGACTAAACGGCCGACTTCTTCAGGTTTACCAAAGCGTTTCTTAGGATTCACACTGACGAAATCCGCCATTGCTTCTTCCCAATTCTCTCCGCCTATTTGCCTGAATGATCCTTCTACCATCGCTGTTAAGATTACTCCGGGTGCAATGGCATTTATGCTGATTCCGTATTGACCATATTCTATGGCCGCTGTTTTTGTTAAACCTGCTACAGCATGTTTACTTGCAACGTACGCAGTTTGGTTAAGCACAGCACGAATTCCACCCACAGAAGCAACATTCACCACTGCCCCTGTCCCTTGTTCTTTCATGATTGGCAGAATGTATTTCATACCATAAAATACACCATTGATATTGATGTCCGTTACTTTGTTGAAAACCTCACTATCGTATTCCGCTGTAGGTGCCTGTTTACCTTCGATACCAGCATTATTATAGAATCCATCGACTCTACTGTATTTCCTGACTGTTTCGTCTACATAGTTTTTTACTGCTTCTTCATCCGATACGTCTGCAGTCATCAAAAGCACTTCAGAATTTGGTGCAATTTCCAAGATTAATTTTTTTGTTACTTCTAAAGATGAATGGTTTAAATCAACTAAAGAAAGTTTTGCTCCTTCTTTAGCCATTTCCAATGCAGCTGCTTGTCCTAAACCTGATCCTGCACCAGTTATGATTACAACTTTCCCATCGAATCGTTTGCTCATATGTCAAAACTCCCCTTTATGTTAGTTGGAAATCTATTTGATTATACTGATTACCCCTTAAAGCTTAAGAATCCATCATCAACAGGAATGACTTGTCCATTTATGGCATCAGCTTTTTCAGAGAATAAGAACGTTACAACTTCAGCAACTTTTTCTGGCTGAATCAATTTTTTCCTCATATGGAGTTGTGCCAAACTGTCCAGGAATTCTTGATTATCACCAATGATCGGAGTTTCGATAAAACCTGGTGCCACACCGACAACACGAATCCCATATTGCGCAAGTTCAATAGCGCCAGATTTAGTCATGGCGATGACTGCAGCTTTTGCCGCATGGTAGTTAAAGCTGCCAATTGAAACCATCGTCCCATATATTGAGGCTGTATTAACAATCGTTGCGCCGGTTACACCAAGCTCCACCATCTTCCTTGCTGCAAAATACATGCCATAGTAAACACCGTGTTGGTCAACATCCACGACTCTGTGGTAAGACTCTGGATCCATCTCTAAAAATGGTTTTACAAGCCCAATTCCAGCATTATTGAAAATGCCATCGATGGTGCCATGTTTGGCAACTGCAGCTTCAACCATCGCTTCAACTTGTTCCGCTTTAGCTACATCCACTTTCACAAAAGAAGCTGTGCCTCCCTTTTGTTGAATAGTCTCAGCCGTTTCTTTAGCGGCCACATCATTGTAATCCGCCGCGACGACAATAGCTCCCTGTTCAGCTAATTTATATGCCGTTTCCTTTCCTATTCCACTGCCTGCTCCTGTAATTACTATGACTTTTCCTTCTAAACTCATGTATTCGTCCCCCTATAATAAAGTTTTTTGCTTATTAGATTAAAATGGCCCCGCCATCGATTACAAGTTCTTGACCCGTAATGTGGCTGGAAAGATCGGATACTAAGTACATCATTAGATTTGCAATTTCCTGCGGCTCAGCATATCGGCCATCAGGAGTCGTTGCTTCCAATTGCTTTCTAGCCGTTTCAGCTGCCGCGGAATCACCTTGACCAAAGCCGCTTTCTATCGACCGCATCATAGCCGTGTTGACGACACCTGGGCAGACGGCATTCACCCGGACACCGTGGGGAGCAGCTTCGACGCCAGCTGTTTTCGTCATTCCAAGAACCGCATGTTTACTTGCGCCATACGCCACCATGTTTGGCGTTGCCAGTAACCCAGCTCCAGAAGCAGTATTCACGACCGCCCCGCTTTTTTGTTCAATCATATGGGGCAATACATGTTTTAAGCCCAAGAAAACGCCGCGTACATTTATTGACATTAATTGATCGAAAACCTCAGTAGGATAATCGATAAGCGGCATGATTTTGCCTTCCCACCCTGCATTGTTCAGGAAAATATCGATTTTCCCATAAGAATCTATCGTTTTTTGAACATAATTTTTGATATCGTCTTCCTTTGAAACATCGGCTTTAACGAACTTCGCTTCGCCGCCTTTTTCTTTGATTTCATTTACCGTTAACATGCCAGCCTCTTCGGAAAGGTCTACAACAACAACTTTAGCTCCATTTTCTGAAAGTGTAATAGACGCTGCCAGGCCGATTCCCCCGCCGCCACCGGTAACAATTGCAACTTTTTCTGTAAAATCAAAAGCTTGCATAGTATTCTCCCTTTCTCCCTTTGATCTTGGTGATGATATTCTTGTTTGAATACGATTACATCATATCATTATTTTTGTCGATTGTCGACAATTTGATTTTAGAGTCAAAGACTCTACATCACTCCACGATTCAAGGCTTCTTGAATTTCATTTTTTGCTTTTACGAAATCGTCTTCGAGAATGGCCTCAATAGACATTTGTAATCTTAAATGGAAATTTTCCATCGTTTCTGTATTCCATTGACTTTGGGCAAAAACCATGAGGATATGACTGGCTTCCTCAAAAAACCTGGATAAAGCTTTGTTTTTAGCGATTGAAAAAATATATCGAAATATCTGTTCAGCTCTTTTTTGATACTCCATTACATTACTTTTCTCACACTCAACCGTTGCGCTTTCCAAATGGTTACGTAATGCTTGCCTATTTTCTGCATGCCACTTCCCTTGGGAAAATTCAATGCCCATCTGAATCAACCCGATCGTAACATCATTGTATTCAACGATTTCGTTTTGTGAAAATGGCTTGACGATGGTACCCCGCCTCGGTATTCTCTCAACAATCCCGTCAACCTGCAATAGATAAAGGGCTTCCCGAACTGGTGCGCGGCTCGTATTCAATTCTTTGGAAATGTCTTCTTCGACGATTTTCTCTCCAGCTTCTATTTCCCCTTCAATGATTTTTTTTAAAATGTGTTTAGCGATTTGTTGTGGCAGCGATTCTCCAAAATAAATGCCATCTGTAAAATTGGAAGTATTTCCAAACATCTTTCAGCACTCCTATACTTCTATAATTAATTTTAGTATAACATAAGGATAGGAATTAACTTCCTTATAATTTTACAGCACCTGTTATGGAAGTGACCAAGAATAATGTAGTAAACCATGTCAGATGGAAAAGCTCAGAAAGATTGTGACCGAACGCCTCTTCGAAGTGTGTACATATCCTCTTTTTCCGGTAGATACAACAAATATAGAGCCCAATTCATAAGAGGTCTCCTTGTGTACTTTGTTAATCCACAAGCCGAGGTTTTGCTGGATCGCAGTTTGGTTTTTCCGAGTTTGTCAATTCAGTGAGTTTCGTTAAATAATAACATTCTTCACGCTACTTATGATCTGCCATTATTTGTATTCTTTAGCCTACAAACTTATTAATAAATTATGGACGATTTATCATTGCCTAATCTTTTAAATTGCTTTTTATATGGTTCCAGCTGGATTACTGTAGATTTACTCTACATAGTTCGTGAGCTTGGCCATCCTTCAACGGAGCTGCGGAAGTTATTCCCTAAACATCTTGGGCTTACGTGATCCATAATTATAGATGTTGACAGGATTAACGATTCCGTGGGCGGGTATGTTAGTAACATAAGTTTCTGTCTAAGCACTCTTTTCTTGAACAACATATGCCTGCATGTCAGTTAGGTGGATGCTGAATATAAATACAATACTTATAAAGTAGGGGTTCTTTTTTAAAGGATTGATAATCACTTTAAAATACCCCTGTTTTTTATCCTTTTAATAAAGGAATATTTGGTTGGGCCCACAGACTATTAAAGAAGATAGGGGGACTCTATGTCATTTTTAATCACTTTGCTCGGATTATTAATTTCCATAATACTCGCTACAGTATTAAATGCCAAATGGTCTCGTATTCCACTACCGATTTACCAGATAGCCATCGGAGCAGCCCTTTCATTATTGCCACTTCGCTTATCATTGGATTTTCATTCGGAATTATTTATGATTTGTGTCATAGCTCCACTACTCTTTACAGAAGGGAAAAATACCTCACGAAAAGAAATGCTTGAATTGCGCAAGCCTATTCTGTTATTGGCATTTGGGTTGGTTTTTGTGACTGTGTTTGCAGGAGGGTATTTCATACACTGGTTAATACCGGATATGCCAATGGCTGTTGCTTTTGCTTTGGCAGCTACAATTACCCCTACGGACGCGGTAGCAGTTCACTCGATTACAAAAGGATTGAAGTTGCCGGGAAATATGATGCCGATCCTTGAAGGAGAATCACTTTTCAATGATGCCGCCGGAATCGTTGCTTTTAAAGTTGCCTTGGCCGCTGCTTTAACAGGTGTTTTTTCTATAAAAGACGCTTCGCTTAATTTTATATTTGTGGCCTTAGGGGGAATCATAATCGGCCTCCTTTTGGGCTATTTAATCGTTAAATTGCGATTGTTTTTACGGATTCATGGACTCGAAGAAATTTCCATGTCTATCGTAATTGAGTTGATTACACCTTTTGTCATCTATATGGCAGCTGAAGAATTCCATGTTTCCGGAATCCTCGCAGTGGTTTCAGCAGGTGTCATTCATGGCATTGAGCGGGACCGCCTTCAGAGTTCAACAACTAAATTGCAAATTGTATCGACCAATACATGGTCAGTATTAGGTTATTTACTGAATGGGCTTGCATTTACTTTATTAGGATTTATGTTGCCGAGCGTTTATCAGGAAATCGAGTCCAACTTAAATAGGGGTGCTCTCTTTGGAATAAGTGTATTGATCGTTCTTTTATTATTGGTGATCCGCTTCATTTGGGTATACATCCTGCATGATACTTTCACAAAAAACAGAGTGAATCCATTAGAGCAATTCATTATGTCCCGAATCCATCGCGAAGAGATCAAAGTCACCGATGATAAGAATGTTACAAGATCACGATATGCATTATTGACATCCGTTTGCGGCATTCACGGAACCATTACATTAGCTACCGCTTTATCCTTGCCATACTTTATGCCGGATGACACCTTATTCCCTATGCGTAATACTGTCTTGTTTATCGCAGCTTGCGTTATTTTGTTAAGTGTCTTCTTGGCAACGGTTCTCTTGCCGATACTTGTAAAGACACCGACTGAATATGCAGATGAACGCCTAACCTCTGAGGAAGCTTATAAAATTGTATTAACAAAAACGATCAATCAGCTGAGCAAAGAATCAAACATGGACAATCAAAAAGCGGTTTATCAAGTAATGGATGATTTAAATGAACAACTGATAGATTTGGAACGAGGCATTACGAATAGACCGGACAATCGGACAATACAGAACTTAGTGGAGCAAGGGGCCATTGCGGAATTGGAAGTCGTTTCTGGATTAGTCGAAAAAGGAACTGTATCGGAAACAGCCTTTGAGCTATATAAAGTGTATATTTCCAGAAAATTAAATTACATGCAAAAATCATATCTACAAAGAGCTTGGATTTTTTTGCAGGCATTTCTTTTCAAGAAAAAGCTCAATGTCAAATGGGATAAAAAATGGGAAGCAAAATTGGAGGACTCCTTGGATAAAAACTCGGAACTGATCCGGGAGTTCCGTAAAGCTCAAAAAGAAGCTTCAAAGGAAGCCATTTCGTTAATCAAACAACAAACTACACCAGAAAACCGCCATGAAGTCATGCTTGTCATCCAAAGATATAATCGTTACCTGAATCCATTCGGAACTTTAAGTGAAAAAGAAGCAAATCGCTTACACGAAATGGTGAGTCATTTTCAATTGAATGCGATGCAAATCGAACGGGATATCATTCAGCAAATGGTTGAAGAGGATCGAATATCCACAAAAACAGCAACTGAGCTTAGACAAAACTTAATCTATGATGAAATGCTCATGATACAAAATTAATATCCTATCCAGATTCAATATCTAGACAAGTCGAAAATTGAATATTTTTAAAGATTAGAAATATTTTTCTTTTTTACCTATTTGAACGGGATCAAATCCCCATAACGTTGCCAACAAGCTGGATCAAAAGGTAAAAACCCGGCTACGTCACTTTTACCGTGAATGGCAGGGTTTTTACTATTGTAAATGCCTTGAATGATTGATGCGGGATTTCGGGTATTCTCATGATGGACAATTTCCTTCATTGTCCCGCCATTAAATGGAACCCCGTAATACTGGGTATTTTCTGTACCGTCTTGATCGAAACCAGCAATGATAAACCTGCTCTCCTTATCATATAGGGGTCCTACCAACAAAACGCGGAAAACATACGCTAAGAGAGTAACATCAGGAAAATACGGGTTTACAACGGTAAGGAAATCCAAATATAAAAAAAAGCCTAATTTCTCGCTTTTAACACCTAAAAATTAGGCTTTAGTTATTTCATTAAAGCGCCCTTTTCTGGAATATTGATTATGCACTAATTTGTCTTTCTTTTTAATATAAATAACCCAATCCATATTTTTTGTAACAATCTCTTATCATGCTACTAGTCTGTCACTTTGATCGATAATTTGTGTATATTTTAAGTGTTATTTTGCACATCCAACTATAAAACCCAGCTACCTTCACATGAGAAGATTAGCTGGGTTTCTTAATTATGTACATCCAATCATTTATAGAACTATTCGGATTCGCCTAGTAGGCCCATTGACAGGGTTCTGGCTCTAATCTGTCAGATATTTTCCGATTACCAGAAAATTGTTCTTGCTAGTATCATGTAATTCACGCCTCTGTTGCTTTCATAAGTTCGTATATTTTGCGAGTTGTATTTACATTCCTGATTGTTATTTGTTGATATGACTTTGAACCAATGAGTTTAGTCATACCGGATTTGCTAATATTCTTTTTTTCAACCGACCATAGAATGGCTCCAGGAACGTATTTTACCGTATCAATTTCTGGTTTGATGACCAGCTTATTAAGCACTGACTCATCATTAATTTCGTCCCATAAAAACAGTACATCGCTTCTCATCTGTTGGTCGTTCGTCCATGACTCTGGAAGGGAGTGTATGACTTTTTTTAAATCATGCAAACTACGGACTAAAACTTTGATTTGTAATCCGAAGTTTGTATGTATAGCCTCTTCTAAAATATGGGATATTGTTGTTTTTGATTGGCCATTCACTGTGAAAATAATATTACCTGAATTGATATATGTACCTACAGAGCTCATACCTACTCGTTCAAAAGTTTTTTTAAGCAACTTCATGTCAATTTTATTTTTCCCACCAACATTGATTCCCCTAAGCAGTGCGACATAGACCATGATAATCCTCCTAGATCGATTAATTTAATTCAAATGGTGTTTACTGCAGAACTTTCATATAGTGTCTTATCGGCAAAAAAGGTTGGATATCTAAAAAAGTACCTAACTTTTTTTGTTACCATAACGAGTGCTATAGGCAGTTGTTAATTTGTCATATTTTATTTTTCAGGTTTTCTAGATTATCTATATCTCCATTTACTATCAAACCAATATGATCAGAAATAACTTCAATATCTAAATTCCACCATTTTATTTCTAGCAATTTGCTAATGATTTCTTCTGAGAAACGGGTTTTAATTTTCTTTGCAGGGTTTCCTCCAACAATTGTAAATGGTTCTACATCTTTAGTAATAACTGATCTGGCTGCTATAATAGCACCATCACCTATGTTGATTCCAGGCATAATGACCGTATCCATCCCAATCCAGACGTCATTTCCAATTATCGTGTCCCCTTTAAACGGCAATTGATCTAGCGTTGGTGTGTATTTCTCCCAACCTTGTCCAAAAATATTGAACGGATAAGTGGAGAAGCCATCCATCCTATGATTAGCTCCATTCATAATAAACGTTACACCTGGTGCAATGGCACAAAATTTCCCTATAACAAGTCGATCACCAAAAAATTCGTAATGATACAACACTTGATCTTCAAAGGATTCTCCATTTTTTGCATCGTAATAAGAATATTCACCTGCAATAATATTTGGTCTCGTAATTGTATTTTTAATAAATTGTAAAATATTATTTCCTTTAATCGGATATTTATCTGTAGGATTCGGTCCATGCTGCTTATTTGATTCCATAGGTAGTCACTACCTTTCATGGTTTTTATTCAAAGCTTAACCTGCCTAACTTATTGCATTCCTCAGCGAACCACAAGGCCTTGTCAGGTCCTACTACCATACCATGTGGCTCCGCATTTTTCGTAGGAATAGGATATTCCGTAATTTCACCGTTTATTGTAATTCGACCTATTTGATTACTTCCCCATTCAGTGAACCATAAAGCACGATCAGGGCCGGTTACAATTGCGTGTGGACGAGCATTCGGAGTAGGAATGGTAAACTCACTTATTATTCCAGCAGTAGTAATTCTGCCAATTTTATTTCCGTTAATTTCTACAAACCAAAGGGCACCATCCGGTCCATTTGTAATACCCACAGGACCAGCCTGTTTTGTGGGTAACTTATATGCAGTTACTTCCCCGCCTATCGTAATCCGACCTATTTGATTACTCTGATTCTGAGTAAACCATAGAGCATGATCAGATCCAGCCACAATAAAAGAGGGATAAGAATCAGGAATAGGCAAACTATACTCAATAATTTCACCTGATGATAAGATTCTCCCAATTCTATTTCCGTTCATTTCTGTAAACCAAATGTCTCCATTATGTCCTTGCGTGATTCCAAAAGGTCCCGAATCACTGTTCGGTAGCGTATATTCAGTAATTTCACCTGTTACTGTTAGTTTACCAATTTTATTTGTCCTATTTTCAGTAAACCATATATCACCCTGATCTGTAGAAGTGATAGATAGCACACCTGCATTGACAGTAGGAAGATCAATATGAGTCACTTTACCATCAACAGTCATTCGACCTATTTGATTCGCTTTATGTTGTGTAAACCATAGGGCACCATCCTTTCCCCTAGTAATTCCATAAGGACCTGAATCTATATAAGGAAGTTCAAATTCTTCAATTTTTATTCTCACGTTAATTCCTCCTTTTTCTTTTTTAATATTATTCTAGTAATTCGTTTTTTATACGGTGCATTTTCAGTTAACACAAATAACACGGTCGAATAAATTGAAGCGGAGTTATTTGTGTTGATAAATTCCTAATCAATTACAGCATTTTATATATTTCAATAAGGTTCCTATCTGGGTCTCGAAAATGTGCAATACGTGATCTCCATTCTTTACGATCGTGTGGTTTAGTAATAAATTCAATCCCATTTTCTTTTAAACGGTAATAGGTCTTATCAACATCTCCTACTTCAAATTGAAGTAAAAATTTTGATTGAGATTCCCCTTCTAAAAATTTATTTTCCTCTCCGACCACTTCTGCCATGGCTTTTCGGGATAAAATCTCGATTTTCGTTTCTCCATTATTGAAAAGTGCATATTCCATTTCTTCCTCGTACCAACTTATTGAAAGTCCTAATAAATCTTTGTAAAAATTGGAGCTTTTTTTAAAATCATTAACCAACAGTCTGATTTGTAATAACTTCAGTTCAATCTCCTCCTAATAATATAATTCTCTTCATATCCAAAAAAACCTGTATGTAAACTAAACCTATAGACCATCTACATTTCTAGTTACCATAAACTAAATAACATCACCTGATTTAACTTCGATTTACGTACGAATAATCCCTCCTCTAATTCAAGAAAATGGCCCGATTGTTGAACAAAATTAAAAAAGTCATTTAATTCATTAGTTATGGATAAATGCCATAAACGACCGTTTTTGGTTAAAAACAGAGAACTTCTCTAAAACCTCAAAAACTACTTGAAATACATAACCAAAATCTAAATGCCAATATATCTATTACAAACCCCTTTTTGGTATAGTTAGGATATTAAAAAAGGGGGATTCTACAGCTCTCTTGCTCTTTAACTTATATTAACCAAGCAGATATAGAATAACTTTAACGTAGCGACCGGAATGTATAAGCCAAATGATTTATAACAAATTGAAAGCTTAAATATTAGATAGCTTTTATCGTCCCAAGAATTTCGGAAAACAAAAAACGAGCCCCCAAAATGGCTCGCCTTCGTATCAATATTAATAATTTGAGTTATTTACATCGACCTCCATATCGATTTCCATATCCATTAGAGCCGAGCTCAAGCTTTTTCCATGCCGATCCAAAGTAAGTGATTTTGTGACGCCTCCGCCTAGTGCGTTTTGCATGACAAAATTCAACGCTCCGATTTTTGGCAGTTCATACCTAACCACATCACCCTTCACTATTTCATGAAAGTAATCCTTAACCTTTTCTGCGGTTACCTGTTTTTTTACTTTTTCAAAATCTTCCATACGATAGACGATGACGGAAACATTTGAAATATTTCCTTTATCCCCTGATCTAGAGTGAGTGACTTGCTTGAGTTTCAATCTTGTCGACCTCCTCGTACGTTACGTTGATTGTAATATCTTCGCTAGGAATAAGAATTGAGGCAACTGATACAACCTCTTGGACACTAACCCGAACACCACCGCCTCCAGCAGGTCCATTAGTATATAGAGCTTCCACCTCTTGGCCGATCACATAAGCGGCTCCTTTATCAGCAGTCCTGGCTGCCACCCTTAATCGTACCTCCGATAGTCTTTCTCTGTCATACAACGGTGCTGAAATAGAAGAACCATATAGAGAATTAGAACCAATATGATCGATTCTCATTTCTTGAATCTCAATATTAGCCTGAATCAACCGATGTCTCACTACTTCTTCCGCCAGTCTTGACCTTCCCAAACAACCCGAACCTCCGTAACTAATTTCTGCTTCAACTATGTATCCGTCCAAATAGCCGATGCTCGTTTTATAGTAACCGCTCTTCTCTTTTCCAGACACACCATTAATATGCACTTGGTTTGTTTCTTTTTCTATCACTTCTATTTGAGAAAAATCAGCGATAACATCGGGAGTAAGATATCGGGCTGGGTCGTGAATTTCATATACAACCTGTTCCTTTACGGTAGCAGTCGTAATCATGCCTCCCGAATCCTCAAGCTTGGTTAAAAAAAAGTCCCCATTTTCCTGTACTTCGGCGATCGGATAACCGACATTCCATAAGTCAGGAACATCCTTATACCCCGGATCTGCGAAATAACCACCGGTCACTTGCGCCGCACACTCGAGTAAATGTCCAGCGGCTGTCCCCTTACCAAGAAGCTCATAGTCTGTATCCTGCCAATTAAATTCATGCTTAAGTGGTGCAACTACTAATGAAGGGTCTGATACCCGGCCCGTAATTACAATGTCAGCCCCTTCCCGCAAAGCGGTAACAATTCCAGAAATTCCGATATAGGCATTTGCAGAAATTATGGACGACTTCAACTCTTTCAATGAGGCTCCGGTTTCAATAATTGTGCAATCCATGTAATTCCCAATGTTCAGATATACATCATCTCCACTTACAGCTGCTATTTTTAAATTACTGATGCCTTTTTCCTCTGCTAAATGCTTAATAACCTTAGCGGCTGCGAGAGGGTTTGCTGCTCCCATATTGGTGATTAATGTGACATTATTCTCGACACACAGAGATAAAACCTTATCCATACGATACTTCAATAAATGATTGTACCCCTTATCTGGATTTTTCATTTTCTCCTGCTGGGCAAGGGCAATTGTTCTTTCTGCTAAGCATTCAAAGATGATATAATCCAAATCTCCTTTTTGAATTAATTCCATCGCCGGCTCAATTCGATCGCCTGCGTATCCTGCACCCGAACCAATTCTAATCTTCTTCATAATAAAGTCCTCCCTTCAAGCTCCAGTAGGAACTGGAGCGATACTTGATCGTCACGATTGATATAAATTAACGGATTGAAGGGTACGTTTAGCACGTTCTACAATAGGAAGGTCAATCATTTTCCCGTCAAGCTGCAAAACGCCTTCCCCTTTGACTAATGCCTGTTCGAACGCTCTTACAATTCTTTCTGCTTCCTCAATTTCTTCAGGGCTTGGAGTAAATACCTGGTTTACAAGGTCGACCTGATCAGGATGAATGATTAATTTCCCTTGAAATCCAAGCTCCTTAACAAGCTGGGTTTCGGCTAGAAAGCCTTTATGATCTTTAATGTCAACATAGACCGTGTCAATAGGAGGTCCAACTCCCGCAGCCCTGGAAGTAACAACCAATTGGGATCTTGCATAGAGCAATTCACGGGCATTCTTCGTTAATATTGCTTTTATATCGAATGCATAGTCCATGGATCCGAATGCAAGCTGCTGAACTCTCTGACTAGCAGATGCGATTTCAAAAGAATTATATAATCCTAAAGCAGACTCTATTAAAGGTACAATTTTTATTTGGCCTTTATTTAAATTCCTTTTAGATTCCCTTTCAACTAATAAATGATCTAAAGACATAATTTCTTCTTTTGTCTCAGTTTTCGGTAAAACAATTCCAGTCAGGCCGGAATCGATTAGATCAAGTAAATCATCGTAAAAATATGGCGTGTGGAATCCATTTATTCTGATGAAATTTTCTTTTTCCTGATTCGCTTTGATAACTTTCCTTACTAACGCTCTTGCATCTTTTTTTCCTTCTGGAGAAACAGCATCTTCTAAATCATAAATGAATACATCTGCACATAATTGCTGCACTTTCTTTAATTTCTTTTCATCAGATCCAGGAATGAACATCCATGTCCGAGGAATCATAACCTCACCCCTTTGCATTTCCCCATAATTAGGCATTGAATGCCTTATATTTTTCCGATGATTTGGTTTTCGAATCCAAACTCCTTTAGTATAGACTCTGTATGCTCGCCAACATCTGGTATAGGATTCATGACCGGCTCCACATCTTCGAAAGTAACAGGAGGGATGAGTGCATTTAATTTTCCAGCAGGAGAATCGACTTCTCGCCAACGTTTCCGGATCTTTAATTGTGGATGGTTGATGAATTCCTCTACCGTATTTAAATGGGCATTCGCAATTTTTGCTTTTTCAAGTTTTTCGATTATCTCACTCGAGTTCATTTTTTGAAAAACAGCGTCAATCATTTCCTTGACAATACTGCTATTAGAAACTCGTGATGCATTACTATGAAACCTTCTATCAGTAGTTAATTCCGATTTTTCTAACACTTGTGTACAAAAGCTTTTCCACTCCCGCTCATTTTGAATGCCAAAGAATACTAATTTTCCATCCCCTGCAAGGAACGGGCCATAAGGATAAATCGTGGCGTGATTTGCCCCAGTTCGCTTCGGATCCGTCCCACCATACCCAGAATAGTAAAGTGGATATCCCATCCATTCTCCCAACGCCTCAAGCATGGAAACCTCCATCACCTTGCCCTTACCTGTCCTAAAACGGGAAATAAGTGCAGTTAATATACCAGAGTACGCATACATACCTGCTGCAATATCTGCAATCGATATGCCTGTTTTCGATGGAGTGTCTTCTGTTCCAGTAATGGAAACGACTCCTGTCTCACATTGAATGAGTAAATCGTATGCCTTTTTATCCATATAAGGACCAAACGTACCATAACCAGAAATTCCGCAAATCACAAGATGAGGATATTTTTTTTTGAGGACAGAGGAACTAAAACCAAGTCGATCAACAGCACCGGGTGCCAGGTTTTGAATAAATACGTCCGCCTCCGAAAGCAGTTTATCCAAAACCATCTTTGCTCCATCCTGTTTTAGATCAAGCGCCAAGGATTCTTTCGATCGATTGAGCCAGACAAAGTGACTCGACATTCCGTGAACGGTTGCATCATAGTTTCGTGCAAAGTCTCCAGATCCAGGCCTTTCTACCTTTATCACACGCGCTCCCAAGTCTGCCAATTGGCGAGAGGCAAAGGGAGCTGCCACCGCCTGTTCTAATGACACAACTGTAATTCCCTCAAGAGGTAACATTGAACCACTCCCTAATTGAATTTTTCAACCTGTCTTATTTAAAGAGGTATTGCCCCTGTAAGCAATGCCACGATTGTCATCACGATAGTACTTCCAAAAGCCCAGAAAAAAATCTTTTTCTGCAGATCTCCTAAATCGACCTTACATAATCCAATGAGGACAAAAACAGACGGATTCAATGGACTCAAGGGAAAGCCCGTTGTCCCGTTCCCTAATAAAGCAGCCCTGCCAATTTCTATTGGGTCCACTCCAAAGGCTGCCCCGGCCTCACTTAGGACCGGAAGTAGCCCATAATAAAAGGCATCAGGAGAAAATATCAAACTTAAAGGCATACTGACCACGGCTACCAGGATTGGATTGGCAAATGTCCTCCCAGCCAATCCGGTATGGCTGAAACCATAGAAACAGCCATAGCGTCAATCATCTTAGTTCCAGAAAGAATCCCTGTGAAAATACCAGCCGCAAATATGGTAGTACAGACCATAACCATGCTTTGGGCATGAGAAGCAATTTGTTCTTGCTGTTTATTCACGTCGGGAAAATTCACTAACAAAGCAATGGCGAACGCAACAATGAATAAGACGGGAACTGGAATTATTTCCATTATTAAAGCAACAATCAAAGAAATGGTTAAGATTAAATTGAACCAATAGAGTTTCGGTAGACTCGATGATATTTCTAATGTTGCCGCGATTTCTCCCGATTCCATTGAATCACCTTTGTTCGAAATAGTAATAATGCCTATTCTTTTACGTTCTTTCTTACCAAATATATACGATACAAATACTACCCATACAGCCCCAGCTAACATGGCTGGAATAATGGGATTAAACAATTCAGAGGATTCCGCCCCAAGGGAAACCATTGCCCTAGCTAGCGGCCCTCCCCATGGAATAATATTCATGACACCCGCACCCAACGCTACTACCCCTGCTAAGGTAAGTGAGCTCATGCCCAACCTCTTATAAATTGGCAACAAAGCCGTGACTGTTATCATGAAAGTTGCAGATCCGTCCCCATCCAAAGCAACTACTAAAGTTATGAAAGCCGTGGCCATAACTATTTTTAGAGGATCTCCTTTTGCAAAACGAATGAGCCGGGATATCATTGGGTCAAATAAGCCCCTATCAATCATCAAACCAAAATACAAAATGGAGAAACCAATCATAATACCTGTCGGTGTAACTTTTGCAATTCCATCCAACATCATTTTCCCTATTTCCAAACCAAAACCGCCGATAAGTGCAAATATAATCGGCACAAGTGCAAATGCGATTAAAACAGAAACTCGTTTTGACATTACTAAATAAAGAAATGTACCAATCATCAGAAATCCTAAAATAGCCATTCACATATCCCCTTGTAAATGATTTATTTGTAGCCTTCATATCTATTTCAAACGAAAGGATTTGAGGGAAATTTCTAAAAACCTTTCAAACTTTCCGGGAAAACGGTTACATTTCTTATCATGAAGTGAAATCACAAGTTGCCCTTTATATGGAGAGAGTAATATATATTTGTCTGAAAAAACGGTTAAGAGTTCTGTTTTACAATATCATCGGTGTTATTATCTGGGGAGTATGGATTTGCTATTTTGTGGAGGTGACCAGTCAATGTACGATTCGTCATTTTTTTTATCATAGTTACACAATGCATTAGTTTATCAAAATCAATGCCAGTCTCTATTCCCATTTCATGAAGCATGAATACAAAGTCTTCAGTTGCATCGTTTCCTGCCGCTCCCGGCGCAAAGGGACAACCACCTAATCCTCCTATGGAAGTATCAAAAGATGTGATACCTGCTTGCAATGCTGCTAATGAGTTGGCTTTTGATAAACCATAAGTATCATGGAAATGGGCTGTGATTTTTGCAGTGGGTGAGAGATCTAATGTTTTACCGAACAAATGATATACGTGCTTAGGATTAGCCCGACCAATTGTATCGCAAAGCACAATTTCGTCCACATTTAATTTTTCCAATGCCTGAACTAGACCAAGGGTTGTCTCTTCCTGAACCAGACCTTCATATGGGCAATAAAAAGCTGTTGAGATATGGAACCGTATGAACATATTTTCATTCTTAGCCTCCTCTACGACAGAGGATAACTGGAATAAGGATTCTACAATGGACATCCTTACATTTTTTTTATTGAACGTCTCACTTGCTGCAACAAACAAGGCCAGGCTGGTTGCCGCTACATCTCTAGCCAAATCAAATCCCCGCTTATTCGGAATCAATGTCATGTATTGCACATCTTCTCGTTTGTTGATCTTTCTAAAAACCTCGGCTCCATCTGCCATTTGTGGTACATGTTTGGGTGAAACGAATGAAGTAGCCTCCATTCTTTTAATTCCCGTCTCACTCAGCGCATGTATCAATTGCAATTTCGAATCAGTTGGAATAAAGATTTTTTCATTCTGAATTCCGTCCCTTGGTCCAGATTCTATAATTTCAACACGTTTTGGTAAGTTCATTTTTATTTCATCTCCTCATTTTGTGCTGCTATTTTTTCAGCTTAATAGTTTCATGATCTGAAATAACCCCGGAAGCTAGCCACTCATCATATTTATCCTCCGCGATTTCCAAATCCCCCTTTAAAACCTGTTCTGTGTGCTCACCTAGTTTTGGGCCAGCCCAATTAATACTTCCGGGGGTTTTGCTCAACTTGGGTACAATGCCTGGAACTTTAAGTTTTCCAATGCCTTCAACATCCATTTTATAGATCATTTCCCTTGCAAGGAAATGTGGATCCTGCATCATGTCCTCAACATTATAAATTGATCCTGCGGGTATGTCTGAATCATCAAGTAATACCAAGGCATCAGCTAAATTATGTTGAATTGTCCAACCACCAATTACTTCATCTAGATACTCGGCATTCTGTACACGACCGTCATTAGTTGAGAATTTAAGGTCATCCCTTAAATCAGGCCTTTTGATAACGTCCATTAGCCTCTTGAAAATGCCATCTCCATTTGCACCGATTACAATGTATTTCCCATCCCGGCAAGGATATGTATTCGAAGGAGCAATTCCTGGTAAGGTGCTTCCTGTTCTTTCACGAACCACTCCGTAATGGTCATATTCTGGAACTGCACTTTCCATTAAACTGAAGATTGATTCATATAGAGCGACGTCAACACATTGTCCTTCTCCCCCAGGTTGGTCTCTATGATATACAGCCATTAGTGCCCCCATAACAGCATATAATGCAGTTACAGAATCTCCCAAACTAACCCCAACCCTTGTTGGTGGCCTATCAGGATAACCTGTTAAATAACGGAGTCCCCCCATTGCTTCTCCAATACTTCCAAACCCTGGCTTATTTCGGTACGGTCCATCTTGACCATATCCTGATACCCTGACCATTATGATCTTAGGATTAATTTTTCTTAAATCCTCATAGCCAAGCCCCCACTTTTCCATAGTCCCGGGTTTGAAATTTTCAATAATAATATCCACTTCTTTTATTAATTCCCTAATGATTTCTTGGGCTTCCTTTTTGCGTAAGTCCAATGAAATACTTTTTTTGTTCCTGGATTGAACAAACCACCATAAGGATGTGCCCTCATATAGCAATCTCCAATTTCTGATAGGGTCCCCCTTTCCTGGAGGTTCTACTTTTATTACCTCGGCACCAAAGTCGGCCATTAATCTTCCGGCAAAAGGACCAGCTATCAAACTCCCTAATTCCAAAACCTTTAATCCCTTCAACGCACCCTGATTTATAACTTCACCCATGAGCATTCACCTCTTTTTAGTATTTCTATCTAGGTAGATTACGGTTACATATAAACGCTTGCTTTCTATAAAAATCAATTCAATTAAAACAAAAACTTTCCTAATTTTTTGATAATTCTTATAATAATTGACAATAGTTACTATGTCAACGGTTAACCGTCGACATTTTTTTATGTTATAATTTGAGCTATTAAAGTAGGAGTTAAGCTTTTATTATTGAAATATATCTATGAACTGAAAAACCCAAATAAATTGAAGACCATTTGTTAAATAGATATTAATTTGTTACATAGGGGGCACTATTATGAAAGAAATACAGAAAACTGAACTGCTTCATAATCAGGTATATCATATCCTGAAGGGTATGATTATAGACGGTGAATATCAGCCTGGAGAGCGTTTGGTCGAAACCAGAGTTGCTGAAAGAATCGGGGTTAGCAGGGGTACAATTAGAGAAGCCTTTCAGATGTTATTGAAAGATTACCTACTCGTTCGTAATGGTAAGGCCATTTCTGTCTATAACCCTAGCGCACAGGACATAATTGATGTATATCAATGCCGAATAAGCCTTGAATCTTTAGCTGTTAAATTAGCAACTCAAAATATCACTGACGAGGAATTAAGCAAGTTGGTCGAAGTTATAAATGACTCTAAAATAGCCGTGGATATGAATGATACAAAAAAGCTTACACAACTAAATCAGGAATTTCACGATATTATTGATCTTGCTTCCCACAACCATCAATTAATCCAATTATGCGATGTTATCAAGACGAAAATACTATATATAAGGACTAGTATTTTAAAAGTACATTTTAAAAACTTTTCCGATTTTGTAGATGATCATGAACGGATCCTTATAGCCATTCAGAATAAAGATCCAGTACAAGCCGAACAGGAAATGCATTCCCATATCGAAAAAAGCTTCAATACAATAAAAGCAACTTTTAAGACCGTTATTGATCAATAATGGATTTGATTTTCAATTTTTTATCATAGAATTGAAAAAACAGCAGTACTTTCTTTAGTATTTCTGCCCCCTCGATTAAGAGGATAGTATGAAAGGTTCTATTACAGACATTTTAATGCATTGTAATATCAGCAAAAAGAAAGAGCAGCAAAGATTAAAATCCAGAAAAATGACCTGACTTACATGTCTCTTAGTCGTACATCTCTTCATATTTATTTCTGTTTTTTGGTAATGGTCCATTGGGAACAAAATAAAAAACCTGATAATTTTTCAGGTTTTTTAATATTTTTATCATTCGATTACCAGAGAAATGCGAGAAAGACTAAAGATGCAATTGCACCAAAAGCAAATCCATTAGCGGCACCCCAACCATATCCTGCATTAAAACCTCCATAACCAAAACCCCCAAGGTTTCCGCCAACGTCAAGTGGACGAATATATACACGGTTCGGCGTAACCCGGTGTACGATTCCCCGATGTACGGTTCCTCTACTTGTACGAATTTCAACCGGTCTTCCAACACCGCCTACATATTCAATGCACATCAACAATAGGAATACTGGGATGAATGGTAAGGCCAAGTATTCGACCCTTAACCAGAATTTGATTTGTTCTAAAGATGTACTGGAAAGTTCGAAAGCATAGGAAAAAGTAAAAATGGAAGACAATAATGTCACGAGAATATAGGGCTTTGCTCCAGGTGCATCCTTGATCTTTAACTTTGCAAACAAACACAGGAACAAGCTTAAAGCACCTGCCATTATAACAACGAGTATGTATAACAATAATTCCCGTGGCAATGCGAATCAACTCCGTTTAACAAAAAATACTTTTTCCGTATATTATATAGCACTTTATGACTAGGTGACTAGAGTTTATTCAGGGAATTCTGAATTTGAAATGTCAGGATTGATAAAAAGGGGTTCAGCCGAGATACGTGTAAAAATGGGCCATAGACTTACTTTTTTTTCAGACGACGACCCATTTAATTTTTATATCGGTATATTCTCCTCTACTGTTTTGTAAATTGATGTCATAATCACCAAACGTTTAAGGTGCCTTGTAAGGTATGGACTCAGCATAACAAGATATTCTCTCGAAAACTTATTCCCTTCCTTCATGAGAGACCATAAAATGAGCGTTATATAAACAACATTCTGAAAAATAACAGCATTTAGTCAAGACATCTATAGTCAGATGTATGTTTTTAACCTTCTGCAAACTATCCAAAATGAAGCTGAAGAAGAGATTGTTCAAGAGAATTATTAGCACAAAATGAAAATCAACATAAATATGGCGGTGGGGTATATAAAACGATTTTTATTGTCATTATGGTTGAGGGAAGAGCCATCGGAACGGGAGCATATATAATCTATTGCACAACAAGATTCTCAAGGAAATCGTTCCTATACGAAAGGGAAGGAAATATGAACAGTCAACGAGTTCGAAAAACAGGCATCACATATACAAAAGGAAAGCCTATTAATGCATAAGATAGAATACAACAACTTAAAATCCGATTTAAGGGAGAAAAATTCTCTCCTTTCGTGCTGCAATAAAATTTTTTCCTTCAATCGAAAAAAAACTATGAATCGCACTCCAACTGAAATGTAATCCATAGCCCCTTAATTTTGACAATTATTACCAAAGTTTTGCTTCGGAATCTACTCTTTTACTGTCAATTATATCTATAGGCTTTATTCTTTTAATTTCTCCTCCTGCAAAAGAGCACTACCCGCTGTAAATACTTCTAAAGCATACATGGCAAACCTCGCTAAGCAGCCTTCCATGTGATAGCAAATGCATTCATCGTAGCAGCTGACTATTGATATGGCTAATCACATACTGGTGTACTTACCCTAATTGGCGTTTAAATACTTTACTGGCGAAGAAGTAAGCGATGACCATGATGCCGACGCACCAGGCAAGCGCGATCCAGATATCGTTGCCAACAGACCCTTCATATAAGAGGGCACGAATCGCATTTACGATTGAAGTCACAGGCTGGTTCTCAGCGAACGCACGAACAATTTTCGGCATGGTTTCGGTGGGGACAAAGGCCGAACTGATAAACGGCAGGAAAATCAGCGGGTACGAGTAGGCTGTCGCCCCTTCCATAGACCCCGCTGTCAATCCGGGAATGACCGCCAGCCATGTCAGCGCCAGTGTAAACAGCCCGAGTATCCCAGCTACCGCGAGCCAATCCAGGATATCAGCGTTGGAACGGAAGCCCATCAAGAGCGCTACGAGGATAACCACCATGATAGTAAGCGCATTGGAAACAAGCGAGGTCAACACATGAGCCCACAATACCGACGAGCGTTTGATGGGCATGGTAATGAAACGCGCCATCAGCCCGCTCTTTACATCAGTAAACAGCCGCACGGAAGTGTAAGCGACGCCGGATGCGATAGCCATCAGCAAGATTCCCGGCAATAAATAATTGACGTAGTTGTCCGTGCCTGTTTCTATGGCGCCGCCAAATACGTAGACAAACAGCAGCAGCATCATAATTGGCGTAATCGCGACCGTGATAATTGTATCCGGGCTGCGCATGATGTTGCGCATTAAACGCCCTAGTAATACCCCTGTTTTGCTTTTCATTTACATCTCCTCCTTTTGGCCGATGATCGCGAGGAAAATTTCCTCCAATGTCGGCTGCTTCTCGATGTACTCCACTTTCGCTGGTGGGAACATCTCCTTGAGTTCGGTAAGGGTACCGGTAGAGATGATTTTTCCGCCATGCAGGATGGCGATACGGTCCGCCAGTTGTTCGGCTTCCTCCAGGTACTGGGTCGTCAGCAAGATGGTCGTGCCGCTGCCGGCAAGCTCCTTAACGGTATCCCAGACTTCAATTCGCGCTTCTGGGTCAAGTCCTGTCGTCGGTTCGTCGAGAAAAATGACTGCTGGCGTACCGATCAGGCTCATGGCGATGTCAAGCCGGCGCTTCATCCCGCCGGAATATTTATCCGCCCGGCGGTTGGCCGCATCGGTCAGGCTGAATTTTACAAGCAGATTGTCGGCGACTTGAGCGGGATTGGAAACTCCCCGCAACTTGGCGATCATCATCAGGTTTTCCCTCCCGGTGAGCATGCCGTCTAAAGCCGCGAACTGCCCTGTCAGGCTGATGCTCTGGCGAACATGATCCGGTTGACGCTGTACGTCAAAGCCGCAAATACCTACTTCGCCGCCATCGCCTTTCATCAGCGTCGAGAGGATGTTGATCGTCGTCGTCTTGCCCGCTCCATTTGATCCCAGCAGTGCGAAAATTTCGCCACGCCGCACCTCAAAATCCACCCCATTTAAAACTTCCTTGTCTTTAAAGGATTTTTTTAACCCTTTTACAGTAATCGCTGCATTGCTCATACTTTTTTCCTCCTTATAAATTGCGCTGCAAGGCCGCTTCCGAGCTCCGTAATTATCCGGTCGAGCGCCTTGCGGAGCTAGGTTACCTATACTCTTCTATTTAGTCTGACTGATAATCTGTATAACTTATTACTGAGTTAAAAGTATGACTGAATAGCAATGGTGGCAATTCACATTTGTAACCAGCTATTCAGTCGGTATTATCCATTGAATTTATTTTTTCCCAATCGCTTCATGATACTCTGATTCAAATCTTCACGATACTTGGCAACATAGGTTTTAGCGTTTGCCACTAGTTCGTCGGCAAAGGACGCCACGTCGTCCCCAGTGATTTCCAGCACTTGTCTTCCTTCAGCCGCACCGGCTTCGAACAACTCGATTAATTCATACTGCATGTGCAGCATATCCATCCCGTTGCCCGCTGAGAAATTCCACATGTAGTTTTGAATTTTCTTAAATACAAACTGGTAGTCCTCTGGCAAGGCTTCAACCCGTGCCATCATCATTTTGTACTCCTTTTTATCACCAATCATTTTTTTGAACATTTCTATCATGTTATTTTTCCTCCTTTTTTATAAAGCTGAACAAGACACTCCAAAAATATCGTACGGAATATCTTATGAAGCTAGATTGACTTTAAGACGTTGATTTTTGATGATACAAAATCCCATTTTTTCCAAAACAATTCAAGTTCCTGGCGGCCAGCCTCATTAAGTGAGTAAAACTTGCGGGGCGGTCCCATATCTGATGGTTTCTTTTCTATGTTCACCAGTTGTTTCTTTTCTAAGCGCACGAGGATGGTGTAGACCGTCCCTTCCACGACTTCAGTAAACCCGAGCTCGTTCAGGCGGCGGGTAATCTCATAGCCATAGGTTTCATGGCGGCTGATGATTTCCAGCACGCAGCCTTCCAGCGAACCCTTCAGCATTTCAGTTAAATTTTCCATGTGCAGAGCCTCCTCTATTTAGTCTGACTTATATTAAGTATAACTTAGTACTAAGGAAAAAAATTTACTGAATAGCTTTTGGGGAATTACGCTATTAAGTATTGCTTATTACGTGTAAATTGTAACACCGAGTAGTTGTGGTGTCAACTATTTTTCTTAAAAAAATTTTTGCAATTTCACTATTCAGTGGTGTCGGTATCCAGTGTGACCTATTACAGGTATATCGTAACACCTAGTAGTTGGGCTGTCAACTGGATTTTCTAAATATTTTTAAAGTCAGCTATCCCCATTGGATACTGCCGATTTTCTTTTTGGAGCTTTTACTTCCTCCTATGCTTACACTGTGGATCATTCCCATCCAGCAGCTGTACATGTAGGTTCCCGGTTTCTCTGGTGTGAAAACGATGAGGTTTTCTCCTACTTCCAGTGGCCAATTCCTTCTGAAAAAATGTTAAAGAGTATTCCCGAAATGAAAGAAGAACTTCGTAGACCTATGTTCTTAATAATATGTTTATTATGCGTTCCTGAAAGATGTGTGGACGTTTTTCTTTTTGGGTTCACGGGAGTTTTAGTAAAATAACTGAGGATTATTAATGTAACTCCTTCACAGTCTTCACTTTTCCACTATCGGGCGCGATTATGAAATAACTCTTAGATTTAAACGACTTTATTGTTATATTTTTAAGTGCGGTGAAGTAATCTGCATCAATAATTAAATAACTTTATTGTCACTCTACAAATAATAAACCTTGATTTTTTTACACTAAGCAGAATAATCAAGGTTTTTACTTCCAAAAAATATCTTAGCCTCTAAAATTCGTGTTTCTTTAATTTTTTTGTATATGCCTATTATCCATTTTTACATGTATCTCGGCTGAACCCCTAAAAACGACATATCAGGAAGTCCTATTTACTAACTCCCAAACCGGAAAACCCACAATAACATCCAGCTTTCCAACATGAAAAACCCTGCTACGTCACATCGACCGTGAATGGCAGGGTTTTTTAATATTGTAAATGCCTTGAATGATTGATGCGTGTTATGCTTTTTCTGTTACTCCCACGAATTGATTTAAGAATGATAGGATTTTTCGATAAACGGCAATTTCATTTTCTTTTTTGGAAAATCCATGCCCTTCATCTTCTAAAAGCATATAATCAACATCTCTTCCTTTTTCCTTCAATGCTTGAACGATTTGATTTGATTCCTCCTTGACGACACGGGGATCGTTGGCTCCTTGAATGACAAGCATTGGTTTTGTCATGGAGTCTAAATAGGTGATGGGTGAGTACTCGATTAGTTTTTCCTTATCTTTTTCAGGGTTCCCTACCCATTGATCCATAACTGGCTTCCAGTCTTCTGGAACGGAATTGATGAATGAGAATAGGTTGGATGGGCCGAAAATATCGACAACCGCCTTAAAATAATCCGCATGTCGTCCGTGTAGCAGAAGTGCCATATACCCTCCGAAGCTTCCGCCCATCAATAGAATGTTACCTTTTTGTACATGCCCTTGGTTAATGAGCCAATCAAGGCCGGCTACATTATCAAGGCGTGGTCCATTTCCCCAATCTCCTTCTACCATTTTCTTGAATTCCAAACCATAACCAGTAGAACCGCGAAAGTTTGGAGCAAAAATACTGTAGCCTTGATTCAGGAAAAATTGAAAAGATGCTCTGAAAGATTTTCGTTCTGCCGCTTGAGGTCCTCCATGGGGCCAAAAAATGACTTCACCATTATCATTTTCCTTTTTTGACCTAAAAAATAACGATTCAATTTCCAAGCCATCAAATGTACGGTACTTAATAATGTCCGGTTCAACCAATTCATTTGAGTCGACCCCAGGAACAGTATATTTAGTTAATGATACCCACTCGTCACCTGTTTTTTTATAAATATTATGTGGCTTGGTTGCGCTCATGCCAAATAAGTAAAGCGCTCCTGTTGCAGCAACCTCAAGTTTATTAATAACGCTGCACGGCACAGGGATATTTCTCCATTCTTCATTTTGCAGATTGAATTCATATAATCGATCCTCTACACCCTTTTGACTGGTTACATATAATAGTTGATTCTCTTTACTATATTTCAAGACACTAAAACTCTCATTCTCCAATTCTTTAACTTTACTGAAATGGTTTGTTTCAAGGTTGTATGATGCCAAATAGGTAAAGTCCGAATCATAATCAGTCAATAAATATATCATTGAATCTGTAACAAAAACACCGTCACTAACTGTGTGTTGTTTCTCAGTAGGCGGCGTAAGCAGGATATTTTCGTTCCCGCGTTTCGCATAAAGAAGTGTATATGTATTAGCAAAGTGTTTATAGTATAGTAAGGTTTCTTCATCCGGACTAATGCCAAATAAATACGTTGCTGCATCATCACCTTCAAGAACCTCGGTTTCACGACCTGATTCTAAATCTATACAATAAGCATTCAAATAGGAAGGATTTCCTCTCGAGGTCGTATAATAGAGTTTTTTGCTGTCATTGGATATAATCGGCATAAAATTTCGGGTATTCTCATGATGAGCAATTTCCTTCATTGTCCCGCCCTTCAAAGGAATCCCGTAAAACTGAGTATTTTCATTACCGTCATGATCAAAACCAGCAATGATAAACCTGCTCTCCTTATCATATAGCAGCTCTTGGCAGCTTTGATCAATGGATGTAAGTGGATATGGAAAGGAATTTGGTAAATCCATTGCCCATAGATTATACTTTCCGCTTAAATTCGTGCTGAATACAAGCTGTTTTTCATCTGGACTAACCGCAAAATTACTAATGGAAAAAGTCCGTAGAAACTGCTCAACATCAGGTTTTGGAAAAGTGATCATCATTTGCAACCCCCTATATTTATACTATAATGAAAAATCTGTAATTAACTATACCATATTTTACCTAATTTACACAGACAAAGCATCCCTGAACTCCACATGATCTTTTCAAAAAAAATACCTGCCGTGTAATTTAATCAGCTACAATCAAAACATCAAGGTGTCTAGCTTCCCTTAAAAGACGAACAACAATGGACCCTCCCTTCATTTCTTGCCATCTCGTTCTTGCTGCTTGCGATAAAATAATTTGTGTAGCTTTTTTGTCATGTAGTTGCTTCTTGATATCATTGACCACTGAACGTTTATTCCTGGTTGTATGCAATACAAAATGGCCTCCTAATCGATGTGTAAGGCTTACGAGTTTATCAAGTATCAGCTCTTCATCAGTCCGCAGCTCTTTTTGATATTTTACGAATATAACAAACCAATTTGCTTTAAGACGATAGGCTATGCGGAACCCTCTTCTAATTAGTCGCTCTGAATCCGCTCGTAGATTGACGCTGACAAAAATCACTTCATTTTCTCTCCATGGCCCCCTTACTCCTTCCTTACGTTTCAATGACTCTAACCTGTCATCCACTTCATCCGCCAATTCACGGAGTGCAAGTTCTCTAAGAGCTATAAGGTTTTGTGTCTTGAAGAAATGGCTAAGTGACTGTTCCACTTTATCCTTGGCATAGATATCCCCCTCTACCATCCTTTGCCGGAGCGCTTTAGGGGAGATATCGATCAACTCAAGTTCATCCGCTAGTTGTAGAATGCTGTCAGGTACTGTTTCTCTAACTGAAACACCTGTTATTTGCTTTACACTATCATTCAAACTTTCTATATGTTGAATATTCATTGTGGAAATTACCGAAATTCCGGAGTTCAAAATGGTCATTACATCTTGATATCTTTTTCGATTTTTGATTCCTGGTACGTTCGTATGTGCTAATTCATCTATCAGGACCACCTCAGGATTTCGTATCATAATGGCATCAAGATCCATTTCCTCCAATAATACGTTTTTATATGGAATGAGCTTTCTAGGCACGATTTCTAAATTCCCCACTTGGGAGGCTGTTTCTTTTCGCCCATGTGTCTCCAGTAATCCAATTACCACATCAAGTCCATTTTCTTTTAAGTGGTTTGCCTCCCTTAGCATCGTATATGTTTTTCCAACACCAGGAGCAGCCCCGATATAAATCTTAAATGTCCCTCTCTTCACCCCTTCGACTTTTTCGTGCAATTCATCAGCTGTGAGTCTGTGATATGGATTTCCACTCCTTTTTTCCGTCTTCATTGCAGGGATGATTCTTTCACCAAATGCTTTACCCCTGTCTGCTACAATAAATACATCAATGTTCTTCGATTTTCTCAATATTTTATTGATAATGGAACCGTTGATCATCTCCTCCCAAGCTGACTTTTTGGATTGGCCAAGGATAATTCGGGTTATTTGATGCTGCATGGAAAATCCGACTATTTCATCTGCTATTTCGTCTTCCTTCATTATTATCTCAATAAACGTTCCCTTTAATTTAGTGATCAGTTTTTGCATGGACCTTTTAAAGATTTCTTCCTCTTTTGAGAGTTTTCTTGTTTTTGAGATAAAGGTAGCTATTATGAACTCACCGCCCAAACGCTTGGCAATTTGATCTCCTCGTCTTATTAATATGGAGCCATTCAAATGGTATTGCGCACAGACCAAGATTCGCTCCGTTGCACCTGAAGGACCCAATAAACCTTCTTGTTCCCTTTGTTCAGTCAGATTCTCTTCAACTTCTTCAGCTAAATATCGAAGCGACAATTCCCTAAGAGTGGCGAGATTACCATTGTTGTAAAACTGTAACAACCCTTCGTCTTTTTTCTCGATTTCCCCTTTTTGCAGTCGTTTTAAAATGGCTTCAGGGGTGACGTCCAAAAGACGTACTTCATCAGCATTTGTCAGAGTATCTTCGGGCACTGTAACTTGTAAGTGAAAGGGAAGTTTCAGTAATTGTTCGGCAACTTCCTTCACCCCTTTCAACTCATAAATATTTATGGTCGTTATGACACTGATTTCATTTTTAATTAATTCTTTAACGTCGTCCAATCTAGTTGGATTTTTTGCATGACAATGATTTTCATGTGCTAATCGATCAACTAAAACCACCTCTGGATTCCGCTTGTAAATACCCTCCAAATCAAGATCCTGCTCTCCGGGTCCGTTTTGTTCCCATTCTATAGCAGGTATAAGTTCGAGACTGCCTAATTGTTTAAGCGTTTTAGGACTACAGGGCTTGCTGACTATTCCGACAACAACGTCAATCCCTCGTTTTTTCAATTCATTTCCTTCAAGAAGCAAATGGTAGGTCTTCCCCGAACCGCTCACGGCTCCAAGTATGATTTTTAGCCTTCCCCTTTGGATATTGGAAATCGACTCTAGAATTTCATCCGATGTTTTTCTGCGAAATTGTTCCGACATAATCCCACCTCCTTATTAGTTCTATTGCAATCGGAGAGAAAATCTCTCTCTACAACAAATTTATTTTAATTCGTCCAAGGCCATATTTAACTCCAAAACATTAATTCGAGGTTCTCCAAAAAGTCCAAACGATCGGCTGCTTGTATACTTTTCCACAAGAAGATATACCTTTTTTTCAGACAATTCCCTTTCAAGAGCAATACGAGGAACCTGTACCTTGGCACCATCAGGAGAAATATTGGGATCAAGCCCAGACCCCGAATTTGTCATTAAATCAGATGGTATGTCTGCTTTATCGACAGTAGGGTTTTCTTCTAAAAATTTTAAAATATCCTTTTTTGTCCGATCAATGAGCTCCTCATTTGAAGGAGAGTAGTTTAACGTACCTGAATTAGCTGCATCATATTCAATAGATGAAACACGACCTTGAAAGTACCGAGGATCTATAAAGGATTGGCCGATCAATTCGGAACCAATCATTTCTCCCGATTCATTCTTAATTAAACTGCCCTCTGCTTTTGCGGGCATCGTCAACTGTGCCAGGCCTGTCATCAGAACCGGATAGGCCACTCCACATATAAGAAAAAGCACAATAACCAAACGTAAGTTTTTTAACATGGATTTCCACCCTTAATTTATATTTTCAAACCACTCTTAACACGACAAGAAGTAAATCAATCACTTTAATTCCAACGAAAGGAACTAACACTCCTCCTACTCCATAAAGGGCCAAATTCCTCTTCAACAATCTTGTAGCGCTCATAGGAACATATTTAACCCCTTTCATGGCCAATGGTATTAGCAATGGAATGATAATGGCGTTAAATATTAAAGCTGATAATATGGCACTTTGAGGTGTTGCTAAACCCATAATGTTCAGGGCTTTCATTTGAGGTATCGCCAACATGAACATGGCTGGGATTATCGCAAAATATTTAGCTACATCATTTGCAATGCTAAAGGTTGTCAGTGCCCCCCGGGTCATGAGCAACTGTTTCCCAATTGATACTACTTCAATGATTTTTGTGGGATCTGAATCTAAATCCACCATATTAGCGGCTTCCTTCGCCGCATTCGTTCCTGTATTCATCGCCAACCCTACATCTGCCTGTGCCAATGCAGGGGCATCGTTTGTGCCATCTCCAGTCATAGCAACAAGCTTGCCCTCCGCTTGTTCCCGCTTGATGACGGAGATTTTATCCTCCGGCTTAGCCTCGGCGATAAAATCATCGACACCTGCTTCTTTTGCAATAGTTGCAGCGGTTAAAGGGTTATCCCCCGTGCACATTATGCTTTTAATCCCCATTTTCCTTAACTCATCAAATCGTTCCTTCATGCCTGGTTTCACTGTATCTTTCAAGTAGATTGTGCCAAGTATACGGTTTCCCTCTGTTACAACCAGTGGGGTACCGCCTTTTTTGGCCACCTCATCACAAGTATCTTTTAAACCGTCTGGCACTTCTCCCCCTTGTTGCACTATATATTTCATGATCGTATCAACCGCACCTTTTCGGATCCTTTTCCCATCAGGAAAATCAGTTCCGCTCATTCTCGTTTCAGCTGTAAATTCAATTCCTACCGAATCGGTTTTATTCAGCGCGTTTTCAGGCAAACCGTTTTTTTTGGCGAATTCCACAACGGAACGGCCCTCAGGGGTATCATCATGTAAAGATGAATATACGGAACATTGGGTAAGCTCCTCCTGACTTATACCAATAGCCGGTATTAAGGCAGAGGCCATGCGGTTACCATGTGTTATCGTTCCTGTTTTATCAAGGATGATCGTATTGATATCACCAGCCGCTTCCACCGATTTTCCAGACTTCGCAATAACATTGAATTGTGTTACCCTATCCATCCCCGCTATTCCTATGGCTGAGAGCAAACCGCCTATCGTTGTGGGGATCAAGCAAACTAGTAAAGCTACAAGTGTAGTGATGGGCAAGGTAACGTGTATATATGACGCAATTGGCACAAGCGTCGTACATACAAGCAAAAAGATAATGGTCAAGCTGACCAATAGTGTACCCAATGCGATTTCATTCGGTGTTTTTTGCCTTTTAGCTCCTTCCACCAAATTAATCATCCGATCAAGAAAAGATTCCCCAGGATCTGCACTGACTTTAACTTTGATATAATCACTGATAACTTTTGTACCGCCTGTTACTGAACTGAAATCTCCACCAGGTTCTTTTATTACGGAAGCTGATTCACCCGTGATCGCTGATTCATCTATGGCAGCCACTCCTTCGATGATTTCTCCATCGGTTGGTATTAAATCGTTTGCCTCCACTAAAACAATATCGCCTTTACGTAAATGCAAGGCATCGATTATTTTTATGGAACCATCTTTCTGGATTAACCTTGCTTTTGTATCCTGCTTTGTCTTTTTCAGGCTATTAGCCTGTGCTTTTCCGCGTCCCTCAGCAAGAGCTTCCGCAAAATTAGCGAAAATGATCGTTACAAATAAAATGATGGTTACTGCAAAGTTATACCCCCTGTCAGCTATTCCACCAAAAATTTCAGGGAAAATAGACAGAATTAAGGTAATGACAAAGCCCACTTCAACAACAAACATGACTGGATTACGAGCCATGACTTTTGGATTCAATTTTTTGAGTGCATCTTTACCTGCCTCATAAATAATGTTCTTATTTAAATTTGCTATTCGCTCTGTACTCATTTTGAATGCCCCTTTTCAACATTTATCTAATCGTAAGCCATTCAGCAATTGGTCCAAGTGCCATTATGGGAAAGAAAGTCAAAGCTCCAATAATTAAAACCGTTGCTAATAGAATGACAAGGAAGGTACCATTATCCGTTTTGAAGGTTCCCATCGTTTCAGGAACACGTGTCTTTACCAGTAATGATCCTGCGACGGCGATCATTGCGAACATGGAAAAGTAACGGCCGAACAACATGACTAAACCGGTGGAAATATTCCAAAAAGGTGTATTGTCACCTAAGCCTTCAAAACCGGAACCATTATTGGCAGCAGAAGAGGTAAACTCATAAACTACTTGAGAAATACCGTGAAAGCCAGGATTTGAAATAGCTGCTGATCCCATTTGTGTCGCTAACGCGATGGCAGATGGAACTAATATGATCAATGGGTGGAGAAGAATGGCTATAGCTATTAATTTCATCTCCTGCCCTTCAATCTTCTTACCCAAAAACTCAGGTGTACGTCCCACCATAAGGCCGGCAAGAAATACAGCCATTATTGAATACATGAGAATATTGATTGTCCCCACACCTTCTCCGCCAAATACACAATTCAACATCATCATTGCGAGTGGAGCTATACTTCCCAGAGGCGTTAGAGTATCATGCATATTATTTACCGACCCTGTAGTGGCAGCTGTAGTGATGCTAGTGAATAATGCACTCTGAGCTACCCCGAAACGAACCTCCTTCCCTTCCATACTCCCATTCTCTTGTGAAAGGCCAATTTGTTCTAAAGCTGGATTACCATTTTTTTCATTGAAATAAGTCATGCCCAAGAAGAGAAGTAGCATGAGTCCCATCGCTGAAAATAAGATCCAGCCTTGCTTCTTATTTCTCGCCATATTTCCAAACGTCAACGGGAGGGCAGCAGGTATAAGGAACATGGATAATATTTCTAATGCATTCGTAAATCCATTAGGATTTTCAAATGGATGGGCTGAGTTAACCCCAAAGAACCCTCCTCCGTTTGTACCTATGTGCTTAATCGATTCCAGTGCCGCTACAGGTCCCCTTGCTATATGTTGGGTCGCTCCTTCTAATGTTTCAGCTACTGCAGTAGGGCCGAAAGTTTGCGGAACCCCCTGGGACACAAGGATTAAACCAATCAAAATCGATAAGGGAAGCAGCACTCGAGTAATCGTACGGATCAAATCCACATAGAAGTTTCCTAGACTCCTCTGACCCGTCAACCCTCTAAAGAAAGCCATACATAATGAAAGGCCTGTAGCGGGGGTCGTGAACATCAAGAATATGATAACTGCCATTTGAGATAAATATGACAGGCCCGATTCCCCGCTATAATGTTGTAAATTGGTATTCGTAAGAAAGCTTGCAGCAGTATTGAATGCCAGCAATGGCTCCATGCTGTCTACATCACTGGGGTTGCCTGGTAACTCCCCTTGGAAACGAAGAATCAAATAAGAGATAAAGAACATCACTAAATTACTCAATAACAGGGACTTGGCGTACTGCTGCCATGTCATATCATGCGTCTTCATTCCAGACAGTTTAAAGATATATCGTTCCATCCTTCCAAATACGCGATCTTGTTTCGTTATTTCAAGGGAATAAACACTCGTTAAATACTTTGCCAATGGCACGGCTAATATAACCGCAATTGCCAATACCACAACGATTTGTAATAGATCCATTTGCAATTCCTCCGATAGTCACCATTAGTATTTTTCCGGATATATTAAGGCATGTATTAAATACAGCGTAACCGCTCCGACGATGATCATTAGTAACATTTCGCTACTCACCCTCTTTTGCTATGACTTTATTACAAAAATGAATGAACCCTAAAAAGAGAATAAACGGTGTAACCATTAGTAAAATTGCTATCACATCCATTTTGTATCACTCCTCCCACACAACTATTAACAACCTTTATTCCCATCCACCTCCTTAAAAGGTAAGTATCTTAATCTAGAAGTTTTGCTAAAAGCCTAAAACCGTTTCAATCGTTTACATCCCATTTCTTTGAATGAAATAGGGCACCCTCTTTCGATTTTTAAACACTTTGACTTTTCCCTGGGAGGGGAAAACGTCAGTTAAGGCATAAAAAAAATAGACCAATGCTTACTTTCCTCCAGTACAGCTGCCCTGCCCAAATAAATCTCTATCCCTACAGCGTCAAGAGCTTTGACGCATCAGAAAAAGAAAGATATGCAGAAGCAAACATATAGATGGAGAAAAGAAATCATTGGTCTACTTAACGCCCAGCAAGCCATAAAGCTTACTTTGCGATCCGCCTTCCAAGAAACCTTTTCAATTATAGGCATAATAAAAAGACCTACGGAAATGTCAGGTTGCCCTTTTGCTTTGACACAACAAAAGAGCCTCCCGAAATCAAGGTGGTCTTATGACCTCCTTCGCTTTAGCCGACGAAGTTAGCTGACGGGTAGGATGGCGAAAGAGTATCTCATCCCTTCTGCAAATGCAGAATTAACCCCAAAAATAGTGGGTCCTCCGTTCTCAATCACTTGAGATTTGGCCGATATCAAATTGTTTTTCTTGACGTTATTGTACGCCCCTCACCAAAGGTTTGTAAACTCATATAAATCTTCAAAAACATCCATATACGTTCATCACAGACCATATTTAACCATTTAAAATACAAAATCGCTTTCTTTCTTTAAAATACTAACTATTTCTCTTTTTTCTAAAGTTTTACAAACTGTTATTGACAAGAACTCAAACATGGCATTATGATAAATCCCATAAATTGGTCAAATAATTGGAGGCATTATGATAAATACAAAAAAAAGACTTGAAGCTGAAATAAGTGAGGCATTCATTAAGTTCCAGCGCGAATTGATAGGAAGAGGACCTCAAGAAACTAAAACGTATATTATCAATGATATGTTGATAACCCGTTTCAAGGGTGTTCTGACTGTTGAGGAAAAGCACCTTGTGAGTCACAATTCCGGCAAAAAGCTTGTAAAGAAAATGCGTTCGCTGCTTCGTGAAATGTACACGAAGGATTACGAAAAAATTGTTGAAGATCATACGGGATGTAAGGTTCTTTCTTCTCACAGTGACATAAGCACCAAAACAGGTGAAAGAATTGAAGTTTTCATAATGGATAAGGATCTAGAGCGTCTTTTTGAAACGATCAAGTAGAAAGACTATAAAGTTCCGATTCTATCAAATAAATATTACAGTAAATTATTTCAAAAGAACTTATATGATGAAAACACCAGTGGGACGACAAAAATTAATGCCCCCTTTACTGGTGTTTATTGTCTTTTTAAAGGTCAAATCCCCAATATGAAAAAACAGATTGGTTGTTCCAGCTTAATATACCCTAATCGTATTTAGAATTTCAGGTTCTTCTATCCTATTCCTATCTTCAATTATAAGATACGTGCGTTCGCTTTGAATGGCTGTTTTTCCTAAAACTTGTATCCATTCATTTTCATGAAACCCCATATGAATTCATCACACATCACAAAAAATAGAATAAACCTAATAACAATAAAAAAGTATATCAAAATATAACTTTTGAGGAAATAGATTGTGATGAGGAGACAAGAAGAAATGGTGGTTTTTCAATGTATGCAGCAAGATATGGGCATTTATTGGACATCCATTAGATAAATTTGAAATTTTGTTTACCTATTAAAAAACCTGAGGGCACCGTGCTCTCAGGTTTTCAAAAAAATCAATCAATATATCTTCTTGCTCCGGCATATTCCTCTCCGTATCCGGAAGTTTTTATTTCATCTATCCTTACATGTGTAGAGCTGTTTGGTGAATGGATCATTTTCCCGTCACCGATATACATGCCAACATGATGGACCTTTCCTTTCCCTTTATCATGGGCAAAAAATAGTAGATCACCTGGTTGAAGTTCTGCTTGTTCTACCTTTTTGCCATGCTGCGCCTGAATGGAAGAGTCCCTTGGGATCGTTATTCCATTAGCATGGTACATTGTATACGTAAAGCCCGAGCAATCGAATCCAAACCCGGACATTCCAGCCCATAGGTAAGGAAGCCCTAAAAATTCTTTTCCTGATTCTACGATATCCTCACCTGTTGTAATTGGAATTTGACTTTCGTTTTGATAGACAGACACCTCTTTTTTGTCTATCCATTTTGCACCATCACCAGGTGTCATCACCTTTACCTTATCCTTTTTCACCTGCAATAGCGGAAGACGAGTATCGAAGCTTACCTCCATGAATTTGGACCGATGTTTCGAATCTGAATAAAGCCAGGTCCTTGTTGCATTTACAAGGGCAAATCCTCGCTTAAACTGCTTCTCAAAGGATTTTCCCATCTTTATTTGCCCCTTTGGCATCCACCCTGGATAACCAGCATCATTACGGGGCGTTGGCTGATTGGCTACTGCTACTTTTACCCATTCGCCACGTTCTTCAAGAATAGTCACTTTGGAGCCATATAACGCTTGTGTTTCAAGGTTACCCACAAGCCACAGTTTGTCTTCATACTTCATGGAACCGATCCATGCATTCAAATCGACGGGGTTCGATGCTGAAGGGGCATCCAGTTCCCTTAAAAGGCCTGGCTCCGTCCAAAGAGTTGCAGCCGTTACATCAATATAAGCGGTTTTCTCCTTCTCTTTTGAACTGGCTTCATTTGGACTGAATACTAAATTGCCAAGAGCAAATAAGGATAGTACTAAAACGGTTAACCTTTTCAAAATAAAAATCACCCTTTCGAATAGTTATTATTGAGTAAAAGAGGTTTTCCTCTTGACTCCGAGTCCTGGTCGATCGGCTATGTGGAGTTGATCCTTTATAAATTGAATGCCTTCATAGGGTTCATTCTTAATCCACAATGGTGCATCTAAATCAATCTTCGTTATATTTGGATGGGCGGTTGCCAGATGTGCTGCGGCTGCTACACTTATAGATGATTCCATCATACTTCCAATCATGCATTCCACTCCGGCTGCTTCTGCCATATCAGCGATTTGTAGTGCACGGCGAATGCCCCCTGTTTTCATTAATTTAATATTAAGGAAATCAACAGCGTGTTCATTCAGGAGTCTCATGGCATCACGAGGGGAAAACAAGCTTTCATCAGCCATGATCGGCACTTGGACACATCTCCTTATTTCTTTTAACCCTTCGATATCATGGGCTTGCACGGGCTGTTCCACCAAATCAATGTCCACCCTTTTTTCCTCTAGTTCATGAATGATGGAAATCGCTTGTTTTGTCGTCCATCCTTGATTCGCGTCAATCCTGATCTTGACCTGGTCGCCAACAGCATCACGAATGCAGGCAACTCGTTCCACATCTCCCCTCCAGTCTTTTCCTAACTTTATCTTCAACGTTGAAAAACCGTCATCGATGAGGGACAATGCCGCCTTAGCCATTTCTTCAGGTTCATCAACGCTGACTGTCATGTCATTTTTCAGTACATTCGACTTACCGCCTAGATATTGATATAAAGGGAGCTGCCATCGTTTGCTGACAGCGTCGTATAAAGCGATTTCAACAGCAGCTTTTGCACTTGTGTTACCTACACAGGATAGTTGGATCAGCTGTGAGAGTACATTGATATTCTCGATCTCTAGGCCAATCAGGTTTGGAGAGATCACTTCTTCAATGATACTGACGATCCCCTTTGTAGAATCACCAGTGATCGCAACTGTAGGAGCTGCTGCCCCCACCCCTTCCGTTCCATTCTCCAACTTCACAGAAACATTGATATTCTCAATTTCCATTACGGTACGCAACGCAGTCTTGAACGGCTTGACAAGCGGCAAACTTTCCACTGATACTTGTAAACTTTCAATTCTCATAATAACAACCCTTCCTTAAAGCTTGAGAGTATATATGATGTAAGAATTCCAAAATAGGTGCCCAGTAGACTGCCAAGTACAGCCATCAGGATGAGCTTCGTCTGTAGTGTAAATACTTACGGTAACGATGGTTGGCCGAATCTCGAGTGATGTCTTTTGCTTGAATAATAGAAATTTTCACGGCATGCGCCCTCTGCTAATCTTTGTACATTTCTTTACTAAATAGATTTCTTATTCGATCAATAAAACGATCATGATCATTCTCTTTCTATATTAACCGATAAATGACTCTTCTTTAAATGATTAGTTCGAATATTCACTTAATTTAAAGTGTATGCGGAACCTATATGCTTGATTTAGGTACCCTCTACCTTCATTTATAATTTCCCAAAGGATATAAAAGAAAAAAACACTATTAAAACAATAGTGGTTTTTCTCATATTGATTATTTTGGTTCTCCATATGGCTCATATTTCGCATACATACCTTTTCGGCGATTACGATCTTTGAAAGTGGTAGCTGCACCACTTTGTCGATTCTCATAAAGTTCATCCATATCCACCGTACCTGTGATTACAGTATGTTCATTCATTTCCGCCTCAGCTACTATTCCATTCGCTGGCCAAGCGTTGTCACAAGGACTTAGTATACTCGCGCGACCATATCCGTTCGGTAAAGGTGCCCCTGGTTCGCCAACAGTGGGACAATGAACGAAAAAAACCTGATTCTCGATTGCGCGTGCATGGGCACAATGGCGCACTCGCCAAAAGCCAGCCTCTGTAAATGTATAGGATGGGCAAAAAATGATGTCAGCTCCGTTTACAGCTAAAATTCTTGAAATTTCGGGTATTTCCGCTTCATAGCACACAGCTATTCCAATCTTAACAGGACCTATGGAATACACTTCAAGATCGTTCCCTTCAGAAGTTTGCCATTTTGCTTCAGCGGGAAAAATATGAGTTTTTTTATGCTCAACGTATGAACCGTCTTTATCAAAAATGTAGGCAATATTGAAGTACTCATTTTCACGCCGTTCCAGATGCGAGCCAGCAATGATTACCTGCTTTCTTTTCCTAGAAATGGAACGGAAAAGATTAATATATTGACTGGTGTATTCATCACTCTTGATCACGGGCGAAACATCCAATTCTCCACTAGCCGCTGATAACCCGATAGTCACCAGCTCCGGAAAAATGATATAGTCCGAGTTTTCTGGAACTTGACTGATTAAGTCTTCTACTTGTTTTTGAAATTCATTGAAAGAGGACACTTTTTCTACACGGAATTGACAAGCGGTTATTTTAATTTTCACAAAAGACCTCCCAAATAGTTCTTCCCATTAACCCTTTCCCATCGACCCAGATGACTAAAAATGAAGGTCAGGAAATCTTATTCATATCATTCATTTCTTTCTCTTGCATAGTATTATGTTTAGTCAGTGCACTTACTACGAAAGTTACGATCATATTAATGAACAAAGCTATGACACCTGTACTGATATCATTGATGACAGGTGGGATATCCGGAAGGAATGTAGCAACCTTAACATTGGCAATTGTCGCATATAACACGATTCCTACACCTGCCAATATTCCGGACATCGCACCATACTTATTGATCATATTGTTTTTTGGCAAACTGCAAAACAAGGAAGGTGCCAATTGGGTGATCAAACTATATGACATGATATTCAAGATGGCCAGCGCTTCGCCTCCTGTAACCGTTACAATCAAAGCAATGATCGAGATGCCGATAATAATGAATCTTGAGACGATCAATTGCTGTTTTTCAGTCGCAGCAGGGACCAGCACATTGAAAAAACTATTTGTCAGACCTACCGATGCTGCCATTAGCATGACGGAAGCCGGTACAAGGGCCGTCAATAAACCTGCAGCTCCGATCACTCCTATCACCCATGGATCGAATGTTTGAATCGCCAGCCGCAAAAGTGAGAGGTCACCGTCAGCTCCTTGCAAACCCGGTATTTCCATGATGGCTGTAAATCCAATGAAAAAAACGAAAAGCAGTAACAGGGTGTATAAGGGTAAAGCAATCGCATTTTTGCGAAGAGTTCTTTCCCCATTCGACGATAAAACGACCATAAATGTTTGTGGCAATAAATAAAATCCCAGTGCATTCAACAAAACGGTGGAGACAAACCAGGACTGACTCAACCCCTGATCTGCCAAAACCAACATTTCCGGTTTAGCAGCTTGGACGGTTTCGAACATTGACTGTATGCCACCGAAGTAATGAAAGGGAATGTAAATCCCCAAAAAGATTACGACTACCAATATCATGAAATCTTTTAGTATGGCTGTCCATGCTGACCCATGAATGCCTGAAATCATTACATAAGTAGTTACGACTACAGCACCGATCACGCTTGCTGCCACCGGAGAAATGGCTCCATAGGATGCTTCTGAAACAATGATACCTAAACCTTTAAGCTGTATGACTATGTACGGGACGAGGGCTAAGCTTCCCAATACCGCAACGATCATCCCCATTGATCGACTCTTGAATTTAGATGCAAAATACTCAGGCTGTGAGATGATGGAATGACGCTTTGAATATCTCCAGATTTTGGGAACCAACCAATATGATAGGACGTAGGCTAGGAATATATAGGCTGGAACATAATAAGCAGCAGCCCCTTTAGAGTAAGCCCATCCACTACCGCCCAGAAATGTGAAAGTGGTATAAATTTCACCTGCTATCAGCAGAAAAATGAAGAATGTACCAAAGCCCCTGCCCCCTACGGCAAATTGCTCC
Source organism: Peribacillus sp. Bi96 (assembly GCF_918698115.1). Lineage (GTDB taxonomy): Bacteria > Bacillota > Bacilli > Bacillales > DSM-1321 > Peribacillus. The sequence goes on from NZ_CAKKLV010000002.1 coordinate 445,726, forward strand.
ATATTCATATCCTTCCCTTTTCTTGCTTTGATCCCTAAATAAAGTGCTAACACCAAAAAGATGGATATGATGAGTAATGAGATATTCATTCAGGATCACTCCCTTTATTATCAGGATCGAACTTATAGACAATCAATAAGATAACCGATGCCATCACCATCCAAAATGCAACCCAAAATAACAAAAAAGGCATTCCCAATATGTACGGTTCTATTTTATTTGCATAAGGCAAGAACGCTAAGAACCCTATAAACGGAACCAAAAGCAATAGCTTAATAGCATTCAAATTATACCCTCCCTGTTAATAGCTTCTTAACATTGATAGATAACCATCAGTAAAGCAGGATTTCATACTATACTGATGGATTTATAGCATCAATGTTCGTTACAGTCACTTCCTGCTTTCAGCCAACAAACCAGATATTCACCTTAAGTGGACTGTATGGCAAGGACGGTTTCCAATAGTACATTGACCCCCTTTTCACAATCTTCCCACGTTGTAAGTTCTTCTTCACAATGACTTTTACCGTTGATGCTTGGCACGAATACCATGGCTGTAGGAATAAAGCTAGCTATGAACTGAGCATCATGTCCTGCACCGCTTACCATTCTTTTATATGATAGACCTAATGAAATGGTTGATTGTTCAAGCAAATCACAAATTGATTTATCGAACCAAACGGTATCCCTATCCCATAATTTACTCACCTGGATGTCGCAGCCACTCTCTGAACCTGTGGTTGCAAGACCTTGGATAATATCTTCTACCCGTTTGATGACCTTGGGGTCCTTATGTCTTGCTTCTAACGAAAAAACCACTTTATTAGGAATGACCGTATGGATATTTGGGAATACATTCACCCTTCCCATCGTAAAAACCAAATCGTCATCAAGCATGCCTAGCTTTTGACGAGCCTCCATAATCAAACTATTCGCAGTGAAGAAAGCATCTTTTCTCATATTCATTGGTGTGGTTCCTGCATGATCGGATTCTCCAGTAACTTCTATCTCATAGCACACCATACCAAGAACACATTCAACGACACCAATCGTTAATGATTCACGTTCAAGGATGGGCCCTTGTTCAATATGCAGCTCTAGAAACGCCGTCGCTTCTTTTAGACGTGACTCTTTATCCCCTGCATAACCAATGGCATGTAAGGCATTTTCGAAAGAGGTTCCTTCACTATCCGTCTTTTGCATCATGATGGATTTTTCGAATTTACCTGAAAGAACTCCGGATGACATCATGGAAGGTTCGAATCTAGCTCCTTCTTCGTTTGTAAAATTGACGATCATAACCGGGATTTTAGGTTGGATATTATTTTCCACGAGAGTGCGCACGACCTCCAAGCCTGCAGCTACCCCCAAGATACCATCAAACCGCCCGCCCTTTTTTACGGAATCCATATGTGATCCCATTACAATGGGCGGTTTGTTTTCAAGACCTGCTAAAGTAGCGTAAATATTCCCCATATCATCAACTTTAATCGCCATTCCCAGGTCTTTACAACAAGAGCAAAAGTAATCACGGACCAATCGATCTTCTTCGGACAAAGATAACCGTGTGACTCCGTTGTTTTCGGTGCGTCCAAAATCGGCAAATTCCTCGAGCGTACGGCTCAGCCTTTCACTATTAATGACTAATTTTTGTTTTTTCATATCGAATATCTCCCTTCAAGATAACCTGCTAAAAATACATACGTACGTAATCTAGATTATATTTCTACCAATGTTTCTCTACGATAAAGAATCTCTCCATTTAAAATCGTTGATTCGACTTTTAAATCCTTGATATTATGGGGATGGACTTTCAATATACGATCATTCAATACGACTAAATCGGCCAGCTTCCCTACTTCTATGCTGCCTTTGACATCTTCATCGAAACTTGCAAAAGCGCCATTCCAGGTGTATAGTTTAATGGCTTCCATAACGCTGATCGATTGACCAGTACCTATTTTCGTACCAGACTTACTTCTTCTATTAACTGCAACATGTATGCCTAATAACGGGTTATGATCAGTAACGGGTGCATCGGACCCACCAGCAGCCATGATGCCATTATCAATATAGTCACGGGCGGCGTACATGTGATTGACCCTATTGCCGTAGTGTTTGATATATATATCACCGAATTCATAAGGAAATGGAGGATTGGGGATTGGGATGATGCCAAGTTCTTTCATCTTCTTTTGTAAATCTGGAGCAGAGATGCCAGCATGTTCTATCCTGTGTCTATGATCTTTTCTTGGAGATTCTTGCAGCGCTTTTTCCACACAATTTAAATACATTTCGATCGCTTTGTCACCTTGGGCATGCACGGTGATCTGATAGCCATTTTTATGTGCTTCCCCTAATATTTGATAGATTTCCTCTTCTTCATAATAAAGAATGCCGGAATAACCGGGATCACTCGTGTAGGGCTCGCGGGTTGCAATGGTTGGGCCCGTACTGCTGCCATCCGTAAACAATTTAGCTGGTCCAATTTTAAATTTTTCGTCCCCAATACCGGTTACGACTCCAGACTCTACCATTTTATTTACAAATTCATGCGAATTATTCAATGAACCGACCATCGCATAGATGCGCACACGTATATCCTTAGATTTAATGGCTTGCTGCATTAAACGGAAACTTTCAGGACCAAAAGCACCAGCTTCATGAATGCTTGTTATGCCTGAGGCGATGAAATGCTCCGAAGCGATTTTGACTGCTTTCATCAGTTCGCTTTCTGTATAACTTGCCATATCGGCCATTAACATATTTGCTGTTTCAATGAGTTTGCCTGTAATCCGCCCCTCCTTATCCTTTTCAATGATGCCACCAGCTGGATTCTCAGAGTTTTCATCCAGTCCTGCAAACTCCATCGCCCTTCGATTCACAACACTTATATGGCTGCAAGTTCTGGTAACCATTATGGGGTGGTCTGTTGAAATGGCATCCAATTCTGAGATTGTTGGATAACGTTTTTCTTTCACAGCGGTTTCATTGAACCCCCATGCCCGGATCCATTCACCTTTAGGGATAACAGAAGCTTTTTCCTTAAGATCGTTTAACAAATCCTCTACAGATTCGATGTGTCCAGCTTTACAACTTACTGCCAATTGATTGACACCGTATAAAATAAGATGAATATGAGAATCTATAAACCCAGGAAGTATGGACTTCCCCTGTAAATCCATCACTTTAGTTTCTTCTCCGATTAAAACTTTAATTTCCTGATTCGTTCCGACTGCCGAGATACGATTCCCATTAATCGCGATCGCTTCAGCAACAGAATTTTTTTGATCAACTGTAATGACCTCGCCGTTTATGAATACGATATTAGCTTTCAAACCCTCACTCCTTCCTTAATGATGGTCCCTATTACTCGAACCATTTCTCCAATAATCACTTCCACATCTAAACTCCACTTGTTGGAATATTCAGTTTTCAATAGATTCATTATATCTACATCAGATTGTGAAATCATTAGACAAATCGTTAAAAATTTTATCGTTATTTTATACTTTTCATAAGATTATGTCTTAATTTCATATGATTCACGGGCTCACCCCTCTATTTATCATTCCTTAGAAAGAGGTTGAAAGAAACAATATCATCTTAGACTTTAACCATTCAAAAAAGGGTAGATACAGCTGCTGCTTCGCGTACCTACCCCATAAATCTATTTTCATTTATATCCCTCTTTCAATCTGCCGATAATCCCAATGGTCAAATATTGTTTATTGGTATTAAAATCCCACGGCCAATAGCGCAGGGATAATTCACTTTTATCCACTTTTTCCATATAATCTTTTATGCCAATCAATGCTGCTCCATACCCCACGTTCGAAGCTAAGGCAAAGATGGCATTAAGCCCTTCATTAATGGTCTCCATATACTCAGGTTCGATCTTTAAAATATCTGACCATGTAATATAGAATCCATCTTCTTTGATACATTTTGATACAGAGTGATTCAACGTACGCACTATCTGATCCCTTAGATCTAAAAATCCATCCTTTATCTCTTCTGCATCATTTTCCTGATATTGTTTTTCAAAATGAGAAAGCAGGTCAATGGCCCAATTATAAAAAAGTTGAGTATAAATGGCAGATGTTGCAACAATATCAAATCCATTATAATACTTGGCGAAAATACTGTCAGAAACCTGACTTAACCGATTTTCTATTTCCTTTACATACTGAATAATGTCCTCTGCCCTATCACCGCGATTCAGCATGGAGGTTAGTTGGTCTTCAAACTTCATTTTATCAAGACCTGTAACATCGATTTCCACAAGCTGAATTTTTTTTCGAGTATGTTCAGGCAAATTATTCGTCGCTTTTTCCATACTTCCCCTATCAATATCAAATAAATATAGCGAGCTGCATTTAGAAGCAAGATACTCAATATCCAAATCGTCGCAATTTCCTGCACCAACTATCGCCACTTTTTCAACAATCTCTTTTTTTGAAAAAACGGCATCGAATAATCCTGTGATTTGTTTACGATGTTGAGTCCACCTTGTCTTTCTGAATTCATCTCGATTATGATTCATTTCTCTTTGAAATGTTTCCAAGTAAATCTCTCCCTTTGGGTACTATCAATTAAAATATTGTATCAAAGTATCCCGATAATGTGGAGAACAAGGGAATTTGTATAGAATTTACACAAAAAAAAGATCACGCCTACATTTCACAATTTCCATAGATGTATACACTATACAAATATTAGAATAATATGGGAATTATTGAAGGGAAGTCCGGATAACAGGAGGGTATTCTTTGAGCAAAACCAAAAGGATTTTACTAACATTACTAATAGTTTTTTTAATCATTTTAGCAGGTGTCGTAATCTTTATGTTTTCATTCACACAGAGTATGAAAGCAGATCCTGATGAAGAAAAAAAGGTTAGAAATCAAGATGAGCGATATTTAGAGAAAAACTTTGATGATCGGACAGAAATATATGATGTCCTATTCGATAATATGGGAAACAACGGATATTTTGAATATGCAGCTAAAGTGAAACATGAAAAATATGGCACTCGATTTTTAGTTTTCTTTAATGATGGAACTGGAGAAATGGAGGATACCTTCATTTCCGATAAATGGCAAGATGATGCTGAAATGGAGTTAAGGCCTTATCTTGAAAATGAACTAGGGAACGTGTTGATATCAAAGGATATTGGAGATATCGTAAAAAGTGATGATTGGGAAGAGATTCAAGAAAAAATAGGCGATTCCATTCAATTATCCGTGGTTTTTGATGAAACGATTGTGAAAGAATTGAATATTGATCCGAACCAGCCAACCAGCTATAAAGATTACAAAGTTGCCCCGACCATTCGGATTACCCTATCACGTAAGAAACAAGATACAGATGATGACCGCTTTAATAAAATGATTGTTGCCCTTAAAAACGATGGAGGGCTTAAACATGGACATATGATAGTAGAATATATTAGTACGAATGGTGTGCCTTTGGAAGATGAGGAATGGAACAAATCATTTTAAAGGTTTGAGATTTATTCAAATAAAATACACAGCAAAAATTTTTATCAATTTTTTCTTGAGCAGTGGTTCGTTAAATACTGAATTCTTTCAATCCTTTGGCTCCAGGCCTTTTTCCCACTGTGTTCATCCTAACTTTTTGTAAAAAGTACATTATATTTTTTCGAAATATATATATTTCGAAAAAATATATTATGCTAACAAAGTGAAATGAGGTGTAAAATCATCTATTTTTAGTCTACCTTATTATTCATTTTGAGAATTATAAATCCTTTCATCTGAGTTATAGCTCCATTTCATGAATAAATGTACCTAGTAAAATAGATTCATAAACTCTATAATACCGTTAACAATAAACGTTAAACGGAAGAATCCCCCCGCTCCTATTGAGTTTTCAAACCCAATAGTAGCGGGGGGATTCTTGTATTTAACGCACTTTCCAATTATTCCATATACCCCATTCGGTAAAGTTTTCGACATTTTCATAAAATTTAAAATAGGGATATTAACCCAAGACTTTTACCCTTTTCTCAATCGTATAAATATTCAAAAAAATGTCGAGTTGAGTCATCTATACTTTTACCCTTATACTAGGGAAGAAAAATTGAAAGGGGAGAAATATACATGAAGAAGGAAATTTCAATCATTGGTGTTCCAATGGATCTTGGTCAAACTAGAAGAGGAGTCGATATGGGTCCTAGCGCAATCAGATATGCAGGATTGAGCGAAAGACTTGAAAGTATAGGATACACTGTTCGTGATGAAGGTGATATTAAAGTAGAAATACAAGAAAGAGCACAAAGTGATTTAGACACAAATTTAAAGAATCTGCAGGATGTAGCAGAAGGCAATGAAAAATTGAGTCAAAAAGTGGATGAAGTCATCCAATCAAATCGTTTTCCTTTAGTACTGGGCGGAGATCACAGTATCGCTATCGGTACATTAGCCGGTTTAGCGAAGCATTCTAAGAACTTAGGAGTAATTTGGTATGATGCGCATGGCGATTTGAACACAGCAGAAACTTCTCCATCTGGTAATATTCATGGTATGTCCCTAGCTGTTAGTTTGGGCCTTGGCCACCCTGCATTGATTAACATTGGCGGATATTCCCCAAAAGTCAAACCAGAGAATATTGTCATTATTGGTGCCCGTTCCTTAGACCAAGGGGAAAAAGAGTTAATCAGGGAAAAAGGGATTAAAGTTTTTACAATGCATGAGATTGATAGATTAGGTATGACAAAAGTGATGGAAGAATCAATTGCTTATCTGAAAGAACGTACGGATCTTGTACATTTATCCCTTGATCTTGATGGTCTTGATCCAGATGACGCACCTGGGGTTGGAACACCTGTAATGGGAGGCATTAGTTACCGTGAAAGCCATCTTGCCATGGAAATGCTCGCCGAAGCTAATATCATTACATCTGCTGAATTTGTAGAGATAAACCCAATATTGGACGAGCATAATAAAACTGCTGAAGTTGCTGTCGCATTAATGGGCTCATTGCTTGGTGAAAAATTACTTTATGGAGCGGAAGACCAATTTAATACTTCTGATTTACTGGTTGATGTTAAATAGTTGAACTTCTTTCTAGATAACTGGTATTGTAGTACATTATGAGAGATTTCGTTAAATAGATGGCCCAGTGGAAATAGCCCCTACTTCAACAGGGTGCATGTTACCCATTGAAGGATGGTCCACACGGAGCCATTCATCCCTAGTTTCCTGACGCTTGGCTTCCTTTTCTTTATAAGCGGCGCTACCTGAAATTAATTCTGCATTGGAACCTATCTATCTCTAAATGCAGAAATAATCTCTTATTCTAGGGAATTCAACAACATCTAAGATTCAAATCAAATCTTTTACATTTGTGAGTAAAATACACAAATTCCCTAAACGTCCAGACATAAATGAAACCGTTTGCACCCATCAGGTAAAGGAGTTTTTCAATGAAGACAATAGAAAATCAACCAAATGAATTAAAACGGAGCATGAAAGCAAGACATTTATTTATGATTTCAATAGGGGGATGTATTGGTACTGGCTTTTTCATTGGTTCAGGCTACACCATTCATGAAGCTGGGGCCATCGGGGCTATCCTCTCATACATAGTCGGTGGTTTTATCATGTATTTAACGATGCTTTGTCTCGGGGAACTATCGGTTGCTATGCCTGTTTCCGGTTCGTTTCAGACATATGCGACTAAATTCATCGGTCCTGGAACCGGCTTTGCCATAGGATGGCTTTACTGGTTAGGTTGGGCTGTTACGGTTGCCTTGGAGTTTTTGGCAGCTGGACAGCTTATGCAGAGATGGTTCCCTGAATCACCCGTTTGGATGTGGTGTGCAATCTTTGCTTTACTCATATTTTTACTGAACGCATTATCAGCAAAGGCATTTGGCGAATCTGAATTTGTTTTTTCCAGCATAAAAGTATTGGCCATAATCCTGTTTATCGTAGTTGGCGGTGCTGCCATGTTTGGACTTATTGATATGAAAGGTGGACAAGAAGCACCATTTTTCTCCAACTTTTTCAGCGAAGGCCTCTTCCCGAATGGAATATCGGCCCTGCTTATCACAATGATTACAGTGAACTTTTCCTTCCAGGGCACAGAGCTAATCGGAATTGCCGCGGGAGAAAGTGAAAATCCAGAAAAGGTCATACCTAAATCGATCAAACAAACCGTTTGGCGTACCCTTTTCTTCTTCGTTCTTTCTGTCTCTGTTCTTTCAGCTTTGATTCCAAGGGAACAGGCAGGAATCGTTGAAAGTCCGTTCGTTGTTGTTCTGGATAGTATCGGTGTTCCTTATGCGGCTGATATTATGAACTTCATCATTCTTATAGCGCTTTTGTCTGTTGCAAACTCCGGCCTTTATGCGGCAACACGTATGCTTTACTCGCTTTCTAAGGAAGGCATGGCAAGTCCAAAGCTCGGTATGGTAAATAATCGAGGAATTCCGCTTAATGCCTTACTTATCACCCTTGCAATAGCTGGTTTGTCTTTACTTTCAAGTGTAGTAGCCGCCAAAACAGTGTTTGTTTTTCTTCTCTCCCTTGCAGGATTAGGAGCACAAATTGGCTGGATTGCCATCGCGGCTTGTCTTCTTGCTTTCAGAAGATCATATATCCGCAATGGTGGACAGGTGGAAGACTTGAAATTCAAAGTACCGCTATATCCATTCATTCCCATGCTTGCCTTGATAGCAAACTGCATCGTCATGATCAGTCTAGCGTTTGTTCCTGAGCAGCGAATGGCCCTTTATTGCGGGGGAACGTTCTTCATTGCTTGTTATGCGGTTTATCACTTTAGAGTGAAGAAAAACAAGAAAGTGGAATCTCCAATGCAGGAGGTTGAATTAACTGCCGGTAAAAAAATGGTCATTTAAATCTAACCGGATTGTTTGGGAAGAAAAAATGGTGATAATCTTTGTTACCATACTTCCATAAGATCAATGCTATAGAAAGAAAAAATGCCCTGGAGATTTCCTAAATCCAGGGCATTTTTTTTACAATTCTGGCATACCCATCACCTAGGTAGCAATCATATCCTAGATAACTTCACATGAGGTTCCCCATTTTTTATTTTCATGGACAAAAATGGTACATCCCCTGTCATTGGAAGGGTATATATAATAGGAAGGTAAATTTTCTTGTTCTATTTCTTGTGAGATTTATCGAGCACAACAAAAAATCATCGTAATCGATGATTTTATTCTGTTGCATATTCTTTTAATCTAGGCAGGATTGGCTCTAAAATTTCCTTGGCTATGTAATCAGTATCCAATCCAATGAACCGTTCACTTTCTAATTCGACCGATCTCGCCTGCTCCGGATCATTGCAAAAAATAAACGAAATGATTCCGTCATCTTCAGTCATGTCCACATATTTAAATGTAATGTCATGTTCTGTAAGACAACTTTCAAACGCAATGCACAATTCATCTATATTTGATTGACTAATAGATGTGAATTTCATATTGATCATCCCCTCTGCTAAAGGATAGCAAAATATAGCATGAATTACAAAACGAAAGTAAGAATCAAACTCCATCGAATGATGTATGATTCATCATGCTCTCCTGCCCGAATTAAGCCTGTTGAACCAACATGACCCATTTATGCGCAGAATAAAATTAATTTTATTAGCCTTTCATGTCTTTGACTTCAAAAGAAATGAAATCAACATAAATGAATGAAGCGTTTTTGGATGGTGGTGGAGGGTGTGTTAATAAAATCTTTACAAAAAAAACAATCCATTTCATCTCCCTTCCCCTTTCCCGTTTTAACTTTCAAATAAAGGATATCTTAGTATTTCGCTAGACAATAACGGAGTACGTATCACCGCTTAATGGAGTTCATGATGAATAATCCATGGCATGTCTCATATCTTTATACAAACACCTTGTTAGGAGTGGGGCATCATGAAGTCTTTTTATAAAGGAACGCTCATTTTGATTGTTGCAGCGTTTTTTGGTGAATGCATCGAATTTTTAGTGAACATGATCCTAGCCAGGGAGTTACACGAAGAAGGCATGGGGTTATATATGTCCCTATTGCCTATTTTCTTTTTGATATATGTGATTGCCAGCCTTGAATTACATATTTCCATTTCAAAATTCGTTGCAGAAAATAAGCAGGCATTGCATTATAACCTGATCATTCATGCCCTTAAAATGGCTGCAGTCGTCGTGTTGGTTATGTGTGTAGTCATGCCTTTCATCCTTTCCTATTCATCGATTATGGACAAATATCATCCTTATATTAAGTGGTTGCTCATCGCCTCAATCCCCATCGTTGCATTTTCGTCGATTGCAAGAGGCTATTTCATGGGTGTCCAACAAATGGGGAAGATAGCTTTGTCCAACTTTTTAAAAGATGTCATTCAGTTTGGATTGCTTTTCCTACTCTTTAACTTATTTCATTTTAACCAAGAAAAGTCTCTGTTGATGGCCTTTTTTGTTTTGATAGGCAGTGAGTTCCTCGTTTTCCTTTACTTGATCAACCTTCTGATCCTTCAAATGCGAATCATGGGACGCGGTATGAACTCACGAACAACTGGTAAACATGCACGACAAACCTTATTGGCCGTTTCGCTGCCGACTATGGGGTTAAGGATCTTTCATGCGATAACAAATGCGATTCAACCTTTTTTGATTCATACAGCCCTTCTTTCAGCAGGATTCGGTGCTGTCGTGGCTACTGAGCATTTTGGGATGCTTACTGGTGTTGCGATGACAATCGGCTTTTTTCCGGCTTTTATCGCGCATTCCCTCATGATCATGCTCATTCCGAATGTATCGAATGCGTACAAGAAGCAAGATAAGGAAAAATTAAGGGTCTTATTGCAAAAATCGATGTCATTTACCGTATTGTATGGAGTTCCCGCGGTGTTCTTCATTTATTTCTTTGCGGAACCTTTGACCTCGCTCTTTTTTTCTTCAACATCCGCCGCTTACTATGTAAAATTATTATGTCCCTATTTCCTGTTTCATTTTTTTGTCATTCCCATGCAAGCCTATCTTATCGGCTTAGGTTTAGTGAAAGATGCTTTCATCCATACAGTATGGTCCCATATCGTTTCATTTTTAATGATGTATATCCTAGGCTCTCAAGCTTCACTTAATATGGGAGGCATCATTATAGGAATGAATACAGGAGCAGTTTTGCTAACTCTGATGCACTACTTGACCATTTGCAAAAAGATTGGGATAAGCATCTTATTAACGAAATCCAGATCCATATCAATAAAGTGATAGGCAGGATGATCCATCTAATTCAAAAGCAGCAAAAAACAGTACTTTAATTAAGCAAGTACCTCTGCAAAATTCCATTCGTTTATGTGTTTCTAAGGATTTAACATAAAAATATTGAGCCTACCCCTGTACATATCACCGTAGTTGCTGTATATTTCAACATACTTGGGTAATAATCAAGTAAAATGGTTTAAACGAACCATACAATAGTAATGGAGTGATTTCATGAGTAAAGCTAAGGCTAAGAGTGGGACAGGTAAAGGTACGGGCACAGGAACAGGCAAAAAGGGCTGGAATCGTTGGAAAACGGGTGCCAACAAGAAAAAAAGCGCCAAGCCATATGTAAGTAAAGGCGTCAAACATTCCAATGACTCCAAGTCAGCGGGCCAACCTGACAAGGCTGAAAAATAATTGTTTCGATTAAATCCACACAAGACATATGTTCCATATTCTCATACAGGGTGTTAAGAGATCTGTATGAGAGAAATGGGTCTAATTTTTATATATAACCGGGTAACCCCAATTATATAGCTTTACATACTAGTAAAAAGACACTCCCCATCCAGGTAGTGTCTTTCTTGTTTTATTCTGATCTTTTTACCTGCTTTGGCTCGTCGGATTGATTGAATTGATTTTTTTCGAAGGAAAATCTGTGCGAAAGCCGTTAGTAGTAGCTTTTTTAACAGAGTTTGTAACTGAATGTATCGCTTCCCCGACATCCTGAGCAGAATCCAAAAGCGGTTCCACCGTTTTCATTTTAGATTTAACATCATCAGTGATTTCGTTTGCTGTTTGCAATAGTTGTTTCGATTCGTCAGATAGATCGTGGATGGCATTTCTCACTTCAACCAATGTTTGATTGGCTTCTCCTATCGTAACCATTCCCTTTTGAAGTGTACTGATCAAAAAAACTACCAACCAAATGAACGCTAAAGCAATTGCGGCCACACTATATTCGATAATCATGATAACGCTCCCCTCTAAAGTAAATGTAAAAGCGTTTAATCAAATATGTTAGTGGATCCCAGGGTGTCTTGTTTTTTTATGTGGCTCGTACTATTTTATTTTTATTTGTACGTCCTCAGCTTTTGCTTGAGTGGAAGAAACTGTCGGAGTGGACAGAAGATCTTTCGTGTTATTTAAACTGGCTTCTTTCATGGAATGGGTTACATTATGAATCATTTCCCCAACATCTTGAGCGGATTCCAGCAAGGGATCGACATTTTCCATCTTGCCTTTTACATCTGTCGTTATTTGATTAGCAGAGTGGATCAATTGTTTGGACTCATGCGTCAATCCATGAACTGCATTCCTTACCTCTGCAAGTGTCTTATTTGTTTCCTCGAGCGTTTCCATTCCTTTACGCAGCGTCTGGTTGACATTATATATCAAATACACAACGGCTCCAGAAACACTTGCCACACTTAATTTAATGAACATGTGCATTTATCCACCCCCTTCATCTAAATTTATGCTAGTACCCATTTATTCATTCCCTAAAGTCCAAGCTTTGTCCGGTCACTTGAATTAATAGATTGGAATATGCTTTCTTTGTCTTTTTTGCTATCGGTTAGATGATTAAGTGAAATAGGGGCAAAGCCAACATTTTAACAAAAAATATGCTAAGGATAATGTACGATAAAAGGGTAAATCGGCTAGATGTGTTGATTAGGATAAGTGGACTGGTTTTTCTTCTAATTTGTTATTAGTGGGCGGAGGAAATTAAGTGTTGTTCCTTGATCATAGTTATAAATATACTCTCCTAAAAAGTTAATATGTTCCCATCCTAACGGAGAAGTTTGTTTTGATAATTTCATCGTCAGTTTTTTGTATTCAATAGCTTTTGATAAATAAACGGTATACCAGATACTTTAATATCATTTATGATGATTTTAAGTGCACTAGCAAGTTGCAATTGATTTTTTAGTACCCTCTCCCGAAGTTCTCCATGCTTTCCAAAGAAAATAGTCCTAGCTAACCCTGCATTTCTTCTCCTTTGTTTAATCCTTTCTAGATTTCCCTTCTTAATAATCACTTGAAATGTAGTCTAAAATAAATATGGTTTTCTCAATTCTCCCCCATTTCTCGTAAGGCTTTAGCTATACTATTTTGACGAGAATAAGAACCTAATTTACCCATAGCCGTTGAAGTGTCAATATGATCAACTATTGAACTAACTCCTGAAAAGTATTACTTATTTCAATGAAGTGTTTTGTAGAGCGTGAAATACGATCTAATTTATGTCTTCATTTCGTAATACCTTCCATCATTCATCTAGTTGTGGTCGTTCCTTTTTTGCACCGGACACCTTATTTTTTCACACCCGAATTTTTTAAGTGCTTCTAATTGTAACTCCAGGTTTTGTTCGTGTGTCGGTACCCGTCCATATCCAAAAATCATGATTCATTACCCCTGTTAATATTTGAATTCATAATATTATTGGAACAAAAAGGAAACAGATTGACAGGACACCATTTGGTGTTGTATTATCAAAGCAACACCAAATGGTGTCCAATTAGGAGTTAGTCTTTTGGAAAGTTTGGAACCCGAATAAGTTTCACTTCAATCAATTATGAGGAGGAAACAAATGAGTAAAATTATCGTTACGGAAACAGCCGCAAAAGTAGAAGCCCAGCCCCGAGGAAAAATGATTGCTTATTGGTCAGTGACATTACTACTCGCAGCATCTGTTATGTTAAGTGGTATCGGGCAACTTATGCAATATGGGGGAAACATCGAGTTAGTGACGAATCTTGGTTACCCATTATACGTCTTGACCATTCTCGGGACTTGGAAAGTGCTTGGAGCCATCGCTCTCGTCTTGCCAGGTTTTCCTCGGCTTAAAGAATGGGTTCACGCTGGTATCTTCTTTTTAATGACTGGTGCGGCTTTATCTCATGCGTTTGCTAACGATAATGGTGATTTCGGGTTTTCTATTATCCTTCCGCTTTTTTATGCTGCACTTAATATCGCCTCGTGGGCGTTACGTCCGAAGAGCCGCAAACTCTAGGAAGTTGGTGAAATGAACGTAAGACCCTTCGTACCATCAATAGATCTCTACTACAGAAAATCTTATTTGGGAGGGAGTGTTGTGAGTGAGAACAACAGATTACGTGATGTGTTTGACGCGATTGCAGATCCAACTAGGCGCCGACTGATTCGTCTGTTAGCAGAGGCAGAGGAAATACCGCTTCATGAATTAACGGCACAGTTTCAAATGGGCCGTACAGCGGTATCCAAGCATTTGACAATCCTTAAAGAGGCCGGCCTTGTATTTGACCGAAAAGTCGGCAGAGAAACGCGATTTAGGCTAAACGCCCATCCACTCAGAGAAATTCAAGATTGGGTGGCTGATTACAGTAAGTTCTGGAGCACGAATATGTTGCGCTTGAAGCAACTTTTAGAGGAGGAAGAAGAATGAGTTTAACATTATCATTGGATTTTCAGTACACGACATCGATTGAGAAGCTTTGGTCCGCCATAACCGATTCAAGCAAGCTTGCCAAGTGGGTGGTCAACATCCACAGCGGTCAGGCGATGGAAAATGATTTTAAGCCCGTCATAGGACACCGTTTTCAATTTCGCACACCGCCGACCGAATATTGGGATGGAATTGTTGAAGGCGAAGTGCTTATCGTGGACGAACCAAACCGGTTGTCCTATACTTGGGCCAGTGGAGGAGAGAAGCACACAATCATCTGGACGCTGCAGGATTTAGGCGACGGAAAGGTTAACCTTCATCTTGAACAAACCGGAATCTCCAATGCTCAAGCCCTCAATGGAGCCAAGTATGGCTGGAGTAAGTGGTGCGGCGAGCTTGAAAAAGTGCTGGAACAATAACCGCATTCGGTACTAACTATCCCCTCCCTCCATGCTAAATTATTGGAGAAATTTAATTCAGACAAATTGAAAACCTTCCATTTGAAGCAAACTAGACTTAATACTCTAATGGGAGGTTTTGTCATGATTTTAAGTGAGTCGTGGCGACTGTAATCGCAAGCCAGATGGGACGGAATTGCAGGATATTGTGATGATTACAGGGCTGACCAACCAATTCTACCGAGCACTAATAAGGTTAGGGACTAGATGTCAATTGTGGAGAAATTAAGAATGATCATTCATGACTGTCAGCTTATCGAAAAATTAAAGAGGAGAGTTCCTTGATGACAAATAGTAGAATGAATCCTAAGGTTGATGAATTTTTAAGTAAAGCTAAAAATTGGAACGAAGAATATGAGAAGTTGAGGAATATCGTTCTTGACTGTGAGCTGACCGAAGAATTTAAGTGGATGCATCCTTGTTACACGTTTGAGAAAAAAAACGTAGTTTTAATACATGGATTTAAAGAATATTGTGCGCTTTTGTTTCACAAAGGTGCCTTGTTACAGGATGCCAATGGGATTCTAATCCAACAAACGGAGAATGTACAGGCGGCGCGTCAGATTCGGTTCACCAATGTTCAAGAAATAGTTGAAATGGAAACCATCTTGAAAGCCTATATTCATGATGCCATTGAAGTTGAAAAAGCCGGTTTGGAAGTGGAATTAAAGAAGACGGCAGACTTCATAATTCCTGATGAATTTCAAAATAAATTAGATGAAATCCCTGCCTTGAAAATTGCTTTTGAAGCATTGACGCCGGGACGGCAAAGAGCATACATTCGTTATTTTTCTGAACCCAAACAATCCAAAACTCGAGTATCAAGAGTTGGAAAATATATCCAGGAAATTCTCAATGGAAAGGGATTAAATGATTGATTCTTTGCACTCCTTTTGATGGCTTGCAGGTATCAGTGATACATGCAAGCCTTAATAGTCATACTAAATAGCATGAAATGACTACTTATAAAAGCTAAAAAGTGAGCTGCTACTCCCTCCTCCAATAGGTGAGTCGGCTCACTTTTTTATTTGAGTAACTTTGAGGTTCACATTTACAACAAGCACACTCTTTCAAAAGGAGGTAAAACAATTTATGAAGAATTAATAGTGTGAGCAAAAGTGAGTCTTCTACTCCAGCTGAAAAATCGGGTAGAGAGGTGCTTTTTTTCGCAAGGTCATCGTGGTAATCGTACATAATTTCTTGAAAACAGCCTCTTTTTTTAATTCTTTTTTCTTCCCTCTTGTTTACCTATATATTGGTTCCAATGAAATAGTGAGTGACGATTATAAAGTATATTCTGGCGAGGTGATTGTTAAAATTATCATTATTCAGTTTATTCGTTTCTTTCCTTTTCAAAAACGGTTTCCAGCCGTTTCAGCCTATTATATTTTAAAAATATACAAAAATAAATATACAAACCCGTCCTATTAGGCACACTACTATTAAAAACAGGAGGATACTATGACACCTCGTAATGTTCCAGCTAAAGATGAAATGAAAGTGAAAGAATCGCCTGCTTCGCCTGTTAAGGAAAGTGAAATAGCCCAACTCAGCCGATTGTTAGGAGCGGTCATGAGATATTTATCAGATGATGAGCAAGAAGAAATTGATATAGAATATCTTCTTGAAAATACCGAGGGTTTACGGGATTGGTGGAACAACTATAGGGAGCTTGACCGAAAAAGGGTCGAAGAAGAAATAAAAAATTCCCTGACCGATTTATCTCTGGAAGAACTTGAAACCATCCGCGAACAAATCCGTCATAAGGAAGAATAAAAAAACCTGCAAAGGATTAACCTTACAGGATCCTACTATATAGCAGAGCATTTTATTGAAACATCATGCCGTTCAAACAACAGGACCTTCATTAAACCAATCGTTTGGAATGATTCATCCGAAGAATCCCGATTAATTTCCGTTAAATGAGAGCTTTAATTCTAGTTGGTCAACCATGGAATCAACTAATGCATGCAATGGATGTACTATCGTATTTCCGGTCTGACCCTCATACGTATTCGCTGCTTCAACCATGGAAAGTTGCGCTACCGAAAGGGGTCTTTTTTCACGATTAAACTGGAGTAGGAAATTCACGATTTCCTGGTTATATTTTTCACCTAACCCCTGCATAATCAATTCGAAGGTGTTGTCGATGATGATAATTTCAACATCAACAGCCACATCCCCATATTTTTTTGCGTGGGCATGTAAACGTTTTATTGTTCCTTCAACTGTAGCAGGGTTCGTGAAAAGGATGATTTGCGGTTGCTGCAACTGACAAATTAGTTCAAAATATGGTTCATCGATTTTAATGATAGGCAGAGATAAAGATAGTTGTTCTTCGTTTAATAAAGCGATGTAGTTCGTACAGGTTATCAGGATGGCATCCACATTACATTCGGCAATCCATTCAATTTGTTCTTTGACTCTTTTTTGAGCATCCGAATACATAAACTCCTCACCTATTCCCACCCGATGCATCAATCCTGGGTCTACAAAATGAAGCCATTCAATATCGAATTGGGAGAACGCTTTTTCTATGTATTCTACATTTGAATAATGAGCATGCAAACAGCCTATCCTTTTTCTCATGAACATCCCGCTTTCACCAGACAGATTTCTAATCATTCTAACACAAAAGACAGCATTCCTTTGTTTTTTCTTATGCCGTTTCCCTCCTGCTTTAATCGAAGGCGAACAAATATCCATCATGCTTGTTGGGAATGAACCGTGCCCCCGAGCATATATTTATCAAGCAAGTGGCATCATCATAAAAATGAAACTGCTGGACGCAACCAATGAAGAGAACATCATGTCAAAAGAGATGATCATGTTAAGTCATATGAAAATCCTTATATTTGGAGAGTGTTCATTATTCTATATTTAATCGCGATTCTTTTTCCGCCATTAGCCGTATTATTAGCGGGTAAACCCATTCAGGCTGTGTTTAATTTAATCCTCACCCTATTTTTCTATGTCCCTGGTTTAATTCATGCCATCTTAGTTGTGCATGATAAGAAAGCTGATAAGCGAATGAAGCTGCAAGCTGCACTAATTGCTAAATCGAAACGAAATGAATAAGCTTATCTATACAACCATACTTCAACCCGAATCCGTACACTGAAGGTGCCCGTTTTTCGGGTTGTTCGATCGGTTTAATTGTATCTGTGCGTCTTCCTATGCCCTCTATGGTAACAAGCATCACATATATGAAAACGAGAGTCATCGGGCAACTTTTTTCCACAACGCTTGCATTTTTTTTGATAATTCAGCATTTCATCTTTTAATTGATCATGAACGCCATCACTGATTTCTTCACGAATACGCTCCCAATAAACTGCTTCAGTCCTCTTGCCCATCCGATATAAAAATAATAAATGAAGGCCTATCGCTTTATAAGAAAGTTCCAATTCCTCGAGATTTCTAGTCTTGATGATCGGTTCAGGAAGATCACTGCTTTCGGCTATCGCCTCGACCGTTTCCAGCCATTGCCTGATGAGACTTGGTTCTTTGGCTGAAAAAGGGATATGCAGGAAACCATATAAATCCATTAAGGAAAAACGCACTTCGATTTCGGTATCACGTATTAGCTCGTAAAGCTCCCTTTCTTCCGATAGCGCAGCTTTTTTCGTCCCTTTAGGCGGCTCAAACCTTTCCCACATTTCGAAAAATGTTCCTAGGTTTCGGTAATACTTTTGAAATCGTTCAAATACAGCAGAGGTTGGGGCGATCGTAAAGGTTTGAACTGGCTCATCTACTTGTTCCAGCAACTTATTCATGATTTTGATCTCTGCTGTGAATGCAACCTTACCAGTGTCATATATACCTTTTCTCCCCGCTCGACCTGCGATTTGTTTAACTTCTTGTGAAGTCAATCTCCTTCTTCGTGTCCCGTCGAACTTTTCATTTTCAAGAAAGACAATGCGGCGTATTGGCAAGTTCAATCCCATTCCTATCGCATCTGTGGCAACGACGACTGATGTTTCACCGCGATTGAACAGCTCTATTTGCCGTTTTCTATTTTCGGGAGGCATACTGCCGTATATCATGCTCACATTATGTCCACTTTCTTTTAGGCGGGACGCCGTTTCCAGAACCTGCCTTCTCGAAAAGCAAATGAGTGCATCCCCTTTTTTGGTATACTTTAACCCAAATTCCTTTTGTTCTACTTCAAGCGGTATCTCCCGCCTATATTCGTGGAGTTCCAGATCTGCTTCATTCAAAAGGTTCAGAAGCATCACTTTGATATTCTTGCTCCCGATAATGTGTACTTCTTTCGCATTTGCTTGCGTGATTGCCCGAAACCATGAAAAGCCTCGATCTTTATCTGCAATCATTTGGGATTCATCTATAACGATTACTTCATGGTAGTCTTTTTCATGAAACATCTCAACGGTACTAGAAATGTGATTTGCACCCTCTACCGCCTTTTCTTCTTCACCGGTCTTTAATGAACAAGGAACTCCATCCGCATTTAACTTGTCAAACACTTCTAGTGCCAGCAGTCTAAGGGGAGCTAAATACAAGCCGCTTTCCGCTTCTTTCATTTTTTGTAAGGCCTGATGCGTCTTACCGGTATTTGTCTCCCCGATATGCAATACATATCTAACTTTTTTCCCTAAGGATGGAGTATAGGCCTTTCCTATAATGTCATCGATCATCCTTTGCTCTTCTGCCTGCTTCTTGGCTAGTTCTGCCAATGCTTCAGCTTTTCTTCTTTCTCTGTTCGCCTCGTCCTTTTCAAATATTTCCTCGTGCAATGTTTCATTAAAAGGAACTCCCTCAAGGTTCAGTAAATCAGAAACGTATTCTTCTTGAAGTTCGTCAAAACAGGCCTGGGACAAATCAGCCAATTCATCCCGCAAAATACCCTGCAGGACTTCAACCGTCAACCTCTCCCCATATGACTCCAAAAAATCATGATGAAGGGCAGCCGGTAATTGGTTCAAGTAATTTTCAGGCGCAATTTTTACAATGAAATCCGAAACTAACCTCTCATACCGATAGAAGTAATTTTCATATTCATAACGGTTCCTTCCCCAATCGAATAACGAATGGATATCGCCTGTCAACTCTTCAAAAAAATCAGTGACCATTATATATTCGGTTGCTTGAAATCCCCCTTCTTCAACTAATTTCTCTTCAAGCAAGTATGGATCGACGTATTGGAATTTAGGCTTATTATGAAGATCAGCTGCCAAAATCCCGGCAATATAATGCCTGACATGTAAATATAAAGGCAGTGAGCGTTCTTCAAAAAATGCATTAGCTCCTTCTTGAAGTCTTTCTCGTATCTTCCACCGTTTCTTAGCTCTAAGCTGTTCTTCTTGTCGTTTGAAGAAGTTTTCCCTTGCCTTTTTATATCGCTTCTCCCAATCTTCTTTATTTACAGCAAAGCATTCGTTCATCCACGTTAAAGCATTAAAGGGACGGTACTTCCTTAATTCGTTGCGAAACATACTATTGATCAGCTTGTGATCTGAACCTTCCGTTACAAAGCCCCTTTCGTTTAGAAAAAGCTTTTTTTCCTTTCTGGGCACATCGTTTGATGCTTTATTTAACCAAACATTTATCCAAATTTGCCCAATGAACGACATCCTGTCGGATATATATGTTGCATATGAAGGCAATGTCTCTTGATTCTCTAAATAAAAATCCATATCCTGGATGATTTTTTCCTTTGTATTCTCTATAGCAATAGGGTATATACTTTCTAATTTTCCCATAATGATCCCCTTTTGAATGATCCTGTATGTACGTAAGTCTTACCTTTTATTCTCTCCAAAACATTTCTTTCAATGAGCACGATACCTTCGTTTTCTCTATATAATTCAGACGGCTCATTAATCATGAGGAGCGGAAATGTCGCGGTTTTATTAAATGATAAATTAGACAAGATGGTTTAGATAAGATACTCTTGCCATTTCATGTATCGTATATTGCATGAGAACCAGACTTAAGAAAAATGAAATTTAAAAAATAGCCGAAAATCATATAGAAATATGGAGACAGTCCATTACACGATCTCGATAATCCATCAATGGAATCACTCCAACCTCTTATTTGAGTTTAGTGGAAATCTGGACAACTGTCACGGTTTTGGCTTGAAGCCAATCATTATTCCGAATTTGAAAGAACATGCTTTGACTAGTGACCACCCTCTAACGAAATTTATAGGAATGTGTGTTTTATGAGGGTTCTTGAACATAGGTTCATGATGTGCATTCGAGAAAAACTCTTTTATTCATTGGAGTTTTGACAGTTCAAACGATCGTGCTTGGAAATCGGATATCAGGAGTCTTTTTATCACGTCTTTACAATGGGAACTTCATTTATATTTGTAATATTCCATTGGATGTGGAGACGCCATTCTTAAGTCTGAATGACTTTTACATACTTTACAAGGTGGCAGTCATGTCAGGGCGTATCGGTGGTGATGTATTCATTGTATTATTTCATTCATCGTAATGTGAGTATTTAATGAAAAGCACTAAGGAAAACGCTGAATGATTATTGTAACATTCATCCACCATGCTCAATCTCAATAAGGGAAATGGTTAATTCGTTTCAATCAGAGATAAGCTTTTATCCTAATAAAATGAAGTCCCTCATGAAAAGAATCGATTGTACAATGATTTGGCAAAAGAGCTTCGTCGCAATAATATTCATACTTGCAAGTTGCGATTTTCAAAAAAAAAACCGTTCTCCATTGAGAGACCGGCTTTCCTTTATCTTAAAAAAATCCAACGTTTTGCTTTCAACCTTTGCAGTAGCCTAAGGAGATCGGCATTTTCCTTATGTATCCGTTTCTCGGATGGTGAAGCAGAGGGGGCCGGGATGTTCACTCTCTCGGGTTTTTTGTTCATATTCTAAAAAGACCCTTCCTATACTGTAGTTTTAAATAGTATATGCGGGTTCTCCTCTAAATATCATTCAGGCTAAGGAAAAACCTCTGCCCTGATCCTTATAAAACATTTTTTAACATGCTGAAGCGTGCAGTTTTTTCTTTTTGTTTCAGGATAATGCGTTCGTTCTGTTTCATCACTTTTTTAGTATGGGGGCTTAACCCTACATCTGGTATCTTTACCTGTGGTTTAATTACGGCAACTGAAACTTCACTTCCGGCTTTATCATAAATGCTCATTTAACCTTCACCACCTGGATTTTGTTTTATGACCATATCGAACATCATGATCAATAATGCTATTAATAAACAATCGACTTCTGAAACGAAGCTTTCTGATTTAACGTCTAGGATATAAGGTTCCATCAAAATACTTACAGGCTGAAGAGCCATTTTTTCTTCATCATTATAATACGTATCTTCTCTTTCCAATGTAGCACGAATGGTACTGCCATTCAAGTTCGGATGCCCATTTATCACCAATTGCTTGTCCTGTTCCGTTTTGAAAGAAAGAATTTTCACGTTCATCCCTTCCTTGGCTGCATATGCTTGAAGGAGAATGCTCAAATAAGCCAAGTATTCCTTATTTGTTTGATAAAACTCAGGAATCCCTTCTTTTTTCAATAGGTGAAACATATTCTTGACCTTTTCCCTATTGTCCGTTAATAGTTTGTCACTTTCCGCCACTGCTTTAGTTGCATAGGATAATTCATTATCGCCGATTTTGGATATATACATGCTCAAGAACACAAACATATCAATCAGGATGAATACAATGGCCATAATCAAAAAGTTTTTCCACTCGTTGAAAATACTCATTGGATAGAAATTCCAGTAAATCAGTGCTCCTAGTATAAAAATGACATACCAGGTTTTTCGAATCGCTTCAATCTTTTTACTTACCTTGTCTTTATATTTCCAAGAAAGAATGACATAGGCCAATAAAGCAAAAAATACTACCCATACAAAGACTCTGAAAAACGTTAACAATCGTATTATCACCTTACCCCTCATACGCCGGTTACATAACTTATCACTCTCTATATATTATTCATTATTTATACCTCTTTTCCCTGCTTACGGAGTGTGAAACTTATACACTGGTCTTAGGAGTTTTCATCCGCTTGAAGAACACTTCCCATTTTCACCACCTCGTAGTCACCGCAAATATTTATGGGACATTGCAGTAAATAACCTTACCTTTTCTGTGATATGATAAGTTAACGAAAAGGTCTGATTCATATTGGAGGAATATATTCATGCTGAAAATTTTAAAAATCCTCATTTCTTTTTTTATTTTATTGTTACTTTTCCTTAAGCTCTATCCACCTCTAGGGAGACGTACCTCCAAAGAAAAAGCGAAAAGTTTCAATGAGATAGAGCATTTTGCCAATTGGAAATTCCTCAATCAGATTCCTGCCAGTCAAGCGATGAGTCTTAAACATACTGGTTCGATATTACGGGATTACATAAAAGGCAATCCGAGAAGGAGGCCTGACCACCCAATCGTAATGGGTACAAAAGGACCTGCATCTGTGAATTCCAATAAAGTCACCTGGTTTGGTCATTCTGCATTCATGTTGGAATTAGATGGGAAAACAATTTTAGTGGATCCTATGTTTGGTAAAGCGCCCACTCCATTTCCTTGGTTTGGGAACAAGCGGTTTAGCGGAGAGCTGCCTTTGGATTTGGATAGTCTGCCTCCTATCGATGCCGTTCTACTCTCACATGACCACTACGATCATTTGGATTATTTCTCTATAAAGAAACTAAAAGATAGGGTCGGTTCGTTCATAGTACCGCTCGGTGTCGGAGGACATCTTGAGAGATGGGGTGTAAAAAAAGAGCTGATTTCTGAACATAATTGGTGGGATGAAGTTACATTCAAGGATTTGCAATTTGTTTGTACACCTGCAAGACATTTTTCTGGAAGAAGTTTACGTGATGGCAATTCGACGCTTTGGTGCTCTTGGGTAATTAATGGCCATGAAGAAAAGGTATTTTTCAGCGGCGATAGTGGATATGGTAGCCATTTTAAAGAAATCGGCGAAAAATACGGTCCTTTTGATTTAACATTAATGGAATGCGGCCAATATGATGAGCGCTGGTCCACCATCCATATGATGCCTGAGGAAACGGTACAAGCGCACATCGATGTACAAGGAAAACTGATGATTCCCATTCATTGGGCTGGATTCACATTGTCATTTCATGACTGGACAGATCCAATAGAACGGGTAACAAAAGCGGCCAATGAACTTGATGTTCAGGTCAGTACCCCTCAACTAGGCGAACCAGTATTGATTGGGACAAAAGACTTCCCTCGAACAATCTGGTGGAAATAAAAAAGGTCCGTCCTTGAACTGCACCCCAATTGTTAGACAACATCTAACAATTGGAGGTGCAGTTTTTTTGACTAAATATACGATAGACGAAAAATTACATGCAGTTTTAGAGTACTTAGAAGGGAAAAAATCCTATAAATCCATTGCACAAGAAAGAAATGTAGGTTTATCCCCTCTGAAAAGATGGGTCGCTCGCTATCTAAAACATGGGATGGAAGGACTTGCTTCATCCTATACAAATTACACTCTGCCCTTTAAACTAGAGGTACTTAAATATATGAACGAATATGGGGCATCAATCAACGAGACCGCTGTACA